>JBFWUW010000049.1:0-56174 GCA_050247075.1 Pirellulales bacterium | reverse complement strand
GCGGAGGGGCCAGAGGGGGCCCCTCCGCGACTTCCTCTTCAGGAGTTCGCTCTCAGCGACTGCGTGTTGCGTGGGCTTTTTCGAGGAGTGCCTTGGTGGAATTCCATCCTGCCACGAACGGTCATGCAGTAGCACCTTCCGCGGCTGTCGACTTTGGCAAGAGTGAACCTGCTCGCGCCCGGTTCAAGCGGCCCTGGCTAAAGCTGCTGGTCAGCCTGTGGCTGATCTACCATTTGGCGGGCCTGGTGATTGCACCCGCCTCGGTGCGGCCATCGTCCGACTTAGTCCGGTCCTGCTGGTTGGCCGTGGGACCGTATCTGCAGTTCTTGTATCTCAACCACGGCTTTCATTTCTTCGCACCCGATCCAGGGCCGGCCACCATTGTCCGCTACGTGGTTGATCGGCCCGACGGCACGCAGGTGCAGGGACAAATCCCCGACAAGCGCACCATGCGGCCCCGATTGCTATACCACCGGCATTTCATGTTGACGGAATTCCTCGGCAACAGCGACTCCATGGACCCAGCCTTACGTCAACTGCACACGCGGGCCTTGGCACGGCAGATCTGCCAATCACACGGCGGGCAGTCTGTATCACTCAGCAAGGTCGTGCATCAGTTGCCAGACATGGAGTGGCGAAAGGCCGGGTTGTCGCTGGAAGACCCCCAGCTCTACGTCGAGGAACCGCTAGGACAATTCGCACTTGTGGATTTGCAATGAAACTGGCGAGCATTGCCAAGTCCGAAATTCAAGCCCTATGGAACGGTTGGGACCGGTTCTGGTTCGATCCGCTGCACCCTGCCTCGTTGGGTTTGCTGCGCATCCTGGCTGGCGGCATGTTGGTCTATACCCATCTGGTATGGGGCCTACGGCTGTCCGAGTTTTTCGGAGACAGCGGCTGGCAAGACCCTCTGCTGGTCGGCGTATTTCAACGTGAGGGGACGGCACAGTCGTTTTGGTGGCTGGTTCCAGCCGGTTGGATGTGGCCGGTCCATTGGGCCTGTGTCGCGGTCTTGATCTGCTTCATGATGGGACTGTGTACTAGGGTAACTTCCCTGCTCTCGCTGGCGATTGTGATCTCGTATGCGCATCGCGTCCCGCTGGCGACCTTTGGCCTCGACCAGATCAATTGCCTGCTTACGCTGTACCAGGCGATTGGCCCTTCGGGGGCCTGTTTCTCGATCGATCGGCTGTTGAAACGCCGCAAACAGGCGGCGCTGGCCATTGCCGCGGGAGCGACGGATTGGTGCCGGGCTGAGCCAGCGCGCGCATCAGCCCGGCTGGCGACGCGGCTGGTGCAACTCCATATGTGCGTACTCTACCTGGCTGCTGGTTTGGCGAAGCTCAAGGGAGAAGCCTGGTGGGATGGCAACGCCATTTGGCTGGGCGCGGCCAATTTTGAGTATCAGTCGGGCGACCTCACCTGGCTAGCCTGGCACCCGTGGATCGGTAATTTTCTCACGCATACCACCGTGATTTGGGAAACGACATTTTGGATTTTTGTCTGGCGGCCCAAGCTACGCCCCTTCGTGCTGCTGGCCGGCGTCATGATGCATGCCGGTATCGGCCTGTTTCTGGGAATGTGGACGTTTGGACTGGTGATGATATTTACCTACCTGGCATACGTTCCACCAGAAATGGTGCTACGAGCGCAGGCCCGGCTGTTGGCGTTTCGCCGCGCGACCGTTCTTGAGTACACGGATCGTTTCTGGAGCCGTTGGTGGACGGCTTGGCGGTGCGCGATGTTCCTGGGGACGCCTCCACGGTTGCGGCACCGAGTTTCACACAAGAGTACTGCTCCCGTCACGGCACCGGGCCTGCCGCCTTCGCCAGCCGCCTGGTGGCAGTGGGTACGGCGGCAATGGGAAGGAGCGTGGCCTTTCCTGCCGGCGGAAGGATTGAGAACCGCGCTGCCGCGGCGCATCGTCGTCATGTCATCGCGAGTGGCGATCCAGATCAACCTGGAACAGCGGCTGCGGTCGCGTGGCCTCTACTGCCGCACGGCCGCGGATGTACCGGCTGTTGCCAGCACCCTCGCTTCGTTGGCTGGTCAATGTGTTGTGTTTTGCGTCCACCATCCAGAAGAGCTGGCGGACGTTGGCGCGCTGCGCGACATCTGTCTGGCCGCCGGCAAGCTGGCTCCCATCACGGTAACGGCCATCGACAAGAGCATGTTCCACAAGGTTTCGTGGCCGGCCACGATCGAACATCGCCTGATATCGCCCCCCTTCTCGTGTGCGGACCTGCTGGTTGAAATTGGCCAGGCCTGGGCGCAGCGGATGAATGGCGAAGCCTTCCCCAAAACCTGTCTTGCCGAGGTCATTGTTGGCGTGGAGACAATCGCAACATCGACAGCCGCAAATGGCCCAACCGTGCCCAAGGTGGCTTCACCGCCTGCATCGGCCGCGAAGCAATCAGCAAGCACTCCGTTGCCTGCCCGCCGCAAGCCGTTGGCGAAGGCTTCTCATTTACAATAGCTATTGGCCCATTGCAGGGGACCCCGACCCATGGCGCAAGCTTCTCCGCACAATTCAAGCGCTTCGTTCGCGCGTCTCGTCAGGCTGGTCTTACAATCCCTGGCCATTACTCTCGCGGCTGCTGGCTGCACACCAAGTGCGGACAGCCGATTGGTCTTGCTGGAACGGGGCAAGTTGCTGTCCACCCGCGGCAGCCACGAGGAAGCCTTGGCGGCCTTCGCCCAGGCGATACAGGCCGCTCCCACCGACAGCGAGCTGCGTTACGAACGGGCCTTGGCCTACGAACGGGCCGACAGCCCCGAACTGGCGATTGACGATTACTCGGAGGCCATTCGATTGCGTCCCGACTACTTCCAGGCACACAACAACCGGGCGGTCGCGCTGGCCAGAATGAAGAAGCTGCCCGAGGCCGTCGCGGGCTTTTCCCGGGCGATTGAATTGCAGCCCGACGATGCCTTGGCCCGCCGTAACCGCGGGCTGGCGCTGCTCGAATTGGGCCAACATGCCGAAGCCTTGGTCGACTTGGACGCTGCGGTGGAACTCGATCCGTTGGTGGCCGAAGCCTGGTTTGTCCGGGGCAATGTCTTGGCTGCCCTCGATCGTAACAAGGATGCCGTGAGCAGTTTCAATGAAGCCCTGCGTCGCGATCTGCTGCACGCCAATGCCTATCACAGGCGGTCCCTGGCCCGTCGCAAATTGGGCCTAACCGCCGACGCCGACCGCGACCTGGCCAGGGCCATCGAGATCGACTCCTCATTGGCCGAAAGCGGCAATAGCAGCAGCGCCACAAACGACACGGCAACCGACACCACGCATCCAGTAAGTCCATCCGCCACGGCTCAAGCCATGCCGTAGGGCACGGCGCGGGATGTGGAGCCGATTCGATCGCCGAAGTCCGAAACTTCAAACTTCTGAACACCGGGCGGGCTGCTTTTCATGGCCGGGCGTACCACGTACACTCAACGGTGGCGGTTTTGAAGATTGCGATGGACGGGCCTGACAGACGGCCAGCGCGATAACCAACCCGTTTCGTGCCATTTCCCGGGGACAGGATTCGTCCATGCCCAATCCGTTTTTTCAGGCGCACCCGCGATCGTCGCCCAAGTCGGGCGAACCTGTTCGTGGTTCCCTTCTCATCAACCGGCGCGGGGCCGTCTGGCTGCTGCTGGGGCTGTGGGCCTTGTTCGCCATGCCCGGTTGCGGCGGCTGCGTCAAGAGTCAGGCCAAGATCGATCGGGAAGCCAAGCGCAAGAAGTTGGAAGCAGAAGAGAAAAAGAAAAAAGCGAAAGAAAAGCCCAAGCCCGATTTTGTGCCGGGCCGCGCCCTGATGACGCAGCCGAATAGCCTGTCGCTGGTCGAGACATCGTTCAAACCGGGGCACTGGACGAGTGCCACGCTAGACTTGACCGCCAATAACTTTGACTTCCGTGGCGAACTGGTGACAGACCCCTTTGAACTAACCGACATGCCGTTTCGACTGGGGACATCGCGGCCGGCGAATTTGCCCAAAGCCCAGCGCAAGAGCCTGGAATTGATCTACTTTGTCCCGCCCGGCAAGCTCAACAAGCGCGTGATTGTGCGATTGCTGGCCCCGGGCGGCCGCCGAGAAGTGTTGCAAGAGTCGTATCCCACGGTGCGCATTCCCGACCACCAGTTTTACTTTCTGGTCTTGTCCAGCGCCCCCTCGCGCTACAACTACTTGCGGTCGCTCAATACGGTCTCGCCCTTTTGCGGTTGGGCACCGGGCCAGCCGTTCCAACACTACTATAAAATAGTCTCTCCCAAAATCGACAAACGAGTGCCGGTACCGGCCAATTCGCTCTGCTGGACCGGCGTGGCCTATGTTTTGTGGGACGATTTCGATCCGACCTTGTTCACGCCTGAGCAGCAATCGGCCATGCTGGACTGGCTCCATTGGGGCGGGCGGCTGGTGATTAGCGGACCAGACTCGTTAGATGCCCTGCGGACGAGTTTTCTGGCGCCGTTCCTGCCAGCTTTGGGGGGCGATTCGCTCGTCTTAGACACGGAGGCGTTGGCCCCACTTAGCCAATCGTGGTCGCGCAAGCCGGGCGACTCGCTGAAACTTAAGAAGAACTGGTCCGGCCGCAAGCTGTTTGTCGATCCCGCGGATCCCCTGGTGCAGGTTCTGGCAAGATCTCCCACCGAGGAACCGTTGCTGGTGGAACGCCGCGTTGGGCGCGGCGGCATTGTGTTGAGCGCCTTCGGACTGGGCAGCCGCGACCTGGTCAATTGGGGCGGCTTGGATGAATTTGTCCATGCTTGTCTGCTGCGCCGACAACCGCGGGACTTCTTGTTTGATGAAAATCGTGGGCACTATTTGCGCTGGGATGGCGTGCCCGGCTCGATGTTCGACCCGACGATGGTCTCGGACGTCGATTATTTCACGCGGGACGACACCGTTCAACGCGATTCGATGTACTGGCAAGCGGTGATGGAGAACCGGCCATTGGGCGGCATTCCGCTGGCACCGGGCCCTCGGCGAGAGGTCTTTGATCCGAATGACCCGGACAACGAAAGCTGGGCAAGCGAAACCCTCGCGCCCGAAAGTGACAATGCCAATTATGGTCCGGGCGTGGCGGGCTGGACCGACTTCAATCTACCGGCGGAATTGGCTCGCCGTTCGTTACGCCAGGCAGCGGGCATTGCCATACCCAATGCTGATTTTGTGGTGTGGGTGCTGGGGTCTTATCTGTTGGTTCTGGTACCGTTGAATTGGGCCATCTTTCGCCTGATGGGCCGGGTGGAACTGGCCTGGGTGGCCGCTCCGGTGATAACCATCGGTTTTGCCCTGGCGGTCGTCAAGCTGGCGCAGCTTGATATTGGCTTCGCCCGTGCCAAGACGGAACTGGCGGTGGTGGAGTTTAATGGCGCCCACCCTAAGGCCCATGTAACGCGATATACCGCGCTGTACACATCGCTGAGCACGCGGTACGACTTTCGCTTTGATGATGCCACCGCCCTGGTGCAGCCGTTTCCGCCGTTTAACAAGGATGAGGCCCAGGGATTGCTGCAAGGGCAGCTTCGTACGACGGTCAACTTTCGCCGATTTCCATCGGGCGACAGCGAGTCGGGCACGCATATCACGCTGGAGGGATTTGAAGTCTCATCGAACTCGCTGGGCATGTTGCACAGCGAGCACATGTCTGACATGGGGGGCATCATTTTATCGGGCGATCGGGCCACCGGTTATAAAGTCGCCAACAAGACCGACCTGTCGCTACGGGGCGCCAGCGTCATTGGTCCGGGCGAAGTCGCCTGGATCGGCGATTTGGCGGCTGGCGGAGAAGCGGCTTTGACGTTTGAAGAAGGGGGATTGGAAGCCTTGTGGAGCGACAATCGGGCGGCCGCATGGCGTCGCCAGCCTGGGCAAGAGCGGCACAAACTGCTGGAAGTTCGCGATTTGGGCCGGCTGGCGCATGCTCGCAACAACGGCCGCGAATTGCGTCTGGTAGCTTGGACGGAAGAGGAAGTTACTGGCATGACGGTCGAGCCGGCCGCCTCGCAAGGGACGCAATCGGCGGTGATTATCGCCCACTTGGCCTACGGGCATCGGCCACTGCCGGAACAAGATAAGAGGCCGTTTGATGTGGCCCGCGCCGACGCCGACAATTTCGACAAGAAAATGGGCCACGAATTGCGAACGACCGTTCCTGGTTTTCCGGACTCGCCAGAGGAAGAAGGAATTGACGGCCTACCGGCAGGAGACGACGGGACGGTTGATCCTGGCTTGGATGCCCTCAAACCGGCCGATCCAGGCGGTTCGTAATGGCTTTGGCCAGCAAATACTTTGTCGCCAGCAGGGTTGGCACTTGATGGTTCATCCCAGTTTTACTCCTTGATTTCCCTGCCCTAGCGACGATGCATCCATGATTGAATTGATTGACTTCACCAAGCGCTACGGCGACTTTACGGCCGTTGAGCGTTTGAATCTCAAGATCAGCGCGGGCGAACTGTTTGGGTTTATCGGGCCCAACGGTGCCGGCAAGAGCACCAGCATCCGCTTTCTGGCGACCTTGCTCAAGGCGACGCATGGAGAGGGGATCGTGAACGGGTTTAGCGTGACCCGCGACCCGCTCAACGTGCGCCGCAGCGTCGGTTACATGCCAGACAATTTTGGCGTCTACGACGGCATGAAGGTCTGGGAGTTCCTGGACTTTTTCGCGGTGACTTACCAGATTCCGAGAGCCAAACGCAAAGCCGTCATTGGCGATGTTCTGGAGCTGCTGGATTTGTCGCACAAACGCAACGACTTCGTGAACGGCCTGTCACGCGGCATGAAACAGCGGCTCTGCCTGGCCAAGACCCTGGTCCACGATCCGCCGGTGCTGATCCTGGACGAACCCTCCAGCGGCCTCGATCCGCGCGCCCGGTTGGAGGTTAAGGCGTTGCTGAAAGAACTCAAGCGGATGGGCAAGACCATCCTAATTTCCAGCCATATCTTGTCGGAACTCGCCGACTGCTGCACGTCCATCGGCATCGTCGAGCGCGGGCAACTTTTGATGCATGGCCCAATTGACGAAGTTTACCGGCGGATTCAGCGTAACCGTATCATCGAAATCAAGGTATTGGAGCGGCTGGACATCGCCTTGTCCATCGTCCGCGGCACCCCCGAAACCCGCGACGTGCAGCAGCTCGACAGCAAGATCACGCTCGAACTTGCAGGGAACGACGAGCTGGTCGCCACGCTGATGGAGCGGATGATCGCCGAGGGGGTGCGGATGCGTTCCTTTGCCGAAAAAGACCCTACCTTGGAAGACGTGTTCATGCTGGTTACGAAGGGGTTGGTGACGTAGGTTGGGTGGGGAGTTTTCAGTTATCAGTGTCCGTCCTTTTTCCTACAGCCTTCAGCCTTTCCCATGTACTTGCTCGAAAACCCCGTGCTGCAGCGTGAGCTGCTGGTGAATCTGCGGATGACGCGGGCGTTTGTGCTGTTGTTTGGCTACAACGCGCTGCTGGGGGCGCTGGTCTATTATGCCTGGCCGCAGGCGCAGCAGATCGACATCAGCAATCCCGAAGCCTCTAAACGGCTGGTGAACCTGTTCTTCTTGGGGCAGTACCTCATCTCGTCGTTGATGGCACCCAGTTTCGCGGCAGCGGCCATTACGGGCGAGAAGGAACGCAAGACCTACGAGATGCTGCTGGCCAGCCCCATGAAACCCGGCGCGATCGTGTTGGGCAAGTTGATGGCCTCGCTGGCGCATTTGACGTTGCTGATTTTTTCGTCGCTGCCGATCGTTATGCTCTGCTTGCCGTTAGGCGGAACATCGCCCTACGAAGTGCTGGCCGTCTACTTTGCCATCGTGCTCGCTACCATCACCTTCGGCTTGATTAGCCTGTTCTGCAGCAGCTATTTCAAGCGGACTTCGGCGGCGCTGGTAGTCTCTTACCTGGTGATTTTGCCGTTGGCCATGTTGGGGCTGGTCTTCTGGTGGTTTTTGGGAGGGTCGGCGGCCACGGCCCGTTTGTTCTTGTCGTTCACGCTGCTGCCAGTGGGCTGCTTTGCCGTTTGGGCGGCGTTGTTTTCCATCACCAGCCTGCGGCTGCTGCATCCTCCAGACGTCGGTGCCGAAGGCAAGGATGTCGTGGACGAGGTGCAAGAGGTCCATCAGGCCGTGGGATTGGTGATTCGCCGAGACCAATTTCCCGACCGGTTGTTTGCCCCCGCTAAGCGTACTGATCTGCTGGATGACGGCTGCAACCCTATCTTCGACAAGGAAATGCGCAGCGAGATATTCAGCCAAGGAACGCTCATGCTGCGCGTGGTGATCCAAGTCAGCATGGTATTGGCCATTCCGCTGATGGCCTTCTGCCTGTATATCTTTCCGCACCTGGCTCCCTGGTACGTAAGTTATGTCGTGATCTTCAACATGCTGGTGGGGCCGGTGTTTTCGGCCGGCAGCGTCTGCAGCGAACGCGAACGCGAAACGCTGGAACTGCTGCTCACCACCATCATTTCGCCCGGCCAGATTTTGTGGGGCAAGCTCATCAGCGGGTTGCGGGTCTCCTCCGTCTTGACCAGTTTCTTGATCTGGCCCATGCTGCTGGCCTGCTTGATGGTGCGCGCCTATTGGAGCAATCTGCCCACCATGTTGTGTTATCTGCTGATCATCGCCATTACCTGCTTGACCACGGCCACGATCGCCTTGTTTTGCTCCGTGATTTTTCGCAAGACGTCCGTCAGCCTGATGACTTCGTATTTGTTGATCGTGGTGCTGTTTGCAGCCCCCTTGGCCACCCGGTTCTTCGCCGTCACCTTCTTTGAGAAAGCACCTTCGGCCCAATGGGTGCAATCGACGACATTCATCAGCCCCATTGGCGCGGCCTTCAGCCTACCCTTGCAGTTCGAGCAGGCCGAAGCCCCGCGCAAACCGGCTCAGTGGGAGATCTACCTCGGTTTCTTGGGTTTTTACACGTTGTT
Organism: Pirellulales bacterium; assembly: GCA_050247075.1. Classification (GTDB taxonomy): domain Bacteria; phylum Planctomycetota; class Planctomycetia; order Pirellulales; family JBFWUW01; genus JBFWUW01. Next base: position 47,259 of record JBFWUW010000049.1, on the reverse strand, counting down.
GAATGTCGGCATGCTTAGCACCATGAGCTGGCTGTTCCACACTCGTTGGCGCGTGGCGTATTAACGTGATTTCAGGAGAGTCCTCCATGGCTGGTTCGCAATTGACGTATGATCCTAGCGCTGTCTTTCTGGACAAAACCGGAATTACTCCGCAAGAGCTGGCCGAGCTGGCGCCGCGCCTGAATGCCGCGCGGCAAGAAACGCTGGACGATGTCGAACTGTGGAAGAAGCACGATAACTCCGCGATTCCCGCCGACAAACAGCCGCTCGATGCCGGCTTTATCGACCTGCCGGAACGATTGCTGGACGAATACGACCTGCGTCGCGACCAGAGTGAGCTCGACCAGATTTTGTCCACGGGCAAACATTTGGCCGCCAAGGTCGATCGTGTAGTCGTGCTGGGAATTGGCGGTTCGTACATGGGCACCCGTGCCCTGTTCGAGGCCTGCTGCCACCCCTACCACAACGACCTGGGCCGGGCGGAACGGGGCAGCCACCCGCGAATTTATTTTGAGGGGAACAACGTCGACAACGACGCCTTGAACGGCCTGCTCGACCTGTTAGGCCGCGGCAAGCCGGCCAGCCGCGTGGCCGAGGATTGGGGCCTGATTATTGTCAGTAAGAGCGGCGGCACGTTGGAGACAGCGGCGGCAACGCGGATCATGCTGCGTGTTCTTCGCGAAGCGGTCCAGGGGGATCCCCAGGAACTGGCAAAACGCGTAGCCGCGGTAACGGGTGCTAGCGGCAAGCTATTCAACCTGGCAACGGCACTGGGCTGTTCGCCGATCTTCAATATCCCTGATGGCGTGGGGGGGCGGTTCTCGATCTTTACGGCGGTAGGTCTGTTGCCGGCCACCGTGCTGGGCTTGGACGTACGCAAGTTGCTGGAAGGGGCCGCCGACATGAACCGCCGCTTCCGCTCGGCCCCTCCCGGCGAAAACCCAGTTCTGGACTTCGTCGGCGTCGGCCATCTCATGGAGGTCAAGCGCGGGGCGACCATTCGGGTGCTGTCCACCTGGGGCAAGGGGTTGGAAGCGGTCGGCCTGTGGTACGACCAGTTGCTGTCGGAAAGCCTCGGCAAGCAAGAGCACGGGGCCACACCCATCACCGTGGTGAACACTCGCGATCTGCACTCGCGCGGGCAACAGCACCAAGAAGGCCGCCGCGACAAACTAATTACCAATGTGATTGTCGATAGCGTCCGGACGGATCGCGTGGCCATCGGCAAGTCGGACTACAATCAAGACGAACTCAACGCACTGGCCCCGAAAACGCTTCCGGAAGTCTTAACAGCTGCGCTGTTGGGCACCAATCAAGCCTACCGCGAAGATGGCCGCCCAACCGTCGATCTCCATCTGCCCGCCTTGGATGAGTATTCGTTAGGCCAACTATTACAAATGCTGATGCTGGCCACGGTTGTCGAGGGGCGGATATTGGGCATCAATCCTTACGGGCAGCCGGGGGTAGAGGGGTACAAGAAGCACATGACGGCATTCCTGCGAAAATGACCCTTCCGATGGCGAATCCCCAGAACGCACGGTAGCCGTAAATGGCTAGCCTAGTGTAAATCACCTATTCTGCGTATGTTTCGCATGTAAGGCCGCCGTCACGTTGTACATACGAACCGAATTACCTCCTGAAATCCACTTCTGGCGGGCTTGCAATCGGACCCAATTCGGGCACAATAGCGACGTGAGCTTGCCTCCCTTGAGTGCCTTTTGCGATGCTCGGGGTTCTTTTTCTCCTCCTTCAACAAGAAATGCCCCGGGTGGTGTTGTTGAATGAGGCCGGAATGCTAGCACTCACGGAAGTCGTGTTAGATGAGACAAATGCCGGGTGAGTGAAAAGCTCGCCAGAGAATATCGGCACGAAGCAACAGAGACACTTTTCAACGGTAAAAACATGTCCGAGTCGTTGTCGGTTCAAGTTCGCGATAGTCGCGGTAAGCGTAATTGCAGACGGGCACGCAAAGCGGGCTCCGTGCCGGCGGTATTGTATGGCCAAGGTGCCGACAACATGAGCCTGGCTATTCCCGCCGATCAGGTAGCAGCGGTGCTGCGGCATGGTGCCCGCCTGGTTGATTTGACCGGCGCGGTCCACGAGAAGGCGTTCATCCGCGATCTGCAATGGGACGTTTACGGCACTTCCGTGCTGCACATGGACTTAACCCGCATCTCCGAGAACCAGATGGTTCGCGTGAAGGTGGTGGTTGAATTGCGTGGCACCGCCGCGGGTATCAAAGATGGCGGCGTGGTAGACCACCACATGCATGAGTTGGACATCGACTGTCGCGTGTTGGCTATTCCCGAAAAAATCACGGTCAGTATCAACGACTTACAGCTAGACGGCGAAATTACCGTTGCCGATCTGCAACTTCCCGATGGCGTGATTGTGCATGCCGAGCCGACCGACGTGGTCGTGCAATGCATCACGCCGCGAGAAGAAACAGAAGAGTCGGGTACCGAGGCTGGTGCCGAGCCAGAGTTGATCGGCCGCAAGGCTGGCGACGAAGAAGGAGACGCAGAGGAATAACGCCGCGTGCCGGGCGGATGAGCCACTTGGGGCCATGCTTCCAAGTTACCTTCCGCTTGTGCCTTGGCTGACACCCATGAAACTGGTAGTAGGGCTGGGAAATCCCGGCAGAAAATACGAAGGGACGCGGCACAATGTCGGGTTTGCGGTGCTGGCCGAGTTGGCCCGGCACTACGCCCAAGGCAAGCCGCGTGAAAATTTTGAAGGTGAGACGGTCGAGGCGGCGGCGGGTGAATTGAGATTGCTGCTGCTTTGTCCTCACACGTTTATGAACCGTAGCGGCCAAAGCGTGGCCAAAGCATTGGATTTTTACAAACTGCCTCTTGAGGATCTGCTGGTTGTTTGCGACGACTTTCATTTGCCCTTGGGCAAATTGCGTTGCCGTTCCAAGGGATCATCGGGAGGACAAAAGGGCCTGCAAGATATCGCCCGTCATTTGGGGAGCGAAGACTTCGCCCGATTGAGAATTGGCGTGGGAGAAGTCCCCGCGAATTGGAACGCCGCGGATTTTGTCCTCAGCCGTTTCAGCAAACAAGAACAACCCGATATTGACGTTGCGGTGGCCCGTGCGGCAGACGCTGCGGTGGTTTGGGGCCGCGACGGCCTTGAGTCTTGCATGAATCAATTTAACTAACTGCAACAGCCCATATTTTTGCCATAGTGAACTGATTTTTGGGGCCGCCGGAAGGGGCGGGCGGCCTTTGGCCACTAGCGAGGAGTTTGAGTCTTGTCAGCCAACGTCTACGAGGGAATGTTCATTCTGGATTCTAACCGCTACGCGCGCGAAGGTGCCGTATTGGCTGGCCAGATCAACGAGATGGTGCGCAAGCATGGTGGAGAAATGCTGGCCAGCCGTCTGTGGGAGGAACGCCGCCTGGCTTACCCGATCGAAGGACATCGCAAGGGGACCTACTGGCTAACCTACTTCCGGATCGACAGTGCCGCGATTGCCAAGATCAATCGCGAATGCCAACTGAGCGACGCCATTCTTCGTTCCCTGGTCCTCAAGATCGAGCCGCGTATTGCTGACGCCCTGGTGGCGCACGCCTTATCGGGCAATACGGCCAAGGAAACGTCGGTGGCCAAAGCCGTGGTTGGCGCGGACGACGACGCCGATGATTCTGATGACGGAGATGGCTCGGACGAGTAGTAAGCGAAGCCCCGTCCGTGCAGCGAAGTGTTTACGCTGCTGTTTCGGTGGACTCTCTGATTTATCCATTTGTTATTTTCTTGCGAACACGCTTAGTTTTGGTACACTTGTTCACTAAATGCGTCGCGTGCGAGGATTGGAAGGCTTCTCGATGGATCCACGAGAGGCATTCCAGAAGCGGGGCTTTTGGGCTGTGAACCGGAGCGAACAACATGGCTAACTTCAATCGCGTCATTCTGGTCGGCAACGTCACGCGCGATATCGACCTCAAATACACGCCAACCAATCTGGCGGTGACCGATATCGGCATGGCGGTCAACGACAAGCGCAAGAATGCCAGTGGCGAATGGGTCGAGGAAACAACCTTTGTCGATGTCACCCTGTGGGGCCGCACCGCCGAAGTGGCCAGCGAGTATCTGTCCAAGGGTGCCAGCGTGCTGATCGAAGGCCGGTTGAAACTGGACCAGTGGGACGACAAGCAATCGGGCCAAAAGCGTTCAAAGTTGCGGGTGATTGGCGAACGGATGCAGATGTTGGGCGGCAAGGGGGGCGGTGGTGGCGGCCCAGCCCGCGGTGGTCGCTCGAACAGCGCCAGCAGCTACGATGAATCCGAATACGGTGGATCATCCGACAGTTACGAGGCACCCGCCGCCCGCGGTGCCGGATCGAGCATGGGGGGCAGCCCTCCCCAGGATGACATTCCATTCTAAACAAGTTGGGCCATCTTAAGCATAAGAGACATTAAGTAAGGAAGCGACGTTCGCGGCTTATTCGCGAAACAAAAAGCGATGAGGATATCGCGCCTGGCGAATCGCCAGTGGAACAACCAAATTCCTGTATCAAGACCATTCAGCCATGACCAAGAGCGCTAGCCCTTCCATTCCCCATCGCGGCAAACGTTTGCCCAAGGCACCCAATGGCAACGTTCAGTTGCTTTTGATCCAATCTGTTGAACACCTTGGATCCCAAGGTGACGTCGTGGCGGTTCGGCCTGGGTTCGCCCGTAATTATTTAATACCGCAAGGACTGGCTACGATTGCCACCGAGCACCATAAGCGGATGATCGAGAAGCACCGTGCCCGGCTGGAGGAAATCCAACGTGTGCGGATGGCTGGGTTGCGTTCCCAAGCCGATGAGCTGGCCAAGCAAAGCATCACCATCGAGGCCAATGCCAACGACGAAGGCCACTTGTACGGGTCGGTCGGGCCGCACGAGATTGCCGCCGCTTTGAAGGGGGCAGCCGTCCACGTCACGGCCGACATGGTCCGTCTGCAAGGCCCATTGAAGGAGTTGGGCCTGTATACCGTCAAAATCCATCTGGGCCAATCGGTCGATGCCGATCTGAAAGTTTGGGTCGTTCCCAGCGTTAGTGATGCCGATCCGGTCCCCGCCAAGAAGGCTGAAGCCGCCGCGCCGAAAAAGGCAGAACCGGCCAAGAAGTAGCCTTCGCGGAAAAGCCCTATCCGGCCTATCCACTGGCAACATTTTTGGCTCAGTCCGCTTTGTTGCTCCACCACGCCCACGCTTGCCGTGGGCGTGTTTTTGTACGCACCGGGTCAATTACGCTTCGCGTCACGGAGGGTTGCATGGTTGTGGCTACCAAGGGCAGCAAACCAGCGGTTACGTCGGAGATTCTCGACCGCCTTCCGCCCCAAAACCTGGACGCCGAGAAGGGCGTGTTGGGCAGCATTTTGCTCGATCCGGAGGTTTGCGACGACGTGGCCATGCTGCTTCGTCCCGATGATTTTTACTCCGATGCGCACCAAAAGCTGTACGCCCATTTGCAGACGATGCATTCCGAGGGGAAACGCATCGACAGCACTCTGTTGGTCGAACGGCTAAACAAGGCCGGCGAGCTGGATGCCATCGGCGGGCTGGCCTATCTGGCCGAAGTGGTCGAGGCCGTGCCGTTTGCCTCGCATGCGGTGTACTACGCCCAAATCGTGCAAGACAAGGCCACGCTGCGTTCGCTCATCCATGCCAACACCGAGATTTTGCGAGATTGCTTCGACCCCTCGCTGGAACCTCGCGACCTGTTGGGCCGCGCCGAGGAAAAGATTCTTTCCATCCATGACAAGCGGCAGACCGCGGAAGTCGCCGATATCAAGGACGTACTATTTGCCGCTTTTGATCAGATCAACGCCCGTCTGGACCCGAATGCCTCTAGCAATTGCGTAGCCTCTGGATTTACCGATCTGGACCACATGATGGGCGGCCTGCACAATGGCGAATTGCTGATCCTGGCTGCCCGGCCCAGCATGGGCAAGACGGCCCTGGCCGCCAATATCGCCGAGCACGTCTCGCTGGAAGTGGGGGCCGCCACGCTGTTTGTCAGCCTGGAAATGTCGCGGGCGGAACTAGGCCTGCGCATGCTCTGTTCGCACGGCAAGGTCGATGCGCACAAGGTTCGCAATGGTTTTGTTTCCGCTCTCGACCAACGCAAACTGGTCGAGGCATCCAACCGGCTGAACCAGGCCAAATTGTACATCGACGATTCACCCAGCCGCACCATGACGGAAATCGCCGCGGCCGCCCGCCGGCTGAAGCGCAAGAACGGCGACCGTCTGGGACTGATCGTAATCGACTACCTGCAGCTCATCGAACCAGACAATGCCCGCGACCCCCGCCAAGAACAAGTTGCGCGCATTGCCCGCCGCCTGAAAGGGCTGGCCCGCGAACTGCACGTTCCGATCATGTGCCTGGCGCAGCTCAACCGCCAGGCCGAGTCGGGCAAGGAAGGCTCTCGCCCCAGGCTCAGCCACCTTCGCGAAAGCGGAGCCATCGAACAAGATGCCGACGTGGTTATGTTCGTCCATCGCGAGGCTTACTACCAGCAAAACGAGGAAGAGAAAGCCCAGTTGGCCAACGATGCCGAGCTGATCATCGCTAAGCAGCGGAATGGCCCGGTCGGCGACGTTAAATTGGTGTGGCAGTCGGCCTACACCCGCTTCGAAAACCTCGACCACAAGCACGCGGCGGTGGCCGAAGCTTTTTGAGGTGCCTCTCGCCATGCCCGATCTCATCCCTGAAAGCCCAATCGAACGCACGCCAGGCATGTCCGCCTTGGCCTATGCCGATTTTGGGCTTGGTGCCATTGGCACCTTATGGGGCGGCTATGTCCTGTTCGTCGGCATCGATATGCTCACAGGCAGCAAGGCGGATTCGCAGCGTTGGGCCACGGCTGGCTGCGATTGCCTGGCATCGATTGCGGGCGCATTCATGCATTTGTCGAGGCTGCTGATTGTCTATGGTGTGGCGTCCATCGTGGTGAGCCTGTTAATGATCGCCGCTGGCGTTGGTGTGCTGCGGATGCTCCCCTGGGGCCGTACCCTCAGCCTGGTCGTGGCCGTGCTGTTCATTGCCGCTGGAGGCGGAGTCATTGGCGTGGCGTACAGTGTGCCGGTTATCGTCTGCATGATGAAGCCAGAATGGAAAGCGGCGTTTGCTCCCCGGCCCGTCAATGAGCCGCCGACCAGTAGTTAGGTATCACAAAGAATCCAGCGTCAAGGTTCGCTAGCAGGAGTTCAGGGGATTCTCGCCGCGCAAAAAGCTGGCCCCTCATGCATCTAGCATCCTTCACTTGGCGGCCTTCAGCGCCGCCAAGACATCCTTGGCAACGGTGTCGTTCGGTGAGACAAAGCCCCAGCGGGCATGGACCTTGCCGCCGGCCACCACGACGACCGTCATTTCGGCCGCGGTGTTGACATTCCATTCCAGCGGTCCCGCCGCGTTCTTTTCGTCTACACACAGCGCCGTGCGGGCAAAGCCCAGCGAGTTCTGCGCGATCGGCAGATAGGTCTTGGACTTGGCCGCGTCGGTCGTCAGCCACACCGCTACCACGGCGGCATCGGGATTTGCCTCAGTGGCCCTGCCGTCGATCTCCTTGAGCAACCGGGCCGCGGGCCGGGTCCACTTGTCGGCGGGCACGAATACGATAACCGTCGGCTTGCCAACGCGGCGGGCCGCAAAGTCAACGGTTTCACCGGCACCGTCGCCAACGACCCCCAAGACCTGCAAAGCTGGCGTCTCCCTACCGACTGCCGGGCCAGAATCGACATCGGCGCGGGCCCAGGCCGAGGCCATTGCCGCCGCGACAAACAGAAAAGCGCTGGACAATCCGCGTAAACAACGGGCGGACATGGGCGACTCCTTATTTCTTGACAAGCGAACTGGTTCGTACGTGGGAACCCCTAGCCATAATATACCGCTCGAAGCGTCCTTCCATGGAAACTCCGTATGGAATCTGTCTGGCCCGGCGGCGGACTATTTCACAACGTCGTCCACGGTGATGCCGCTTTGCGACTGGCAGTTAGGGCAGTACCAAGGAGCCGCCGTCTTGACCGGCTTCGGGCTGCGCTTGTGGCAAGTGGCGCAGCGGTAGCGCTTGCCCTTGATGACGGTCTTGGGGCGCGATTGCTTACCGGTCTTGAGTACTTTCCTGGCCATCAATCCCTGCCGACCGAGACTTTTTCAACAAGCCACTATCCGCCTACCCGCTTTACTTTGTATCCCAGCCTTTCCAATTCCGCCACAATTCGCTCTCGCTGGTCGCCCTGAATCTCGATTCGATTGTCCTTCACGGTTCCACCGGTGCCGCACTTTTGTTTGATCTTGGCGGCCAACTCCTTCAAACACACTTCGGTGGGCACGTCAAAAATCGTCGTGACTCCCTTGCCTTTGCGGCCCGCGGTCTCTCGACCAACTTTCAGGGTGGCCGGTTTCTGAGCGGGACTGGCCGGCACGGTCGAATCCGCATTCAAGGCCGTTGCGGGAACCGCCGTGATTTGCCGCCGCCTGCCTCCGCCAATCAAGCGGGCTGTAAGGTCCATGACTTCCTGTTCGATCAGTGAGAAGGCCGTCGGATCGTCATTCACTTCCCAGAACTCCACTTTCGCCGCCCAGTCTGGGAATCGGTCGCGCAGCAGCGGCAAATGCTCCGCCTCCTTCAGCGCCACGATCCACGATGTGCCTAAAAAGTCGACCTCCGTCGCTTGCAAGGGTTGCCGGCTATCCGCCCCGGCAGCCGTGATCGTATGGTCATGTAGTAATTTTCTGGCGGCGGCATCCATCGGCCCGGCATTGTGGATGCCTCGCTCCAGTGCCAGGCCCCTGGATATCGCCCGCCACGGCAGCCCCAACTTCCCGGCCACGGAATTGAACAGGATCTCGGCAACCCGGCTGCGGTAATAGTTTCCGGTGCAAAGAAACAAGACTGTTTTCATGACGAGCCGCTAACCTGTCACCTTGACGAGGATGATCGCGATATCATCTCCCAAGGGAGTGGGGGAACAATGGGCGCGGGCGGCTTCTTCGAGCCGCGCGATAATCACGTTACTGGGTTGGCCGCGGTATAGATGAATCGTGCTCAAGACATTGTCGATGCCCCAGTATTGCCGGCTGGAATTCGCCGCTTCGGCGAGGCCGTCCGTCAGCATGACCAATATGTCTCCCAGCTCAAGTTGCATGGCGTTTCCGAGTGCCATTTTTTTCGTCAGGGACGACTCCCAGCGGGGAGTTCGTCCCTTCCAGCAGAATAGTTTCGCCAGAGTGACGGATCAGGTAGCTGGAATGTCCGGCGGAAACGTGGGAAAACACCTTCGTACCAAAGTCGAGACGGCCCAGGCATGCCGTAACGTATTGTGCCGGATCCGTATCTTCATATACGGCCCGGTTGGCAATCGTCATGATCTCCGCCAGGTCGGTGTGGATCTCGATACAGCTTCGCAACAACCGCCGCAGGCCTACCATGACCATCGCGGCAGCCAGGCTGTGGCCGCTGGCATCGGCGATTACCAGGTCCAGCCGCCCATCTTGAACAAAATAGTCGAAGTAGTCGCCGCCGACCTCGTCAAACGGCCAGTAGCTGCCGGCGATATCGAACCCGGGGATACGCGGCGGTTCGGCTGGCAACAGCAATCGCTGCAAGTCGCCAGCCGCCTTGCGCTCTTGCTCTCCTTTCCGCATTTGTTGAGCGATGACGCCTTGGTGCTGCTGTTCCAGCAGTTGCCGCAGCCGAAGCAAGGACTGCTCGCGAAGCAAGAGAATGACAGTCAGCCAAATGGCCCCCAAGGAGATAGCGCGATTCGCCAATATCATCCCTGGAGCAACGTCATTCACCGGTGTTGAGTAGAAGTAGCCCACGATCGTCAGGAGCGAACATAAAACGGCGGTGGCAATTGTGATCCGCCGGCTCGACAGCCGCATCGCGCCTAGCACCACCGCCAAATAGAGCGTGGGGATGGCAATTCCCAATGGAACCAACAAGTCCAGGGCAAACACGCCAGTGGCAAGCAGAACGACGAGAAAGGCCCAGTACGCAGGCATTCATTCAGTCCGATGAACAACTTCCCGCCAGAGTGGACCCGTATTATACGGCGGAGTACAGACGTGCTCAAACGGCGACCTTTACGACCACTTTGCGTACTGGAGCCGGTTGATTGCCGAGGGCCAAACCGGGGATATGGCCGTCCTCAGGAAAGAAGATGGTGAAGCAGCCCGCCGGGACGACAACATAACTTCCGCCGCCCGTGAACAGCGCCACATCTCTTGGCTCGTCGTAGGGCTGCTTTACCGTCAGGCCGTGAATGTTGGCGTGGCCCATTTCCTCCGTGCCGGACGCCACGAACTGTACGTCGATGTACTTGCGGTGGGCTTCCCACACGCCATGCTCGCGCGGCTTGGTGGTGTTGTCTTGCACCAGGGCAAAGAGTTGCTCGCCGTCGAGAGCGATCTTGCCCACAGGCAGCCGGTTGCAGTCGTTCTCACTGAGATAACGCAAAGCCTTGGCGATGCGTTCCCCCAGGCCAGAATAGAGCGAGGCGTTGCTGAGCTTGTCCAGAATCATATGTTCTCCTCGATGAGGTTGTCGCCGGCCTTTACGCCCGAGCGGTCGTCGATCTTGGTCGTTCCCATAGTGCCGCGGCCGATGGTGTTGGCCGCCAAGAAGTTGTTGGAACCGTTTCCCCGCCAAACCAGGGCGTGCTCGGTCTTCTTCTCGGTGCGGCCGTCTGTCAGCGTACAGCCGGTGAGGCTGACGAAGTCCGAACTGTCGATATGCACGCAGGCCGGATAGCCATCCAAAAACTCGCAGCCGCTGACATTGATCCGCCGGCTGCGGACAATCTCCAGCAGGCCGTCACGTTCGACCGGTTCCACGCCCGCCACGGTGTGCTGCCCCGCCTGGCTGTCTTGAATAATGGTGCCGGTCAACGTGCAATCGCGGCTCTCTGCGATGCGGACGGAAGTGCAGAGTTCCTTGTCTCGATAGTCGGGATTGTGGTCGAAGCTGTTCGGGCCGATCACGATGTTGCGGCAGCCATTAAGCTGCAGGTTCCGGTGTGTGCCGCTATAGATCACATTGCCCGCCACCGTCACACCGCGGCAGGCCACCAGGTGGACGTTGATCTCCTGGCTGCCGATGAGATTGCCGCTGATGGCCATCATGCCGGCCTTGTGATTGTCTTGCGGGTTATGGCCGATGATGCGAATGTTGGCCCCGCCGGGGCTGCTCTTGGCCTGGATGGTGTTGCTGGCAATCGTGGCCTCGCGGACGGTGGCGTTGTCAGCGCTGGAGTCGATCCACACATCGGCCGACTCCTGGGCGGATTCATCGTAGTTGTACTCAATATCGTTGCCCGTAATCTGCAGATTGCGGATCTCGCTGCCGACGATCTTAATGCCCCCCGCCAGGCAATAGCTTATGTGCGAAGCCGAAATGATCGCCTGATGCAAATTCACTTCGTCGAGGAACACGCCAATGCCCGTGTTGTGATAGATGTGGCAATGGGAGATCAACACGTTCCGCGCGCGGCGGGTGACACGAATGCCATGCCGCAATTTACGCAGCAGTACCCCCTCGAACGTGCTCTGCATCGTCCCTTCCAACAGAAAGCCGTCGGCCTCGGCGTGCGCCCCCTCGATCTCCAAGTTCGTAGCCGTCGGCATGCGTTCGCGCTGCCAGGCCTCGGGCGAAAAGTCCGCTGGCTGCGCCGTTCCCCCATGTGCGCCGATGAGATGAAACGCCGGTCCGGCCGCGGCCATGATCACCCGCGCGGTCCCAATTGAACCAGTCAGGCCAACGCGGTTGCGCTGCCGCAGATCGACTTCCATCGTGCGGGTCAACAGGTAGTCGCCGGGCGGAAATGCCACGACGCCGTCACCCATATCGATGGCGTGTTGAATGGCATCACTGTCATCGTGGCGGCCGTCGCCAACGGCACCGAAATCGCGTACGGAGCTCATGGGGTTCCAGTGTTCAGTTTTCAGTGTTCAAGCAAAACAGAATCTGTTTTCTCTCGGAGCTTAGCTGGCTGGCGTATTCGCTGATTTCGTAGGCTTCGGCGAGTCGGATATCTCTGGGCGGGGTCTGCGCGTGCAGGACGGAAAGTTCCTGGGCGTAGCGCTGGTGGACCCAGGCGCGTTGGGACAGAAACCACGCGGCTAGCCAGGCGCGCCGTTCCGTTTCATCCGCTGGCACCTGGTCGAGCTCTCCCCGGTTGAAAGGCAGCCACTCAAAGAACTGCGAGCGGTGTGCCGTAAGCATGGAAAGAATGGCGTCGATTTCCTCGCTTACATCCAGAATAACGTCCGCCTGAAGTGGTGTGGGTTTGGTGAAGTGGTCGGCCATGTAGGCCACGATGGGGTCTTTCCTCAAGATTGGTACTTCCGGCACGATCGCGGGCACGGTGACCAGGTACGAAGCATCGCGTACAACATGCCCCACGGCCCGATGGTCCGGGTGGTAGTCGTTGGTGCGATGGGTCAGCACCAGATCGGGCTTGTAAGACCGCAGCTCGCGAATGACTTGCCAGCGCAGCTCCAGCGTGGGCTGCAATTGGCCATCGTGATGGTCCCAAACCTCGGCCGTGGCACCAATCACGGCCGCGGAGGCCGCTGCTTCGGCTTGGCGTATCGCGGCCAACCGTGCCCCACCAAGTGATTGGTGGCCAGCGTCACCATTGGTGACAGAGATCATCTTGACCGTATGCCCGCGACGGCCATATCGGGCCGCCAGCCCGCCGGCGTGAAACTCCGCATCATCGGGATGGGCGCCCAGGATCAATAGGCGCAACGGTTGGTCGGGCATGACAGGGTGTCTTCAGCCAGGGTAGTAGGAAGCGGCCCATTGTGGCACAACCGGTCATGCCTTTCCACCCGGCGGCACGCGCGGTATCCACCAGCAGGACGGATGCTGTTGCATGCCAATGTGCGGGTAGTACGACTGGGCCTGGGGGGCGGCTACCAGGTACAGCGTGGTGTTCAACCCGGCGGCGGCATGCGTGCGGCGGATGAGTTCTTGCCCAATGCCACGGCGCTGATAGGCCTGGTCCACGGCCAGATCAGAAAGATAGGTGCAAAAGTGGAAGTCACTGATCGCCCGCGACACGCCTACCAGCAATCCATTGTCACGCGCCGTGACAATCACGGCGGCATTTTGCAACATGCCGGCGATAGCCACGGGATCATCAACCGGCCTGCGTTCGTTCAGGGTCGAACGGCGCAATACGTCGATGAATTCCGCGGAAGAGAGTGATGATTCTGTTCTGTAATCAATCATGGCAATGAAAGGATGGAGGAACGCAACCCAATGCTATCAAGCTAGTTGTGATGGCACAAACAAGGACAAAAACAATGGTTTTGGGTCGTCGAAAACGCGGCTTGCCACCGATGTACCATACAGGAAAGCCATCTGAACCGGTCCCCTGGTGGCAATCTTCCGTCTACTTCATCGGCCCATTGCCCTGTCATGGCGAAACGACTTATGAAACAGTTTAGCGCCCGGCAATTGCCGTTCTTGCTGGCTTTGGTGATGGCCATCTGGTCGCCCCGCTTATCGATTGCCCAAGAGAATGTCTCGGTAGTCACGGTCGCCGAGAATGGCCCCGCGGACAAGGACGAGGACAAAGAGAAGATCAATTACGGGCCGGGGCCATGCCACAAGCGCGGGACGCTTTTTCAGTGGAGTTATGGCACCAGCTTCTCCGGCGGGCCGGATCTTAGCGAACCCATTGTGACCGACCGCCCCGATTTCACGGAGGCCTCTGTCACCGTTGGCCAGGGAGTGGCTTAAATTGAGTATGGCTAAACTTACTTCTACGACAACGATGGAACCCAGGGAGTGAGAACGCAGTCGTTTGGCGAACCATTGTTGCGGTACGGCATCTTGGCGGACTGGCTGGAGTTGCGCCTGGCTTTGTTTCCCCTTGAGCAGCGAACCTCCGCGGGCGGAGTGTCGAATTCCACCGCCGGCATCGCCGACTTGTACACGGGCTTTAAATTCGCCTTGACGCCACAAGAAGGCTTTTTTTGCCGGAAATAGCCCTGGTCACGCAGATGAACATACCGACCGGCAGCGCCGCGTTTACTTCCAATAGCCTCGAACCGGGCGTGAACTGGCTCTACGGCTGGGACGTGAATGACTTCCTCTCGATGGCCGGATCAACTCAAGGCAACCGCCGCATCGATAATTCGGGCGAAGCCTACTTGGAGATTGCCCAATCGTGGACCGTTGGTTACACGTTGACCGAAAGGCTGCATGCCTATACCGAGTGGTTCGCGCTGATGCCCAACGGAGCGGACACCGCGCTGACGGAGCATTACTTCGATGGTGGATTTACTTTTCTGCTCAATGATAACTGGCAATTCGACATCCGTGCCGGTGTGGGCCTGAATAGTGCAGCCCAAGATTACTTCATCGGGACAGGCTTCGCCATGCGCTTCTACTAAGGCGTGGCCGTGATGCCTGTGGGCATCGGTGGCTACCCCACGCTCCGCGGCTTGATGCGTGCGACGGATGCGTTCCGAGCTGTTTGGCAATTCCGCGACCGGTGAAGCGGTTGTCCCTTCGGATTCGACTTCGGGCGGTTTCTGGCGTACCGAGCGATCAGCGCAAACAGCCCGCTTAAAAGCACCTCTCGGTCGCTTGTAACAGCAAGTTATCAAATGACATACCTTTATTGTCCGGATAAAGTTGGAAAACTCAAAACTACTAGCTTGACCATGCGAAATAACTTGGTAGCATCACTCTCAAATGCTTTTTCTTGTAACGAAACATGCATTGGGCGATCTTTCCATGGCTTCCAGACACCTGAAAAGAACCGGGTTTACACTGATTGAGTTGTTAGTCGTGATCGTTATTATCGGCCTTTTGATCGGGCTGCTGCTGCCAGCCGTTCAGTCCGCCCGCGGCGCAGCGCGGCGCATGAAATGCCAGAACAATCTCAAGCAGATGGGGTTGGCGTTTCATGCCTATCACCATATGTACGGCCAATTCCCTTCGGCCTACCTCAGCCAGCCGGGCGGCGTCATGGGTCCACCCGACAGCCAGACGCGAGATGCCGGGCCGGGTTGGGCGTGGGGCACTCTGTTGCTGCCTTTCACGGAGCAATCGGCACTGTACGAAGCGTTGGACCTGAATCAGCCCTGCTGGGCCGCGGCGAATGCCGAAGCCGCCGCAACCACGGTTCAGCTCTACCTTTGTCCTGATGGCTCGAGAACCGAGGCTTTCGAAGTGAAAAACAGTAGCGGCGGCACGCTGGCTACCTTGGCCCGTTCGCACTATGTAGCCAATGTTGGCCGCGAGGAACCGTGGGGCTATGCCATCGACGACGCGGCGGCTGTCGCGGATGGGCCGCTTTACCGCAACTCGCGGGTATCGGCGAGCCATATCACGGACGGGCTTTCCAATACGGTCTTTGTGGGCGAGCATCACCCCATCATCAGCAGTAAGACCTGGGTAGGGGTTGTGCCAGTTGCTTCGGTCTGCCCCTCGCCGGCGTATGCATTTTCGACGTGTGACGCGGCCGCGACGCTTGTGCAGTGCCATAGCGGGCCGGCGGAAGACGAGATCCCCCATGTGATTCACCCACCCAACAGCCCATTGTGCCACGTGTGCCAGATGTATTCCCAGCACCCCATGGGATGCAATGTCTTGATGGGCGACGGCAGCGTCCGCTTTATTTCAGAGTTCATTCACCAGCCGTCATGGGCCGCCATGGCCAGCATTGCAGAGGGCGACCCAATCACCGAGGAACGCTAACTTTTCGGGTCATCTTGTGCCGTATGCTACCATTGGCGGCCCTGCTATTCCCATCGCATTGAAGGACTTTCTTGATGATGCACTATCGGACGTGCCTCTTCTGCCTTGTTTGTTTGGCATCCGCGGCCATTTCCGGCTGCGGCTATCCCACGGCGCAGCCTGGCAACCAACGCTTGATTTCATCCTTGAGAACGGCATTGTCAGCCCGCAACGCCAACTGGCTGCAACAGAATGTGGACACCATTGAAACACGGCGTGCGGAAGGCCAAATGCCCGATGCGGAGTACGAGGCTTTCCAGTCCATTATTGCCCAAGCCCAAGCAGGCCAATGGGTGGAAGCCGAGCGCGCCAGTATCGCCTTCCAAAAAGCCCAACGACCCACACGAGAACAGGTTGAGCGCGTGACCCTGCCGGAAAAATGAACCAGGCGAAAAAGTACTCAATGATGCCCGTGGGCATCGGCCGCCGCGCCATGCCCGTCGGCGTGTGCAACGTGTTCATCGGGCATGGTCCCGCCTGCGGGCGCGCCGCGCAAGGTTTCCTCGGCGGCCGCATTGGTGGCGTCGTCGTCGTTGTCCCATAGTTCGGCCAACCGTCCGCGAATGCGGCGGGCGGCCGTGAGCAGATAGTAGCGGCCGATGGCCAGTTCATGCTGGCGCTGGGCCTGATTGAACTTACGGGAAGTCAGGGTGTGGTCCAATCGCGACAGGACGCAGCAGCAGACGTAGATTTCGCTGGCGGCGTCGCTGATGCGGGCCAACTGATGCTGCCGCTCGAAAACATCTTCGCGGTATTTGGCCAACAGCTTTTCTACCTGGCTGCCCAACGTCGAGATCAGTTTCGCCACGCCGGCGGCGTCGTCGGCAAGCTCAGCACTGCGGAGCTCGATCGTGGGCGAACTGAACATCGCCCCTAGCCTCCGCGAGGCAAATCCGCCCAGTTTGGCCAGATTGCCGACCGGGCTGAAGATCGCATCGAGCACGCCTTTGAGTTCCAGGCCGACATCGCGCATGCCCGCCAAGGCGATGAACACCCGCAACACGTCGTTGGCCCCTTCACCAATCATGTTGATGCGTGCGTCGCGCATCATCCGCTCGTAGGGTTCGTCGTTGAAGTAAGCCTTGCCGCCAAAGATTTGAAACGTGTCGTTGACAATCCGCCATAGTGCATCGGTGGCAAAGACCTTGAGCATGGCGGTCTCGACCATATAGTCGTCGCTGCCGGAGTCGATCAAGGCGGCGGTCTGGTAGGTGGCCGACTCCATGGCAAAGGCCGAAGCCGCCATGTAGGCCAGCTTGTCCTTAACCAATTCAAACGAACTCAGCGGCTGCCCAAACTGCACGCGATTTTGCGAGTGCTCGCGCGCTTTGGCGATGCAGAACTTAGCCGCGCCAGTGCAACTGGCCCCAAACGTGGTGCGGCCGAAATCCAGGACCGTTAAGGCAATCTTCAACCCCTTGCCCAATTGCCCCAGCACGTTCTCCTTGGGTACGTACATATTGCGGAAGGCCAGCCGCCCCGTGGCCGAACCGCGCACGCCGCACTTGGCCATCCGCGTTTCCAAGACTTCAAAGCCGGGCATGTCGGGCGTAACGATAAATGCCGAGACCTTGGTCTCTTGGCTCCCCGCGACAGGAGTGCGGGCCATAACCGTCAGCACCTGAGCAATACCGCCGTTGGTAATCCAACGTTTTTCGCCGTTGAGAATGTACCCGCGGCCATCGGCGGAAGGTTCGGCCTTCGTCTGCACATTGGCGGCATCGCTGCCGGCTTGTGGCTCGGTCAGGGCGAATGCGCTGATCCATTCGCCCGCGGCCATCTTGGGCAAATAGGCCGATTTTTGCTCTGGCGTGCCGAACAGAACCACCGCCCGCGGGCCAATCGAGTGATGGGCGTTGACGAACAAAGCCGTGCTGGCGCAATGCCCCCCCAAGACTTCAATCAGTTGGCAGTATGAAGTCTGCGAATAGTCCAAGCCGCCATGTTCTCGGGGTACACATGCCCCCAACACTCCCAGACGGCCCAGCCCGTCAACGACCGTTTGCGGAATCATCGCGTCGCGGTCGATGGCCACCGGGTCGATATGGTCGCGGCAATAGTCGCGCAATTCAGCCACCTTGCGGTTGACGGCCTCGTCCGCCGTGATATCGGGATAGAGCAGTTTGCTCGCCCGGTAGCGGCCAAAATACAAGCCCTTGGCGAAGCCTACCTTGTTCAAACTATCGCCCAAGACCTCTTCGGCTTCGGCGATTTGTTTTTCCCGGTCGGGAGTGCTCATGCGATCCTCTGGAGAGTTGGCCCGGGGCCTTGCCGCAAATGCGGTTCAATATGCTTGAATTATGCGGCACGCGGCGGAAAAGACAACGCCGCGCCATCGGTGTCATCCAGGTTGCGGGAGGATTCTATCGATTGGCCGTTACCATTTTTGCGCCAAGGTAGCGGGCACCGTTGTCGGCGTGTTCCTCGCCAATCAACAATAGAGTCCCATCTCGTTCCTCCCAAACGAAGTCCCACATGTCGTTGCGGTTCGACTCCACGAGAAGCAGCTTTCCATCGTTGACGGCGAACGTCCCCAACAGATTGATCTTGGTCGGGCAATCAAACGTCAACAAGCCGTCCTCTCGCTGCTCGATTTTCACATCGTACTGAAAACCGCGTGGCAAGGTCAGCTTCCAACCGCCGACAAAACGGGCAGCAAGTTCGCGATTGTGGCTTTGTATTCGGCGGACACGCGTTTCCGGCCAATTGGGCCGCGATGGTTGCCGTTCTCCAGGCGGTTCCGCGGCGGAATCGCCCCCTTCCGCCGGTCGAACTCTGACAATCCCCAGATCGTTGTCGCCGGACTGCACCTTGAACCTTAATTGCCGCGCACCGTCGGGATGGAACTTGATATAGCCCCAGCGTTCGTGCCAGGCGCGAAACTCCCACTCGCCGGGCGGGATGCGGTCAATGCGGAACTCGCCCTTGGCGTCAGTCACGGCGAAAAAGGGATGTTCACAAGGAAACAAAGCCGCCCGAGCCCAGGGATGGATGTTGCTGATTGTCAGGCTCGGCAGACGTTGCGGCGGTGTATCGACGATGACGGACTCATTGGGGGGCAACAGCCGGTTCATGGCACCGTCACCCAGCGGCTGCCAATTTACGTTGGTGGGATTGGGTTCTTGGTTGATGACTTGCAGTCCATGCCAGGCTTCGTAGGCCAGCACGCGCGGCTGAAACAAGCCACCTCTGAACACCAATTGAGCCGGAGCGGGAATGCGCTTGTCGGCGGCGCGCGGCGGAATTGGCAAGTTCTTGTCACTGATCCAAACGATTATGTTTTGAATCCCGCCGTTTGAGCCAACCAGCAGAGACTCGTCCAACAAACCCAGCTTGTCGTAGTTGTCGCGATTAACACCTTCAATCGGCTGCCGTCGTGGCGGGTCGCCATCGAAGACAAAACAGCCAAAAAAGACACCGCGCGGCGTGGGGTTAGCCGACTGTTTGCCAGGGAGCCCGGTCGTCGTCTCGTCTTCCGCGCGGCCAGGAGTCGGCCAGGCAATCAGGCTCGCCAGCACGGCCATTTCCGCCAAGTTTCGCCAGAACATGCTCCACCTTGGTGTTGGGGATCACTCAATTTGGGATTGCTAGGAAAGCCGTAGGGACGCCAAGTCCTTCTCAATTGCTTGCCGTTCATCGGTAGCAGTAATAGCCGCAACCAATTCGTCCGCCGCGGCCAGATGCCGGGAAACTCGCACATGATCTTTGGCCACAAACGCCGCGCGGGCCAGTGCCTCGTGGGCATAGGCCAAATAAAATGGCGATAGGCTGCTGCTGTATTTTAAGCATGCCTCGCCATACTCCTGGGCATTTTCTGCTTGTCCCAAAAGGGCGTAAACCCTGGAGACCTGCCAATAGCCAATCGAAAGGTTTTGATTCGTGCAGTCGGGCCGCTGCGTCCAATGCCAGATAGAGGCCAGCGCCAACAGCAGCATTTGCCGTTGTTCGTCGGCCTTCCGCTGTGGCAGGTCGATCAGGCCCCAAGCACGATTGAAGCAGTCGACGGAAAAGAACCGATGGGCCTGCGCGACATTTTCAACGGTGGGTGGCATGTAATCACTCGAATCGTGGCAACGACTTTGGCCATTTGGTATTTGAGCCAGCAAAGCAATATAACACTTCCCCTCTTCGCACGGCCGACAGTACAATGCATGAATAACGGTCGATGCGTTAATTGTGCCAAGAATCCGCGGAGTACCCCTTGCAATGTTGAATCCTGGCCAACCCGCCGCTATGCCTTGGACGCGGCGTGATTGGTTAAGTTCCGCCAGCACCGGGTTTGGAATGTTGGCCCTGGCTGGGCTGATGGAACAGGCGGGCTTGCTGGCTGACGAGGCTGCCACCGCGGCCGATCCCTTGGCCCCGCGGCCTCCCCATTATCCGGCTAAAGCCAAGCGGGTGATCTTTTTGTTCATGCATGGCGGGCCATCGCAGGTCGATACATTCGACCCTAAGCCGCTGTTGGATCGGGACCACGGCAAGCCGCTGCCGTTTGCCAAGCCGCGGGTTTTCTCCGCGCAGACGGGCAATTTGCTGCGGTCGCCGTGGAAGTTTCGCCCCTATGGCCAATGCGGCACGGAAGTCAGCGACCTGTTTCCGCATGTCGGTGGCGTGGTGGACGACCTGTGCGTCATCAACTCCATGCACGGCTCGAACTCGCGGCATGGTGGGGCATTGCTGGAACTGCACACCGGCAGTGACACCTTCGTGCGGCCGGCGATGGGTTCGTGGATCACTTACGGCCTGGGGACGGAGAACCGCGACCTGCCGGGTTTTATCACCATGTGCCCCACGTTGACACACGGGGGCGCTAACAACTATTCCAGTGCGTTCTTGCCAGCCGCCTATCAGGCCACGCCGCTGGGCAATGCCGCCGTCCCTTCCGACCAGGCCAAGATTCCGTTCATCGAAAATCGCGAAACACCGCGCGACGCCCAGCGGCTGGAACTGGACCTTGTGCAGCAGATGAATCGCGAACGGCTGGCTCTGACCGGTCCCGACGCCGCCTTGGAAGGCCGGATCGACTCTTTCGAGCTGGCGTTTCGCATGCAAGCCGCCGCGCCAGATCTGCAAGATATCTCCGACGAGACAGCCGACACGTTGCGGTTGTACGGCATCGACCAACCCAAGACGGCCAATTTTGGGCGGCAATGCCTGATGGCTCGCCGCTTCGCCGAGCGAGGCGTGCGGTTCGTCCAATGCACGCACAGCTACAAGTGGGACCAGCATGGCGACCTCAAGAATGGCCACGGCAACAACGCCTTGGAGGTCGATCTGCCTATCGCCGGGCTGATTCGCGATCTTAAAGCCCGCGGCATGCTGCACGACACGCTGGTGCTATGGGGGGGCGAATTCGGCCGCACGCCCGTAGCCCAAGGGGACGACGGCCGCGACCACAACCCGCAAGGCTTTACCATGTGGATGGCGGGCGGGGGTATTAAGGGGGGCATCAAACATGGCCGCACGGACGACTACGGCTACTACGCCGTGGAGAACAAGGTCCACTTCCACGACTTGCACGCCACGATGCTGCATTTGCTGGGACTGGACCATACCCGGCTAACCTACCGCTACGCCGGCCGCGATTTCCGACTGACGGATGTGCATGGCAACATCGTGAACGAGATTTTGGCGTAGCGAGCCGCTTTGAAGAGTAAAGCACGACGCTGTCGGCGATGGAATCGCCTCCTACAACGCGGTGTCAAAGCCCTAAATGCCAGATGGCCTAATCATTTTCCGGCGGTTCGCCGACGGCTCGCAGATAACTGGCCAGGCGGGCTTGGAGATCGAGCAATCCTTGCCAACGGCGGGAGTCGAGCGTGACTCGCTCGGCGTTGCCATCGACCATGACGGTGCTAATTAAATTGCGCACGCGGATGTGCAAGTATTCGATCAGTTCCGCCAGTTGGGCCGCCTGGCCGGGCGACATGCGCTCGGGCAGTTCGGGCGGCAGCAAGGTGTGCAGCGTGGCGCGGGCGTCGGGGGCTTCTGGCCAGTTCAGTTCAAAGTCCAGGCAGCCGGCCATTTCGGATCCGGCGGCGTCGTCCGGGCCAATCGTGCCGTCGGGGTGGCCCTCCGACTCTCGCAGGCGGGCCAGGCGCTCGGCGATTTGCTCGCGCGATCCAAACAACAAAACGGAACGTCCCACGCTAACGACGTCCCCAAAGCGGATAATCCGCAGTTGAATCTCTTCTCCGTTGACCTTGGTGCCGTTGGTACTCTCCAGGTCGGTGAGGACGACTTTATCCTGGTCTTCTTGAATCTTGAGATGAAAACGGCTCACCCGCTCGTCGTTGAGCTGGATGGTGTTGCCTTCCTCGCGGCCAATCGTGACCGGCGTGGGCAGGTCTGAATAGACCCTCCCCCGATCCGCGCCGTCCAGAACCTGCAATGTTATCCGGGCCATGAAAGTCCGCTAACCAGTCGTGAGTCGCTCGTAAAATCCGCCAACCCAGCCGCGCCCCGCTCCGTGGATAATTGGTCCCGCCGCTGGGCGCGAAGGGCTGTTTCAATCGTTCGCCGTTACCTGCGTGCGAGCGTCCTGGTACGAAATGTTGTTCCGCCGGTACACGGGATATGGTTGAATCACATCACCTGGCGGGACGAACCGTGCAATACGCCCGGCAGGATTCGAACCTGCAACCCTCGGTTCCGAAGACCGATGCGCTATCCAATTGCGCCACGGGCGCGGCTCAAACCTAGAATACGTTCTAGCCACTGCCCATTCAAGGTATAGGGTCTGGCGGCATCGAGAAAGTTCCCTCGGCGGACTGGCAAAATCGTCAAATTGCTTCGTTGCTGGCCGGCTAATCGGCTATCCTGGCGGCAGGTTGGGCTTTGCCAGGTTCATCATTTCCAGGAGCAAACAACCATGCATCGCAGAGATTTCTTGGCCCAAACGTCGCAAACGGCTGTTTCCGCGGCGGTGGCAGGCACCGCCTTGCACTTTGCCAGCCGCCAGGCGCGGGCCTTGGCCAACGACCGCGTTACGGTCTGCGTGGCGGGCGTTCGTGGCCGTGGCGGTTCGCTGCTATCCACGTTTGCCAATTTGCCAACGGTTGATGTCAAGTACGTCTGCGATCTGGACGAAGGCGTGCGTGAAAGCCGCCTGGAACAAGTCGCCAAGCAAACGGGCCGCGCGCCGCAAGGAATCAAGGACTTTCGCCAGGCCTTGGACGACGACAGCGTGCAGGCCATCGTGCTGGGAACACCCGACCATTGGCATGCCATTCCGACCATCATGGCCTGTCAGGCGGGCAAGGATGTGTACGTGGAAAAGCCCGACGGGCACAACATCCTGGAAGGCCGCACCATGATCGCCGCCGCCAAGAAGCACGGGCGCGTGGTGCAATTGGGCACCCAGGCCCGCAGCGGCCAACACTTGCACAGCGCGATGGAATACATCCGGGCGGGCAATCTGGGCCGGGCGATGTTTGCCAAAGCCTGGGAAAGCAGCAAGCAAGGCTCCATCGGCCATCCCGCCGACAGCGAGGCCCCGGCGGGGTTCGACTACGATTTTTGGCTGGGACCGGCACCGCTGAGAAAGTTCAACCCACGGCGATTTCATGGTTCGTGGCGGTGGTTCTTTGACCTGGGCACGGGCGACCTGGGGAACGACGGCGTCCATCGGCTCGATATCGCCCGCTGGGCGCTGGAGACGGCTTTGGAAGCCAAGGGAGAAGGCCCGCTTGGCTGGCCTCGGTCTGTTTCCACCGCCGGCGGCAAGTACTACTTCGACGACGACCAGGAGTGGCCCGACACGCTGATGGTGAGCTACGATTACCCCGGCCGCGTGCTGACCTACGAAATGCGCGTCTGGAGCCCCTACCCGCTGGAAGGCGAGAGCGAGGGAGCCGCCGTGTTTGGCGATGGCGGCTATATCGTGATTGGCAATACGCGTTACCGGGCCTTCGATGCCAAAGGCAAACTGATCAAGGAAGAGGCGGGCGGCTACAACGATGTCGGCCACGCGCAGAACTTCATCGACTGCATGCACAGCCGCGAGAAGCCGGCGGCCGACTTGGAGACGGTCGGGCATCCCTCCAGTATGCTCTGCCACCTGGGCAACGCCGCCTGGCGCGCCGGGCGGACGCTGAAGTTCGATCCGCAAACGTATACCTTCATGGACGACAGCGACGCCAATCAATTCCTCACGCGGCCAGAGTACCGCCAGCCTTGGACGCTGCCCAAGATTGAGGAAGTGTGAGGCGGCAGGCGGTTTTCTGGCCGATGCTCCCGCTCCCGGCGGCCTCGAAGAAGAACAGCAGAGTTTTTGATTATCGTGCTTGCGGCCAGTATGCTACTCGCTTCTAGTGAACGTCTTCTTTTCTTGGCGGAGTCCTCCCTTGGCCACGAATTCTGGTCCATCGTCTCGTCGATCCTTTCTGGAAAACCTGGCCGCCGGAACGGGCCTGGGCATGGCCAGCCTGTTGGCTGGTTGCGATTCCGGCCAGCCCGCGCCTGCCTCGGCCGACGGTCCTCGGCGGTTGAAGGCTTGTTTCTCCAACGCTGGCCTGCAGAGCACCTGGTGCAAACTGGGCAAGGACACGGCCGAGTTGTGGGGCCGGCTGCTGGGCGTGGACGTAAGCTGGTTTGATGGCGAGTTCGATTCAGGAAAACAACGTGAAAAGATCGACCTGGCGATTGACGACGATTGGGACTTTTGCTGTTTTCAGGCCGTGCAAATCGACAGCCTGGCCGAACCGGTCAAAAAGCTCAAGAAACGGAACATTCCGGTCATTTCCATGGACACCATGCTGGTAGCGGCGGAGGAAATGCGCGACACGGGTGTCTGGCTGGAAGTCACCCCCGACCAGGAGTTCATGGGTGCGTCGAGCACCAAAGCGCTAATGGATAAAATTGGCGGCCAGGGCAAGGTCATCCATATCGGCGGCTTGTCGGCCCATAGCGGCGCGCAAGGCCGAAGGAAAGGTTTTGAAAGGATCGCCGCTGAGTATCCCGACGTGGAGGTGCTGGGGGGCGGCGTCCGCTGGTGCGATTGGAAAAAAGAAAAAGCCCGCAACGAGTTCGAGACGTTGTTGGCCCAATCGACCGACCCCATTGCTGGGGCTTTCTTCCACAGCGACGACATGGCCATCGCCTGCATTCCAGCGTTAGAGGGGACCATCCACAAGGACATGGTGATTACGGCGGTGGACGGACAGAAGGAAGGCCTGACCGCCATTCGCGAAGGCCGCCTGTACGCCTCGACCGTCAATCCGGTCTGCTTGATCCACATGACCGCCCTGGTGCTGGGCCAGTTCATGGTCCGCAATCAGGAACCGGTCGATTCCGTCCCCTTGGAGATCATCACCCCCGGCCCCTTGGTAACGCTGGAAACAAACAACCTGGAGGCCATGCTTTACCAGGCAGACCCCAGGCATTGCCTGGTGTAGATGCCGCCACTCTTGCACCATTACTTACGCGGGCCCTTGCTCCGGCGGCCAGCCCGACTCGCCGATCAGCGGCACAAACCGGCAGGGCGAAAGATCGCGGGCGATGGCCTGGCCACCTAGTTTGCGAATGGCCCGCAACATCTGCGAATCCTCGCCGCCCAGTGGTATGACGATCGTTCCACCTTCGGCCAGTTGCCCCCACAACATGGGCGGAATGCCACGCGCGGCCGCCGTGACGATGATGCGGTCGTAGGGAGCCAGATCGGCGTGGCCTTGGCTGCCGTCGCCGACAATCAACGTTTGGTTGCGGCATCCCAATTCGTGCAATAGCCGGCCGGCCCGCGCTGACAGGCCGGAGTGCCTTTCAATACTCACTACGTCGCCAGCCAGTTGGCAAAGGATAGCGGTTTGATACCCGCTGCCCGTGCCAATTTCCAGCACATGTTCGTAGCCGTTCAATTCCAGCGATTGCGTCATCAGCGCCACAATGAACGGCTGGCTGATGGTCTGGTCGCAGTCGATCGGCAAAGCGCGGTCATCGTAAGCCGACTCTTGGCAATCGGGCGGTACGAACTTTTCCCGCGGAACGCTGGCTAGCGCTTGCAAGACTCGCGGATTGTCGATGCCGCGCGCCACCAGATGCTCGCGGAGCATGGTTTGTTGGGCGGCCAAATGGGTCCAGGGATGGTTCATGGATTAATTGTAACGCCACCGCCCTGGGTGTTGCCGGTTCACAACAGGCCGCTGGATGTTCCGCCGGCGGAAACCAGCAACAACAAGGGGACCAGTAGCCAACAGATGGTTCCCAAGACTTGAAACAGCAAACAGGGCCAGACTTCGTCCCAATGCGTGGCGATGTACCACAGCGAAAACAACGGAATGGGGATGAACGCGTTTGGAATCGACATGGCCGAAAAAAACGTGGCGTAGAACACGACCCGCGCCTGAAACGAATTGTCGGGCATGGCCAACATGCCGCGTTCCACCGCGGGAAGCAACAGGGCCAAGACCATCATCAGCATCACCAATCGCTCAATCAGCAACAGAAACGACCAGAACCAGTCGTCCTCATGCACGGCAAACCAAAACATGACAAACGCGATGAAATAAATCAGTATGCCCGCGAGCGCCCATAGCCGAGCCAGGCCGATCGACATCTCCGCGAAGAAGGCCGACACCAGCATGGAGACCAGCAACAATCCCAGCACAACCAGCCCGGTCCAGATCCAGGATGGAATCGCGCGCAGCCACTCGGCTCGCCGTTCCGCTCGCCGCTGCCGGTGGCGTTGACGGCGGCGATTGCGTTTGATGGCTCGCTCATCTGGACGCGGGCGAGCCTCGAACGCGTCGGCATTCAGCACGCCGGCTTCCACCTTGTCCGGAATTGGCGGAGTGTTCGGCACTAGGTAGGCAAACATCTCGCCCGCCCAAACCGAAAGCGTGCTGCCCTCCGACCAGATCAGGCTATTCGGTGCAAATCCAGCACTTACGGCCCATTCGTTCAGTCGTTCGCGCGACATCGGCCCCAAGGTCTGTCCATCAGGTGTTTTGACGTACCAGATTTGCCCGCTACTGGCCGGTGGAAGGTGTGGGTCACTTTCTGGGGGCGAAGCAGAACTAGCCGCTGGAAAACTTGGTCTGGAGGCCGCGGGCGGCGAAGGCCTTGTTGGTTGGTGCGGCGACGGAGCATCCGCGAAGACCCGTTGGACCGGCCGCAAGGGGGTAGCCGCTGGGGGAAAGGTCGAGGAGGCCGGTGCCGGAGGGGGAACGGCAACTGCTTGGCGGCAATCGGGGCAGGCAACGATTAGGCCCGCGAGGTTATCGTTGGCACGAATCTCGCGTCCGCATGCTGGGCAATGGACGACAATTGGCATAATCGTGCTTTGGCCCAATCCTTGCTACCCGGCCCGAGCAGCAACCCCAGGTTAAAATGGGATACGTATCCGCTCTTCGCCAGGATAAACCGGCGAGTTTATCTACGCCAGAACTTTCACAATCGACATCCACTGCTCGTGCAGCGGGGCGGTGGAAGCTGCCAGAAACCGCGGCCGTACCAGCGTGGCACGGCTGCCGTCCAGGTCGGTGATGATTCCGCCTGCTTCGCGGATTAACAAGAACCCGGCAGCGACATCCCAGGCTTTCGTATCGGCCGCCCAAGCCGCGTCGAACCGCCCACAAGCCACATACGCCAGATTGAGCGCCGCCGAACCCATGCGGCGAATCGCCTGGGCCGCCATCATCGACTCCACCAAGGCTGGTATCTCGGCTCCCGACCTCTGGACGGTGGGCGGCAAACTCACCGCAACCAACGACCGATTGGCGGCCGTCACATCACTCGGGACAATTTTGCGGCCATTGAGCCAGGCCCCTTGGCCGGCCGCCGCCGTAAAACATTCCTGCGAGCAGGGATCAAAGACGGTCGCGGCCAGCAATGTGTCACCTTGCTCCAGGGCGACCGAGACCGCATATTGCGGTACCCCGTGAACGTAGTTGGTGGTGCCATCCAGCGGATCGACCACCCAACGATACCCGCCATCTTCCACGGGAACATAGCCCCCTTCTTCGCCCAGAAAACCATGCTGCGGGAAGGCCCCCAGCACGACCTTCTTAACGGCCTCCTGCGAGGCCAAGTCGGCTTCGGTCACCAGGTCGGCCGGGCCTTTTTCTCGCACGGAGAACTTTCCGGCCCATTCTTGCAGGACGGCTCCCCCGGCCCTGGCCGCCTGCTCGCAAATCGCCAGAAAGTCGCTCATGAAATTCTCCCGCGGAAAGATGAATACACGTAAGCAGGTCGGCAACCAAGTTGAACGCCACGCCGAGCACGACAAGTCGAACGTAAGGTGTTGTTGCGAGTAATCTTATGGATATTCAGGCTGATGGCAACAGGCCGCCAGATCGGCCCGCATTTGCTGACCCAGGACACATCTGGACGATCATGGCAGGTGCCCGTCCCTCTCGCAACCGGCGCACCCACTAGGAGGTACGATGACTTTTTTCATCAAAATGCTGGACACCACACGCTGGATTGGTAAGATCAAAGCATACCTATTGAGGTCAATCTGCAAGTCTCCGGTGTTGCTTTGTTTGGCACCGCGACAAAATTTTCTCAGATACCTCACGGCCTCTTCTCTGTTCCGGCCCCGCCGCTTCGTGCATAACGGACGGCGGGGTTTTTTTATTGCCGCGTGGGTAATAACCGCGCATTCGTTCGACGGCAACTTGAATCGATCCCCTAACGTGCAGGCATGAAGCAGTTGTGGAACTTAACCCCGCCGCGTGCCAGTTGCACCTTGGGCGGCTTTTCCGCCCAAAGTGACTTGCGAACACCCCGTGCGGGCCTGACGATTCAACAGGCCGGCCCTCTCCGTGGCCAACAGGCTGGCTGCGGCCAGGTCTTGGGTGTCGACTTTCATGGCGATGCCAACCTGGAACCCGCCGACGTTTATCAGCGCGGTTCAGACCTGGTGGCAACCTATCCAGACAGCGCGGAGTTTCCGGTTCGAGTGCAGATCTATTGGCGGGCCATTCCGGCCGGCCAGTTGCCAGCCGACTCGTTGGGGTTTGATCTGCAAGTTTCGGTGCAAACTCCAGAGTGGGAAACCTGCCCCCGATTGACCGCCGTCAGTCAAGTGCCGGCCTCGGCGGCGTTTCGTCTGGCCGACGCCGATACGGGCGAGTTTTCACCGGTGGGCCGCAACTCTGGTATGACGAAGTTCGCGGCCCCGGCCAAGGTAAGCTGCACGTTGCTCCGTTGCCAATATCTGCCTGGGCATTCCTATGTCGAGATCGTGCATCCCACCGACATAGGCGAAGATGAACCCATCGGCGATGTTTCGCCTTCAGGAGAGAGGATCACGCTCAGCCACTCGCTGTTCCAGAATCGTTTGGAAAAGGGGGTTATTCTTCGCGCTCGCCTGCGTGGGCTGCTAGTCCCACGCGAACACGACATGGCCGCGGCGCAAGAGGCCTTTAGCCAGTTCGTATCCGCGGACCTACCGCTGACGACCTAGTCGGTTGTCTCTACCGCCGCCTATCTCCGCCGGCAAAGATAGAGACGTAATACAGCAGCGTCATTACGGTTTGCAGCGTGGCGGCTACGTAGGTCCACGCCGCCGCCCCTAGCACCCGGCTGACTTCCGCCAGGCCCTGCTGGTCGATCACCCCCAGTTCCACCAACTGCCGCTTGGCGCGGGCGCTGGCGTCAAACTCGACCGGCAAATTGATTAGCTGCACGGCCACGGTCAGCCCGAAAGCCCCCAAACCCACCAGGATTAATGTGTTGCCCAGCCCACCCCCCCGGTAACTCAGCATGAATCCAACCATCAGCAGCACTATGGATATCTTGGAGCCAAAATTGGCTGCCGGCACCGCCGCGTTGCGGACCACCAGCGGCATGTAACGCTCGGCGTCTTGCAAAGCGTGGCCCGCTTCGTGCGCGGCAATTCCCACGGCTGCCAGCGTATTGCCCCGGTAGACTTCGTGGCTGAGCCTTAGCACCTTGGCTTGCGGGTCGTAGTGGTCGCTCAATTGGCCCGGTATTTCCTCGATCGCCACGTCGTCTAAACCGGCCGATTTAAGGACGTATCTGGCCGCCGCCGCTCCGCTCAGGCTGGCCGGCATTTGCGACGTCGCGGCATACGTCGAACGAACTCGCCACTGGGCCCACATTCCCAGCAACAAAGCGGGGGCCAAGTAGACAAAGTACATGGGATCAAAAAAGAAACCGAATGAAAATGGCATGTTATGCGGCGATTAGACACGAATTGACAGAAACGACCAATTCATTACGTGCCAGATGCAAGTTTTGTTCCATTCTACACGTTTGGTGGGTACGGACCACGTCACCACCGGCATTATCGTTGCATTTCCCCCGTGTTTTCTCATCAACTGGATTTACCTACCTTTGCATGGTATCCTCGTTCCGTACCTTTCTTGCGACAAGGTTTGCCTGCGAAAGTCTGGCTGGAATCGACTTTCCGCTCGGAACGACGGATCGGCTGCACTGCGGCCTTTGAGACCGCCTGTTTGCCCATGACAATCTCTGCTTTGGCCCGCGGCACATCCGTCTGTATGTTGCTGGCGATGCTGCTGGCGGGTTTGGCCGGTTGCCTTAATTCCTCTCCCAGCCAGGCACTGCAAGATGCCGCCGACGCCGAACTGGCTGCTGACGAACCATTGACCGACGACCAGTTGCGCGACCTGTTAGACGAGGCGATCGACGCTTGCGCCGCGCGGCGGATGTCCACCAAGGACCAAGCCGCCTGGCAGATCGTCCACGGAATTTTGGCCTACGGCCCGGAACTTTACATCGAAGCCGACGGCAAGGATGTCTGCGCGATCAAGTACCTACTGGAAGGGGGCGAGTTGAACGGCTGGCGGTTCATGAAGGGCGAGAAAGGGCTCGACTCTTTGTTGGAATCCGGCACGCTAACCGGCCAGGGACACGAAAACCAATGGTTTGGGTATCTGTCGCAGATAGGCATTCCCGCGGACCAAACACTGGTCGTCCATGAAGGGAGTGAAACCAACACCTACACCATGCAGGACGTGATCGAACAGGTCAAATGGACCGTTCGCGACGGGCAAGAAGCGACTTGGACGCTGATGGGCCTTGCCACGTATCTTCCGCTCGACGCCCGTTGGACCGCCCAGGATGGCAGCGAATGGACGCTAGAAAAACTCGTCGGCATGGAAGCCGTGCAAAACCTGAATGAGAGCGCTTGCGGCGGCACGCACCGTCTCTATGGGTTGACCTCGGCGCTTAACCGCTACAAGAACGAACTCAAAGTCAAGGATGAAGACTTAACGGGCGGGTGGAAGCTGGCGCACGACGTCATCCAAGAATCCATTCAGACATTCAAAGAACATCAGCAGCAAGATGGCACGTTCTCTGTCAAGTTTCTGGAGAGGTCGGCGACGTCGCCCGACGTCTCGCTGCAACTCAACACTTCGGGCCATACGCTGGAGTTCTTGTCGATCGCCCTGACCGATGAGCAACTGCGAGAACCGTGGTTTGAAAACGCGGCCATTACCCTGGCCGACCTGTTTCTGGACACGGCCGATCTGCCGCTGGAATGCGGCGGGCTGTACCACTCGGCCCACGGCTTGCAAATCTACCGCCACCGGCGGTTTGGGCCGCGACCCGCCAAGTCGGCCGCCGTCGAAGCGCAAGAACAAGAATAAATGGCTTTCGCCGGTCGGCAGCAAGCCTGCCTGGATCGCCACGCGGTTACGCAGGTTTCCGCAGACCCCGGTCCTGATCGTCACGGGCCAAAACCACTGGCTAGCCTACGCTCTGACTTTCGCCGCCACACATCACCCACGACACCGTGCTGGTATCGGCCAGGATTTCTTGAATGGCATCCGCCGCGGCAGCGCCAGGTGGCAGGGGAACCGCCGTTAGATTGGCCCGCTTGCCGGGGGTGAGGCTGCCAACTGCGTGGCTGATGCCGAGCGCCCGCGCGGCGTCGAGCGTACCCATCCGCAAGATGGCGTCGGGCGCAACATCGGGGAAATGCTGAAAGACATGCCGCATTTCCGCCAGTGGATTCAGGTCGGGGTTGGAGCCGCGGCCGTCGGTTCCCACGGCTACCGTCGCACCGGCCGCCAACAGCCTGGCGAGCGGATACGGCTCGTGCCCAAACCGGGCGTGCGTGCGAGGACAATAAACGATGGCCATGCGGTCGGCATTTTGGCCCAGAAAGCCGATCTCGGCATCGTCCAGGTAGTTGCCGTGGATGGCCAACGAACGGGGCGCTGCTGCCAGCGCGCGAAGATAATCCAGCGGCCGACGCGGCTGGAGGAAAACGTCGGCATTCCAGGCACCAAGCTCCCGCAGCAAGTCCACGAATGGCCCGTCGCCCGACCGCAGCAACTCGATCTCCTCCGGCGATTCCGCCAGATGCATGGCCAACGGTGCCTGGGAGTTGTGCGCCAGTTTGACCGCGCCAGCCAGCAGGTCGGGATGGACTGAATAGGGAGCGTGCGGGCTAAGGCCAGGATGGAGCCGCGACGAAGAGTTGCCGGCAGTCGCCCAGGTGCCGTCCGCCGCGCCTAACCGCGAGCGTGCGTAATCCAGGCCTTCTTGCGCCTGGTCTCCCTTCAGCCCCAGCAATTCCAGAAAAACCGTGGCTTGGCCCGGATAGTCGGCGAACGGCCCGGCGGGCCAGCCGGGCGAGGCAATCTCACCCAACCAGGTAACGCCGTGCCGCAGGCTTTCGCGGAGTCCGGCGGCAATCGCGGCGGAAGTTGGTCCTTGCTGTTGCCGTTTGTAAGCCACCACCTCGCGAATCCATGCTGGAAACGGCATCCCCGGCTGGCCCAACGGGCGATCGAGCAGGCTGTACTCCAGATGAACATGCGGGTTGACCAGCCCGGGCAACAAGGCCACGTCACCCAGATCGTGAACAGGCCCCTCCGCGGCCTGTTGGCCAACCGACACGATCCGCCCGTCGGCGACGGTCACCGTGCCACCATCTAGTGGCGGACGGTCTACCGGCAGAACAACGCGGGCACGCAACGAAAACATGCGGAGATGCAGGCCAGGGGAAGGGTTAGGAACCGTCCGGTAGGGACAAGGTAAAAACCACATCGGGCTTGCCGCCGCGCTGATCCTCTTTGCCGCCATCATCCAAGTTGTCCGCGCCGACACTATAGATCACCAGATTCGACCCGCGGACCGCCATTTTCAGGGGTGTGCCGGTGAAGGGATCCAGCGGCACCGCCGGCATGAATTCTGGCACCAGATCATCCAACTTCGCGGGGAATGTCCCCTGCTGGCGGCGGTACAACTCGGCGGCCAGGGCCGCGTCGATAACTCTGCAGCGGGCAACCGCCCGGTAATTGGCATCGGTGGCGGCGGACAACGCGGGAATCAACATGGCTGTCATTATCTTTCCAAGTTTCTGAACCTTGGATCCCGATATGGCCTGGGCAATTTCGCTATCGATCTTTTGCAATTGAGTGCGAGAAGCGGGCAGTTCGGCGTCGCCAGCCTCAATCAGCCGGCTCATCTGCTCCAGGTAATAGGCCTTATCGGCGACCAACATCAGCCGCATCCCAGGCAAGGACGCAAGCTGCGGATTGGTGTTTCCTAGATCGTCGAAGGCAATTAATCCTATTGCCCTTTCGCCGCGCAATGACCGCCCGATCGCTGCCTGACCGTCGTACCGGCGGAACTCCGCCTGTAACATTCGCAGATCGTTGTCCGAGAAATCAACCACCGGCAAGAAGTCCTGCAATTGGGCCGCGGCCATGCCGCCGATCGCCACGCGGACAAGCTGCGAAATAATGATTGGTTCATACTCCAGCGATTCGCCCGCCCTCCACATGGCGCGGATCGACTCGGCGGCACCGTGGGCATCGCCCCGATGGGCGCGCGCCAATGCCTGCAATTGCAGCATCCGGGCGGCGCTGCGCAGATTTTGCGCATGGGGCAAGAGCATGTTGATCCCCTGGCTGAAATCGGTCGGGTAACGAGCACCGCCCCCCCGCCGCGCTGCCTCATGCAGCAGATCGAGAGACCGTTGATACTCTTGCAGAAAGGCTTCGACCGCCTCGAGATCGCTCCATGGCTGACCCGGCAGCGGAGGAACCGAATGATTGTTGGCCCCCACGATGGGCAGATTCGCGGCAGCGGTGCTAAAGTCTTGCCCATCCAAGGGCAGGCACGCGGCCAGATAGAGCTGCGTGCAATCCTCGCGCCCCGCGGGTAGCCGATAAAAGGACTCCATGTCGGCAGGGGTAAAAGGTTCGCCCGCCGCACGCATTTGCTTGATCTGATCGTCAATGCGGGCCGCATTCCGCCGCTGCCAGGCCGCGAACAAGGCAATCACCAGCAGTAAAACCACCAACCCCGTGACGGCAATCGGGATAAGCACGCCGATCTTCTTGCGAGCCGGCTTATCGGAAGCAGTAGTATCCTCGGATGACATGGTTTTTCTCCCGATCGCAAACGGATGGCGTGTATCCGTGGCGACCTTTCAATAGCGGTCAGACAAGCGCGCGGCGATGGCGGGACGAGCGCGGACACACCGTGTCCCTGTGGAAAGCCAATGTCCGCTTGTCCCAGCCTGCATGACTGGTTGTACGCTTGGCACGCGACCGCGGCAATGCGCACCGCTTGGCGCGTCACCTTGAGCTACCGGAAGATCACCGCGTCGGCTTCGTCCAGGTCGAGCGTCAAAATGGTCTGCGTCGCCTCCGTTTCGACTTTCACCGCCGCGCCGCTTGCCAACGTAACGCTGGCCTGGGGTACGGGCAGATTGACTTCCACTCGTAGTCCCTTCACGGGGGCTCCGTTCCAGTTGATCAGTGCGATGGCCTTGCCTTGCGGGGCCTCAATGACGCAACTCTCCACCAAAGGCTGGCTGCAATCGACCGGCAAAGTCAACTCGGCGGTTGGTGCGCGAATCATGGCGGCGCTGGCTTCGTTAAACTCCGTGGGCAAAAAATGGGCCATGGCGTCGTCGGTCGAACCGCGATCCACCGGACGCTGGGGAATGGCCGAATGGTAATAGCTCAGCGATGGCAAGAACGCGAAATACTGCACCTGACCTTGGCCAACCTGTCGATTAGCCACGGCGGGGCTGCCATCGCTAAACTGAAACCTGTCGTCGATACGGGCCGAAGTGGCCTGAAAGCGGCTGCGCACTCCAAACGCTGGCATCGGAAAACTCCCGCCTTTGAATTTCCAGGTGGCGACCTCCAACGGTTTGGCAAACGGCAGATCTTGCTTGATGTAGCCAATCTGCTGGTCGGGCCGCGAGTCGAGCGCGGTCTGCTCCACACCCAGCAACTTCCTTAAAATGGTGTTCGGCCGATTCAATTCGTCGAACATGCCGGCCCCGGCAGAGGCAAACAGAGTTCCACCCGCCTCGACCCACGCAGAAATTTTCTGGGAGGCCGCGCCGGTTACATGCTGATCGGTCAGATACAACACCTTGTATTGCGATAGGGTTCCATTCAAGGCATCTTGTTCCACGACCACGTCGACCGGCAACTGCTGCTGCCGCAACGATGTGTACAGCGCCCGCTTGGCCGCCGCGAACGAACCTGCGTTGTCGTGCCAAATATCGGCCGTCTCGCTGAACCACAGCCCCACCTCGGCCGGGCGGACGTGGCCGTCTTGGATGATGTCCTCAAATTCGCCCAGTTCTCTCATGCCGCGCAACACGGTGCCGTACATGGCGTCCAACGAACAATGGTTTTCAGTATAGGCCACTTGCACCGGTTGAAACTCAAACAGGTTGAGCATCGTCGCTCCGTGTCCCAAGGCCCCGTAGAACAGCCGCCGCCACATTTGGGGTGTGTTCCCCGGCCAGTGCGGCATGACATAGAACATGATCTCGCGGTCCTCCTTGCCGCGAATGCCGGCCCGTGCCAGGTCGAGGCTGAGGTTATTCACTTGCGGCGAACAGACTGGCAGTTGCCAGATGTAGTCCTCGCTCCAAGGCATCATCATGCCGTCATCGCGAAAACAACTCACCCATTGAAACACCTGCCCCAAGTACGAGTGCTCGCTGCCGCCGTGGTGGGGCGAAAAGTTCGCGCCAATCTGCGCGTGCGGCAAGTGCTGCCGCACGATATCGGTCCGCTGCTTGATGGCCGCGATGCCGTAGTGGTACTGGTAACGCATCGACCAGTAGTACTGGCCGGGGGCGGTCGCCTTGAGTTGCGGGTCGATACTAAAGCTGACTTGCGACCAATCGTCGCCAGCGGCGGGCAGAACGTCGGCCGGCTTGACCCCTTGCGTCTTCAGCCAGGCACGAAAGTCATCGTTGGCCGTTGCGCCCGCCGGTGCCGGCAAGCCAATTTCGTCCCCCAGGCTGACGACGCGAATTTGTTGGGCCTTGGTCCCTAGCTTTTGGCAGTAGTCGGCCAACATTTCCGTCGGCACGCCGCGGACATCGATGTACCCTCGCGGCTCGCCATTGGCGGCGGTCGGTTCGCTATCGTCGGGTGGCAGAATGCCGAACATGGCCCGAAATTCCTTGGCCGCCGCCTGGTGTTTGGCGGAGCCGGTTGGCTTGAATGTCGCCGCATACAACGGCGTTCGCACTGGCGGCTTGCCGCCTTGCGGTTGGGCCTTCAAATAGTCCAGCAGATCGAACAAGACTTGCTCTTGATGCCGCAACAAATGTGAGTACCGCGTGTCGGCATGAAAGGCCAGCGGCAGTTTGGCTTCCGTTCCATCGAACTTGGCGATCGGCTTGATCTCACCCGCGGCCGTTTTGACGCCAAACTCTAGCGAGTAGTTCAGGGCTTCTCCCTGGGCCGTGAAAGTCAATTGGCCGTCGTTGAGGGTATCCAGCAGGCCGCCGACTTCGATCCATTCGCTCTTTCCGCCCGGCGAAACTTCGATCGGGGCCAACTTGGGCCAGTTTCGCAGATGGACCCAATAGGGCGAATGCTCTTGAATCACGCCGCCGCTCGGTCCGCCACCCCCTTGCAGTGTGACCGGCTGTCCCCCCTGGTTGTGGACCTTTAGAAACACGTCGCCCGACTGCGTCAGCAGGCCATCCAGCGGCAAGTAGCTCTCTTTTTCGATCCGCTGTTGCACTCCTTCGATATCGGTGGTCAAGGCAATCAGGTCGACGTTGCGTTTGGCGGCGGGCTCGGGCTGTTTATCAGCGATTAGCCGCAGCGTGGCCGGGCCGGCTTGCAACTCGACGAAGGCATCGTGCCCTTCCCAGACGACGTTCTCCACGGCTCCCCAGTCCCAGGCGACTTCGTTCTTGATCTTCTGGCTGAAGGCCCAAATCTTGGGATTGGCCCGCGCGCCGTACAACCGGTCCAACACCATCTTGCCCCCCTGTTCAATCTGCACGCGGAATTGCGTCTCAAACCGGTAGGCCGCCTCGTACCGCGCTAAGGCCAAATAGCGGCCCGCGGCGGGGACTTCTATCGCCGCTTCCGCCACCGATTTATCGCATTGCTCGGGCGCGCCGATGAACGCCTTGCGGCTAAGAAACGTATTGGCAAACGTGGCGGCATAGTAGTTTTCGCCCCAAGACTTGGCCTTCCAACCGGGCGAGCGGGTCTGAAACTCCTCTCCCTCGGCCACCAGCAGTCCATCCGGCTGGGCCGAAATCGCCCCCCGTTCTTGGCCAAACTTTTGCGCCGCGGCAACCGTGTCGGGCGGTGCCGCGAAACCAGGGCCAGCCATGGCCGCCGTTAATAGTGCCGCTAGAAGTACGCTGGAAGAATGCAATTTCATGGCCGCCTCAAAAAGCGAGAGTTGTCAAGAAACTTACGCGGAACAACCTTGTCGTCTAGCATTCACGCCCACCCAGCAAACGGCCCGCGTGAGGGAAAGAAATCGCCCAAGTTGCCGCGAATTAGTTCCCAAAGAGTGCGAAAACGGTATTCGATGAATCGTAAGCGGAGCCACACGCCTATGCAAACTATCTCGACCCTGCCGGCCCTTGCGCGTTCAGTTGCAAAGGCGCAACGAATCTGCGATACTTCGGACGACATAGCCTGAAGTTCTGGAATTGCAACCAATTCTTACCTTTCGGTCGTTCGGGGCGTGGCGCAGCCTGGATTAGCGCGCGTGCTTGGGGTGCACGAGGTCGCAGGTTCAAATCCTGTCGCCCCGACTAGGTTCTAAAGCATTACTCTAAAAGATATTAGGAGCGATACAACGACTTAACCTGAACGGAATCTCGCATCGGGAAGGCCAGTACATGTACTGGATTATCCGGTGCCAGCCGTAGGAGTTGTTGTGTCACGCCGAAAATCTAACACCCCACCCAAGTATCGCTGCCACAAAGCCCGTGGCATGGCTGTCGTCACGATCGACGGCCGCGACATCTATCTCGGCAAGTTTGGCTCGGCTGAGTCGCACGAAAAGTATGCCCGCCTGATTGCCGAGCGGGCCGCCAAGCCGGAAGTTCCTGCCATCCGTGGCAAGCCCGCCGCCAGCCAGCCAGCCGACATTACCATTGCCGAGTTGGCCGTCGGCTACAAGGCGTTCGCCGAAACCTACTATCGGGACGTGGACGGCCAGCCATCAACGGAACTGGGGCTGGTACTGCGGGCGGTAAAGGTGGTTCGCGAGTTGTACGGGCGGACGCCTGCCGCGGAGTTTGGCCCGTTGCGGTTGAAGTCGGCCCGCGAGGCGATGATTGCCAAAGGCTGGTCACGATCCAGCATCAACCACCATATCCACCGGGTAAAGCGGTGGATTGCCTGGGCTGTCGAGAATGAATTGATACCGGCCAGCGTCCACCACGGACTGACAGCCGTGGCCGGGCTGAAACGTGGGCGGACTGACGCCCGCGAAACGGAACCCGTTACGCCCGTGCCGCAAGCCTGGATTGACGCCACGCTGCCGCATTGCCCGCCAGTGATAGCGGACATTATCC
This sequence comes from Pirellulales bacterium, assembly GCA_050247075.1. Classification (GTDB taxonomy): domain Bacteria; phylum Planctomycetota; class Planctomycetia; order Pirellulales; family JBFWUW01; genus JBFWUW01. The sequence continues at coordinate 8,739 of JBFWUW010000049.1, read as the reverse complement.
GGCTGCAATTGCTGACGGCGGCCCGGCCGTCTGAGTTGCTGAAACTACGCGGGGAGGAACTCGATACCAGCGGCAGCGTATGGGAGTTGCGGCCAAAGAAGCATAAGAATGCTCACCACGGCCACAACCGTATCATCTACTTTGGACCAGCGGCACAAGCGATTCTGCTGCCACGCCTGAAAACGGACGATCCGGCGGCGTTTGTGTTCTCGCCCCGCGACGCGGAAGCCGAGCGGAACGCGGCCAAGAAGGCGGCACGCAAGACGCCCCGCTGGCCAAGCCACCAAAAACGCCAGCCAGCCGACAAGCCCAAACGTCCACCACGGGATAGGTACGACGTGGGCAGCTATAGGCGGGCCATCCACAGGGCCGCGAAAAAGGGCGGCGTGCCGCACTGGGGGCCGCATCGTCTGCGGCACAATTCGGCCACGGCTATTCGCAAGTCGCACGGGGCGGAACTGGCCCGGATCATCTGCGGCCACTCTGGATTAGACGCGACGGCCATCTACGCGGAGGCGGACGAAATGGCAGCCAAAGCGGCAATGGAAAAAATCGGCTGAGAAAATCTTTTGAGAATTCTGGAATCCGTGTTGGGGCACAATCATTGCGTTTGATAGTTTTCGATTGTTGGACGTATCGACCCCTTACCTAGAGGCACAAATGACCATTCAACACTTCGACCCGAACGAACTCATCCCATTGAAGAACTTGACCAGCCGCCTGCCGACAAAGCCCATTTACGGGACGCTTGTCCGATGGGTGAAGAACGGCTCTTTGCCAGCCGTCCGCGTGGGCGGCCGATTGTATGTGACGGGCCAAGCACTGGCCACGTTCATGAGTCAGCCGGCCACAAAACCGGCAGGCAACGTGCAACCCATCTCGACTAACAGGCAAGCCGAGATTGAAGCAGCCGAGCGGGCGTGTGAAGCCGCGGGCATCTAACCCACACCCAAACGAGAAAGGAGTTCCCATGCCTACTGTGGCACAACGCCGGGCCGTGAAGTCGTTCATGGACAAGGTAGGCCCGTGGCTGCGAAGTGTGAATCAGCTTAGGGAATCGCCGATCAATTCGGCATTCAGCCAGCGGGACGGCGATATGTTCCGTGTTGTGGTTTGCCCATCTCGTCCCGACTGCCCCCCGTTCTGTGCGATTTTCCCGCTCGAATTATCGGATGATCCCGACGACTGGGCAGACTTGTACAACGACGACGATGAGTTGTTGCAGGATGATGACCCGCAAGACGACGATGACGACCTGCAAGCCTGTTAATCAATACCCCCAAGAAAGGAATCGAGCATGTCAGAAGAGTTCAAAAAGCTTGAGGTTTTCTTCCGTGTTACCGACGCCAGCATTGAGGAGGTAGCCGCAATCCAGCAAGGCGAGCAACCGCCGCCCGCGGAGGTAGCAGAACCCCCCAAGACACTACCGGAAGCCGAGCAAGACTTGCTTGCGGGGATGATGGCCAAACTGGCAGAGGCCAACTTGAAGTGGAGCACGCCTAAGATTTTCAGGCGGTTCGAGTCGCTGCTACAGGCCGGCAAAATCGACCGTCAGTGGATGATAAATCTTGTCGGCGGCGAAATGGACCGATTCCGGGCCGGCGTTCAGTTCATGATGGAAGAAGAAGACGAGTAGCCCACCAAAACGACGCAAGCCGCCGGGTGCGAGACCGGCGGCTTGCAAGTGTTCTCTTACCACAACACCCCTGCAAGGACGTGTGATACATGAGTTATACACCGCTGGCCGCCGCTGGCAATAGTAAAACCAGTCCAAGGCGACGGGTTAAGGTTGATCCCGGATTGAACGCGGTTGAACTTCTGAATACAGAGTTCCCGGAACCCAAGTGGGCCGTTGATGGCATCTTTTCGGAGGGTGCCAATCTGCTAGTAGGCAGGCCCAAGTCGGGCAAGAGTTGGCTTGCTCTTAATATCGCCATCGCGGTATCGCATGGTGGCATAGCTCTAGGCTCAATTCCAGTCGAGGCCGGGCCGGTACTTTGTTTGTCGCTGGAAGACCCGCGGCGACGTTCAAAGAAGCGTCTACAACAAGCATTGTGCGGCGATGCACCAAGCCCCAATCTCGACTTCCGATGGACGTGGCCACGGATCGGCATGGACGGCGGGGACCGGGCCATCGACGAATGGCTTGAGGATCATCCCGGTGCCCGGCTTGTCGTAGTGGACGTGCTGGCCAAGATTCGTCCGCCGAAAGCCGCCGGCAAAAGCATCTACGAAGGCGACTATGACGACGTGGCCGCGTTGAAGTCGGTTGCCGACAAGCACGGCGTCTGCATCATCATCGTCCACCATTCCCGCAAGATGGAAGCCGATGACATTTTCGACACCGTTAGCGGCTCGCTGGGAATCACGGCGGCGGCTGACACAATCACGATCCTGAAACGCAAGCGAAGTAGCCAGCGTGGAATTCTGGCCGTTACCGGCCGCGACGTGGAAGAACGCGGATACGACCTGGAATTGAACAACGAACGCGGGCAATGGACCATGATTGGCCAAGTTGTCGAGGAGGAAGGCGACAAGCCCACGGAAGCCCGGCAAGACGTGCTGGAATGGCTGGCGTTGAATGGTAAGGCAGTCACGCCAAGCGAGTTTGCAGCCGCCACGGGCAAAGGGGAACCAGCCGCCAAGATGATGCTCTACAGAATGGAAAAGGACGGCTTGATAGCAAAGCACGATGGCCACTACGGGCTGAAAGAATGGAACGCCCAAGGTGTAGATGTTACCGGTTACCCGTGTAACCCTGTTACCGTGTCACTGGCTGGGTAACACGGTAACACGGTAACTTCGGTTACTACAGTAACACGGTAACAAGTGTGTTATAGGGACGGGTAAACAGGTGGATGGAGGCGGCCAGCCGCACCCGTTCAACATTTCTCGGCCATCGGGACGCGGCAGGCCGGGCAACGTCAATCTGCCGAGAAAGTTAGGTAAAAGATGGGTGGACGTTATTGAATATCACCCTTGACGACCGACAACAGTAATATACAATGCCACAATCAGCGGCATTCCACGTACTGTGAGGCGTCAAAATGTGCAAGATCGTGGCCTACTATCGCGTGTCTACCAAGCGGCAAGGGGAGTCAGGATTAGGGCTGGAAGGCCAGCAATCGGCAGTCGAGTCATACGGCAAGGCTAGCGGCTGCAATCTGCTAGCAGCGTACACCGAAGTCGAATCTGGCCGGCGTTCTGATCGGCCAGAACTGGCCAAGGCGTTCGCTCACGCCAAGTCGGCAAGGGCTATCGTCGTTATCGCCAAGCTGGATAGGCTGGCCCGCAACGTGGCCTTCACCGCAACGCTAATGGAGTCGGGAACTGATTTCGTTTGTTGCGACAACCCGAACGCCAACCCGTTCACAATCCATATCCTGGCGGCAGCGGCCGAAGATGAATCCCGCCGCATACGCGAACGCACCAAGGCCGCTCTGGCAGCAGCTAAGCGGCGTGGCACCAAGTTGGGCAGCAGTAGGCCGGGCCACTGGGAAGGACGCGAGCATCGTCGCCAAGCGGGCCAGAAGCGGGCCACGGCAGCAGCGGCCAAGAGTCGCACGGCCAACGCCAACGCAGCCAATGCCCTAGTAGTCCAGATCGTTGCCGAGCGGCGGGCCAACGGCGTCACGTGGCAGGCCATCGCGGACGGGCTGAATGAGGCGGGCCACGTCACCCAACGCGGCGGCAAGTGGATCGCTCAAACCGTCCGGCAACTGGCCAAGCGGATGATAGCGGACTGGGAATCGGTCGCGTAGCCTTGTGGCACCGATGCCACAATGTAATCCGCCATTTTCTCGCCTTTGGTATTTGCACCAAAACACCTGATACGCTCTAACAAAAGAGTCACGTGCAATCGCACGCTTGTGGGCGGCCTTCGGGCGTCAGCCGGGCGAAGCGGCATTAGACATCGCAACGCATCAAACCAAAAGATCAACTCTGGCCACGGACGGCAGAGATGCGCGAAGTCTATCTAACTGCTAGCCATCCGCTCGTTCTCTCTGGCCATGCTCCACAAGGACGTGTAAGCATGAATCCAAACACCCGCCGAATGCTTGAACAAGCCGGCATCAATCCCGATGAATTCTCCGCGGCCGTTGCGGCCGAAACCAAGAACGCATTCCGCTCTAGCGGCGTGACGGACTTGGATCGCAGCCGTTTGATTTTCCCTGAATCTCGGATGCACGGCTACGCTCCCGACGCGGACCCAAATAATCCGTTTAAGCGTGAACAGCCACCCGCCAGCCGCCAGCTACTTGCCGACTGGTTTGCGGCCGTGTTTGAATCGCCGATGGGGTTCGCCCATTTGCATCCCCGTGCGGCCAAGAACGCGATGCTCGTTCGGGCATTGAATGAGGGCACCGATTCCGAAGGCGGCTATCTAGTCCCGCCTGGATTCGTTCCCGAATTGATTCGCGACGTTCCCAAGCTGACGCAACTTTTTCAATATGTCCGCAAAATTCCAGTTGGCACGATGACGGGCGAGTTGCCGGTTGTCTCGGCAAACCCAACCGTTTCATGGGGCACCGAATCGACGGCGATGGATGAAGGTGATCCCGCCTTTGGTACCGGCACTTGGAGTTGCAAACGCTTGAACGTGTTTGCGGCCCTAAGTCGCGAAGTGCTGAGCGATTCCAACCCTGCAATTGTGTCAACAATTGTCACGCTCTTCCAAGAGGCGATTGCCAAGGAACGCGATAGGGTTATCGCGATGGGCAACGCCTCTGCTGGGGAACCCGTCGGCCTCTATTCCGCGAGTGGGATTACGGACGTGTCGTCGGTCGTAACTTTGTCCTACTCCTCAATCCTTGCGCTCCATAGCACGATTGACCACCGATACCTTGCTTCGCCGTCCTGCAAATGGACGATGAATCAGCGGGTCAAGTCGGCCATCATGGGCATCGTGGATACCACCGGGCGTCCAATCTTTGTTCAAGATGTCACGACCGGATGGAAGCCGATGTTGCTCGGCAACGGAGTCTGCATTGAGGAAGCCTTCCCCAACAATTACCTGGGATTCGGCGACCTCAATTACTACGTTTGGTTTGATCGCGAGACGCTGGCCATCGAGCGCAGCACGGAAGCCGGCGATGCGTTCCGCAAACACCAAATGTACATCAAGCTTTTCGAGCGGTGCGACGGCAAGCCGTTGCTCCCGCCGAAAGTGCCACTGTGCCGCACGCGAGTGCTAACGGGCATCAGCTAGTCATCCTTGACCGCCGCGGTTGGGACATGCCGCGGTGGAATCTGGCCCGTTGGCGTGATCAATGCCACGCCAACGGGTTTTTGAATCGCACGGTGGCCGGCGTACTGGGCTTGGCTGTTGTCCATTCTCATCCTACCGCCAACGTCGGCCACCCCTTTTTTCTCGGTTTGTGAATCGTGACAGAAGCCATACGAAAATGGGAAGCTAGAACTGGCAAAATCGCCAGCGTGCCGGGTGCCAACTACGTCCGTACAACGCTGGCAGAGTTCCGGCACGATCTGGAAGCCGCTGTGCTGGACGCTAAGGGCAAGCTGTCAGTGACAGACTTGGCCTTGATCCAGTCGGCGGCCCGGCATGAGGGCCGCGTGCTGCTGATCCAACGATGGCTTTGTGCGGCGGGTGCCGACGCCCCGGTTGCCGAACGCATCGGCTGGCTAAAGGAAATCGGGGCCGCCACGGACAGCCGAGACAAGGCGATAGAAAAGCTAGCATTAGACAAAGCGAAGCAAGACACGCTTAAATCCTTATATTTTGATGTGGCAGCGCTGCCACAATTGAAAACGGAACAAGATGACGAACAAAAAGATGATAAACAAGAAATTCCGCAACACCCGCCATCCGCCACGTGAGGGCTGCAAGTATTGCGGCGGCACTGGCGAGCGAATAGCCAAGCCCGGATTCCCGTGCATTTGCTTGTACGTGGATCACGATATTTGCGACTTCGCGGCAGAGTCGCTGGCGGAAACTGCCACGAAGCTGAAAGCCGAACTGTCGGCACGGATGCAAAATGACAGCTAACATTCCCGCCATGATGGCCGATCCGGCAGCGTTCCGCCGTGGCCTACTAATCGACACCGATACCGGCCCGCGTCCGCTAGCCGACTGCCTTGACCCGTGGCAGCGTGACGACTTTGCCGCACTTGATCCGGGCTGGCGGCGGGCTTGCGGGCATAACGTGGGCAGCGTTCGCCAGCGTGGCTACCTTGAGCGACCACGCGGCCATTCTAAGACGGGCGATATTGCCGCAATGGTGACGTGGGCATTGTTCGCCAGCCGTCGCCAACTGGCGGGCGTTGCGGCGGCTGCGGATAGCGACCAAGCTCGGCTATTGCGGGATGCCATCGGCAAGCTTCTCAAGCTGAATCCGTGGCTCACTCAATTCGTTGAAGTGCAACGCGACAAAATCGTCAACGTACACACTGGCTCTACGCTCACGATACTCTCGTCTGACGCGGCATCGTCGTATGGCTTGAGTCCTGATTTTGTTGTTTGCGATGAAGTTTGCCACTGGGGCGGGCGTGCGTTGTGGGATTCGCTCTTGTCGTCCGCTGCGAAGCGGTCGCACTGTATGCTCGTGGTCATTAGCAACGCGGGCTTTAGCGGCGGACACGATCCCTGGCAGTGGCAGACGCGGGAGCTTGTACGGACTGATCCCGATTGGATTTTTTCACGCCTTGAAGGCCCGGTTGCAAGCTGGATTAGCCGCAAGGCATTGACGGAGCAACGGCGTTTGCTGCCACCGTCAGCATTCGATCGACTCTGGCTAAACAAGTGGTCCGCCGGGGCGGGCGATGCAATTCCAGAATCGGACATTCGAGCGGCGGTCACGTTGGAGGGGCCGGCAGAAGCCGCGGTGCCGGGAGTTGTCTATGTCGCTGGGCTTGATCTTGGATTGTCGAGAGATTCCAGCAGCCTTGTCATACTCTCGAAAGAATCAAACGGCCCGCGTTGTCGGCTGGCTCAAGTCTCGGCTTGGACACCGACGCCGGGCCACCGGGTAAGTATCGAGTCGATCGAGTCGGCCATTATCTCGGCTCACCAACGATTCAACATTCAGTCCCTTTTTCTCGATCCCTGGCAGGCTTCGCAATTGTGCGAGCGATTGCGAAAGGCAGGCGTGCCAGCCGTTGAATCTCCGTTCGTTCCAAAAGCCCTACAGGCTATGGCCACGGAAGTCATTCAGCATTTCTCGGAACGAACTCTGGAACTGTACCCGTGCGAACCGCTCTTGGCCGATCTCCGTTCGCTGCGGATCGTTGAAAAGTCGTATGGCTTCAGGCTAGAGGCGGCACGCAACAGAGGCGGCCATGCCGATCGTGCAACCGCTCTTTGTCTCGCGTTGCTGGCGGCCAAAGAGTTCAAGCGGAACTGGCTTTTCCGCGGGGACGATGAATACGCCAAACTGCCCACAATGAAAGAGCTTTTCCCGGATTGGCCCGACGACGAAGAACCCGAGAGAGGATGGGTGCGAATCGGCGGAGGTGAAGTAACGCCGGACAAGCCCGTTGATCCCAATGCACCACGATGGTGGAAGGGCATCTTCAACAAGGTACAGGAATGACGACGCCAGCATTGACGCTCGATCCCAAAACGACGGCCCAAACGCTGGCCTACTTGCAAGGCATTGCCAAAGCCGGGCCGGAAGTGGCGGCGGACGCACTGAACCACGCCGCCAACATGTGGCATCGGGAAGTTGTGAGGCATTGCCCGGTAGATAGCGGGCTGTTGCGTCAGTCGATAGCCGTACACGCGGCCACGGCGGGCGACTTAACGGCCATCGTCGGCACGAATGTGCCCTACGCCGTGTTCATCGAGTTCGGAACGCCCTTCATTGCGAGCGGGGCGGTTAAGGCGTGGGAACCGGGGGATGCAGTCATTCTCGACTGGCCGGCCAAGAGTAAGGATGCACGTGGGGACAACGAGACGGGCGGCTCGCGAGAAGAGTTCATGCCGCCATTCCGTGGATCGTGGGAAGCGGCGGCACCAAAGATAATCGACAACATGCGGCGGCGATTGGCGGCTTTGCTCAAGTCGGGCCGGGTAACAAAAGACTAAAGGACGAATCATGCCAGCAGATTTTCAAGCGTTACAAGGCAAGCTTTCGTTGGACGCCCAACCGTGGATTGCCGGGGCGAATAAAGCCAAAGGCGGGCTTGACGGGCTGATCGGCCACGTCAATCGGTTCGCGGATACCGTGGCCAACAAAATGCGGCAAGTGGCGGCGGCGGCAACGGGGCTTGCGGTGGCTTCAATCGCGGCCGGTTCGCGGGCCGTGAAAAACGCATCGGACGCAGCCGAGCAAGCCAGCAAGATGGCCGTGCTGGTAGGCCAACAGCAAGAGCGGGTGAACAAGCAGCTTGACCAGTTCGCCAAGGACGCCAAACGCTCGCGGTTTGAACTGCGGAGCATGGCGAGCGACTTCGCGGCGTTGCTGGGGCCGATGGGGCTGGGCGAGAGTGCCGTGGCCGATCTATCCGTACAACTGACCAAAACGGCCAGCGACTTGGCATCGTTTTTCAACGTGGCCGATAGTGACGCCATGATTGCCTTGCGGGCCGGGCTGGTAGGCGAGGTGGAACCATTGCGGCGGCTGGGGGTGAACCTGAGTGCCGTTCGCATCGAGGCCGAAGCGATGGCCAGCGGCTTGCACAAGGGCAAGCAATCCTCGGCCGCACTGATGACGGCCAACCTAAATCTATCAAAGGCCGGCGAAGCGTTGGCCGTGGCGACGAAAAAGTACGGGCCAAGCA
>JBFWUW010000048.1:0-56804 GCA_050247075.1 Pirellulales bacterium | reverse complement strand
TTGAACCACCGTGAGCTACTCCATAACAGAAGTCCGCATGGCAAACGGGACGATCCAGGTGAGCGGCCTTGGAAAGGGGCCGCACCGGAACATCTTGATGGTCGTGCTAGCTGCCGGCTTGCTGGCAGGTTGCAGCCTCAATCGCCCCCGTCACTCAACCGCACCCGTTAGCGGTAACATCAAGGACTCCACCCCCTGCAAACCGCCGCCGCTATACCTTCCGGAGCGCATTGAAGAAGGCTATACGCTGATCTTGCCCGGCGCATGGGGTGACCTGCCGCCCGACTATGGAATTGCCAAGGGCCTGGAAGACGCCGACGTACGCTCCGCCGTGGAACTGTACGACTGGACCGCCAGTCCCTGGCGGATCGCCCATAATATTCGCAATGCCGCTCACAATCGCGATCAGGCCTTGGCCGTAGCCGATAAGGTTGTGCAGTACCAAGACCAATACCCTGGCCGACCGGTGCATTTGATTGGGTACTCGGGCGGAGGGGGCCTGCTGATACAAGCCCTCGAAGCACTGCCCGAAAACCGCCGCATAGAATGCGGCGTATTGCTGGCCCCAGACCTCTCGGCCAACTACGATTTGCGGGCCGCGTTGGCGCACACTCGGCGAGGAATCCACAATTTCTACTCGCCGTTTGACGTGCCAGTGCTGATGGTCATGGGAACGGCCGTGGGCACGACCGACGGACGGCACGCCCTGCCCGGCGGCGCGATCGGGTTCTACCCGCCCAGGTCGTTGGATGCTGACGAGCGGTCGGAGTACGCGTCGCAAGTGGCGCAATGCTCATACGCGGTGGGCATGTTGCGCCACGGGCACCGGGGCGGCCATTTTGGCTGGACCAACCGTTCGTTCGTGGCGAACCGCGTGGCCCCGCTGATCGAGCGATCGCCGGTGAACCGCTTGCCTCCTATCGAACCGCAATTGGCGCACACGGAATGATGGCCCTAGCAAACTCCCTTCGAGAACCGCTTGACGCGGTTCGGCAACGCACCATGTCCAACATGGCCGTTCGATGGATGTTTTCATGCTTGATTACCACGCTTGCCTGCACGATGCCGCTCGCGCATGGCTTGGCCGGCGAAGACGCGGAGAAGCCAACGCTCAACCTGCCTGGCCCCACCCTCGGCGGCAAGCAGTTTTGGGCGGACGTCGAATTATTTCAAGATTGGCGCATCCAGCGAAACAGCATGACGGGCCACCATAGGTTGTTGGATCGTCATGATTTTCGCCACTCCTGGGGCACCTTGCCGGAGTGCCGCCAACGATTACAAGAGATCAAACAGAGCAAGAATCTGCCCGCCATGCGGGGCGAAGCGGTCATTATTCTGCACGGCATGTTGCGAACGCGTGCATCGGCCGAGGGATTTGCCGAGTACCTGCGGCAAAAGGGCGGCTACACCGTGTTTTGCGTCGGGTATCCCACCACGCAAGCGGACATTGGGGAGCACGCCCAATGCCTGGCCAACATCATCGAGCACTTAGACGGCATCGAGCGAATCAACCTGGTAGCATACAGCTTGGGCAATCTGGTAATTCGGCACTATCTCGCTGACCAAGCCGCCCAGGAGGGCCAATCGGCTGATCCGCGGATTCGCAGGATTGTGATGCTGGCCCCGCCCAATCACGGTACGCCATTGGCAAACCCTTTTGCCCACAGCAAGATATTCTCTGCCTTGATGGGACCGTCCGCCCGGCAGATTGCCAATTGGCCGGAATCGCTCGAACTGCAATTGGCCACACCAAACCGCGAGTTCGGCATTATCGCCGGTGGAAGCGGCGGAAAAATAGGATTCAATCCGCTACTGCCGGGCGACAACGATGGCGTAATTCCGGTGGAATCGGCCAGGCTGGAAGGGGCCAAGGACTTTATTGTCTTGCCGGTGGTCCATACGATGATGATCCATGACCGGGACGTCATGGCCTGCACGTTAGAGTTCTTTCAACGCGGCCAATTTCCGCCGACGGACGCCAAGCCAGCAGCACCACCGACCGATTGAGCCACGTGGCGACAGCGGCCTAGTCGTCTGTTCCGCCCCCCAAGGTGACGCGGATCTTGAACTTGTCGTTCAGATAGACGTGGGCTTGGCTGGCGTGCGGATCCTTGGGCCATTTCTTGCACACGCGTTGCAAGGCTTTGATGGCGCTTTCCTTTTGGCCCGCCTGCTCAAAAGTGTAGCCTAACTGCAAGGTGGCCCAAGGGGCTTGCGGTTCGTACCCGGCGACGATTTGCTGGTACAGGTTGATGGCCTCTTTGAATTCGCCCAGATCGCGGTGCGAAAAAGCCATTTGAATGTAACAATCGGGGAAGTTGTCGCACAACCGGTACGCGGCTATGGCTTCTTTGTGGCGGCCGAAGTGGCGGTAGGTATTGCCAATGGCGTATTGCCAATTGCTGGTCTTGTTGCCATCCGATCCGACCAATCCAGCGTAGACCGCCACGCATTCATCGCACTTGCCAGCTTCGTAATAGGTCTGCGCGGCCTGGGCTAGCCATTGCGCGGCGTGGTCGGCATCTTGGCCCGACAGCCGTTGGTAAATCTCCACCGCGGCGTCATGTTTCTTTTCGTCCCGGTAGGCCAAGGCGCTATTGGCCTGCCCTTGAATAGGGTCTTGGAAGCGCGAATAGACTTGCCGGGCCTCGGTATACTTGGCCTGCGTGCGGTACCAGGCGCCAAACCGGCCCAGCGTCTCGTCGTCGGCACCGTAGCTCTTGATGATCTGCTCAAAGGCGGCGGGCACCTCATCGTACCGCCGCGAGGCATCCAGCATGTCGGCCGCGAAATAGCCCATCTGCCGGGCGATGACCTTTTGCGAATCCTCTTTCAAATCCTCGGGCACATGCTCCCGAAACCAGGCAATGGCCGCATCGGCGACTTTTTCACCGGTGGGCTTAGTATCATTCATGGCCGTCAGGCTCAAAATAGGCTGCCGGGCATAAGCCGCCACCTGGACCGCCAATTGCTCGGGCGGATAGGTCGTGGCCAAAGCCTTGGCCCCTTCGGCAAAATTGCCCGTCAAGAAGCTGTGCGTGGCCAACTCGCGCGAAGCAATGGCACAAAGATTGATGGCCTCTCCCTTGCGTTCCGCCTCGAAGGTCAGTTCGCGCCACAGTTGCACGCGCTTGGGAGTGTCGTTCTCAATGCGCGCCAGATCCAACAGATCGACCCTGGCCAACGTCGAAACCAAATGCTGGGGATGGCTCGAGAGGACCGCGGCGTAGGCCTTCTTGGCCTGCTTGTTTTCGCCCATTTGCTTGTACGAGTTGCCAATCATGTAGCTGGCGGAGATTGCCTCAGGCGACTCAGGCCAGTAGTCGATCACCGACTGAAACCCATCCTTGATAGCGGCATTGGGCTTGCGAAGCTGCAACTGGCACAAGCTCCACTTGAGTTGGGCGTAGGGCGCGCCTTCGCTGTCTTCGTGCAGCGACAGGAACTTGTCGTACTCGGTTAGCGCGACTTTGTACTGACCCTCGCGGAAGTACTTCTCGGCAATGTTCATCTGGTAGCGCTCGGCCTCACGTAGCTTGGCCCAGCGTTCCAGCGACATTTCATCGAGCGTACCCGCACTAGCGGATAGCGATGACGCCAATGCAACGGCCATCACGGCCGCCGCCAAGAGCGACTTCTTCCAGCGGCAGCTTGCCAACGCCATCACGGCGAGAGATCGTCCTACTTCTTTTGCCGAGCATCCAGCCATTTGTTGTACTCCGCGTGAGCATAGAAAATGATGTTCGTGCCCAACTGGTAGCAATACTCGTAAATCTCGGGGTCGACGCCCGCGTGGTCGTCGGTCCAAGCGTCCGAGATTTCACCAGGGTGGTAATAGCAGACCCAGCGGCCATCGACCCGCCAGCCGTAGGCATCTTTGCCGGCGTGGGGTGACACATAGGGCAAAAACGGAATCTGAAACGGTATGCGATGGATGTTGTCGTCCAGGGGAATTCGCACAGGTTCTACGTTGGGCAGCGCCTGCTGCATCATGGCGAAAAACTGGTTGTGAAAGTGCCGGCTGCCGCCATTGTCGCCAAACAACATGCCGTGCTTGTCGGTCAGATATTCACGCAGAATCTTGATCTCGTGTTTTGACAGTGAAATGCTCTGCTGGCCCGTCAGATAAACCATCGGCGGGCTCTTGCCGACCGGAAAGCTGGCCAACTGAGAAACAGTACGCGACTCCGTCTTGTCGAACACCTTATGCCCGGTGCGCACACCGTACTCGACCAGCATGTTCAGGTCGGCACCGACGCCAAAATTGTGGTTCCAATCGCCGCCGCCGTATTCCAGCCGAATAAACCGGACCTTGCCGCGGTTGGTGCCGCCAGAGAAACCAGCCCCTTCCCCCTCGCCGTATCCCACGCGGTATTGGTGGGCCGTGACCTCGGTCAATTGCAGCTTGATTTCGTCAATCGGCGGCGGGTTGAAAATGATATTGCTGAACGGGTTGATCACGAACTTCTTTTTGATGACCTTTTGGATCTTGACGACCTGCGCGACTTGCACCTGCTTGCCGCCGCCGGCGGGCATTTCGTAGATCTCTCTGCAGCCGCCAATGGAATTGAACAACATCACGGCCAGCAAAAACGCCAGACTGTACCCGGCCAAAGTGGTGATGGATTGATTGAGCTTTTTGCCCCCGCCATTGCCGTAGTACCAGGCGTCCTGGTCGAGCGGATTGCGGATGCCGGGGTGCCGCGCGAACCACACAGCCCACGCTACGCCCACGGCTAACAGGCACGCGGCCAAGGCTCCCCAACCCAAAAGGTTAAGTCCGCGGTCTTGTAGAAAATGGATCCAGGCCAGGTCCACTAGCACCACGCATGCCAGAGGCAGCATGATAAACGTAGCCAACACGGCGCGCCGCAGATCGCCATAATTACCCTCGACGGCCGGCACGGCTTGTCCGGCGGCCTCGGCAGCGCGGTGCAGGGCCGCGTAATGCTGCGAAGCCCGTTCGACTCCCCAGATCGTCCAGCCGAATCCAATCGCGAAGAGTCCCCACAAGCCGGCTTGCGCGCACCAGACGCGGGAGGCATCGAACTGCAGGGAATCACACAGCATGACCGCTATTGGCCAGGCCAAAATGAAGCAGAGTGAGTAGGCCGCGGCCCGAATCGGCCCTGCTTGCGAACGCGCCCAGCGAATCAAGAATAGGCCCGCCGGAATGGCCAGCATGGCCAGTGGCAAGCGAAACCATCCCCAATCCCAGGCGGTGCGCAGCCACAGGAAATTTGCCACACTCAACAGCCAGCCGACGAGCGCAGCGGCCAACAGGCCGCGGTTGCGTTTCGAGATGGCGGGTAAATTGAGCATGAATCTATTAATTGGCTTTTTCGGCTATTTAATGTCCTTAAGCAAATCGTCGCCCATTTCCTCCAACGGGTTGCTCTTGGGGTCGCTCATGCGAGTTTCGTCCTCGCCCATTTTATTGAGTACCGCATTGCCGCGCTGCGCCGTTTCGTCATCGGCATTGGCGGGCGTGCTGACCGCTTTGTCGTCTTCCGGCTTGACGGCGGGCTCTTCGGCAACCTCTGCCTTGGCGGGCGGAGCCGGTGGGGGAAACAATTGCCCCCAGGCATAGGGCCCAGCAGTGAGGAGCAACATGAGCACGATTGTGCCAAAAGTGGCGGTGGCCGTGGCCCGAACCAAGCCGCTCTCGGTCACCAGGCCCAAGACTTCCCCGGGCGGACGCCCACGCAAATTATGCACGAATTCGCGAAGTTCGGCCACGGTGGCGCTGCCGTCCGCCTTGAGGCGTCCCAAATCGCGGCCCAGACCGCTGCCGGGGAGGGGATTAGCGGCGGGCACAGTGCGTGTCGGTTTCGTTTCCATGATGTACCTCGTATTTCAAATGAACGCAGGTGCCTATTCAATGTCGTGGCCGGGCTAACCGCCGGGTGGCGTTTCATCCAATATATGAACTAATTCGCCCCCCGCCTCACTAATCGACTCAATAACGTTCTCAAAACGCTGCGCCAGGATTTCCTTGTGGACTTTCAGCAAAACCACGCGGTCGCCCGGCGGTGCGGCGCCTAGCAAATCCTCTAACCCTTGCGTCAATTGAGAAGCCCCAATTTCTGCCCCGTTAAGGTACAATTTGTTATCTTTGTCGATAACGATGCTGGCTTTGGATGGCTTTGCCGACTCGACCTTGGGAGTGCTGGCCGGAATCCATTGCAAATGGCTGTCATCCTGCGCTCGCGACAAGATCACGAAGAAAATAATCAAATTGAAAGCGATATCCCCCATCGCCACGCTGGGGACTTCGACCTTCATCTTTTGAGATTTGATCTTCATCGAACGTAATCAACCAGCAAAAACACGAGTTTAGGTTGCCGCCAAATGTTGGCAAGCGGCCGCCGTCAGGGAACCGTGACCGACCGTTCTTCCTCAAGTTGTAAGGTAATAATCCCACCGGCTTCCTCAATCATGCCGGTCACCTGGATCCAAAAGTCGTAGGGGGTATCTTTGCCGCTCTTGACGACGACAATCCGGTCTTCTTGCCTTGTCTTGGGCCGCAGCTTTTCCTTGAGTCGCCGCACAAAGTCCTTTTGCGCCACGGGATCGCCATTCAATCGTACCCGGTCGCGCGTCAGCGCGACCTCGATATTCTCGCTTTGTTGCGATTTTTCGACCTTGCTTTCGCTCTTGGGGATATCTTGCTTGCGGCCAGAGTCGGGCTGGGTCGACGCGCAGACCAAGAAGAACACCACCAAATTGAAGGCGATGTCACCCGTCGCCACGCTGGGCGGCTCGACGATGAGTTTGCTGGCGCGTCGCTCTTTCATGATTGCTTGGCCACCGGCTCGGCTGGCGGATGCGGGGCGGGGGCGGGTTGCGGACGGGCCGCGGCCGTTGGCGCGGCGGCCGGCTGTGGTGGCCGCGCAGCGGCATTCGATTGCGCCTTGCGTTGACCCAGGGCCATTTGCAAGGTGACCGCTTCAATTAATTCGGTCGAAGTCTCTTCAACCTGCAGCACAAAGCCGTTGATGACGCTGGCGAAATAGTTGTAAGCCGTGTAAGCCGGGATACCGACGACCAGGCCGAACACCGTGGTTAACAGCGAGGTCATAATACCGCCGGCGGCCGACAGGACGATGTTCTCCTTGCCGAAGTTCGTCACGATCGTTTCAAACGACGTCACCATGCCTTGCACCGTTCCGAGGAACCCCAACATGGGTGCCACACTGGCCGCGGTGGCCAGAATGGGCAGATGCTTTTCCAATGCCGCCACGATATGGACGCTGTAATCGTCCATGGCCTTGACAACCTGTTCCTCAATTTTGCCGGCATCGTACCCCAGGCGGCGGCAGAGCAAGAACTTGCGCAAGCCCGAAGCCAACACGGCCGGCACCGGCCCTTGTTGGTCCTCGCACAACGAAAGCGCGTCCTCAACTTTGTCGGCGTTGAGCAACTCGGTGACTTGCGAACGGAGCTTCTCGGTATCGGTGCGCAGCATCTTCAAGCTGCGGTAGCGCTCGATGATGGCACCCACCGCGAAAATGCCAACCAGCAGAATCGGCCACATGAACAGGCCGCCTCGTCGCATGTAATACATGGCACCGGAGTTAAACATTTCCGAGTACCAGGTAGGCGTAGGCGTGCTAGGCTGTTGGTCCTTTTCAGCCGCCTCAGCTCCATCGGGCTTTGCCTCGCCGTCAGCGGCGGGGGCAGCTGCCGCCTCGCCAGGAGCGGCGGGGCTGGACGCGCCATCGGCCGGCGTGGCGGGAGCCGCACCAACCGGGTCGGCGGGTGCCGCGGCGGCGGGTGCGTCCGGAAGCCCGGAATCAATATCGGGCTTGGTGTCCAGGTCTTCAAATTGGCCAAACAACAGCAAAAGATTGGCCGCATGGGGAAGCAATGCATTCATAGCAAACCGGCTGGGCAGGTGGATAGCGGCGGGGCGGAATCAATCGCGGGACTACCAGGGACGGAACTCCGCCAATCCCACCGGGCAAAAAGCCCAGCAGACACGGCATTCCATCCAATCCAAACTTTCAATCCAAAATCAAAAATCGAAAATCAAAAATGACCTCATTCTTCCACGTCAGCTTCAATCTCGAACTGCTGCAGCATGGCAGGCAGAGCCAGACGGCCGCGAGAATACTTGGCGGCCTCGCTGGCGGGGAAATCCCACCGGCAGCGGTTGTAGCTACGGAACGCCTTGGAGTTGTTGTTGGCCATGCGGTAGCTTTCGCCCGACCAAAACATCGAGTCGGCGCACAACGCATCCTCGGGGAAGGTCTTGGCGAACTTGTCGAACGCCTCGGCCGCCTTAATGTACTCCTTGCCTTTGTAATGGCACTGGCCAACGCGGAAGGCCATCCGCGGCGCCCATTCGTGCCCCTCAAAACGCTCCAGGAATTTGTCGCCAACCTGGGCGGCGACTTCAAAGTTCTGGTCTTTGTAGAACCGCTCGCTGATGCGGATCATGACGTTGGCAATCAAGGGGCTCTTGGGGTAGGTGGCGGCCAGCGTAACGTAGGCTTCCAGGGCGTTGTCGAAGTCGTTGGCTTCCTCGTAGCACTGCGCCATCTTGTACTGGGCATCGACCGCCAGCGAGTGATCTGGATACTGCCGCACAATCAATTTGTAAGAATCGATGGCTTCGTTCCAGTGAGACAGTTCTTGGGCGAACTGTCCCAGCAAATAGGCCGTCCGCGGCACGTACTTGGGGTCTGGGTAGTCCTCCATCACTTCACGCAATACCCGGCGGCCAGCCTCCAAGTCGCCGCGCAGGTCTTCCTTGCGCTCCAGCTTCTTGTGGCTCTTGAATAGTTCAAAATAACTTTCGGCAATGTGGAACTGCGTTTCGACCGCCAGCTTTTCATCGCCAAAGGTCTTGCTGAAGGCCGCCACCAGGCCGTCCGTGCCAATCACCACGGGAACCTGAAAAATGACTTCCAGTTCGCCGCTCTCGGTGCTGGCGGCATGATCGACATAGCTCAAGCTGATCGTATCGCCGAAATAGGTCTCGATGGCGGGGGCTTCCGTAGGGCTGTTTTCGGCAGTCGGACTTTCGGCCGCCAACAACGACACCGAACCGGTGAAGATGCCGCTGTGTGCCAGGGTCTCCTCCAGCTCGATGCGTTCTTTCTCGCCACGCTCGGTGGTGACTTCCACCACCGCCCGGTCGCGCTCGTCCGAGACATCGACATCGGCATCGGTAATCATGAGGAACATGCGCTCGCCCACGTGCAATTGGGTCACCGGACGCTCGTAGTCGCGGTCGGTGCAGGCCAACGTGCCATTGGCGATCAAACGGCCACTGGCGGGCAGCTTCTTGGCTTTGCCGTCCACCCGCAGCGCGTCGTTGTAGCTGGCGGAAATACGGTCCTTTCCGGTTAAATTCAACACGCGGGTGACAAGGGTCTCGTTGCCCGCCCGGACTTCGTCCTCGCCGATTTTGGCGCGGCCGACCAGATTGCGGGGCATATTGGCGGACAACGGCACCACGTCCTGGCTGTTCTTGCTGCCCAACTGCAAGATGACCTGTCCCACGAAACGTCCCTCTTCCAAGGCCCACGTCGTGGCGTCGGGTCCGGTGATGTCCGAGAACTGGCTCGACACCACGCACTCCACCTCTAACTTGGCGCCGTCGGTCGTTTCGACATCAACTAACAGCGTGCTACGGCTATCCTTGGCCGCGTCACGGTCGAAGACTTCAATCGTCAGCGGTGCCTCGAAGGCAACGTTGGCCACTTGCTTTTTGGTCTGGCCCTTCTTTTCGCCGGGCAAGTACAGCACCTGCGGAGGAACCGGGCCGCTGCCGGCGGGCGTCGGCAGAATCCGGGTTTCGACAATGCGCATCCGCGCGTTGCTGGGCTGATTGACGTAGACGACCGTCTCACGAGCCATGGCATGGCCGGGAAAGGTATTCTGCGAATCGACATACGAACAATAGATTCGATCGCCAGGTTTGACGACCAGCTTGCCCTTGGTCTCCACCTCGGCCGTATCGACCTCTTTGGTAAAGGTGCCGGCGAACTCCGTTTCTAGCGCCACCAGTTTGATTGGTTCGTCGTCGTTGACGGCGACCTGGAAGGTCAACTCATCGCGCCCTTCCGTGCGGTCTTCGTCGTAATCAGTAATTTCGACGATAAACCGCTCGCCTGGATCAATGCGGATCAACTGCTTGCGGATTTGAGTAACCGCGCCATTCCGCTCGCGGACGAAATCGTAGGCGATCGGGCTGAGACGGGCATTGAAATAGGTTGCTTGCAACGTGCCGTTGAGCAATTGGCTGCGGCCCGCCGCGGTTTGGGTGAACTCGTCGGTATAGGTGGCGGTAATCAGGTCGCCGGCGGCAATCTCCAAGGTGTCGTTATTGGCCAAGGCCAGCACGTCGGACTTCGTCGGAATGTACGGCTCCGACTCATCCTCTCCACTGATCTGCACATGGCTGATCGCCACGGCCTCGCCCAGGTACTCTTGCACCACCAACCGCACATGCCGCAGCTCGGTGGAATCAAACTCAAAATCCCACACGCCGTTGTCGGTCTTGACGACCGCTGGGGCGCGGGGCGCGGCCGGCTTGGCGGCTGGCTGCTGCAAGTCGAAGTCGCTGGACCGGAACGATCCCAGGATAATTTGCTCGTTATTTTGGTCTTCTGGAGCACGCATCACACTGATCGGCTGGGTGGCCGCTGGGGTGCAAGCAAACACAGTCATGTCGTGCAAGCCTTGCTCCAGCCAGACATCGACCGTGCGAACGCCATTGTCCAGGGCCAACTCCATTTCGCCGTCAATCACCAAGGCGGAACGGGCCGCCGTAATGCCAAACCGGACTGCCCCGCTACGGGGCTGGACAAACTTGCCGTGCCAAATGACGCCGTAGGCTTGCGCGGCGTCGGTATCGTCGGCCTGGCGGCTGAACGTCAATTGTTCCGCCAGCGATTCCTCGACCGGTTTTTCGTTCTTGCTCAGGTCGATAATCTGCTGCCACGTGGTGTAGTTGAGATAGTACCCCGCGTACACCCGCATGGTCATGTCGTTGTAATCGCCGGCAACCGGCTCTACCCGCGGCTGGGGCGGCACGCTGGCCAGGCGGTAGAAGAAGCGGCCATCGTGGCTGCCTTCCAAGATGCCGCGCACCGGCACCTGGCTGCTGGCGTCGGGCGAGGTCACGGTAACGTGGTCCACGGCCTTCAGGTCTTTCATATCGACCGCCAACGACTTGGGCGTGGCACCGTCTGGTTCGCTTAGCCAGAAAGTGGATGGATCCTGGTCGATTGCCATCAGCGGACTGTGGTCGATGGCCGTATCGCTAGCCAAGGCACCGGCCGGCAACTCGGCGGTCACCGATGTCCCTTCAAACAGGCCGGTATGCGGCCCCGTTTCTTGCAGGTCAACACGGACCTGGTCGCCACTGGTGGCCGAGAGCATCACGGAGATCTTGTCCATTTCATTGGACATGTCACGGTCAGCATCGGCCACGCGGAGGAAGATTGGATTGCCCGGCTTGATCTGGTTGGAAGGCCGGTTCTGCGAGACGGGACGGTCCCGCTCTTGTTCTTCGCGCGTTTCACGGGCCAGGCGCTCGCTGAAGGTCTCTTTGTCCTTATCGACGATTTTGGTGCTGGCAACTTCCAACTTGGCATTCGCGGCGATCTTGATCTCGGCGTCAGAGAGCGGCACCGACTTGAAATCGGCTTTGAACTCATCTGGGTAGTCGCAGAAAATCGTGTCGCGGCCGGTCAACTGCAAGATGCGGTCGCCCTTGGTGACTTCGTCCAGGCGGGTCTCCAGGTCAGTCCGGAACAGGCCCTTGCCGGCACCGCCGCTGTACAAGTAGATCGTCTCTTCGTCGCCGCCGGGCTGCGTGGTCACACGCACCGGAATGCGGGCATGGCCGCGGCTGATGCCCAAGTCGCCATCTTGCACCACGATCGACAGATCAACGCCGGGCGTATGCCACCGCTTGCTGGCGCGGCCCAAGCGTCCGACCGTGCGCAATAGTTCTAACTGGTCCATGTACCGCTGCTCGGCACCGTAGACCTCGGCCAGATTGAACAACGTTTGATTGGCTAGCTCCACGCTGGGAACCTTCTCCAGCACGGCTTTGAAGATATCGCGGGCTTCGTCGCGATCGCCGCGGCGGCTGGCCAACACGCCGCGCAAGAACTCAGCACGGACGATGGTATCGCGTTCCTTGCTGTTGGACAGCTTCTCAAAAACGGCCTCGGCCTGATCGTACACTTTTTGAGCCATGAAACTCTCACCGATGCCAAACTCGGCCTCGGTCGCCTCGGGCGTGCCGGGGTAGCGGTTGATGACCGTGGTGTATTCGCCGCGGGCAACGTCGAAGCGTTGGGCGCGGAAATAGGTCTTGGCCAACATGACTTGCACGCGGGCCTTGGTGCTGGCATCGACATCCATGGCCTCACTGAACTTGACTAGCCAGTTGCGCAGAATGTCTTCCGCCCGTTCAAAATTCTCTTCGCCGCCAGCCGCGATGTGGCCGTCACAGACAAACAGAATCAGATCGACCGGCAATTCGTTGCGGTGCTCATCGAATAGCGGCTTGTTCTTCGTGTATGCGTCGAGTGCCAACCGCGTGTCCCCCAGTCGCAAATACAAGGCGGCTTGCAGCAAGGGGGCAATGGGGCTGTTTTCATCGATTGACAGGCCGACCGTACCCATGCGGGCGTAGCTTTGCGCAACCATGTCGCGGCCCGATTGCAAACGGGTTGGGTCGATGTTGGGGATGTTGACCAGCATGGCGCTGACCAGCGACGCCACTGCGGTATAGTCGCGGCGGATCATGGCGGCTTGTGCATACGGCGCGAGCCAGTCCCAACTGTCCGACGCATCGTAAACCTCGGTGGATGCATTTGCGTACGCAATCAAGCGTTCCGTCGGGGGCAACGGCGTCTCTGTCGGCAATTCCAAAATGGCCAGACCGGCAATTGCCGAGGGCCGCCCCATTTTCAGATCGCGAACCGCCGTAAACACTTGCAACCGCTGGGCATCAGTAAAATCCTTGCCGGCGCGGTAGTTATCAACCCACGTCCGCGTGGGATACTCTTCAATGCCCCAACCGCGGAAGGGCCGCTCCAGTTGTTTGGCCCGCGTCGCTTTCAGCGTTTTTTCAAAAGAGTCCAAGTCGCCGGCCTTGAGGTACTCATCGGCCAGCAGCATGGCGTAGGCCCCGTGAAAGTCGCAATCCAAAACCGCCAGGTTCTGCAGCGACTTGATGCGAGCCTCGGGCTCTTGCTTGGCCAGAATGCGTCCCGCCGTGGTGCGCGAATAGCTGTTGTTGTAATCCTGCTTGGCGGCGTTCTTCCAGAAGGCCAAGGCTTCTTCCGCCAGCCCATGCTTGTCGAGAATATCGCCGATGGAGTCTGAATAGGTCAGATTGCCCAGACCGAACTTTTGCTGCGACTTTAAGATCCAACTCAACGCGCGCTTGAGCAGATCGACATCCATATTGCGATCCGCGGCTTGCACCAACATGTAATAGGCATTGTAGTTGGTGGGGTCGTCGATCGGCTCGATGGTCAGCAAGTGCAAGGCGGCTTCCTTGGCTACTTCTGGAGGCCCGTAGCCAATGGCGCCAAACAGATACGAATAGGCCGCGTGGTAGTCTTGCGGAAACTTCTTCGCAAAGGCCCCGTAGACCGTGGCCGAGCGGACGCGCTCTTCCGGCGTCCCCTGGTAGTAGTAGTTGTAACCCAACTGGTTGAACAGCAGTTTGGCTTGCTCATCGCTCAGGCTGGGCAAACTGGCCGGGGCCAGCAACTTGGCGCGGGCGGCATCGGCCACGGCGCGATTGGTGTTCTCAGTGGCTTGCCAATCCTTGATAAAGGGCTGTTGTTCCGATTCGTCAAGCTTGGTCTTGGCCCAGGCGGCGCGCTCCCCTTGTTCTTTGTCGGGCGCGTAGGCGGCAATCCAATTCGGCAAATACTGCCGCAGGCTGGTCCAATGGTATTTCTCGGTCCGTACCTTGAGAAACGCCGTGACATCCGCCTGAAACTCAGCATCGCTGGGTGCCGTCAACAACAGCCAATACAAGCCCTGCTGCGTATGGCTATCGTTGGAAGGCGACTTGAGCAGCATGTCGCGGATAATCTGCCGCGCCCTTGGCAGGTCTTTCTGGCGGTCGCGAACGTGCTCCAGCCCCAGCACGTATCGCAGATAGTTAGCATGATTTGCATTCTTGGTGATGGCATCGGTCAGGACTTGCTCCGTCTGAGCTAGTTGCGCCGGCTCAATACCGTTTTCGCGGGCATAGACCGAGGCGATGCTGTTGGAGACCGCATCAAACGGGAGCAGTTCGGCCATCATGGCCAGGGCCTTGGGCTTGTCGCCATCTCGCAGATAAGCCACGGCAACGTAGCTGCGTAAATTGAAGCGATCTTCACGGTCGGCGTGCTTCTGAAAATACTCGTTGACCAGCGGCTCCAACTCGGCCCCCGTGGCGGCACCGTTGTAAAGCTCGATGATGATCAGGCGTTGCAAATAGGCGGAATCGGTGATCGCCCGGGCGGCCTTGTAACTGACGACGGCATTGGCCCGCTGGCCCAACCGCGAATAATTCTCACCCATCTGCATATGCAACAGACGAAGCTGTTCGGGATCCTTCGGTGGGCACTTGCTGAGGAGTTTGCCGCCTACCAGATTGCTCTTGGCCCACTGGCTAGCGCGAATCCAGTCGGTGACGGCCTGCTGTCCGCACAACGTGGCAAAGGAGCCAGCAGGATAGGCGTCCAACATGGCCTCCGCCAGTTTGGCAGCGCCGGTGAACCCTTCCAAATTGTTCGCCA
This sequence comes from Pirellulales bacterium, assembly GCA_050247075.1. Taxonomy (GTDB): domain Bacteria; phylum Planctomycetota; class Planctomycetia; order Pirellulales; family JBFWUW01; genus JBFWUW01. The sequence goes on along the minus strand of JBFWUW010000048.1, from coordinate 42,030 downwards.
GCACATAATTTTGCACTGCTTTGACACCCGCCTGGCGGCCAGTCTCAACCGTGGGCTGGCGCATCCAGACAGCCTCATAGGCCTCGGCCGCGCGGAGCGGCTCGCTCATTTGCACCAACGTGTCGGCGATCACTTGCTCGAGCCGGGCGCACTCGGCCGACTCGGGATAGCGGATCAAGAACTGCCGGCAATTCCCCACGATCTCTTTGTTGCGGGCAACCGCCTGCAGGCCGTCGATCAGCTTGACCATCGCCGCGCCGTGCTGGGGGTGCAGCGGATGGTTATTGACGAATTTCTCGCCGCTGCGGATCAGGCCAAACACCCGGCCGTCCGAGTGATAGAGGTCGATCAACTGCAACAATAGTTCGGCCGCTTCGGGCGAACTGTCGCGAAGCTTGCCTAACTCAGCTTCAAGCTGGGCCGCCTGTTGGCCGATCTCATCGACAGCAGCATCGGCTGCGGGATCAGCGGCGGGTTGTTCGGCGGCTTCTTGGGCACGGGCGGAGCATGCAAACACAAGGCTGCAGGCAAACAGTGTCAGGCAAAGGCGTCGCATATGACGTTCGTTCCTGTCCTGGGAGGTTAAGAATAAGTTACGGTTCGACGGCGAAGGATCCATCCCCCAGTGCCGCGAGGCGGGCAGGCGGGTAGGAAAATCAGCAAGTCCTGTTCGCGGATGGCCGGTGGATCACCAAGACAAGGCCATGCCATCCTGGCATTTTGCCTTGCGCCCGGCGGGCCATGCCGGCCAGCCATTACACTCAATGAATTCGCAATTCCAACGGCTATGGTTGGGCCGTGGCCTTGGCCAACGCTTCGGAAATCTTCTTGGCGTCAGCGGCCAGCGGGCTCTCTGGGAACTCGGCGATCAATTGGTCGAATTGCCGCCGGGCCTCTCCTTTGCGCTCCATGCGATACAGGCACCGTCCGTAGTTAAAGAGAATCACATCCAAGAACTTGGCGTCGGGATGGTTGGCCAACACGGTTTCAAACGTGTCGATCGCCCGTGCGTAGTCCTTTTGTTGATAGTAGTAGTTAGCCATTTTCGACACGGCTTCGCCAACGCGGCCACTATCGGGATAGGCTTCAAACACGCGCTTGTATTCATTGAAAGCGCGGTCGTACAACTGCGCTGCGCCGGGCCCTTCCGGGGCCGCCGCGGCCATTTGCTCGTAACATTCGGCAATGCCAAATTGAGCATCGCCGCGCAACTGACTGGTCGGCATGTTGACCAGCCGACTGTAAATTCCGATCGCCCGTTGGATGTCACCCTGCTTGCGAGCCACATCGGCCAGTTGCAGCAAGGCATCATCCACAAAGCCGCTTTCGGGAAATTCCCGCTGCAAGCGTTGGCACATGGCGGCAGCCAGGTCCAGATTGTCCATCTCGTAGTAGATGCGCCACAATTGCACGTAAGTATCCTCAAGCAGCCGTCCGCCAAGCTTCTGGGCGTCGTCGCTAACGCTTTCGCACATTTGCAGAGCTTGCTCGTACTTGGCCTGGGCGTTGGTCTTCAGGCCGAACTCCTTGTAACGGCTGCCGATGTTGGTCAAAGCGTCGGCCGTTTTGAGCTGCGTTTGCAAATGCAATTCCTGGTCGGAAATCTCCGCCCGCGTGACGCGGACACCGGCCAGATTGCCTTCCAGACAGCGGGCCTTGGCGACAACCGTGGCCGTCCCAGCACGCATGCTCAGTTCATCCACATGGTTGATCTGCACAATGTCGTTAGGCTGGGCTTGCAGCGTGTCATCACCCTCCACCACCTCGTCCGCGCGAACCAACGGAATGATGGCCCGGAAAACACCGCTATGGATGGACTTGTCATCCGCCGAGGCGGGCGTGGGGCTGGCGGCGACTGGCTCATCGCTGGCTTCCTCACCTTCCTCTTTGGCGACGGGTGCTTTTTTGCCATCCTGAGCGACTGGCGCGGCCTGCGCCTGGACCGCTGGCACTGCAGGGACCGCGGACGGGTCGGCGTCCCCCTCTTCGGCCGGCAAGGTCGGAGCGTCGCGTTGAACGCGAACTTCCACCAATTTAACTTCAACTCGGTCGATCAGTTTGAAGCGTTCGATTTCTTCCTCGGCGTTTAGTTCCTCACTGAGCGGCTGGTCGGCGGGAGCCGTACCGTCGGGCTGGCGACCCGCCGCTATCGCCGCCACTTCCTGGTCGATCTCCTCGGGAGTCTTTTCGCGGTAGAGTTCCACCATGGCCGTCAATTCGTCGGCTTCGTCGGTGAGGTCGAAATCGGCGTCGATGATTTCGATATTGACCCCCTTCTCCAACACGATTCCCTGCAAGGCCTCGCTGTAGGCACCGTCCGTGACACGCACCACGGCATTGCCCACGACTTGAATCTCCTTCAAGACGGGCCTGTCAAACTGGCGGTCGGAAGTGTGCGAATCTACATACGAGACCTTGACCGTCTCGCCCCCGCGCAGTTCTAGCTGGCCGTTTTCGGCTTGCGGCTTTCCCAGGCTGGTCTGAATGGAACCGAGTACAATCCGCACGTTGCGGCCGACTGGGTAGCACTCGACCGTTTCCTTGTCGCCATCGACCGTCTCGCACAAAACCTTCACGGTCTGGTCGATATCGAGAACAGCCAAGTCGGCATCTTCAATCTTCACGAACAGCCGCTTGCCGGCTTCAACCCGCTCGGCCTTGGGGCCGGTGTCTTCGTCCTCGGCCCCCATGGCGGTGCCGACCTTCTCCAGCGCTTGAATGGCCCGGCTGTAGTGGCCCAGGCGGAAGTGCCCCAATCCAATGTAATAGTAAGCTTGGTTGACTTGCTTGCTCACCGGAAACTGTTCGATCACGTCCCGCATGATCTTGAAAGAGCGGCCGTAATTGGCCGCCTCAAAAAAGCAGACGCCCATGTTCAGCGTGGCTTCCGCCCGCTGTGCCTCATCGCGGTTCTCTTCAGCGGCAGCGGCCTCAAAATGGGTGCGAGCTCGGTCATAGGCACGCTCGCGATTGAGCAAGTAGTTGCCCAATCGCATGTGAGCCTCGTACCGCACCTTGCTGCGCGGATAGCGCTCGATCACCGATTGCCAAACCTCCACGGCTTTGGTGGCTTCGTCCGCGTCCAGACGGGCATCGCCGGCTTCCAACAGCTTGCGAGCGGCACGGTCTTCCACCAAAGAACCACGTTCGGGGGTGGCGGGCTTTTCTTCCTGTGCCCGGCCAAGCTGAACGGCACCCAACAGCGCCACGCCCCATAGGGCCAATCCCAATCCGGCAGGACGAACGATCTTTCGCATGGTGCATTCCACGATAGGCTGCTTTCCAAGAACAGGTGCTTTACGAAACAAGATGCTTGCCCGGCACCTTGCCCGACGCGTGTTTGGGCGCGTCAATGTGTTTGGCGGTATTAATCCAAGCTAATCTGCCAAGAGTGACTTCGCAAGAAGAGTTGTCGCAATCGTCAAAAGGTTACGGTGTTACGACTGAAAACAACCGCGGCGGGGGAGGCAAATGGGGGCAAGTCTACTGGCGAGCGAACCAAAAAAAACGCTGGAACCGGCCCCATGACCAGTTCCAGCGTCTGAAACCGAATTACTGGCAAGCTTCAAGCCGCTAATGGAGCATTTCGCGGCTTGAACCAGGCAACTGCCAAGACAATAACTTGCTACTTAAGCGAACAATTCCGAAACCGGAGTGCCGCCATCGACCAACTTCATGGGCCGTTGCAACGGGGTCATGACTTCCTTCGTGTAGTTGATCCCCAATGCCTGGCAGACGCTGGCATGGATGTCCGCGACTTGGACGGGACGATCCTTGGGCAGGTGGCCGTCCTCATCGGACGAACCAATGACCTGGCCGCCGCGAACGCCACCGCCAGCCATCATGCAGCTAAAGACCGGCGCGTGGTGGTCGCGGCCTTCGTTGTCGTTGATGCGCGGGGTGCGGCCAAATTCGCTGAGCATGATAATTAAGGTCTTTTCCAGCTTGCCGCTGGCCGCCAGATCGGCGATCAGCGAACCAATCGCTGGGTCCATCTCGTCGCCATGCGCCCGCATGGCCGGGAAGGCGTTCTGGTGAACGTCGAACCCGCCGCGGTTAATCTGCACGAACCGCACGCCGGTCTCGACCAGACGCTTGGCCAACAAGCAGCCGCGGCCGAAGGCGTTTTCGCCGTAACGTTCGATATTGCCTGGCTTCTCTTTGTCCAGGTCGAAAGCGTCCAAGGCAGGGCTGCGCATCAGATCGACGGCCTCCTTGACCGAGGTCTGCGTGGCATCCAGCTTGGGATTGGGCACCTTGGCCGCGAATCGCTTGTTGACGCGGGCCAAAATATCCAACCGCTTGTCGCCGCGTTCCTGGGCAATACCCGACGGGAAAGCCAAGTAAGGATCACGCTCGCCAGGACGGCCAATGAAGTAAGCCTCACAGCTTTGCCCCAGGTAACTGGCCCGTGGAGCCTGACCGCTAATCGTGATGTAGGCGGGCAGATCACCCATCCGCTCACGCTCGTGAACGACAACCGAGCCCATGCCGGGGTGGACGACATTGGGGGTTTGGTTGTAACTGGTCTGCAACTGGTAGGTCGCCCGACCGTGATCGCCGTTGGTGCCGGCGATGGAACGAATCAGCGAAATGTGGTGCATCTGCTTGGCAACCTGGGGCAGAATCTCCGAAATGGAGATGCCTGGCACCGAGGTTTGAATCGGCATGAACTCGCCCTGCGTCGGACGGCCAGGCTTGGGATCCCAGGTGTCGATGTGGCTCATACCACCGCCATTCCAAAACAGAATGACATGCTCGGCGGTTGGTGCGCCGGCAGTGCCGGCATAGGCAAACAGGTCACGAACCTGAAATCCCAGGAACGTGGCGGCACCGGCAGCCGTAGTACGGCCCATCATGGAACGGCGCGTCAGTTTATAGTCCAGGCAACTCGACATGAGGCAACTCCTTAACTTGCGGTTGTGCGAACGATGCAGGTGTTCTCGATGCAATGAAACAAGCGATCCTTCAGACCTCTGGAACAAGTACTACGGCAGATAGCGGAACTCGTGGCAGTTGAACAGAATCCAACGCAGATCCGCCAGCCCATCGCGCGGGGTTTCGCCCGCCGCGACAATCTCTGAACCTTCGGCGATTTCGTCCGCCGACGGTTCGCGTGTCAAAATCTCACGGTAGGCAAGCTGAATGGCCTTTTCCACATTGGCCTTCTTGCCTTCAATTAGCTGATGAATCGGTTCCAGGTCGCCCACGCGGGAAGCTTCGTGCGTGAGACGACCGTTGAGCATCATCAAGGCTTGACGCATCGACGATTGGTCGTCGCGGTGTTCGCCCAATTGATCGCGGGATGGCTGGCCAAAGACCCTCAAGAAGTGCGATGGATCGGCGGGGGAAGCCATCCGCATGGCGCTGGCAAACTGCGGATTGTCATCAACCTGGACTTCCACGAACCGTTCGATGTAGCGTTGCCGAGTCATGGCTTCGCTCGACATTTCCATCGCCTCGATTTCCTCGTCAGACATGATGTTCATCTTGTCGACTTCCGGCTCGTCGCCGCTCATGGCCAGCACCTCGGCAAAATCGACCTCAATGGCCGACTCCAGGTCGTAACCGGAACTTTGCACCACCATCGACTTTTTCATCGCCTCCATCCGTTTGGCGGCGATTTTCTTGTCGGCAATACTGAGATTGGAAAGCTTCTCGGCGTCATCTTCAACCGGAATCCGCACCAGATTGCGGATCGTGCGGATGTTGGCACCCGCTGGATACTTCACATCAAACAAGTGCCCGGCCTGCACGATGCTGTCGAACAGCGACTCGCTCAACATGCGCCGCATGGGCAACGAGACAAACGCTTCTTCAGCGGCTTGCCGAGTCGCCTCGTCAACATCCAACAACCGGCCGCGCTGGTACGTTTGGCTGTTGGTAATCAGACGAATCACCGTCCGCAGATCAAACCCGCTGGCGACAAACTCATCCGCCAAGTAGTCCAATGTTTGCGGGTGGCTGGGGGTGTTCTCTGCGCTGAAATCATCAATCGGCTCAACAAATCCGCGACCGATCAAATCGGCCCACAAGCGGTTCACCAGGTTCTTGGAGAAAAACCGATTACGAGGATTGGTGACAAACTCGGCCAGTTCGCGGCGAAGCTGGCTGGCTTGGTACAAGTCATCGTGAACCTTGAGGTTTGCAGCGTCGGTCTTGGCTTCGCTGGCAACATCAAAAGCCTCTTCGCCAGCGCCGGCGGTACGCTTCTTCACGCGGCTGCTGGCATCGGCCAACAAATCGTCGAGGGAAGGCCCTTCCGATTGGTCTTCACCCGTCCGGGCTTTCGCTTCACGCAATTTAACCAACCGCACCAAATGCTGAGCGGTTTCACTGGCGTCTTGCATTTCAAACGGGAACTTCGGCGACACGGGCGAACGCTCCGCCCCATCCGCCTTATCCTCAGGAGGCCAAAGAATAACCGTCTGATCGGCTTCGGTGGTGTAGACAGCCCGAGTCAACTGGCTCTCAATACGGCGCGTCTTGCCGAAATAAGCAGCCAACCCATAAAACTGCTCGCGAGTCCACACATCGAAGGGGTGATCGTGGCACTGCGCACATGCAATGCGAATCCCCATGAAGACTTGGGAAGTGACCCCAGCCATGGCCATCGGGTCAGCATTGTCGCCCAAGATAAAGCCCACCTCTGGCACGCGGCCCGCCTTGCCATTGGCCGAAATTAGCTGGCGGCACATGACATCGTAAGGCATACCTTCTTTCGTCGCTTGATGCACGAAGGCCGATAGCTGATAGCCGCCATCCGTATACGAGCGGATACGCAACATGTCGGAATAGAATACCGTCCAGCGATCGGCAAACCGGTCATCCTGAAGCAAGCGGTCAATCACGGCGGAGCGGCGCTCGGCCTGGGGGGCGGCCATAAAATCGCGGATTTCCGACTCGGTGGGAATGCGGCCAACAATGTCAATCGTCACGCGACGCAAGAAGGCCAAGTCGTCGATAACGGGTGCCGACTGAACTTTGCGGTCGGCATTCTCCATCGCAATCAAGCGATCAACTTCGACCAGCGGAGCAGCCTTTTCATCGGCCGGCTTGGGACTCCGGTCTGGCTTGGCAGCCCACACCAAGGCGGAACACATGACCAACGCGGAAAATCCAACGACGACACCAGCACGAACCCAAGTGAATCTCACGAAATTACTCCTTGCGGCGAGAGCGGGCGAAAAATAGGCCCGTTGGGGATTTCAACGCCAATGACTGCACAGCGACGCTTGCCAAGCAGCGAGTTATGTTTCCAGAGGCGAGTTTTGATACTAAAGGGGTGTTCTAAGCGGCGGGATGCCCTAATAACCTATCTGGCAACTTTGATCCAAGTTTTATCATGTCAATTGCGGAATGCCAAAGAAAAATGCCCAGGAAATCAAATTCAAGCAAGTTTTCTCTGGTATTCAACCGCCATCCAAGCGAAAGGAACTTGGCCTACCATTGTAGGGGCTACTAGATTTTGCATGTTGGAATCGAAAAGTTACGGAAAAACTTGGGCCAGACTAAGCGATGTACCCGCGTTACTGTCCGCACGGCCGCACTGGGCGACATAAACCGTGTTAGCGCTCGCTCCTAAAATAAAATGGCTAGGTTAGGTCGTGCTAGACGATATGCAAATTCGGGAGCACCAGGCAAACCTTTTGCGTTGTGCGGCAAAGGCTGTGGCTAACCTGGTTGTTGTTCTGTAAGTGATTATTGTAGCAGTTGTTAGGCGCGGCATGGCTGCTAGCGCCAGATACCAGCCGGTAGGACGGAAGAATGATTCTTCGGCCCGCCGAAACGGTCTGGAAACGCCGCCATGAGTGCCCACGATCCTGCCTATACCTTGCTTGCCGAACCGCAAGACAGCGCCAACCAGCCCGGTTGGCGGTTTGTGTTACAAACCGATCAAGGTAAAGAGGTTATGTCTGCGGACGACCGCGAACATGGCCTTAGCCCGCAGCGTTTGGAACTGCTGGCCGTTGTCCGCGGCCTGGAAGCGCTCGAGCAGCCATCGAAAGTTACGATCTTGACACCCAGCCAATACGTAAGTCGTGGCCTGGCTTATGGTTTAGAGGAATGGCGCAACAACGGCTGGACCTGGGAACATTTTGGCCAAATGGTACTCGTCAAGAATCACGACCTGTGGCAACGGTTGGACCGCGCATTGTCCATTCACCAGGTTGAATGCCGCCGCTGGCGGTTCGACGCGGCACACCCGGCCATGTCATCGGCTTCCACGCCACATAGCGCCACGACGGCGCGCCGCCATCGCAGCCGAGCCACCCGCCTGCTACGCACATTGACCTGTTGGCTCTTTCGCGAGGCGGCACCGGCCTAGCGTTTAGGTGGTGAAGCGGCCACTGGAATTCGCAGCTTACCCAAAGCACCGCTGCATCCACATCGCTGGCGGTCGATTGGGAGTTTTCAGTAAACCTTTACGACGGCAACCTGGACGAACGACACAAAATCCTAGACAATCGGCTTGGTACCTGGCGGAACCGTCGATTTGTTTGGCTAGCATATGGAGAGCTGCCACGTGAGGACGACCGCCCCATTGGATGATGTGCAACGGCTGATTGAAGCGCGAACCAGTAACCCATTTGAGTTGCTGGGGCCCCACCTGGTGGATGACGCGGGCCGCAAAGCCGTAACGGTGCGGGCCTATCTGCCCCACTCGCAGCAGGCCTGGCTAATCGATGCGGCCCACGAGCAGCCGCCTCGGCCGATGCGGCGAATTCACCCTTCGGGGCTTTTCGAAACAATCTGCCCCTGGACAGAAGGACCGGCCCCGAGCCGTTATCTCTTGCAAACCGCCGACCCCAAAGGCAAACGAGCCGTGACGCACGACCCCTATTCGTTCCCCAGCCTGATGGGCGAAGTCGATTTTCATCTGCTCAACGAAGGGACGCATTGGCGCAGCTACGACAAGCTTGGTGCGCATCTGCGCGAGATTGACGGAGTGGCGGGCGTCAACTTCGTGGTGTGGGCACCCAATGCCGACGCGGTCAGCATCATCGGCGACTTCAATGGTTGGGACAAACGCCGCCACCCCATGCGCAAACATATTCCCAGCGGGTTCTGGGAACTATTCGTGCCAGGGTTGGCTGCCGGCACGCTCTACAAGTATCGCATCGTCAAAGATCAAGAAGAACTCGAAAAGTCTGATCCTTACGGATTTGGAGCCGAGATTCCGCCGCGAACGGCATCGCAAGTTGTCGATTTGTCGGCTTATACTTGGCACGATTCCGATTGGGTCGCTAATCGGTCCAAGGCGAATGGGCTCGACGCGCCACAGTCAATCTACGAGGTACATCTGGGTAGTTGGCGTCGGCCGGGGGATGACCCCAATCGCTATCTGACCTACCGCGAGTTGGCCCACCAACTCGTCGATTATTGCCGGCAGATGGGCTACACCCACTTAGAACTCCTGCCAATCAGCGAGCACCCGTTCTCTGGAAGCTGGGGTTATCAGCCGGTGGGCTATTACGCCCCCACCAGCCGCTACGGTACGCCGCAAGAGTTTATGTATTTTGTCGATCACTGCCACCAGAACGGGATTGGCGTGCTGATCGACTGGGTTCCGGCGCATTTCCCGCGCGATGCCCACGGCCTGGCCCGCTTCGATGGCACCTGCCTGTACGAGCACGCCGACCCTCGCCAAGGTGCCCACCGCGATTGGGGCACGCTGATTTTCAACTATGGCCGCAACGAGGTGAAAAACTTCCTGCTGTCGAACGCCTTGTTCTGGCTCGACAAGTACCACATCGACGGCTTGCGTGTCGATGCCGTGGCCTCGATGTTATACCTGGACTACAGCCGCGAGGCAGGCGACTGGATTCCCAACGAGTTTGGAGGCCGAGAAAACCTGCAAGCGGTGCAGTTCATCAAGGACATGAACACAGAGGTACATGGACAGTATCCCGGCGTACTGACAGTGGCCGAGGAATCGACCGCCTGGACTGGCGTATCGCGCCCCACGTACTTGGGTGGGCTTGGTTTCAGCCTGAAGTGGAATATGGGCTGGATGAACGACACGCTGCGTTACTTTCATCACGACCCGATCCATCGCAAGTACCATCACGACGAATTAACGTTCAGCCTGATCTACGCCTTTACCGAAAACTTTGTCTTGCCGCTGTCGCACGATGAGGTTGTTCATGGCAAGGGTTCGCTGTTGGATCAGGTTCCTGGCGATCTGTGGCAAAAGTTCGCCAATCTGCGGTTGCTGTACAGCTACATGTGGACGCACCCCGGCAAGAAGGTGCTGTTCATGGGGGGCGATTTCGGCCAATGGACCGAGTGGAATTACGACACCAGCCTGCAATGGGATCTCTTGCAGTGGGACTCGCACCAGGGCCTGCAAAAAATGGTGGCCGACCTGAACCACCTCTACCGCCGCGAAGCGTCGTTGCACGAAGTCGATTTCGACCATCGCGGTTTTGAATGGATCGACTGCCATAATTGGGGCGAGAGCGTGCTTTGCTACATCCGCAAAGCCAAGAACCCCAAGGATTATGTTGTTGTCTGTTGCAACTTCACGCCGGTCCCCAGGGTGCAACATTGCGTGGGAGTTCCCGAAGCGGGTTTCTTCAAAGAGATCTTCAATAGCGACTCCACGTATTACGGCGGCAGCAACATGGGGAATGGCCTGGGAGCCGTGGCCGAACCCAAGACTCATCACGGCAGGCCCTATTCCATCACCGTGACGTTACCTCCGCTGGGCATTTCGGTATTCAAGGTTCAGCGGTGATCGCCGGCGATTTGCCGTTTGCGCGACTGCGTCGAAGGGCCCGTTTTTGTAAGATGGCGGCCAATGCTTCTCACCTTGGCCAGCCATTTTCCAAGACGATGCGGCAAATCCATGCATGGCACATCACTTGCGGCGTTGGGCGTAATGGTTTTCGCGGCGGGGCTTGCCCAGGCCCAAGGGCTTTCTCCGCAAGCGGCTGTTCAACGGATGGCCATTGCCGACGGTTTCGAATCGCAACTCGTGGCGAGCGAACCCCTGGTACGGCAGCCTGTCTGCATTGAATTTGATGACCGCGGACGATTGTGGGTGATTCAGTACTTGCAGTACCCCAATCCGGCCGGCCTTAATCGGGTGCGGGTCGATCGCTACTCCCGAACGAAGTATGACCGCGTGCCCAAACCGCCGCCGCGCGGTCCGCGCGGAGCCGATCGTATCACCATTCTTGAGGACACCGATGGCGACGGCCGCATGGACCGCGGGCAAGATTTCTTGCAAGGCCTGAATTTGGCGACCGGCATGGCTTTTGGCCACGGCGGGGTTTTCGTCCTGAATGTGCCCTACCTGCTGTTTTACGCGGACAAGAACCGCGACGATGTGCCCGACGGCGATCCCCAAGTCCTGCTGGAGGGATTTGGCATGGAAGACGCCCACAGCGTCGCCAACTCGTTGACTTGGGGGCCCGATGGCTGGCTATACGGCTGCCAGGGGAGCACGGTCTCGGCCAGCATCCGCGGAATCGAATTTCAGCAAGGGGTGTGGCGGTATCACCCTGTCACCCAGAAGTTCGAGCTCTTTTGCGAAGGAGGCGGCAACTCTTGGGGACTCGACTTTGACCGCCAAGGCCGTTTGCTCTACAGCACCAACTACGGCGGCTTCGTACTGCTGCACGGTCTGCAAGGCGCCTACTTGGTCAAGTCGTTTGGCAAGCACGGAGCGCTGCATAACCCGCACGCCTACGGATTTTTTGAACACGCGCCCCATCGCAATTTCTTGGGAGGGCATGTCACGGTCGGCGGGATTGTCTACCAGGAAGATGCCTTTCCCGAGTCGTTCCGCGGCAAGTATATCGCGGGTGATTTGTTGGGACACGGCGTCTATTGGCATCACATCGAGCCCCGGGGATCGTCCGTTCAGACGGCACACGGTGGCGAACTGCTGTTGGCCAACGACAACTGGTTCGCGACGACCGATATCACCACCGGACCCGATGGCGCTGTTTACGTGGCCGATTGGCACGATGCCCGCACCGCCCACCCCGATCCCGACGCGGAGTGGGATCGCAGCAACGGCCGGATCTACCGGATAGCACCGCGGGCAGCTCCGCCAGCCCCAACGCGTGACTTGGCCAGGCTGGACACCCAGGAAGTCTTGAAACTCTTGCGGCATCCGGGGCAATGGCACGTCCGCCATGCGCGGCAAGAACTGGTCCGCCGCCAGGATGCCAGCGCGGTGCCGCCATTGCGCCAACAGTTGCTGGGTGCCACCGATGAAGCCACCGCCTTGGAGGCCCTGTGGACGCTGGCCTCGCTGGGCTCCTTTGAGGAAGGGCTGGCGGAATCGCTGTTGTCTAGCCCGCACGCGGCGGTGCGGGCATGGGCTATTCGGCTGATGGGAGACACCGGCAAAGTCTCCGCGGACATGGCCCACCGCCTGGACGATCTGGCCGAGTTGGAACCCGATGTTTTCGTCCGACAGCAGATAGCCTGCACGGCCGCGCGGCTGCCGGCGGCGCAGGCCATGCCGCTGATCAACGCCAACATCAACCGCGATATCGACGGAGACGACCCCTGCTTGCCGCTGCTATGGTGGTGGGCCGTCGAAAAGCATAGCGTGAGTGGCCGAGACGAGGTCATGCGGCGGTTTATTCGGCCCACCTTGTGGAAATCGCGATTGGGGCGAGATGAATTGCTGCCTCGATTGGTTCGACGCTATGCCGCGGAGGGCAGCCAAGCCGGACTCGACTGCCTGGTACAATTGATCAATGCCGGGCCAAATGATGACGCCCGCGACACCCTGTGGCTGCCACTATTACAAGGCTGGCGCGAAGCACCGCGAGGCCAGGACGATGCCCCGCTGGCGTTGGTCCCCGAGCATGACTTGTCACGGTGGATTCTGGCCCGTTGGCATACCAGGCCGGACGACCGCGTCTTGCTGCAATTGGCGTTGGCAGTGGGCCTGCGGGAGCCGTTTGAGCGTCTCTTGATCGAAGCCAACCGCCCGACGGTCGATAGTGGGCGTCGCGTTGAACTGCTGAGCCTGTTGGCCGAAACGGGTGACATCGCGGCGGTCGCGCCGTTGTTGTCGGCGTTAGAGGCCGACGCGCCCGATGCGGCGAATGCCACGGCCATTGCCGCATTGTCCCGGTATGACGATCCGCGAATCGCCACCGCATTGTTGGCATTGTACGCCGGGACACGCTCAGAAGACTTGCGATTTAAGATTCGCGACGCGCTGTTGGGTCGGAAAGGATCAGCAGGGCAACTGCTGGCCCTGGTCGATCAAGGCGATCTGCCCGCCGCGTCGATTCCCTTAGAGCAAGTCCGCAAGGTGGCCTTGCTGGCCGAGCCCGATCTCGACGAACTCGTCCGTAAGCATTGGGGCAAGCTGGATGGTGCCACGCGCGAGGAAAAACTGGCCGAAGTGCGCAGGCTCAACAACGACTTGAACGCGGGTACTGGCGACACGGCCGCCGGCAAAGTGGTATTCAAGAAACATTGCGCCGCTTGCCATCAGTTGTTTGGCGAAGGGACCAGGCTTGGTCCCGACCTGACCGCCGCCAATCGCACCGATCGCGATTTCTTGCTGGTCAGCCTGGTTGATCCCAGCAGCGTGATCCGCAAAGAGTACGTCAGTCTGATTGTGCAGACCATTGACGGCCGCGTGCTGACCGGGCTGGCGGTTTCGCGAGACGACGCCGGGGTGACGTTGGTCAATGCCAAGAACGAGAAGGTCACGATTTCTAGCGGCGAGATCGAAGACATCGCCGAAGGCCCGGCATCGCTCATGCCCGACGAACTTCACCGCCAGATCAAACCGCAAGATCTGCGGGATCTGTTTGCTTACTTGCAAACGTCCCATCAATGACCATTGCTCTCCCGCGCCGCCAAACAAGAATTAGCCCCTAAACCTCACGCGCTGCCGCCAAAATCGCTTGAATCTCTTGAACAGCCGCCTGCAACGATTGCGCGGCCATCTTAAAATTCGTGTGGGAGGAGACTTCGGGCTGCATGGCGGCAAAGTCGGCCGTGGCCTGGCGAAGCTTGCCGAACTTCCTACTGGCCAGCTTGAGATAGTCCGCCCCGTTCTGGTCTTTCCAAGATCCCCCCAGGGCCAGCATGTAGTCGTACAAGGCGCGATGGACTTCGCACAATTCGTCGTCCTCCTCGGCCTCGGGCGCATGCTTGAGAAACGCGCGCACCATCCACACGTGGGACAACTGCGTGTCGATGCGGCGCATGGCGTCGTCGGGCGTCACGTGGGCGTGGTCCTGGTCGGGCTTAACTCTTGACAGGCTCGGCCGATTTCTTGTCGGGCTGCGGCGCGGCCGGCTTGGGACCGTGGCCCCCCTTGGGAGCAAACACCAACACGCAGACCGCGCCGACGGCTACAACGATCAGACCGGCGTAAAAAATCGGACTAATGGCATCGATCGGATCCTTGCTGGTCAGCATCGACGTAAATGTATTGATGACCGGCGCGCAGCCAAACACCAGCGGCATGACATAGATTGGCCGCCCGCCGAAGTTGAATGCCATGATGATGCCCAACGCCCCCACGGCACCCGCCGTTCCGCCCCCCAAACTCCAGATGGTGCCAGATACGTTCCACGCGGGCATGCCCGACTGCATCAGCATGGCAGCAGGGATCAGCACGGCGATCAGAAAATAGGCCACTCCGACGCAAATCAGCGGACGTAGCCGGCTGCCCGCCATTTTACTCTGGCCCTGATGCAGCACCGGCCCGTAGACACCCCAGCTCAATGCGGTCAAGGCGACGTAACAGCCCACCATGAACAGGGCCGCCGCTGGCAGAATCTCCCCCGCTGGCCCGTGATGTCCCGGCCGAAAGACCAGCACGGTCACCGCTCCAGCAATCACTAATAACAAGCCGGCGATAAAAAACGGGCTGAGCTTGAAATTCTTGGTCGTGATGATGGTGTAGAACGTATTCACCACGGGCGCGCAGCCAAACACCAACGGCGCGACATAGATCGGTTTGCCCCCTTGTCCCAGCGCCAGAATCATTCCCAAGGCACCGACCGCGCCGGCGGCACCCGCCGCCAGGCTCCAGACACTCCCCATGACGGACCAATGCCCTTTTTCCCCCCTCAGGGCCAGCCAAATTCCCGGCACCAAGACGGCGATTACAAAATAAGCCAGCCCCACGCATAGAAACTGAAACATCGGAATCGCCAGTTTGCCCCCCGTGATGGCGGCTGGCGCGGCCGGCGCGGCTTCATCGGTGGCTGCCGCCGGCTTCTCGATCATCGCCTTCTTGCCCAATTGCAGCACCGGCGCATACGTTCCCCAACAAAAAGCCGCCAGGGCGATAAACACAAACACAACCAGCGAGCTTTTCATCGAGAGGCGTCCGAGGCGAAGAGGTAGGAAAACGCGCGGCGGGAGGCTGTAGTCTATCGGCCAGCGGCCGATTTTTGAACCGCAAAACGGCTTGTAGGAGGCGATTCCATCGCCGATGGCCACGTGTTTCGCTAAATCACTCGGCGATGGAATCGCCTCCTACGGCACTAATCGCCCCGCAGTGCCGGCAACAGCGGCGCTCGCAGGGTGGCTCGTACCGCCAATTGGCCGGCCAGCAACCCCACCACCAACACCAACCCCAATGTGCCGGCCAGCGTTTGCCACGGCACGCCGGCCCCTCCGCCCGCCAAATGCGGAGCCACGGCCACCAGGGCCGCCAGCAAGCCCAGGGCCAGGCCGCCGACGAGCAACGCCGCATTTTCCAGCGTCACCAGCCGCGCCAACATCGACCGCCGAAAGCCTGCCGCCCGCATCAGCGCCAACTCGCCGCGGCGTTCAAATACATTCCGCAATTGCACGGTCGCCAGGCCGAAGGTGCCCAACAACAGCCCTAGCCCGCCCAGACTTTGAAAGGTGGAGAGGTACGTATTCTGTACGGTCATGAATTCGGCCAGCCGCTTGACGGTTCGTTCGCTCTCGAATCCTTTTTGGTACAGTCCGCCCGCCAGCAGTTTTTCCACCTCCGCCAGCGGCGCGTCCCCCTCAACGCCGATCAAGAAAAAGCGGTAACCGGCCTGGTCGGGAAAATGCCGCAAGAAATTAGCCTCGCTCATTAGCACATCTCCTTGAAAGATGCTGTTCTTGAGCAGGCCCACGATCTTGACGTCAAACGGCTGGCCGTCGTCACCGGCCAACTCCAAGGTGTCTCCCAGCGACTTGTGCAGGCTGTAGGTGGCCGTGTTGAAATCGACCACCACCGGAACGGCATCCCCCGACGCTTGCAACAGCGTCCAGGGGTTGTCACTCTGCTCGGCCGGCAATTCATCGTGCCCGCCCCAAGTGAACCCGCCGCGTTCGATCAAACCGGGCGGCACGCTGAGAATCCTCGGTTGGGTCGTTTGGTACAGGTTCAGGCAACTGGCGTCGTCGCCGGCCCGCGCGCGTAAGGAAAAGACCTTTGTGCCGGCTAACAGTACTTCGTCCTGCTTGTCGAAACCAAGTTCGCGGCGGCCGTCGGGCGTGTTCAGGTCGAAGAACAGCGGGTCGCTCTCGCCAACCAGTGCAAAGCCGCCACTGCCGCTATCGTGCAGCGTATACGATTCTGGCGGGTCGAGGCGAAAGGCGCTAATCGCGGCGATCAAGAACGTGGCCGATGCCACCAGCCCGATCGTCAACGAGCTCCGTCTGGGGTTGCGGGCCAGATTGCGCAGCGCCAGCCGTCCCAAGGCCCCTCGTTGCCCCAGCAACGAACTCCCCTGTCCACTTTGCCGCAGATAACGCCGCACCAACACCAGACTGCCGATCAAGACCATAAAGCCCGCACCGAAGAACGCTCCCGCCTGTTGTTCACCCCGCAGCGATGCACCAAGCGCACCTACTCCCACGGCCCCGGCAACCCAGGCCCAGGCCAGCGATTTCCACCATAGCCCGCGCGTACCGCCAACGGTGGATTCCTCGCCCGTCTGCCCGGCCAGCAATCGTCGCACCGACAGATTTCGCATCCGCCACAAAGCCCAGGCGACCGTGGCGAACGACACCAGCACGCCGCTAAAATAGCCAATCAGCAAGCTCGCGGCCGGCACATGCAGATGCAGAAAAGGTGTGGTAATCGCCCCCAGCCACCAGGTGCGTAGGCCTTCCAACATCAGCCAGGCGTAGCCGATACCGCCCGCCAAACCCAACAGCCCCCCCAACGCCGCCACGCACAGGCCCTCCACACCCAACAACCCGCGAACGCGGCGCTGGTTCCAGCCGCCGGCCAACAGAATGCCGATCTCGCTGGAACGCCGTTCGACCCCCAATCGGAATAACAGCGATACCAGCATCAACGCGGCGGCGATGATGAACATGCTAAAGCCGAGAAACAGCCAGTTGAACGGCGTCGTCCCGGAAGCGGCATATAGCCCTTGCAACTTCACCGGTTGGAATTGCAAACCCATTCGCGCCGGATCGAGCGCCAGCTTTTCGGCCAACGTGTCGGGCGTCATGTCATCGCGATGCGGAATACGTATCGAGGTCGTGCGGCCGAAACGGCTGGCCCACAACTTGCGTCCAGCCGCCAACGACACGAATGCCTTGGGCGTGGCCCGATGCTCTTCCCAATAGGTTTCGTCTTTGTCGCGAACGCGGCTCTGTTCGTAGGGAAACGGCGGATCCCAGTCGGCCATGGATTGTTCGTCGGTGACCCCCTTCAGCTCTGGCGTCAGGTGTTGGTCGGCGGCTGGGCCGGCCAGTTGCACGATGGCTTTCAAGCGAAAGGTGTGCGTCGTCTCAATGGTCTGTCCATGCGTGCTTTCAGGTTCAAAATAGCTTACGGCGATTTCGTCCCCCGGTTGAACCTGCAAATCGTCGGCGGTCCAATCGTTCAGGACGATCTCGTCGTCGGCCAACGGACCAATTGGCCCGCCTTGCAAATCGACGAACGGACCCAACGGCGGATGCATGGCAAAGTCGAGCGCGGCGATGGTGGAATAGGGTGTTGCCGGCGGTTCTTCGGCCCCTTCCGGCTGTTTGAACGGCGCAATGGTGTTGGCCAGATAAACCAGCGATTCTTGCAGGCTACGGCCGTCAAACACCGCCCGCGCGGCCTGTTCAGCGTGGTCAGGCAATAACATGCGGTCGCTGATCAAACTGTAGTAGCGGCCTTGCTCCTTAGGCAGTTCGATCTCCTCAAACGACAGCCCATAGTCGGCCAAGCGCGGCTTGAGAAGTTCCTCCAGCGCGGCCACGCTCTTGGGCGAAGGGGTCTCCGTGGCGCTGCGCCCAGCCACCAAGATGGCGTTGATTTTCTCCTTTTGATCCAGCGAGTTCTGAATCGCCTCCAGCGGCACGTAGGCATTTCGCGGGTTCTGCTGATTGGGCCGCAGCCCAAACCGCCCCAAGCCGGACGCCGGCACAACCGCCTTGACGGTCATCCGCCGCGTCGTCACCAACGTGTCATCATTCTTGCGGCCTAGCGCACTCTCGGAGGGGATTTCGCTCCGTTTTAGAAAGCGGACCAAGACTTCCGCCCCGGCCTGAACTTGCAATTGCTCGGCCAAGGGGGCATTCAGCACGATATCGTTGACGCCCAATGCTGGCGGTTCAATCGCGGGCCTCTCACCTTCTTCCGCGCCTAAGGACCAAAACTGGGGCGAACAACCCAAAATAGTCGCCCGCGCAACGCCCCTGGCGGCGGGGTTCTCCAGGCTCCCTTCCAGATAAATGCCGGGCTGGGCCTCGCTAAAGTACTCCGCAAAGCCGGGTTCGGCCCCTAACTCCGCCGGCAGCTGTTGCCGAAAGAAGCGGTCGGCGACCAGCACTTCGTCGATCCGCCCCAGCCTTTCCAGCGTTAGCGAACGCAGGCTATGCCGCATCGAGTCGCCCACCAGCAATGCGCCGGTCAGCACGGCGGTTCCCGCCGCCACCCCCAGCGCCACCGCCAGGTGCAAGCGGCGATGATGGAACAGTCCCAGCAGTACCAGGCGAAAAAAAGACATGACAGCTTTCGTGGGCCGTTGAAAACAATCGTTACTTGCCGCCTATTGCGTTTCGTGCGGCTAACGAGCCTAGGCCGACCAACGGAAGGCCGAAAGCCATGCTAGTGCCGCATTCACGAGGGTTCATTGCCTATGCGAAGGTCAATAAAATCACTCGCTGGACTTCAGGGTTCCTTGGTCTAGTTCTTGCCGCTGGTCAAGCCGCGCGGCCAGTTCTTGGCTGTGGGTGACCACCACCATCATGGTCTGTTCTTGCCGTTGCAGTTCCAACAGCAGATCGGCGATGGTGGCCGCCGTGGTCCGATCCAAATTGCCGGTCGGTTCGTCGGCCAGCAACAGGCCCGGTTTTAGAATCAATGCCCGCGCGATAGCCGCCCGCTGGCGTTCGCCGCCGGAAAGTTCCGCCGGGCGATGGTCGCTCCGCGCCCCCAATCCCACCCGATCCAGCAGCATCTTGGCCCGTTCAAGGTGCTGCCCGCCCGCCGCCCCCGCGGCGATGGTGGGGACCAGCACGTTTTCCAACACGCTGCATTGCGGCAGCAAGTGATGGTCTTGAAACACGAAGCCAATCCGCCGATTGCGAAACGCCGCCAATTTTGGCTCATCCAAGGCAAACGGGTCTTCGCCATGTAGTTGCACACTGCCAGTCGTGGGGCGGTCGAGCGTGCCGATGATATGCAGCAATGTGCTCTTGCCGCACCCGCTCGGCCCGGTGATCGCCAGGCTTTGCCCATCCGAGAGTTGCAACGATACGCCGCGCAGTACCGTTAGCGGTTCGGCGCGGGTGGCGAACTGTTTGGAAACGTCCTGCACCAAAAGGTCGGGCATAATGATGGATTCTAGCGTGCGCGTGTTTGGATGATGGAAGTCGAACCTATCAAACGCGGCAGCGGCACACAATGGACCGCTGGTAAGTTCAAAACTTAATATATTGTAAATATATAAATAAATTATATAATATTGTCACTGGGTATTGCGCGCCGACGTGGCCTTGGCACGTTCAGCGGGCGTTTTGGAGAAGGTGGTTCCACCGACTTGTAGGAGGCGATTCCATCGCCGTTCGCTCCACTCGTAGCGGCTTGGCTCCCGCCTTGCCGCTGGCGGTGCGCTTGACGGCCCATCGCCTTAGGTCTTCAACGCAAGATGGAAAGCCATTCGCGAATCAAGCTGGCAAAGTAGGCACTTTGCGGCTACGTGAACCTGAACCACAACCCCCCGAAACACGGCCAAAATGGAACAGGTAACGCCCAGCGAACATGAACTGCCCCCCTCCGAGGGAGCCGGTCCGAGGGTGTTGGGACCAAGCCGCGCGCGATCATCCATGCTTGGCAACACCGCGCGAATACAGTGACTACGCGCGCAATCAAGTCGGCAAAGGAGGCGTTTTGCGACTACGTTAACCTGAACCACAACCCCCCAAAACACGGCAAAAATGGAACAGGTAAGTTCGAGGTGCCTTAACTTGGAATTCCGCCATACGATGGCTTGCGGTTTTGTTGACGCTCACGCGCCGAAACTGCCATTTTGACAGTCTTATTTTGCCTGAAAAATAGCTGCACTTCCTAACCGATTGCGCGAGGCCAAGTTACAGCGACTGATTGCCATCCGCGGCAATTGGCACGGACTTTGCTTTCTATATTGCCCCAGCCGCGAAAGACTGCCACCCGCCACTGTGACGCCGGGTGGCCTTGGGCAATCGTGGTCCACATCGCCGGTATCTTCGGCAAAAGTATCGTCGATGGTTTGTTGGGTAACACGTTCCATCGCGTCACGCATGAGGAGGCTGCGTTATGGTACACCGCACGAGCATGTTTCCGTTTTCGCAATTGCGGCAAGAGTTGGACCGGGCTGTTTCGCACTGGTTTGGCGACATGCCAAACTCGGCGGCACCCAACTGGGCCGAAAGCCGCGTCTTTCCCGCGTTGAATGTTTGGGAGCACGGCGACAACCTGATGGTCGAGGCCGAACTGCCCGGCATTGTGGCGGACGAGTTGGAAATTACCGTGGTCGGCGGCGAGTTGACTCTGAAAGGACAGCGCCTTAACGCTGCCGAGGAAGGGACAACTTTCCACCGTCGCGAACGGGCCGTGGGTAACTTCACCCGCATGATCAAGCTGCCGGTGGAAGTCGATGCCGACAAAGTGCAGGCCGCCTTTAAAGATGGCGTCCTCACCATCACGCTGCCCAAATCAGAGGCGTCCCGGCCGCGGAAGATCCAGATTTCCGCGGGCTAATCGTCCGCACGGGTTTCAACCGTTGCCGCCGGATTTGGTTGCCAGGTATCAACCATTCCCCAAGTTTTCTCGAAGAAGAGGAGAGCCTACCATGTCTCAAACAGTATCTGTTTCCCAGAACGACGCCCCCCAGCAGACTCCCGAGCAGGTCACCGCGGGAGTCGAACAAACTCGTGGCGGGCCAACCTATCAGCCCCGTGTGGACATTGTCGAACGGGCCGATGAATTGGTGCTAACCGCCGACATGCCAGGACTGAAGGGCGATAACATCGACGTTCAGTTCGAGGATCGGCAGCTCACGATCCACGGACATATCGAACCGCGCCAGTCGGGCGAATGCCGCTACCTGTTACGCGAGTACGGCGTCGGTGATTTCTTCCGCACCTTTAAGGTCAGCGAGCAAATCGACGGCAGCCGGATCAGCGCCGAATACCGCAATGGCGTTTTGACGTTGCATCTGCCCAAGGCGGAAGCCGCCAAACCTCGCCGGATCGCGGTGGGCCAGGCGTAATGACGGCTAGTCATTATCACCGCGAATGGTGGTGGCGACATGAGAATCGGTGCCACTGGCGGCTCTTCCGCCAGTGGCACCCTCTTTCTCAATGTTGAACCGGCTCAACGCGCGGCGAGCCGGCCTGGGCTGCTATTTCTTGGGGCCGACCAGTTCCACGGTGTTGCCATCGGGATCCTTGATGCAGGCCAAGGCTACGTCCTGGGGAAATCCGGCTGGCAGCGTGGTGACCCCTTTGGCCAGCGGCTTGACGCCGGCGGCCTCCGCCCGCGCGACGGCCGCCTCCACGTCGTCCACCCAGATCGTAATGTAGCGATAGCCCAGCGACGAATGGATGTAGGCGTTGTCGATCTTTTCGCCCTGCGCGCCCTCGAACTGCATGATCTTGAACTTGGTGGCGGCCTTGTCATCATTGGCCACCAGCACATGCACGTGAAAGGGCTGGCTGTCGGTCAATCCGACATCGGCGGAAAACTCGGCCGGTACATCAAAGCCTTCAACTTCCGTCAGCCCCACGACGTTTGTGTAAAAATCGACCGACTTCTGGGCGTCGGAAGCGACCACCCCCAGGTCGATCGTGCCGCTGGTAAATACGCTCTCCGGCTTCTCCTCGGCCTTCCACCCCACTGCTAACACGGCTGCCAGGACAAGCAACGAAACGGGCAACAATTTCGAGATCAGCGGACAGCAAGCTTTCATGGTGCGGCTCCAGTCGATATGGGTTCATGTTTCGGGTCAGACGGCTGGCATGTACCGTAATCATAGCCACCGCGCCGGGCAAGGGAGGCGACTGGCCGGCGAGATAGAGTTTCACTCGGCCGCTTCGCGTTGGCCTTGGGCCACGTTTACCGGCAAGGTAATCAGCAGGCCAATCACGAATAACACCAGCAGGCTCAAGATGGCCAGCCGGGCGCTGCCGGTCCGCAAGATCACCGCGCCAAACAACATCGCCCCTAGCCAACTGGTGGCGCGGCCCGAGAAGTTGAAGAAGCCGAAGAATTCGGCGGTCCGCGATTTGGGCGTCATCAAGGCCATCATGGCGCGGGCCACCGATTGCGTCCCCCCCATCACCAACCCCAGCACCACGCTCAGCATCCAGAATTGCCATTTGGTGGTGACAAAGTAGGCCGACCCAATGGCCGCCAGCCAAATGGCCAGACACATCATCAAGGTTCGCTTTTGTCCCAGAAGCAGCACCACCCGGCTGACGATCATGGCTCCCGGCAAGCAAATGAACTGGAAGGCCAAAATGACCGTCAGGAGCTCTGGCGTGGTAAAACCGATCTCGTCCTGGGCAAAGACCGAGGACTGGCTGATGACCGTTTGAATGCCATCGTTGTAAAACAGAAATCCCAACAGAAACAGCGCCAGCGTGCGATAAAGCCGCACATTGGACAACGTCCGGCGGACCTCGCCGATGGCCTGGGCCGCCGCGCGGGGCAGCGGCTTGCGTTCGCCCCGCGGCACTCCCCGGTCGCGCAGCCAAAACACGGCCGGCAACGCAAAGATGCCCCACCACAGTCCCATAATGATCAGCCCAACACGCAACTGATCGACGGGGTCGGGCAGGCCCAGAGCCGGACCAAACGTAAACACCAAGAATTCAATTCCCAGCGCCAGGCCGCCGCCGACGTAACCGAGAGCGAAGCCGTAGGCCGAGACTTTGTCCATCGTTTCTTCCGTGGCCAATTCCGGCAGAAAGCCGTTGTAAAATCCGAAGGAAAGCTCAAACAGCAGGCTGGCCAGAAAGAACAGCAGCAGCACCAGCAACCAGGACGACAGTGGAACGACTCCCAACAGGACGCCGCATGTTGCCCCGCCCAGCGCGGTGCCGGCCAGCCACCAGCGTTTGTTGGCGCGGGCATCGGCCATGGCTCCCACGATGGGTGACAACAGCGCGGCGCACAACGTTGAAATGCCGATTCCCCAGGCGAATGTCGCCGCGCCGAGCTTGTCTGGCTGCACGTCGATATGCAAAGCATTCGCTACTCCCTGCAGCGCGGCGGCGGCGGCGGTGTCCTTCGCCACCACCACTCCCTTGATGTAGAGCATCAAGACCGTGATCGACAAGGTTGTATAGGCGCTGTTGGCCCAATCGTACATGGCCCAGGCAAAAATCTCGCGGCGGCTGGCGGGCGCGGGCATGGGAGCCAAGGGTTGCGACATGGATCGATTCGGCGAGGGCAAGGGCAAGCCTGAAACGCGAAGCCAAACCATACCAGAATGTCGGCAAAGCGGGCACCCGCCGTAGCCGCAGGGCTCCCGCCGTGCCGGCTTGAAGCGGGCACGGTGATCCACTCCAAGCAAGGCTGAGGGCAATGGCGAACCAATCCCGATTCAAGCGGACAAAGCGGGAGCCATGTCGCTACGTATCAGGCCAAGATCTCTTGCACGACGCGGCCCGATACGTCCGTCAGGCGGAAGTCGCGGCCAGCGTGGCGGTAGGTGAGCCGTTCGTGATCCAAACCCAGCAGGTGCAGAATCGTGGCGTGGAAGTCGTGGACGTGAACCTCGTCCGCCGCCACCTCGCAACCGTGTTCGTCGCTCTCGCCATAGCTGATGCCCCCCTTAACCCCGCCGCCGGCCATCCACGAAGTAAACACCTCTGCGTGGTGTTCGCGGCCCTTGGCGTCCAGGCCCGTGTTGAACGGGGTGCGGCCAAACTCAGTAGTCCAGACCACCAGCGTTTCATCCAACATGCCGCGCGACTTGAGATCCTTGAGCAGCGCTGCGATCGGCTGATCGACATTCTTGGCCAGCGGCTCGTGCGCGGCCATGTCGCCATGCGAGTCCCAATTGTTCGAGGCACCCGTATCGATCAGCTCCACGAAACGGACTCCGCGCTCCGCCAGGCGGCGGGCCATCAGGCACTGCCAGGCAAAACCGTTGGTGCCTCCCCGCGGCAGGCCATAGAGTTGCAAGGTGGCGTCGGTTTCGGTGGACAAATCGAACGCCTCGGGCGCGGCCGATTGCATACCGTAAGCGGTTTCGAACGAACGAATCCGCGCAGCCAGATTGGCATCGCCAGCGCGCCGGTCCAGGTGGCGGCGGTTGAAGGCTTGCGACAGTTCCAACTCCAACTCTTGCAATTCCGAAGTTGGCTGCCGCCGCTGGATGTTGGGGATCGGCTCGGGACCGGGGGCGACGCGGGTCCCTTGATGGCAGCCGGGCAGAAAGTCGGAGGCCCACACCTGCCCGCCTCCATACGGCGTGGCGGGTGCCAGCACGACGAACGATGGCAAGTCGCGGTTATCCGTCCCCAACCCGTAGCTGACCCACGAGCCCAGGCTGGGCCGGGCAAACGTGACCGAGCCGGTATGAATGCCCAGCGTGGCCTGGAAATGGTCGGGGTGGTCGTTGCGCATGGAACGGATCAGGCACAAATCATCGGCACAGCCGGCGATATGCGGAAAGAGTTCGCTGATCCACAGGCCGGATGCGCCGCGCTGTTTGAACTCCCATTGCGGACGCTTGAAGTACTTTTCGACTGAACGATTGTTCGGCGCGAAGGCTGCCAGCATCTTGGCCGGCACCTGAAACGGCTTGTTGTGGTCTTCAATCAGCCGGGGCTTGTAATCGAACGAGTCAACATGCGAGACTCCTCCGCTCATGTTCAAAAAAATCACCCGTTTGGCACGCGGCACAAAGTGCGGCGGCTGGGGTGCCAAGGGGTCGGCAGGGCTGCCCGCCTCTGGGCCATCCGCCATCAATTCGGAAAGAATGCCCGGCCAGAGCAGCGAACCGCCCACCAGAGAGCGAATCAGCGATCGACGGGAACAACAGACTGAATCAGCAGACATCCGTTCAACTCGCGGAAAGAGCAACTTTAAGGAACGTCGAAATCCCATCAGTCCACGAAGACAAACTCATTGCTTCCCAACAGTGCCCGTGCCAATGCAGCCCAGGCTTCCTGATCGGCCTGTTCCGCCGGTGCCGAAAGAGCCGTCAGCCGGGCCCGATACCGCGCCAGGAAATCGAGGCACTGCTGCTGCTCGCCGGTGTCGGGCGGGCGGTTCCAGGCCAACTGGCAAGCGAATTCAATGCGGCCGGGTTCATCTGGGGCCGCGGCCCAGGCACGGGCAGCGAACCTGGCGGCCGCCTGGTGGGCCAGGGGATCGTTCATCAAGAACAGGGCTTGCAAAGGCGTGGTGCTGGGCAAACGAGACCCAGTGCTGGAACTGGGGTCGGCGCCGTCAAACAGCGCCAAGTAGGGATGCTTCCGCAACCGTTGCTGCATCAGATAGACGCTACGCTGGCGCGTCTCGTACAGGGCCACAAACGGATTGTGTTGCGTCCAGTTCCAACCCGACATCGGCGGAAAGGGATGGGAACCGCCGGGCTGCTCGTCTAGCTCTTGGCTGACAAACAGCAAGGCATCGCGAATCGACTCGGCATCGAGCCGGCGGCGGTTGAACTTCCAAAACAGGTCGTTGCCGGGGTCTTTTTCCACGCCACTAGGTACATCATTACTGGACGCTTGCCATGTCCGCGAGAGCAGAATCAACTTATGCATCGACTTGACCGACCAGCCACTGGCCACAAAGCGCAGCGCCAAATCATCCAGCAATTCCGGATGGGTCGGCGGTTTGCCTTGCCGGCCAAAGTCGTTCGGGGTCTGCACGATTCCCTGGCCAAAATGATGCTGCCAGATGCGATTGGCCATCACCCGCGCCGTCAGAGGGTTTTGCGGATCGGCCACCCAATCGGCTAGTTGCCGGCGGCCGCTGGCCGTGCTGTCGGGCGGCAATGTCTGGCCTCCCAATACGGCCGGAAAATGCCGCGCGACTTCGTCACCCAAACGCTGAGGATCACCGCGCACATGAATCTGGGCATTGGCTCCTTTTCCATCCGCTACCGCGTAGGCATTGTTGATGACCGGAGCCCGTGCTTGTAAGGCAGCCAGTCCCGAGCGGGCTTCCGCCAGCGCCTTGGCGACTGCTTCCATGCGCGCGGTCTTATCGGGACCGTCGGGGAGTTGTTTGGCCTCGGCTTCGGCTGCTTCCTGCTCCTTCACCAAAGCGGTGGCCGCGGCGACAAGTTCGCGATGCGGCTGCAAGAGTACCTCGATCTCTTCCAGAGACATCAACGGAACGAAATCCTCTTGCTGCCTGCCGACTTCCGCGCCTGGGAAGGGATAGCGAGTGCTATTGAAGATGCCGTACAGGCCATAATAGTCGCTGGTGGTGAAGGGATCGAACTTGTGGTCGTGGCAGCGGGCGCAGGCGATGCTGCTCCCCAAAATGGCCCTGCCCAGGTTGTCGATTGTATCTTCCAACGTCAGATGGTGCTCACCCATGCGGTCGCCGCCAAACCGCCTCGCGATCGCCAGATAGCCAGTGGCGGTAACTTGATCGTATTGCTCGGCTGCGGAAGGGGCCGGCAGCAGATCACCGGCGATTTGCTGCCGCAGAAACTGGTCGTAGGGCAGATCGCGATTAAAAGTAGCGATCACCCAATCGCGGTACTTGTGGGCCTGCGGCACCGGATAGTCCGAGGCATTGCCGCAGGTGTCGGAATATCGCACCACATCCAGCCAGTGGCGTCCCCAGCGCTCTCCGTAGCGGGGCGAAGCCAACAGACGGTCCACTACCCGCTCGAAAGCTTGGGGAGAATCGTCGCCTAAGAAGTCGGCCATTTCCTCCAAGGTCGGGGGCAAGCCGGTCAGGTCGAACGTCACACGGCGCAAGAGCGTCCGCTTGTCCGCCAGGGGCGCGGGCGAAATCCCGGCTTGCTCCAGGCGATGCAATATGAAAGGATCGATCGGCGTTTGCGGCCAGGAAGTATCCTTCACCACGGGTACAGCTGGCTGGCGGATGGGTTGATACGACCAAAACCGCGAGCCTTCCTCTAACCGGCCACCAAGCGAAGCGGTGCCACCCACGCGGGGATCGGCTGCGCCGCGTTCGATCCACTTTGCCAGGTCGGCAATCTGTGTGTCTGAAAGCCGCTCCCGCGGGGGCATCTTCAGGTTTTCGTCCGTCTGCCGAACGGCCGCCATCAGCAGGCTTTCCCGGGGCTTGCCGGGAACAATAGCCGCGCCAGAATCGCCACCTTTCAATAGGCCTTGGCGAGAGTCAAGCAGCAGCCCTCCTTCGCTCTTGCGATCGAGGCTATGGCATTCGTAGCAGTGGGCCACAAGGATAGGGCGAATCTTACTTTCAAAAAAAGCCACATCCTCGGCGGCAGGCTCCACGGCCTCGGCTATAGCTGCCCACGGAAGCCATGCATTAACCACCAGCAGCCAGCACGAAAGGGTGCGCGGCCAAAGCATTGGGTGCCGACCGATGATGGCAAGCATAAGATGGCGGAACATCAAGCACACCTGATTACGATTTCGCGCAGCCCCGATTCTCGAAGCCGCCCTACATGGCGACGAAAGATTGAAAGCAAGCGAGAACGCGGCGATTTAAGCCGCTCACTATTGTAGCAACGCCTTGCCGCTCTTTGCAAAGTACTCCAACATGGCGGAGGTTATCGCCCGTGAGTTGCTCAACATCCGCGCCACCTCCATAATTCTCTAGGCTGGGCCAGGCAGAACCAGTTTCGCGAACACTGACAACTACCATTGAGCTTGCCAAAGTTCGCACGAAGCTTTCGCCGGCCCAAATAATGCGGAACCAGACGTTGCCTGTTGGCACACGAAAATCGTGGTAAGGAGTTGAACCGTGAAACCGCGAGCGAAACCAGGTAAACGGATTACCGTAGCGACGACGCTTGTTGCCTGCATCGCCATCCAGGTGGCTTGGGGTGGTTGGAGCAACCCCGCCTCTGGCCAAGAGTTCGACGTTGGCGACTGGCCGCGATTTCAAGGTTTGCGTGGTGATGGATCGTCGGACGAAAAGGGCATGTTGCGCACCTGGCCCGCCGAAGGCCCAGCGGTGTTGTGGCGGCAGGCCATTAAGCATGGCTGGGGCTGCCCGTCGGTTGTGGGCGACGATGTCTATCTCGGTTGGACCGAGCAACGCCGCGGTGACGAAGAGACTTTGGCCTGCCTGAGTGCTTCCACTGGTGAAATTCGTTGGCGGCACACCTACGAGGTAGGTCCCTATTGGGAACGCAACATCGGCTGGGGACCGGGGGGCTATCGATCCACTCCGTGTGTTGCTGGCGACTGGGTGTTTGGCCTGGGGTCGGTGGGGCATCTGCGATGCCTCGACCGGCATTCCGGCAAACCGGTGTGGTCTGTCAATCTGTGGGACGACTGGAATCCATCGGGCGAAAAGGGCTACGTCTTTTCTCCCATAGTCGTCGATGGAAAGCTGATCCTGTGGTATGGCGACGGCGTGAGTCCAGCGAACGAACCGCTGCCCGACCCCGAGAGGGAGTTTCACAAACGGTCGGTACTATGCCGCGCGCTTAATCCGGCCACGGGCAAACCGCTGTGGGAGTTTCGTCAGGCGCATCGTCCGGAGTCGCGCTGCGGAGAAGGCCAAACGCCGGCCGTGGTGCGGTTGGGTGCGGAAAACTGTGTCATCGTGACAGGCAACGCCGAGCTCAAGGCGATTCGAGTCGCCGATGGCCGGGAGGTCTGGAAACACGAGTGCTCCCAACCGCGGATGCGGGGGACCACGATTCCCACACCACTGGTTGTTGGCAACTACCTGGTGAATATCCCCGATTCCGACCCGGCCCACGCCATCCAGTGGGATCCGGCCGACCCTCAACAGCCCGCCCGCGTAGCGTGGACTAACAATGTTGGAATGTATTGTCCGATCCATCAGTTTCGGCACCACGACGGTTATCTGTACGGGTTTTCCGGCGAAGTCATGGGAGGGTCGGAACAGGCCGCCAGCGATTCCGTTCTCAACCTGACCTGCCTCGAGCTAGCCACCGGAAAAGTCGTCTGGAGCGAGCCCGGCTTCAAGACGGGCGTGGCATTGACCTTGGCCGATGGCCTGATATTCGTACGAAGTTACCAAACGCTGCAATTGATCGAAGCTTCTCCCCAGGGATACTTGCCGCGCGGCAAAGTCAAAACACACGACGTTTGGAAGCCCACCTTGAATCTGCTGGATTTCGTGCAGCCGGTACTATCGCGGGGCAGATTGTACATTCGCACGCCCGATGAACTCATTTGCTACCATGTCGGCTCGTAGAAACTCAACGAGTTCACTTGCGGTGTGATACAATCGAATGCGTGACGATTGCATACTGTTCCACTTGAGAATTTTCCATGAGCGCGCTTGCGAACGGGCCAATGGTGTTGGATCGCTGGGCTAGCCGTTGCGGCATGATCGTGGCGATGTTTAGCCTAGTGGCGATTGCCTGGTGCGGCGGTATGGCCCGCGGCCAATCTCAGGCTTTGCCCGCCAGCGCCGCGGCCGTATGTACCTTGCCCGATCGGCGGTTTGACGAAGAAGTCTGGGCCAAGGTGGGCGAGCGGACTTGCCTGCGCTGCCACAATAGCCAAGGGGACGCGGCCGATAGCGGTTTCGTGCTGCGGCCTCGCGGCACCGATGGCAGCCGGGAATGGCTCCAACAGAACTGTGAGGCCTTTCGCAGCATGGCTGGCCAGATGGAAGGGGACGAATCGCGGCTGCTGCTGAAAGCTCGCGGCGAGTTGGAGCATGGCGGTGGCGAGGCCCTCAAGCCCGACTCCAGCGGCTACCGCATCTTGGCCAGTTACTCGCGGCGAGTCAATTCGCCAAAAGAAGAAGCCGAATCGGTCGCGGCCCGGCTGGCCGCGGAAAGCGCCGCCGATGCCACGCCTTTTTTCCAGGGAGTCACCAAGATCTCGCCGCAGCGGTTGTTGCGCAGAGTGACGCTTTCGTTGGCGGCCCGCTTGCCAAGCGCCGACGAACGGAAAGCTATTGAACAAGATGCGGCGGCGCTCGATTTCATCCTCGAGCAGATGATGCGCGAAGACGCGTTCTATGCACGGCTCAAGGAGGGCTTCAACGACATTTTTTTGACGGTCGGCATCGAAGACAACGCCGAGACGTTGTTGTCCTACGAGCACTTCGAGAACACCCGGTTGTGGTACAGCAGCTACGATTTGAGTGACGTCCCCGAAGCGGAACAGGAGCGGTCCCGCTGGAAGCTGGCCGATGTCTACCGCGACGCGCTCCTTCGCGAGCCGCTGGAACTGATCGCCCATATCGTGCGGAACGAGCGCCCCTTCACCGAGCTGGCCACCGCCGACTACATCATGGTCTCGCCCTATACGGCTCGCGGATACGGCATTTTTGAAGAGATCAAGTCGGAATTCAAAGACCCGCACGACCCATTCGAGTACATCCCGGCCCGCTTGAAGGCCCTGAAAAGCCGCGAGGGGCACACGCAAGAATCAGCGACTGGCCTGTACCCGCACGCGGGGTTCTTGAGCATGTTCCATTACCTGCGGCGGTATCCCTCGACCGAGACCAATCGCAATCGGCTGCGTGCCCGCATGTTTTACCAGCATTTCCTGGGCATTGATGTGATGCAGTTGGCTCCCCGCGTGACTGATGCCTCGGCTGTGGCGGCCAAGTACAAGGTGCCGACGATGGAAGCCCCGGACTGCGTGGTCTGCCATAGAACGATCGATCCCGTAGCGGGCCTGTTCCAGGATTTCAACTTCGAGGGAGGCATCGGCCCGCGGAAGGATGGCTGGTATCAAGATATGTTCCAGGCAGGCTTTGAAGGCAAAGACATGCCGGCCAGCGAGCGTTGGCGGGCACCGCAATGGCTGGCCGAACGGGCCATCCAGGATCCTCGTTTTGCGGTGGCCATGGTCGAGCATGTGTATTACATCCTAATGGGCCGCAAGCCCCTGTTGCCGCCAGAGGATATCGACGACCCGCTGTTCTCCGCAAAGCGCCGGGCCTATCTGGCGCAACGGCAACTGATCGAATCGGCCGCGCACCGATTGGCGGCTGAAAACTTTAATCTCAAGGCCGCCTTCAAGGCGTTGATCGCCTCGGACTTTTATCAAGCCGACGGGCTGGAAGCTGCCGACGCTGATCCCCAGCGGCTTGCCGAACTGGACGACGTGGGGATTGTGCGGCTGCTAAGTCCCGAGCAAGTCGAGCGCAAGATCGAAGCCATCTTTGGACGCCGGTGGGGACGGCTGGAGGACGCCATGCAGGTTCTGTACGGCGGCATCGACTCCATCACTGTTACCGAGCGCAACGCCGACCCAAGCGGTGCGATGGGGGCCATCCAGCGCCTGATGGCCAACGATGTTTCTTGTTTCCATGTGGCGCACGACTTTCGACTGGACGCGGACGATCGCTTGCTGTTTCCGGGGATCCAGCCTGATGTCGTGCCTGGCAGCGAGGCCCAAGACGCGCGAGTTCGTCAGACGATTGTCCATCTGCACGACCGCATCTTGGGGCAACAGCGGGCAGCCGATCACCCCGAAATCGACCGCACCTTCCAACTATTCGCGGGCATCCTGGCCGATGCCCACGCGCAAGGTCGCTTTGAACCTTACGAAACTTATTATTGCGGCGGCCGCGAGGAATTTCGCGCGGACGACCCACATTATACGCTGCGCGCGTGGCGCGCCGTTGTGACCTACTTGCTGCGGCAACACGAGTTTCTCTACGAATAGGCCGGCCTCATGAATCGACGATATTTTCTCAGACTGTGCGGACTGGCCGGGCTGGGCTTTGCCGCGCCGATTGGCCTTCCATCGCTGTCGCGGTTGAAAGCGGACGACGCGGAAGCGGAAGGCTACGCCGGGCCGTACTACGTGGTGTTCAACGCCTCGGGCGGCTGGGACACGACCTATCTGATGGATCCCAAGGGGGTCGAGGGAATCAACCGCCTGTACAACGAAGGAGATATCCTCACCGCCGGGCAACATCGGCTGGCACCCACGGCCAAACACATCGAAGCAGGAATGAGCAATGAGGACTTTTTCGCGGCGCACGGATCGGACCTGCGCGTGTTCAACGGGCTCGATTTTTCCGTCAACAACCACTCGCCTTGTGCCCGCTACATGGCCACGGGCAAGCTCGACAGCCTGGCCTATCCGACCTTTCCGGCGTTGGTGGCGGCTTGTCACGGCGCCCAGGCCCCATTGGCGTTTTTGACATTCGGCAACTATTCGGCCACGGGCAACCTGGTGCCGATGTCGCGAGTTCCCTACCTGCAGTCGCTGAACTTGTTGGCCAAGGCCGATTCCGTCGAGGGGAACGAACGCGCGCCGTACCACGACCCGTTCGCTTCCAGCCGCATCGAACATGCCCTGGAAGAACAATTTCAGGCTCGCGTGTCGGAACATCGGCTGCCGCGAGTGGAACGCAGCCAAAGCATGTTGTATGCCGCGCAAGTCAACTCGAAAGCGCTGCAGCGGGTAGTGCCGTTTATTCCCAAGGAATCGGCCAAGGAACGGCTGCCGCAGCAGGCAGACATTGCCCTGGCGGCCTTCAAGGCGGGCGTATGCGTTTCGGCCAATCTCACTATCTCGCAGTTCGACAGCCACAACAACAACGACCCCGACCAGATGAAGCTCATCCCAGAGTTTCTGGCTGGCATCGACTACGTCATCCGCAAGGCCGAGGAACTGCACATCCGCGACAAGCTGGTGGTCATCGTGCAGAGCGAAATGGGGCGCACCCCCACCTACAATAACGGCAACGGCAAGGACCATTGGTCTATCGGTTCGATCATGTTTCTGGGTGCCGGCATCACGGGCAATCGGGTCATTGGTGCCACCGATGAAAAGCAACAGCTCATACCCATCGATCCGCAAACCCTGGCCATCGACCATGAAAAAGGCATTCGCGTCCGGCCAGAACATATCCACGAGGCGCTCCGCTCGCTGGCGGGCATTCAAGACCATCCCTTCAGCAAACAATTTCCCTTGGGCGTGGTGGAGAAGGAACTGTTGACGGACTTCTGGAGTTGAAGGCGATGCGTTCGCAACCCCTGATCTGCGTCGCCGATGTCGAGGCTAGCAGCCGCTGGTACCAGCAGTTGTTGAATTGCCAGAGCAGGCATGGCGGATCCGAGTACGAACGGTTGGTTGTCGGCGACCGGTTGGTGATGCAATTACACCACTTCACGGCCGACCACCACCATGGCCCCATCGGCGATCCGCTCGAAAAGCCGTACGGCAACGGCGTGTTGTTGTGGTTCGAGACCGACGATTTCGACGCGGCGGTGGCCCGCGCCGCCCGGATTCAGGCCGAAATCGTTCTCCCGCCGCATCGCAACCCACCTACCGGAAATGCCGGCCCCAACCACCGCGAGGTCTGGCTGCGCGACCCAGATGGTTACGTTGTCGTGCTGGCATCGCCCGACGGCGAGGCGTGTTAGCCGCTGCAACCACTGCCCCCTTGCGGGGGAGTGCGCGGTGCTGTTAAGGTAAAGTGGCTGAAGTCGTGGCCGCTGTCCGCAACCCTGGCTGGTGGCCATGCCTTTCACTTCCTGGCGGCACCCCCCTCATTTTAGCAGTAGCAATGGTCGCTTATTTGGTCATTCGCGAAGGTTCGAAATGGAGTGATGTGTTCCGGCTGGTGCCGGGACAGACCATTACCATCGGCCGCGCGCCGACCAATCAGATCGTGCTGGTCGATGACCGTTGCAGCCGCTGCCATGCCGAGGTCTTCATGACGGACGGCAAGTGGGTCGTCCGCGACCGAGACAGTCGCAACGGCACCAAGATTAACGACGCCAAACTGGAGGGCGACCACGCCTTGCAGCCGGGTGAAGCCATCATCATTGGCCGCTCGCACCTGGTGTATGTGGAGAATTTGGCCACGGCCTTTGCGGACTTGTCGCCGCCACGGGAACTGCTCGGCGGCGATCCCGATACCGAAATCGTGGATGGCACGACGAATGAGTCGGGCATCGACATGCCTGGCGAGCCAACCATTACCCACCGTCGTGGTCGCACCCGGTTCCTCACGCCTGACGAAATTGCCGATAACAACTCCAACTCCGGGACGGGCCGCGCGGCTGCCAAACTCTGCCGGCTAGCCTTCGATCTGGCCAAAGCACCCGACCCGGCGACACTGGCGGAATTGGCCCTGAACGGCATTTTTGACACCGCCCAAATAGACGCCGGAGCGGTGCTCATCTTGCCCATCGACGGAAAGAGCGAGGCGACGGCCGACCGGCTCAATATCATCGCTTCACGCAGCGATACCAAGCATCCTTACCATCGCGTCTCCAAGGTGCTGGCGCACACGGTGTTGCGCGAGGGCGAAGCCGTCCTGGCCCGCAACGTCATCGGCGATAGTTCCGTCACCAGCCGCGATAGCAAGGGAGAGATTCAAGCGACGAGCGTGATTTGTGCTCCCATCCGCCATAACAAGAAGCCGCTGGGGCTGATCCATCTCTATTCCACGCTGGCCGGCCGCGGTCCCGACCCCGATGATCTGGAGTTCACGCTGGCCGTGGCCGACACGTTGGCCGTGGCATTGACCAACCTTTCCCGGCGGCAAGAGCTGGCCGAAAACCTGGTGCTGATCCGCGGCGAGAACCAGCAACTTCGCGAGAAGCTGGGAGTGCAAAGCGAACTGGTCGGCAGCAGCCAGGTCATTAACCACATCACCGAGCAGATCGGACGGTCGGCCCCGACCAACGCCACCGTGCTGATCCGCGGTGAAAGCGGTGTCGGCAAGGAACTGGTGGCCCGCGCGGTTCATTTCAGCAGCCCGCGTCGCAAAGAGGTTTTTGTTTGCGTCAATTGCGCCGCCCTGACCGAAACCTTGCTAGAGAGCGAACTCTTCGGCCACGAACGCGGCGCATTCACTGGTGCTACGGAACGCAAGATCGGCAAGTTCGAGGCGGCCCATCGCGGCACGCTCATGCTCGACGAGATTGGCGAGATGAGCCCCACCGTGCAAGCCAAGTTCTTGCGCGTGCTGGAAGGGCATCCCTTTGAGCGCGTCGGGGGCAGTGCGCCCGTCAAGGTAGACGTGCGGGTGATTGCCGCCACCAACCGCGACCTGGAGAAGGATGTGGCCTCGGGAAGGTTCCGGCGCGACTTGTTCTTTCGTTTGAACGTGGTGGAGATTCTGGTCCCCGCGCTGCGCAAACGGCCCGACGACATCCCCGAACTGGTCCACCATTTTCTGAAGATGTTCAATGCCGAGACCGGCAAAAAACTGCGCGGGTTTACGCCCGAGGCGCTAGAACAACTGGTCCGGTACCGTTGGCCGGGCAATGTTCGCGAGCTGCGCAACGTGGTCGAACGGGCGGTCGTTCTCAGTGACCGCGATGAAATCGGGCCGGAACTGCTGATGCTTTCCAAACTGGCCACGGCGGGCGACACCAACGAGCTGCCGCGGGAACAGGCCGGCTTGGAGTTCAGCCCCATGTCACTGGCCGAGATGGAACGCCGGCTGATACTGGCAACGTTACGTTCCACCGGCTGGAACAAAAGCCAGACTGCTAACATCCTGGGAATCGAACGCTCCACGCTCGACCGCAAGATCCGCCGCTACGAGATCAGCGAGGGAGCCGCGCGGAGAGGGCCGATAACGGAGTAAAGGCAGCAGGATGAAAGATGAAGGATGAAAAGCTGGGTGCGTGAGGCTGATCGTCGGAAAGGCCCAGTTGGGTTAGATTTCCAATCGATTGAGCAATCGGCGCTGCCCCAGCCACCCACCGTTGGCACCACGGCTGATTGCTGATAGCTTCTCCGCTGACGGCTCCTACCCACTCAGCCCGACAAGTTGCCATCTAACTCGCGAATGACTCGGCAGGGATTGCCTGCCGCGAATACGCCCGCGGGTATGTCGCGCGTGACCACGCTGCCCGCCCCAATTACCGCGGCCGTGCCGATCTTGACGCCAGGGCAAATGACCGCGCCGCCGCCCACCCAAACGTCCGAGCCGATTTCGATCGGTTTGCCAAACTCTTGGGTCCGCCT
This sequence comes from Pirellulales bacterium, assembly GCA_050247075.1. GTDB lineage: Bacteria > Planctomycetota > Planctomycetia > Pirellulales > JBFWUW01 > JBFWUW01. Next base: position 5,556 of record JBFWUW010000048.1, on the reverse strand, counting down.
CGATACGGGGTCCAACGGGTGCGTGGCGGTGTAGATTTGCACCGCCGGCCCAAACAGCGTGTGGTCGCCAATCGTCACCTGGCAAACATCCAGCACCACGCAGTTGAAGTTGAAAAAGCACTTGGAGCCGAGCACGATATTGGCACCGTAGTCACAAAAGAATGGCGGTTGCAGCCAGACGCTGTCACCTCCCTGGGCAAACAAGTCTTGCAGAATCCGACGGCGCAGGTCAGGCTCGCCCTCGCGGGTGGCGTTCAGGTCTTGGCACAGGTCACGGGCACGCTGGCGAGCTATTGCCAACTCCAGATCCAACGGGTCGTACAATTCACCTGCCAACATTTTCTCGCGTTCGCTGGGCATAGTGGCGGCTCCTGAAGATGATGGCTTGGCCGATGTAACCTATGTCGAGCCATAGAGTTTTAACGATTTTTCCCAGACCGCATGTTTGGCCCGTTGGCCCCCTGCCGATATATCTCTATGATAGGATTATAGCAGGCAGGTAAACGGCCCTTGTGCAGTGGCCTGCCGGTTGGTGCGAAGATGAAATTCTCGATTTTGCTCAAGGGACGCTGCTGATGGCCAAACAAGGGCCGCGTAAGAAACTTCCCAAGGAACTGGCCGTCATCAATGCCGATAATTGCACCGGCTGCGAGGCCTGTCTGGAAGTCTGCCCCGTCGACTGCATCATCAAAATTCAGCAGTACGACAACTTTCACAATCTGCAAAGCTTTTGCCAGATCGACCTGGAACGCTGCGTTGGCTGTGAGGTTTGCGTCCACATTCCACAGAAGAAAACCAACCCCTATGAACTGACGGTCTGCCCGTGGGATGCCATTGAGATGGTCCCCACCGAGCAAGTGGCCCAGGTCGTGGCCATGATCGGCGGCCCGCCCGAGTATATTGAGGCCAACTGGGACCGTCTGGTCGGCACGGCCCAGCACTTGGCGGAACTCAAGGCCGAAAGTTAAGCAGCCGGAATTGCAGGAAACGCTTGAGCCGGCTGGCGCTGCGCGGTCTATTGTCCAGGAAGAATTTTCTTTCTGGTATCCGTCCACTCGCGAGATGCGCGCCATGAGTACCGCTACGAGCACTCAGAATTGCATGGGTTCTTCCGATCTGCGTTTGCCCGACGAGCTTCGCGGGCCGCTATTGGCGCACATGCGGGAACTTCGGGAACGGTATCGGCAACGGCATTGGGGCGGACGGGTGGGCTTTGGTACACGGCCAGCCGTGCTGGTGATCGACCTGGCACGCTTCTGGCTCGACCCGGCCCAGCAGATCGGCAGCCAATTGGACTCGGTCGTGGACGCCACTTGCCGCGTGCTGCAAGCGGCCCGCGGGGCAGGGCTGCCTATCTTCTTTACCACGTTTGCCTACGACCCGGCCGAGCCACCTAGCCCGCATGACCGCAAACTGGAATTCCATCTGCCGGCCGAAGCGGAGGAGCAGTTTGCGCTCGATTCGCGTTTGCAGCGCCGTGCCACGGAAAAGATCGTCCGCAAGCGGTATGCCTCATCTTTCAAGGGGACCAATCTGCACGAAATGCTGACTGGGCTGGGTGTCGATACGCTGATTGTGACGGGTATCAGCACCAGCCATTGCGTCTATGCCAGTTGCCGCGACGCCACCGACAGTTTTCGCGTGATCGTACCGCGGCAAGCCGTTGGCGAGCGCTGCGAATTGATGCACGAGGTCTTTCTGCAAGACATCGACATCGACCTTGGCGACGTGATGGAGCTAGAAGAAGTGCTGTCGAGTATCAACACACTAGCCGAGGCCAAATAGGTTTGGCCGGCGCCGATCTCAATGCGTTACTCTTTGAGCACCATGTCGATGCACATCACGGCGGCCAAGATCAATTGACGCAACGGGTTGTCGGGCGGAACTTTGGGAGAAATCTCCAACATGTAGGTGTCGGCCGATGTGAACAGTTCTTTGCCCAAGCCAGCCCATTTTTTTGTGACCTTGGCCAATTCATTCTCGCCAGCCAGAAAACGAAACTCCCAGCTTGTCCATTTTCCCTTGAGCGTGCATAGCGGCTGGTCATTGCTCCCAAGCACATCAAACGCGCCTCCAATCGAGAACAGCTTCTGCTTGAACCCACCAACGATCTGGCCGTTCTCATCCAAGACATTCACCTTGGAAAGAAAGATTGAAACGCCGCGAGTCACTCGCACGGCCGGCTCTCCCGAGGGTGTCTTAATCTCGATGTCGAAGGGTGTCATCCGCTTGTAGTCCGTGAAGCGGGCGAGCTTGGTGAGCAAGCCAAGCTTTTCCTCGCGGCACTCCAGTATTTTCTCCTCCGTGTTCGGGTCGAAAATGTCATAATTGTTGGCCGCCTTGAAAAAACCAACGTGTTCTTTCACGAGAAAGAGATTGTGGTTTAGCGTGGGGTGCATGAGCGTAAGCCTCGTGGGGGACGTCTACAATTGGCCAATGTCGATACGATCTAGGATTTCCGTTGTAGCAACCCACCCCCACAGGGCAAGGTTTCAAGCGGAAATCGCTACTACTTCTAGACGGCCGCGCCGAGGAGTACCCTGGGCCACCGTGTCCGCTTTGTGCCATGTTGCCCGAAAACCCAGGAGCTGCCCGTGGACCCCATGCTGACTTCCATGCAAGTCGCCGCGCTGGCCGTGGCGGGCATGTGCCATGCCTTGTTGGGAAGCGTCAAGGTTCCCTTGGCCCGCAAACTGGGAATTGACGAGGCCCGCGTGGGCGGCCTGGTCAGCGTGTTCGGCTTCACGTTGATTCCGATGGTCCTGGCGTTTGGGTTTCTGGTCGATGCGCTGGGCAAACAGGCGGTGCTGGCCGGCGGATTCATTCTGGTCATCGCCAGCATGTCTTTGCTCGCCAGGCTGAAGACGTATGCCGTGGCGATGTTGGCGGTGCTAGTGCTGGGGTCGGGCTGGTCCGCGCTCGTCAACGTGTTGAATGTTACCTCGCCCCCGGCCTTTTTGCCGCCGCAAGACATTCCCGAGCGGATGTCGTATGCCATGAACATGGGCGACTTCGTGTTTGGCATGGGTGCTTTCTTGACGCCGATTCTGATCGCCTTCTTGATGCGGCGAATTCAGCTCGAACGGACATTTCTGGCCTTGGCGGCGTTTGCCGTCGTGCCGCTGCTGCTGGGATTGGGTGTGGCCTGGCAGAAACTTGACACGGCCCAAACAGAGTCGGTGGTGGGCGGACTGGGCATTCTGCTGTCTGATCCTATCGTTTGGCTCTGCTGCCTGGCCTTCTTCTGCCATGTGCCGATCGAAGCCAGCGTGGCGACTTGGGCAACCACCCTGATGTCCGATCGGGGTATCAGCGAAGGCAAGGCATCGACGCTACTGTCGGTCTTCTGGCTGACGTTCATGGGATCGCGGCTGTTGACAGCGCTGACGTTGCCCAAGGGGGCCGACATGGCCTTGGTCGTTACGCTAGCCGTTCTGTGCATGGCATTTACCGCCGGCATTGCTTTCAGCCGGCGAGCCTGGCTGACGAGCGCCTTGGTGATCGCGGCCGGGCTGATTTTGGGGCCGATCTTTCCGACGCTGATTGCCATTCTGTTGAGCCATGTGCAGCCATCGTTACATGGCCGCGCGGTTGGCTTGTTCTTTTGCATCGGCGGCATTGGCTGGACGGCAATTCCCATTATGATCGGGGCCTATGCCCGGCGAACAAGCGTGCAGCGCGCCTTTCTGGTTGCCACGCTATCAGCGGCATTGCTGACAGCGTTCTGCGTGGCGCTGGCCTTCCATTTGCCTAATGGCCATTGAACCACAGACTGGCCAGCTCGCATCCTTCAAATTTGTCGCGGATCAACGTGCAATAATTCTGTTCCGCGGAAAGCTGCAGTAGCGCGGGTTGGAGTCCACGTTACGGCCTGCGATCCCACCGATGGGGACGGTTTCAAATCGCGCCGCGGATTGCAATTCCGCGGCGGAAGTCTTGCCGATAATATCCATGTCCCAGGCAGCTCTAGCGGTGAATGGCGAGGTTCTCCGCGCCCCAACCGCAAGCGCTGCTGGCGCTGCCCGGCGGTGGGCCTTGGTTTTCACCAGCCCGTACTCGGGACAGCGGTTCGCCATTGCCTTGCCTGACCTCCTTGCGCCGGGCGCGCCATTCCCTGCGTACTCGGGACAGCGGTTCGCCATTGCCTTGCCTGAGAGAGACCAGAACATGAACCGAATTATCATCATGGCTTGCGCCGCCGCTTTGTTGGCAGGCGGCCTATTCGCGGGGCGTGCCCAGGCCCAGGTGCATATCGACTTTGGCTTTGCGCATGGCCACGGGCATCACCACCACCATCACCACGGCTGGCACGGCCACCATTGGGGACACTACCACTATTATCCCAGCTATTGGTACAACCCGCCGGTAGAGTATGTGTACGTTACGCCGCCCCCTCCGCGTACGGTCGTCTACGGCACGCCAACCGTGGCGAGCCAGCCAGTTGCACCCGCGCCTACGCCGGCCGTCGCAGAACGGACGACGGGCACGCCCACGCTGGCCAAGCGGCCGAATTCACTGCCGGACAACGAAGCCCGCGGAGTGACGATTCGCAATCCCACGGCATCGGGGGGCAGAGTTGCCTTCGTGGTGGATGGAGCCAACGAACTGGCGCTGAATCCGGGCCAAGTCAAAACGCTGGGCGATAAGTCGTCGGTGGTCGTGGAGTTTGACCGTGGCGGCGACTTTGGAACCGCCGAACGCGAACTCTCCGCTGGCTCGTACCGCTTTGTCGTCACCGACGAAGGCTGGGATCTGGAACGCGAAGCCTCTAATACCTGGCGCACGGCAACCTCACCGGCCATACGCAAGAACGCGCTACCAGCCACTCGGCGATAGGATCGCGATAAACAAGTTCAACCTGGGATTGGCCAGGCAAAGCCGGCGGTGAACCCGCCATCGACGTAGATTGTTTGCCCCGTCATAAACGCCGAGGCAGCCGACGCCAGAAAGATCGCCGCGCCGACCATGTCTTCAGGCACACCCAGGCGGCGCTGCGGCGTGTTGGCCATCCCCCAGGCTTGCATAGCCGGTTCCGACCATAGCTTGCGGGTGAGATCGGTCAAGATAAAGCCGGGGGCAATGCCATTCACCCGCACGCCGCGCGGGCCCCACTCCAGGGCCAGAGCCTTGGTCATCTGCACGACACCGGCCTTGCTGACAGCGTAAGGCAGCACGTTCTTTAGCGGTTTATCGGAATTGAGCGAGGCGATGTTGATCTGGCATCCTTGGCCCGCCGCCAGTTGCCGCTTGCCCACGGCTTGCGACAGCAGAAAGACCCCTTTGAGATTGATATCCATGATGAAGTCGTAGTCAGCTTCGGTGTAGGTTTCCGAGGGTTGGCGACGGTTGACCCCTGCTACGTTGATTAACGTGTCAATGCGGTCAAACTCGCTCACGACGGTATCAACCAGTTTGTGGATGGCGTTCGCATCGGCCACATCGCAAACCAAATCGCGTACTGCAGGGCCGGTGGCCGAGCTGATTTCGCGAGCGGCAGCGGCCAGCGTTTCCGCATCGCGGCCCGTGACAATCACCTGCGCGCCGCGAGATCGGAAG
>JBFWUW010000047.1:0-56999 GCA_050247075.1 Pirellulales bacterium | reverse complement strand
AGGTCAGAGTCGGCAGCGCACGAAGCGGTGAGATGTCCTTCAGGTTTTCCGCACCGAAGAATCGCACCTGGACGACTTCGCTCTCGGCGATCTCATATCCATACCGTCCCGGCAGCGGCTGAAAGTCGGGATTGAGTTCGCAGATTTTCTCCAGGACAGCTTCGGCCCGACTCTTCGCAGGCAGACCGGCAACCCGTTTCAACCACGCATCGAAGTCCTGTGCCTGCTCGACCTGGGGAATCTCCCCAATTGCAGGCGGTACGACGCCGGGTTGCGAAGACTGCCACCAAATCACGGCACCGACCGCCAAGGCAATCACCGGCAACACCACAGCCAAGAGCTTGCCGGTCGATTTCGACGGAGATTCCAGGCACTTTCGCAGTTCAGCGGCAAGATGCGCCGCTGAGGTATGCCGCTGGTGTGGACTTCGAGCCAGTGCCTTCTCGCAGATTCGCTTCAATTCAGCGGGCAACTTCTCTGCCCCGACTTTGGCACCGGCGACGATCTCTCGGCGCAGGATGTTCGGTTCGACTGACGAATACGGCAGCTTGCCGGTCAGTGCTTCGTGCAGCACCACGCCCAGGCTGAAGATGTCGGAGCGGGCATCGACATCCCGGCCTTCAAGCTGCTCTGGCGACATATACCGGAGCGTCCCCAGGGACAGGGCTTCTTGACCGGCCTTGTTCGCCGATTGAGCGATCCCGAAATCGGCCAGGAGCGCTCTGCCGTGGTGGTCGATCAGGATGTTGGCCGGTTTGATGTCTCGATGAACGACGCCGTGCAGGTGGGCATACTCCAGGGTGTCGGCGATCTCGGCGATCCAACGAACGGCCTGCTGCTGCGTCGGCGGATTGCGGGAGAGTTGATCGCCCAGGCTCCCGCCTTCGACGAACTCCGAGACAATGAAGCACGCATCACCATCATGTCCCACGTCGAACACCGGCACGATGCCGGGATGTTTGAGACGAGCGACACGGCGAGCCTCGGCCATGAAGGCATCGGCGGATTGCAGACGGCTCGGCCTGGGGACTTTGACGGCCACGACCCGTTGAAGCTCCAGGTCGTAACCACGCCACACCTGGGCAAAGCCGCCTGTGGCGATCAGATCATCGATGCGGTAGCGACCGATCAGCGTGCGTGGCGTGGTTGGTGATGAGCCTGGAGGATCGGAGCCGTCGTCACCGGGGTCGAGCGGCTTGTCCATCCACGACACGGCCTTCAAGGCTTTGATGCGGCGGGCCAACTCTTCGACAAGATGGGGATGCTCCTGACACAACTCGGCGGCTGGTGTGTCCTGACCACGCTCACGAAGCTCTTCCCAGCGCAGGAGCAGTTCGGCCAATATCTCCTCATCCCTGTCCGTCACGGTTCAGTTCCTCGTGCAACCTCAGCTTGGCCGATTGCCAGCGGCGCTTGAGTGTCCGCAGCGAAATGTCCAGCACCCTGGCCGCTTCGTCCTGCGTCAGTCCTTCGTAGTACAGGAGATTGACCACTTCCTGTTCGTCGTCGGGCAGCTTCTCGACCAGGTCATGGAAGCCATGCCAGCCCGACAGGTCGTCCGGTTCCTCGGCTCGGTCATGCAAACTGCCGCCGTGATCGTCGGCGGGAATGCCATCCGTGTGGTGATTGGCCCCGCCGCCTTCTGGTCCGTAGTGGTGTTTCGCCAGATCGAGCAATTCCCGCCGCACCTGGATCGCCGCCAGATTGAAGAAGTGCCGAACCGACTCGACCCGAACTTCGGCCAATGCCCGATGAAGCCGCACCAGGGCGTTTTGGAACACGTCGTCAGTCTGCTCCCACCGCCGCAGGTTCGGATACCCATGAAACATCTTCCTCGTCAGCCGCAGCAGCCGGTCGCAGGCATGGTGCAGCAGCGATTCCCTGGCTGACGGGTCTCCCCGCAGCGCAAGGTCAATCAGGTTTTGCAGTTGGGTGTCCGTCCCAACTGCCGAAGGTGGCGGCATTTTGGCTCCCGGCATCGGTGAATCACGAGATTCGCCCATTCTACCAGGGGTTTTAGCCGCTTTCCTCCTTAAACGGCATTGCGACAGCGGAGCGGGAAAAGGGCCAGGGAAAATTCTTTGCGGATTTTTGGCCCTCTTTGGCGGTCGCTGTCGCAAGGCAGGGAAGGAGGAACCTGACTCACGGGAATTTGCAGGCAGAGGGAATGCGACATGGCGACCGAAGACAACCCGAAAAAGCCATCGGTGATGTCGTCGCTTCTCTCGACGGCGAAATCCGCCACTCAACTCGCCGCCAAGCAGGCCGAGAAGACGAAGCTGACGACAATCACACTGCCCGGCTTGTACCAGCCCCTTGGGAAGCATTGCTACGAATCGCAGCAGCATCGGGCTGAATTTCCCGACGTGTTCCAGAAGCTGGATGCCATCCGAAGCCAACTCACTGCCATTGCAACGTCATCGGACGGGAAACCCACGCCACAGACCTTGACCGACAAGGCCAAGGCGACAGCGGGCAAAGCGATGCAGGCGGCACAGTCGCAGAAACTTGCGATGCAGCAGTCCTCAATCTTCGGGGCTTTGGGCAAGGCAGTCTACGAAGCGCATGGCGAGAATGGTGGCCCGTCGAACCTTACGGCACCGATTACGAAGTCTTTGGCTCGCCTGTCCGAACTCGATGCTGACCTTGCTCGGTTGTCATCGGAAGGCAAAAGCTCCTGGCTCACTCCGAAGCGGAAGGAGCGATTGATCGGGATCGGCGTCATCGTCCTCGTGTGTTTGTTACTGCTGCCGTTGGTCCAGAAAGCCCGTAAAGCGGCACAAGACGCCAAACGCAATTCAGGCGACTTTGTTCCCCACATCCCTGGAACAAGCCGAGACTACCTTCATGCAATGTATCCGCCCGGCGATAGCATCCCCATCGTGACCCTGAATCACGTTCTGCACAAAGACAACGGCGGAATTGAGTCCACCATTGCGAAGACTGGTCGGCTCAAGAATGCAAAGCAAGACCTTGCGCTTGACAACATCGAATGGCTCGTGGACGGCAGCAACACATCCAAGTCATTCCATCGGGTCAAAGATGGTTTTGTGGAGCATGGTTCGCCATCTGCGGGGTCAGGCACGATGGAATGGGAACCCATCTTCAAGATCGGTGCCAAACCAGATGACACCTGGGAGTGGAATCCCTCACCGGGCATAAAGAAGACCTACACGGTCACAAAAGCGACTACCTGGAACGGCAAGCCAGCACTGATCGTCCGAGAAGAGATGGCCCTTCCAAATAACGGAGCAATCATCGCCTTTCACACTTACCCAGAGGGCGTGGGGAAGGTCGATTCGTCAGCCAGCATGATTCAGCCTGGAAGAACACCGGCGATGCAGAAGACCTACGATCAGCAGATCGTCGAACAATAAGACGAGTTCATTGCCTTGGCACATCGACAGTCCCAGACATAGGCCGTAGCAGGATTTCATCATGGCAAACGAATGGTACTACACGAAGGGCGATCAGCAGATCGGCCCGGTCTCGGCGTCTGATTTGAAGGCTGCGGTTGCATCGGGCGATTTGACGCCGACCTCCCAAGTCTGGAAAGAGGGCATGGCGGAATGGAAGCCTGCGACCAAGATCAAGGGGTTGTTCGACGGACTGCCAGGGCCGACGAAGCCGATTCCCGAATCGTCACCACCGTCTTCTGAGACTGCGGCAATTGCCGACAAGGCGACAAAACCATCGGCGATGTCATCGCTCCTTTCGACGGCGAAATCCGCCGCTCAACTCGCCGCCAAGCAGGCTGAAAAGACAAAGCTGACGACGATTACGCTGCCTGCTCAGTATCAGCCCCTGGGGAAGCACTGCTACGAATCACAGCAACATCGCTCTGAGTTCGCAGACCTGTTCCAGAAGCTGGATGCCGTCCGAAGCCAACTCGCCGCCATCGTCACGACCTCGGAGGGAAAGTCCACGCCGCAGTCTTTGGGCGAAAAAGCCAAGGCAACGGCAGGCAAAGCGATACAGGCGGCACAGTCGCAGAAACTCTCGATGCAGCAGTCGTCACTTTTCGGGGCGTTGGGCAAAGCCGTCTACGAAGCGCACGGCGAGAGCAGCGGCACGCCGAACCTCACTGCGCCAATTGCTGCATCACTTTCTCGGTTGGCCGATCTTGATGCCGACATTTCAAGGTTGTCATCGGAAGGAAAAGGCTCCTGGATCACTCCGAAGCGACTGGCGATTGCTGGAGCGGTTGCTGCCTGCTTTCTAATCGTGGCCGTCATCGGCAAAAGCGGTCGAAATACCAACCGCCCCAATGTGGTAACTGAAGCGACTTCCGACTCCACCACTGCTTCACCTTCCTCGGATGCGGCAACAAGATCGGAACCTACCAGGACGGGCCTTCCCGGAGAATTCCTCAAGCAGAAAAAATGGCCCGCCCATCCACTGGCGGGGATGCCAGAACAGGTTGCCAGTGCCAAGAATCCCAAGAGGGACACACCATTCGTCTTCTTCTCGCCCAGAGGTGTTTACGCATTATTTACCCATGCTGGATCGCATGATCTGCGTCTCTGGAATGTTTCGACGGGAAAAGAGGCAACGGCCAGTTCCCCCGATTGTGACTACTTCTCGTTCCCGGCTGCGCTGTCGCCAGACGAAACGACAATCGCCTGCCTTGACGGGGAATTGTTGCGTTTTTGGAGTCTGTCTTCGTCGCCTGCATCCCTCGTCCAGAGCATTCCCCTCAAGGGGATTGCGCCGAACGATCTCCTCTGGACAAATCCCTCAACGGTGCTGGCAATACAAAGGCAGGATCGTAGCTCAAAGTACCTCGTTCTTCGTAAGAGCGGTTCGCAGCCCTTTTCTCCGGTTGGAACTCCGCAAGGCGGCAACAACTACGACAAGATTGCCAAAGGCTCCGACGAGTACACCTTGAGCGACCTGATTGCGTCACCGGATGGACGATTTCTCGTCAAGGCAGCTAAATCAGCAAGTCGCAAGGCCAAAAACACTGTCTTTGTCGAGGAGTGTGAAACGCACCAACCAGTAGCAGCACTTGCGTTACCCTCGGAACCTGAGTTGTACTTCGGCAATGCAGCGGCGGAATTCCCATCTTCCCCTTGGCAGCCTCGTTTGCCGGATGGCAGTTCCAAGAACGTCCAACCATCCAGCTTTCTGTTTTCGCCGCACTCTCAAGCGTTGGCATTCTCCTACAACGTCGAGGGAAAGAGCAAAGGCGGCAAAGTCATTAGCCTGTGGCGAACAGATTCCTGGAAAGAAACCATTACGATCACACCCGACTCGTTCGAGAATTCGGGGCCAATCAAGAGCTTCACACTTCAGTGTTTCTCCTCCGACGATGCGCTCGTGGCAGGCACCGTCGTTAGTAGCACTCGCACGAGTCGAGGGGAAGTGACACGCCGTAGTGCAGTTATTTGGGACACCGTGTCTGGCAAGCGATTGCAAACATTTGAACTGGCTGACCCCTCACCAAAGGAAGGGGCTGCGAAAAAGGAAGATGGCATCCGGTTCGTGGCGTTCACTGCGGACGCAAGGTCGCTTGTGATCGCTGATTCGCACAGGTGGGTCATCGCACAACCCTTCCGCACGGAAAGCGTCTGGTCATTGACCTCTTGGGATGTTGCGACCGGCGAAGTACGATTCAAGCTGACAGGCAAGGACGATCTGATGTCCCCGGCGTCTGTGTCGCTATCTCCTGATGGCAGCATTTTCACGTCAGTACACAACCAACCTACCGAGATGATGACACTTTGGGATGTGCCACATCTTGTCAAACTTGTGACCGATGTGAAGCAAGGCGACGAGTTCTGGACCGCTGGCGACAAAGCGAAGGCATTTCCCCACTATTGCGCAGTTCTTGTGGATAGCGAAGCATCCTTTGTCAAGGACGACCTGCCTCGGCTGTGGTCTCGGTGTATTGACTACTATGCTGCAAATGGCAACGAGGAGAGCGGGCGACAGATCATTGCGCACGCACTGTCTGGAAAGATTGCTCTGGACCCCGAATCTCCAGGTGGAAAGAAAACCCTCGAAAGGTACATTGCCGAGCGCAATACGGCGGCACGGCAACAAGCGAAGGAGCAACACGATGCCGAAGTAGCACGGGTGGCGGCATTGCGGGCCAAAAACCGACAAGGACAAGTACCTTCTCGCACATTGACGAAGCAAGAGTTTGTCGAGAAGCTGCAAGCCACAATGACGAAGGGCCGACTGGACAACTTGCTCGTGTACGCACAATTCGACGACTACAGCTTCCAAGATGCGTTCGGCGATCCCGACAGCAACACGGAATGGCAGAACTCACATCGACTCCTTAGCTACCGCTGCAAGGACGGGTCGGTGCAACTCACCGTTTTGTTCGCCTCGCCATCAACGGTCGTCGTCAGCGGGATCAACTTGTATTGACCGTATCGTTCTCTTGGGGGCAGGCAAGCCACGAACCCTTCCGACCAGCAAATGTGATCCCCGGCGATTTTTTTTGAACCCCGCCTCCCGCAACTTTTTCAGCCCACGCCGAGAAAAACAGAGAACGACACGGGGGCGGGTGCCAGGGGGTGGATCAGACAACTCCCAAAGGGAATGCCCAGAATTGAAGAGTTGCGATCTTTGCAACGCCGCTTCGGAAAGTCCCAACTCCACGCAGCAGCCGCCCTTCACGGCTCGATGATCTCAAACCCCGACCACGGCACGTCCAAAGCCACCAGATCATCCCTCAACCAGAGACGTACATCGGTCGGCGTATCCTCGTCGAACTCCACGTTGTCGAACTCTCGACCGGCTTCAAATGTCACGGTGATGTTCATGTCCAACTCGCACTCTGCCCCCTCAAATTCACCGACCAGAATCTCGACGCAGTGAAGAGTGATCGCCCGTGGGAACCTGATCTTCATGGCGCAGTCTCATCCTCGGCGTCGATGGGCCGGACCTGCTTCGTCACTGTGTCCAGAACCTCTCGGATAGGTGACGCTGCCGAAGGCTCAAGATGGATGTGGAGGATAAAGGGCTGACCGAAGTATCGGCCTTTGAAACCGATGAACGGCGTCGGATTGTGGTCGAGGCAGAAGCTCATCGCTCCGAAGTCCAGTAATTCGACTCCCGGCTCCTGCAAGAAACCAAAGCCGTGAAAATCGAATCCCGCCCACACCACTCGTCCGTCATCCTCCCCTGCCCACACCTGTTGGTAGACGGGGGACACGGTGATTTCCCATGCCCCGTTGTCGAGCAGTTCGCAACGCCACTCAACCTGCTCGCAGGGCGCATGGAAATTCCAGTTGGAGCGAACGGCGTCCTTGAAAGCATCTTCGTCAAACGGCATCGTCGCCTTTGTCTTCGAGAAAAAATCCCGTGCTACGCCTTGCACGTTGGCATCGGCGCTTTTCAGTGCCTGCCTGATGTCATAAAGAAGCTCGGTACGATATTCGTCAATCGACATCACGGCTGTTGCCGCAAGAATCCGCAGGTATTCATTCTCGGAATCCAGCCACGGATGCAGGGGGATAATCGCATCTGACGCAAGCGGGCCGAACTCCCCAATTCCACCGATGACAGCAACCTGCACGAGCCGGTCATTGTCGCTCAACCGTTCGATCAGCGCAGGCACGGCGACGTTGGCCTTTGCCTCGACCAACAACTCAACGGCCAAGCGACGAATTTCAGGGTCTTCGTCGGTGAGGCATTCCATCAGGCCGGGGATGAGGTCGTCGGCGAAACGCTCGTCAAGCTGGCCCAGAGCGATATGGGTCGGAACAAAGTCTTCTCCATCGTTGAGCCAGATCAGTTGGAGAAGCTCCTCACGGATGGTCATGGCGTCCTTTCAATACTCATCGGGTCGAAGCAGGCAGGTGCTGCTCCGATCTGCTTCGGTTATTGCCCACAACCGTTCGCCGGTCTTGAGCGTGTACGCCGAGAGAATTCGGGCGTCGTCCTTGATGGCGTCCAGATTGGCCTGCCAGTCCTCGGCATCGACCTCACCGAAATCACCGGCGACATGGCGGCTCAAGAGTTCCCAGGCCGAAGTCTGTGCTTTCGCCAGTGCTTCGATGGCTCCTGGCGTGGCAACCACCCGACCAAGCGGGAAGAGAGCCTTGTTAATGTCAATCATGCTGATACCTCGTTTCGTTCAGCCTTCCGTGCGGTCTTGACCGCCACTTCGAGCAAGAAATCTTGGAAGTCTCGGCTGTTGTCGGTTGCCTCGGTCACGAAATGACTGAGTTCTTCGAGTGCGACTTTGAGCAAACGATTCGACAGAGCATCAGGCCCGGCAAATTCCGATGCCGTACCAGCAAGGTCGGCATTGATGAAGACCTCGCCATTCCGATAGAAGCCGTTGAGCATCGTCTCGCCATCCAAGATGGACGTGAAACACTTCACTGACGGTTTCGATTTGCCGTTGTTCAACCCTGCGTCCATGATCCAAGTCCAAGCCAGATCAACTGCGGCCTGGGCGTCGGGCGTGGCGTCCGTGATGTCCCGCCCCAACAGTTCGTCGGTCGAGAGAATGCTGGCGGGCGTTTGTAGGCCGTAGCGGGCGGCGGCATTGACCAGCCCTTCCGGTGCTTTCACCGGCTTGTAGCCTTTGCGCTCCAGTTGGCCCGCCGAGCCTTCTTGCGTCAGAACGGCGTCTTCACCGGCGATCTCCAGGAATGCCTCTTTCCAGTTTTTCTCCCGTTGTCGGTCAGCATCGTGGTCCCGATACGTCGGCTGCATCGCATAGGTGTCGAAGCTGAACTCCCAGACGGGCCGATCCGAATTGAGCAGGTGATTGAACAGGATCGCCAACGTCGCCTTATCTGCTGAAGCCAACGCCCGGCCACAATGGTGGCGAACGTCCCAATCGCTGGCCTTGCGGGCTTCGTCGATGGTCAGGTCGTTCAAGTTGTAATCGAACAACGATTCCGTATCAGAAGACTCGAACTCACGGACACGAACCCCACGGCGATAAATGACCGCCGCTTTCCGGTCGCCGAGGTTGCGGCTTCGTTTCGGAAGGATCGAATTCGAGAGAGAGTCTGGTTCGCTGAAGTGGAGAAACCACTTGCCCAGGTCGTTGTAGAAGGCCAGCACGTCGGCGTTCATCGGGACGAAGACACGGGTGTGATCCCGCTTGGCCCGGACCTGCGCCTCATCAACGATTTCAATCTTCACCCCAGACCAATCTCCATGCTCACGGATGGAGCGGTCGATGGCGTTGCTGACAAATTCACGAAGGGCCATTGCCACTTCGTTCCAGTCTTGCCTGCCGTACTCAAGTACAAAGCCCAAATCCTCCGTGCTGGAACGGCTGACGCCGTTGGCATCCATGCCGCCGTACTTGACGACGACACGGGCGAATTCCTTCTCGGCCAGCCCGTCGCCGACCGTCTGCGGCTTCGTGCCGAATTCGAGCTTGAGAGTTCCGGCAAAGACGACGGGGTTCAATTCGTTGCGAAGCAACAGGGCCACGCCATGTTTACTGCCGCTGCCGAAAGTTCCGATCACCCCTTCATGATTGCTGGTGTCTGCCAACGAGACCCCCAGCACCGTGAATGCTTCTGGCGGGCAAACCCCGACGTTTTCGATCTTGAGATAAGCGGCCATCTTGCAATCCATGAGACAATGAGACAGAGCGGTGATGGCCGTCAGGGTACATTACTTACTGCGGCTCACTCGGCGGGCCTGATTGCTCGGACGGCTGCATCAGCTTCCGTTCAACCTTTTGCAGTTCTCTTTCGATCAATCGAACCTCGTCGGGCGTGATGCCGTCACTCAACATGGCCTTGATGGCATCATCATGTGCCGTCCAACCGAACATTGACGGTGTTGCTCCGTCGTCCAGTTGGGCCTCCACGGCGTCGATTCGGTCCAACAGCCGTTCCTTGTCGTCAAGGGATTGATCGCAGGCCCGAATCGCCTTGGCGTACTCGTGCAAGTCATGCCGAATTCCGTTGGCGACGAACGACGGCCATTTGGCGATCAACAGGGCCGCTACCACCAGCAGGCCGATGCCGATGTTCCGCATTGCATCCACGGCGTCACTCCTCACTGCCATAGCCAAGGGCCGTGAACGCATCCCGCAACGCTTCTTCGCTGGGATAGCCTCCCCGGTCGTCTTTGTTTTCGACTTCGCCAGAGCGATGGTCGGAGAGCCAGGAATAAACGTCGGATTCCCAGCCTTCCGGCAGGTCGAATTCATTCTTCAGCCGCCAAGCCGCATCAGCGATGTTTTCGAGCGTGGCTTCGTACTCACGGTCGGAGTAATCCGATTCATCGAGAAACGGATACTCATCCATCGCCTGGGCGAGTTCGTGGTACGTCCGAAACGCTTCGGTGATTTCACCGTTGGCGTCGAAGACCCGCAGACTGAAGCCATCGACGTGACCGACAGCCCAATGCGTGTGGCTCTCAAAGACGACATCAGGATCAGCGGATTCGGCGAATGGGGCCATCGCCTTGGAGATCACGCTGGCATTGCTCTGGTCGAGCAGGCCACTGTCCCGATTGTGCGTGTAGACGATGGCCCACTTCTCAGCATCTTCAACTTCCTTGTCTCGGAACCACACGAACGAGTTGAAGCGTTGCCAGTTGCCTGCGGCCTTCTGCGCCGCTTCTTCGATGTCGAGAGTGCCGAGCATGGTAATGTTCCCTGCGGTTCGGATTTGTGTCCGAACTTGCAGGGTACATTACTTGCGCAGGGCCATTTCCCAAGCAGTGTCACCGTTTGTACGAGCGAATTCCTGCCGCCATCGTCTCAAAGTCGTCTTCAGAGCCACCGAGTCTGTCGAGTATCAAGTGAGCGTCAAAGGGAAGACACCTTCCCTTCCGCAACAGCAGATAAGTGTCCTCTGGCTCACCATCGTCAAAAACACGGGACTGGAACACCTGAGCCTTCAGCCCGACTTCACGAACCACTTCATCAAGTCGGAGGCAGATTTGCGACTTGAACACGGCATCGCCGTGAGGAAAGCGCCAAAGCCGTTCAGCATAAAGACACGCCACAGCTTCACTGTGGTCGGGCCGGTAAGGATCGGCCAAAGCACGGACATGACCAAGTTCGTGGGCGATCACCGCTTTTGCGTGTGGTACTGTCGCAGCGTCAACAAACCATGCGTCAAACCAAACTTGTCCCGTGTGACGGTTAAACCATCCATTCGTTTCTTCACAGGTTTCACGGGAAAGGGACACTCTCAGACCATCCTCATGCTTCCTTGCCTTTACCAGCATCCAGGATTGGTCTTTCTGGGGAATTCGGTTCCAAACCGACCGAAACAGTGAGACGAACCGGGCTTGGAGGCGATCCGAAACGTCCCCTTCGAGCAACAGGACCACCGGAGTATCATCGACAAACAGTTGCGTGCTTGCAGGTGCTGCGTTGATTGTGGTTCTCCTCGTTTCAACATTGCTTCGTGGGCCTACCTTGAGCCAACGTACCAGGACACACACAAAGAGGCCGAAGTGTCGGTTTGGTTCACGAATTGCCTCAGTAACTCAGCTTGTCCGCAGCCGCCGCCAAATCATCCTGGCTTCGCTTCGTGTAACGTGCCGTCGTGTTCAACGATTCATGGCCGAGAATCTGAGCCAACCCGACAAGATCATTGCCGGAATCTTCCAGGAAACGGTGGGCCATCGAATGCCGGAGCAAATGCGGGTGGATGTGGAAACCGCAGGTGGCGGCATACTTGCTGCACAAGTTCCTGACACCACGATCCGTCAACGGCCCACGCTCGCCGACGAACACCAGATTGCTTTGCACAGGCGGGCGAGTTTCCAGGTACGTCTGCATGGCTCGGCGGGCTGGTAACGGGAGCGGCACCGACCGCTGTTTGTTTCCTTTGCCAAGACGATAGACAACGGTGCCGGTTCGCTCCGTCATCATCAGATCGCCGAGTTCGAGGGCCACGAGGTCGCCGACCCGACAGCCGGTGAACAGGAAAAGATGGAATATGGCGTTGGCCCGAATGTCGCCTCGGAGTTCGACCTCCCGGAGCAGCTTTCGCACCTGGGACCGTTTCAATCCCTTCGGTGCGAGTTGCTGCCGCTTTAGTTCTTTCACCTTCTTGGCTGGGTTCGCCTGGGCATGGCCTTCTTCGACGAGCCAGTTGAAAAACCGCCGCACCGTCACCAGCGCCCGATTGACGGTGGCGGTCGCCTGCTGCTTGTCTCGGCGAAGATGATCCCGAAAATCGGACACGTCTCGTGTCGTGACCCGGCTGATGCGGAATGGCTCCCGATTGGCCTGGGCGAACCAGTTGGAGAATTTCCCCAGGTCTTGAGCGAATGCACGGCGGGTGTTCAGACTGAAATCGTTGTCGGCCAGGAAGCGGTTAATGAGGGCCGCTTCGCCGTCGCTGGGAGGCACGGGGTCGAAATCATTATCGGTGGGATTTTTCACGGCTTGTTTCCACGAAGTAGACAGGTTGCTGACAGTGAGTGCGCCAGATTCGACCGATAATGAGACCTATCGCCCCTGCTTATCGGGCGGATTCTGACTGCGAAAACGTGCAATGAGAGCCGTGAGGACCACGCTGGAGTCGATGCCGTCCGTCCCCTGGGGGAACTCTTGCTTCACTGCCGCTTCGACCTGGGAGGCGGTAACGGTGATCTTCACCTGGGCCAGCAGGTCGATCAGATCGGCGTGCTGGTTGTCCAACGACGGCTTCGCCGGGCGGCTTACGACCTTCTTCGCTTGTCCGAGGTCACGGCGGCGACTGTAGAAGAGGATTGGCTTGCCATCGACGCCGCAGTTTCGGCGACGAGCATCCAGAATCTGTCGCTGCTTTTCTTCCAGGTAACAGGGACGGCTCGTTGCCGTGTCCTCGTCGGCGACGGGGAAAGTTCCCTTCTTCACCAACTGGTAAAACCTCGCCCGTGACAGCCCGACCATGCGGGCCATTTCGGTCACGGAGACCGCAGATTTCGACACGATTTCTCCAGACATTACACAAGTCCTTGACGCAAAATGGACAATCAGTTTGCAGCGTGTTCCCGGCCTTCAGCACTCAACTGGCGCTTGCCCTGGTCGTCTTTGACCACGAGTCCCGACCGAATCAAAAACGGTTCCGTGACTTCCGCCACGGTGCGAGAAGGCAGTCCCAGGCGGCTGGAAAGCACGTTCAGCCGGGTCGGACCTTCGAGCAAGAAGCTGAGGTATTGCTGCTCGGTCGGCCCAAGGCCAAGGTGGTCGATGGATTCCAGCGTGCAGGCCCGTTCCAGATTTGAAACGGTGACGACTTCACCAGCTTCAGCCCGTGCGACACGATGACCTGCACTCAATAACCGCAATGCCAAGCGGGGTGTCCCACGGCTCCGGGTGGCGATCATCGGGAACACTTCCGGCTCGACTTCCCAGCCGAGGGCAGCGGCCCTCATGCGGACGATCTTTTCGAGGTCTTCGGGTTCGTAGAAATGAAACCGCAGCGTCAGTCGCATTCGGTCCCGAAGTGGCTGAAGAAGCTGGTACTCGTCAGTGCTGGCGAGCAGCAGCGTGAAATCTTGCAGCGGGATGGCAACCGGCATACTTCCCTTGCGACTGCCTTGCAGCAGCACACGCCGCTGATCGAGCGCAAGGTAGAGAGCGGTTTGCAAGCTCTTGCTCAGTTCGTGCGCTTCGTCGATGAACACCACCGAGCGATGAGTTGCCTGCAAAAGCAGTGCATTCAAGTCTGCCACGCCTTTGAGCGACTGGCCGAGGACTTCAAAGAAATCCGTTCCCATTTCGGATGCGATGATTTGCGCACTCGCCGTCTTCCCGGCCCCCGGAAATCCGACCAACAAGGCATGATCGAATTTTCGGTTGTCTTGCTGCGCCGAATCGAGAGCCACCAGAATTTGCTCTCGCACTCCCGGTTGGCCGATCAAATGATTCACGCTCGATGGTCGGGCTTCGTTGATGTCGGTCGGGCGTTCTTCGTTCATGGGGGTCTCGAATCAGAAAGGTCGCCAATTGGCTTCGTCTTTTGAGGGTACATTACGTTCTGAATGTCGAAGCCCGGTGTCATGCTGCAATCGGTGCGGTAACGCCGAGCTTGTTTGCCCATCTGCGGGCCTTTTCAACCGTCTCGAAGCTGGCGTGGATGGCCCCATCCTGGAGAACGTCCACCGTCAGCACCCGACCATCGGGCAACTCGACAGGCTCGGCCTTGTGTCGAATCTCAAGAACGCCGAAGTGATACTGCGGGTGTTGCCACAGAACTCGACCACCGGCACTTGCCCGAATGCGAACGACGCAATGATCGAGAATTGCGCCGCCGCCGATGCTCCGAGAGTTCGACAGAAGAATCGGCACCTTCACCGGCCCCATGCTTCGCCCGACGTAGCCATGAGTCTCAAACTCTTCGAGCCAGTCCTGTCCGAGCTTCCCTCGCTCGTTGTCGGTTTCGCCCAGCGAAATGTGCAGCCGTGTGCGATTCAGGCGGGCAGATTCCAGAACTCGGATGACTTCTTCGGGGGTTCTGGCGTCGTAAGACGTGCCATTGACGGTCTTGTAAGTCTTCATGCCCCGTCAGGGTACATTACTTACTGATCGTCATCGGCCCCCATGAATCGGCGTTGCCTGGGATCATCGGGCGAGACATGCCAGATCGGATCAACGCCTTCGGGGAGCGGATCGGCTCGGACGAACAATCGGGCCGGTGGGGCGGCGAAGTAGTGCAGCAAGGCGGGGCAAAGCCAGCCCTCCATCACTTCGCCTGCGATGGTGCCGCTGTACCAGTTGCCCGGCATCGGCTCGTCTGGATCATCTGCACGGAGCCTGTGAAGTTCGGCGTCGGCCCCGTCAAATGGCTCATCGGAGAAGGTCAAAGCAAATCCCTGGTCAGCGTTCGGTATGCCTTTGGCTTCGATCATTCGGGAGATCATTTCGGACATCCCACGGACGAAGGCTTCAGCCTTCAGACCGGTTCGCTGATCGTCAAAAACCCAGGTCGATCCGAGCAGATATGGAAAAAGAATGGATTTCATGGCGGGCTTTCATGGGGGAAATGTTTCCAGATGTCATGGAAGAGGCGAAAGGGGCGGTGTCGGTTCGGTCATGCCGCTTCCACCGCATCGACTTCGGGTTCGACGGCTTCCTGTGGCCTGCTGAACGACAAGATGAAGTCAGCGGATTTCGACGCAGCGGCAGCAGCCCTGAACAGGAACTTGTGATCGTTTTCAAGTGCTTGCAACCAACTGCCGAGGTATGCAGCATGATTTTCCAGGTTGTTTGAGTTTGGGATGTTCAACGCCGCCACCGTGAAGACCGCCGCCATTTCCGCCCGAAGTTCGCCCTCGGCATAGCTGCCGTTCCAATCGAGACGGTGTTCGCTCCAGTGCGAAAGCTCATGGGCCAACGTCTCGGCAAACGCCGGGAAGCTCTCGAACCGCTCTTCGTGTGGCATCTGGATGTAGTCGGCGGGCAAGCGGTAATACGCTGCCTTTGAGCCGCCGTACCGAATGTCGGCCTGCGTGGCGGCAACCACACGGTCGAACTCTTCCCGCTGCTCATGGATGAATCCAGGGCCTGCGGCTGGTCGATCCAAGAACGGCTCAACCACTGCGCCAGAAACCTGAGAGATGTTGAACACAGAGAATGTGCGGAGCAGCGGAAAAGATTCCAACTTCTCGTCACCGTTTGCGTCAGTCACCGTCCGTTTGATCGGCTTGAAGAATACGACCTGCGTGGCTTTCTCGCCTTTCTTGACCGAGGCTCCCGCCGATTTCCACTGGTTAAACGTGGCCCAGAAATCTACGTCGTAGCCCTTCTCCTGACCCTGGAGCCAAAGGATCGGCACGTTGATGCCCGAATAGCGGCGCTTGGTGACGAAGTTCGTCGGGGTGCGAGGCCCTTCAGCGCCAGTCCACGGCTTTCGCCAGGGAATCTTTCCACTTTTCAGGGCGTCGATGATCTTGTTAGTGATGCTCTGACGGATTTCTGCTTGGCTTTGCATGGGCGTCTCCCTTTCGGTTGAGGACGCCCACCTTGGGTACATTACTTACCCGGCTCACGACGGCGGGGAAGTAATGTACCCTGGCCGGGAAAGGAGCCGCCGATGCGATACCGAGTCCGCAAGAATTCACTCGTCGAAGACCTGTACCTGGGCCGTGACGGTCAATGGACCGATTGGCGACATGCGGCGACATTTGCCACACAGGATGCTGCCGAAGCGTTTGCCAGGAAGTGCGAGATCGCTGTCTTCGGGATTTTCTGAAAGGGTTCGCCGTGGCCCAGGCCGTGATTGCCGAATCGGCTGTTCGCAAGGCTGAAGAAGCGGGGCCAGGACTCGCTCGGTTCGTGGTGCGGCTTTCGGACGGGCTTTTGACGCCATCGGAAATCGAAGCGTTGAGCGAAATGGGAATGACCGAGTACCTGCCATTTTTTCGGCAGGCTCTGGTCGTTTTGCCGGGGCGCTTTCTGTTGAACGTGGCGGAATTGCCGTCTGTCGTGCAGGTCGTTTAATAGCGATGGATGGCGTTATTACCAGTGTGCTGCGTCTTCGCAGAAGGCGGTAATATCCGGCCTTCCCTTGGCCGACGTGATGCCAGTTCGTTATCAACTGCACCCTGGCCGGATCACGGGTTGGCATCGACGCAAAATGACACGGGCCAGATCACTCGGTTCATAACCTTCGGTCAAGGGTGGGACGACCGACGACAAGCCGTTGGCAATCACTGTGAGTTCGGCGATTCTCGCTAATGGAGGTAATAGCGTCCTTCACCGCCTTGGCATCGTCTTTCTGCCTCGCTTCGCTCGTACAGGATCGGCAAGCCTTTTGGCTTGCCGATCAAGTTACTCTTCCTTTGTGGGATTCTTCGGGTGTTTACGCACCTTCTCCGTTCGACCTCTTCGTTTGGCCCCGTTTATTACCGGCATTTGCAGTTATCAACCCGATTCCAGATCAGGAGGCGGTTGAGCGAGAAGGACGAGGGCCAACTCTGCTTCCAAAATGAATTTCTGGCGCAATAAAGAGTTATGTTGTCCTTCTCTGTTGATAACCAGATCATGCCAGTCCCCAGGCTCTCCCAGCGAAGTCAGCTTCTTCGTCTTCCAAAGCCCCAGCATCGGAAAGAACGGTGCCACCGCCCACTTCATCGCCTTGTTGGCTTCATAACTCCGGTCAGTGATTTTGATGATTCCCAGCTTTTCCAGACCGTCACGGCAGACCGCCCATTTCCGGTCATCGAAGCTGACCGAAACCAACCCCTTCTCAAAAAGCCAGTTCCACAGGTCTTTCGCCCGCTTGTGCGGCAATGATCCATCCTCGTTCTTGTCCAGCAGTAAGCAGTATTCACAGACCGAGACGAACACACTGATGAACTGCCAACTGACTGCCACTCGCTCTTTAGCCTCAACGATCTCGAAATCCTCGGTGACATTCCTTCGCTGCTTGCAGCCGATCAGCCCATTCGGGAACTTCTTCTGCGCCCAGGCATCGTACTTCCCGATGTTCACCGCCGCTGTCGAGGCATCCGGCTTCACGCATTTCTTGGCGTCGAAAGTCCTGGCGATGAATTTCAGAATGCCCCGAACCCTGGACCGTCTGGCCGAATTCTTCCATTCCCCAGAATACAGCCCATTGTCCTTGATGAACGTCAACGCCTCTTCGACGGTGGGAACCCGTTTGATGAGCCGAGCGTAGACCAGCAGGGCTTCTCGCTGTCGGACCAGTGCATCCGGCTCATCACGGAGGTCTTCGACCCCAACCTTCTCCCCCGAAGAGTAAGTGCAACGGGGCGGCGCAGCCGCTCCGTTATCATGCGGAGCGTCAGCGGAGCATGATCCAGTGGAGAGATCAGGCTCGTAATCCGGCCAGAGTTTGTCCAACTGCTTTTCGTTGATGCGGTCTCTGGCGATCCATTTGTGACCCTCGAATGTCACCAGCAAATCATCCGAGAACCGCCATTCCTGATCGTTGGCAACCGGCAGGTAATGTGTCAGAAATGCCCGTCGCTTCTCCGCCTCGTGGCGGGCAACGTCTTCCGGTGTCACTAGGGCTTTCACGTCAGTGATGCACTTCTTCAACTCGGCGATGGTGACTCGTCTGGCTTTGACCAGTTTGCGGTGCCAGTTGTAGGTCCAGTCGTCGGCGCACATCGGCAGCTTGCCGTATTTTCCGGCGTGAAGCGTGCCATCTCGTTCCTGCCAAGTGATGGTGCCTTTGATCTCGAAATCCGCCATCAGGCCGAACTTGGCGAACAGCAGCCGAACCGAATCCTGGAGTTCATCGAAGACATCATTGGCCTCCGCAGGATCGACTCCGGCCAGATCGACCTTCAGGTAGCCGTTTGCACCACGGTAACTTTTCAGGAATAACGGAGCGATGCCCAGCCGGTTCACAAATTCTCGTTCGATCACCGACCGAGCCGCCTGGGCGTCGGCTTGAGTTTGATATGCCAGATGGCAATCCACGTCAAAGTACGGCAGGGCCACCCGTGTGTCCGACGTGTAGTAATGCTTACGGCGCAGATGGCCGTTGAACATCCAGGCGACGAGTGGCCTGACGATGAAATTGCCGAATTCCCGTGGGAAGGTGCAACCGCCCCTCTTCCCTTTGTTCTTGATTGCCGACGTGATCTCGTCGTTTCGGGGAGATTTTGCGGGCGAATCGAAGCAACGCCGGTAGGGATGAGCAACCCATTTGACGAGGTTGAAGACTTCTTCAGCCAGGGCGTCAGGGAAACACCATTCAAACGCCTCCCCGAAGAAGTCCGAGTAATCCGACTTCTCGAAGGTTTCCTGGGGAACTTCCTCGAAGTCCCGCCAATCCACGGCGACAAAACGATCCGGCAGTTCCACCATCAGCCTTTGACCTTCTTGTAAAGGTTGAGCAGCTTGGCGATGTGCGCTGCCATGACCTCATCCGTGGTCCAGCAGACGATTGTGCCGCTGGTATCCAGAATCTCCTGGCCGCAATTGCCGGATGGCCGAACCTCGTACTCCGGGGTTTCTGTCCGCTTGATGTGTTGTGAAGCAAATGGTCGGTGGCAGATCAGCACGTCACGCCGACCGTTCTCGTCATACAGTGTTGGTCCCAAAGGGCCGTGGTGACGGATGAACCCGCCTCCTTCAAGTGGTACCAACTTCATCGGAGCCTCCCTTCGGAGTGATGGTGCTTCCGTATTTCGAGGGTTTGCCTCGATTGGAAGATTTCGTAGCGAAATACTCCCGGATGCGAACGATGTCCTGATCCGTGAAAATACGCTGGTGCGTGAGCCGCATTTCCGGCTCCGGTAGGTAGCCCTGCTGAATGGCGTAAGCGATCTGGTATCCTCGGACCCCGACCAGTTTTGCCGCTTCGTTCAAAAGGTAATGGTTATTCATGAGTTCTCCTCCTTATTCCTATGTATGCCGCTGACTTCATTTCTCAGCGGAAAAAATACGGGCAGGGACTCGGCGTTTACGAGCCGCCTTTGTCATGAGTCCCCGCCCGATGCCGACGAACAGAGTTACAGATGGGGGTCAGTCTTCTCTGCGTTCCAGACCAATTCCCGAACGAACTCACTCCGCATGTCGCGGATTTTCTGAAACAGCCTGCTGCCCAAATCGCTGCTCTTGGTATCGCTCAGGAAGAACGGCGACGAGCAGTTCGAGCCGTAGATGTGAACCTTACCGTCACTTCTAATTGCCACGCAGATCGTGCCGATGAGTTGCGGAGGAAGTTCCGCTACGAGAATGTCGATCTTCTTTTCCAACTCCATTCGCTCTTCCACCAAATCGTGTTCGCCTTGCCCGATCCGCCGAGTCGCCTCATACATTTCGAGTTGCAGCTTTGCAAGTTGTTGTTCTTTGTTCATCTTCCACACACTTTCTTTTTCCAGTCAGGGATATTTCCAAGCAGTCCGTTCATCCACGAACACAATCGTGGCGAAGATGGTCTTGGGGATGCTCGACGACTGGATGAGTCGGAGCGGTTGGGCTGCTTCAACAAGACCGAAGGATTCGGCGTGGAGCAGGCTCGTGAAGAGAAAGTGCGGTGAATGTGTTTTTGCAGTTACAAAAATTATATGCCTGGGCTGAGGTCGTTCAAGCGAAATCGAGACGGGCGGATAACGCCGCCGTTACCCGCCCGTCAGGTGACAATCATTTTGCAATGGTTACATCTCGCTCGGCATCATCCATGCCCCACCATGAAGGCGTCGGGATGTCCTTCACATCCAGATTCAACTGCTCGGCCAGGGTCTTTCTCTTCTTGTGGTAATCCGCCTTGAAATCCTCAACAAACTCCTTGATTTCGGCAGCGGCGATTTCGACCATGCTTTCCTTCGTGTTGTGTCCCTCGACAGCTTCTCTCAATTGGGAACTCACTCCAGGAGCAAGGTAAAATTCCATTTCGCCATCCCATTTCTTGCGGTTTCCATACTCCGGCTCGGCGTCAATGACCAATCGCCCGTGTTCGTTGATACGAATGCCCGTAGCAATCCACTGTGTTGCGCTCATCTTCCACGCTCTTTCTTGATCCAGTCAGGGGTTGTCCCAAGCAGCCCGTCCAGACACGGATACAACCGTGGCCGAGAAAGAGGGTCTTGGGGTTGCTCGACGACTGGAAGAGTCGGAGCGGCTGCTCAACAGGGGCCGATGAAGTCGGCGGGGAGCAGGCCAGTGGGAGAAAGTGGTGCAGTTGTTTTTGTAGTAGCTAAAAGAAGTATAGAAAACGTCGGAGGTCGATCAAGGCGTCTTCAAAAGATTGTGTGTACAACCACAAGTCTGCTCTACACCCAACAAAGAATGAACGGCACGCCGAATAAATACCCGTATGGCGTTGCCACCATTCACAACCTGGGTCCAGAAGCAGCAGATCAAGACGCCAGAAGCTGACCGCATTCTCCCGCTCATTTCGCAGTCGGCTGCAAAAGGGATCAGCCGAGGCGAACTCGGCAAGGCGATCAAGCTCGACCGACAAGTTCTGGATGATTTCCTTGATGGGCTGGTGCGGGTCGGGGTGGTTCGGGTTGATCTGGTAAACGGAATCAGAACCTATCGTGCGGCGGGGACTGCTGGTGGCTTTTAGTCGTCGTCAAGGTTGTAGTACCGCTCGGAGCGACCGAACCATTTCGACAAGCCTGCGAGCGACCCTCGCCGGTTGCCAAGCGTGAACCATCCATACTTGGTCATCACGATCCTGACGATCACGCCCACGGCTTGCCGAAAGCGCACAGCCTGCTTGGGCGAGAGCGACGAGTAGAACCGCTGAATCTCTGGGTGTCGCTCCAGTTCTCTTACCACACCCGCCAGCGGAGGCCGCTTGTGATGCTGCTCGGCATCGTTCATGCGCCGATGCCGGTCCAGGTCAGCGAAGAACGTCAGGACCAAATCGAAACCGGCAAGCTGCGAAATGTCGGCGTATCGGCGTCCCTGGCTGTCAGCCCTGAAATCGTCGGCGAGCATGGGAAGTCCCTATTTGTGGACATCCAGAAAGTGGTGGTCCAAAGACGTTAGGGGAAGCAGAGGGTGGTTGCAAGGGACAAAGTGGTAAGCAGTTACGACGCCTCGGCGGTTCGGCCTGAATGCCAAGTAATGTACCCTGCAAAACCAGTCGAACACGCTGGTCCTGGCAGTCGCCGGAGCGTGGTCCGAGCCAAAAACCCCCAAGGAGACGAGCATGAAAAAGAACCAGTCGAAGGTCCGCTACTTCACCCGCAACCTGCTGATCGAAGCCTCTCGGCTCGGTCTGGAGTGGGATTTCAACCGGCAGATTTCCGAGCAGATCGCAGAAGTCCCCGACCGCAAATATCCCGTCATCTTTACCCTCGACCACCATCATCGGCACGGCCAGCGGTGCGAGCCGCACGTCCGTTGTGTCATCTCGCTTGAGCCGTTCACGGACGGCACCGTGATCTGTGATGTTCCTTCCGACTTCTTCGAGAAGCTGCCGACGATGCGGCTGAAGAAGCGGGTCGCAAAAAGGATCGCTTCCATTCGTTGATGCGCTACACCAGTTGGTGAACCAAACCGCAAACGTGTTCCTCTTTGTCGGTGTGTTGCAACGACTTCTCTCTAACGAAGGAAATGAAGATGAGTATCGGAATGCAGAGCATGGTGAAAGTGATTCATGGATCGAACGACGACCGCTTCCCGATTGCCGGGGCAACGGTCGCCACAGTGCAAGAGAATCTTGCAGACGCCTTCAATATCCCGATTGAGGCGTTTGGCTGGGTCAACGGCAAGATCGTCGGCGAAGACTTTCGACTTCGTGACGACGACATCCTGGAGTTCATCGTTCCTGATGGATTCAAGGGCGCACGAGGGAAGTCAGATGATTCCGACTTCCAGCCGATCAAGACGCCGTTCCCGTACTACGGTGGGAAGTCCAGGGTCGCTCCAGAAATCTGGCGTCGATTCGGCGACGTGAAAAACTACGTCGAACCATTCTTCGGCGGCGGTGGAGTTCTCTTGAATCGACCGCTCATGCCTGGGGTACTCCGCAAGGAGACCGTGAACGACATCGACGCCCTCCTGGCAAACTTCTGGAAGTCGGCGAAGCAGCACCCAAGGAAGTTGGCGAAGGTTGCTGATTATCCGGTGAGCGAACTTGATCTGCACGCCCGCCACAAATGGCTGACGCAGAAGCGGGAAGCCATTCGTGAAAAGATGCTTGCTGAACCCGCATGGTGTGATCCTGTGGTCGCCGCTTGGTGGGTCTGGGGAATCAGCCAGTGGATCGGCGGTGGCTGGTGTGCATCTGACGGACAGAGCCGCAAAAAACCCAGTTCGCACGGTCGGGGAGTCAATCGTCAATCGCACTGGCGTCCCAGTGTGGATGGTCGTGGCGTTCACCGAAGTGGCGACAAGAGCCGGGGCGAGTTGCTTCGGGAGTATTTTGCCTCGCTTTCAGCACGGCTGGAGCGGGTGGACATCCTAACCGGCGACTGGTCGAGGGTAGTCACGCCCGCTGTCACAACCCGGTACGGCATCACCGGCGTATTTCTCGATCCGCCCTACACCAAGGAGGCTGACCGGAAAACTGGTCTATATGCCAAGGATGATCTCAAGATCGGCCATCACGTTCGTGATTGGGCTGTGCAAAACGGCGGAAATCCGAAGCTCCGCATCGCCCTCTGTGGATACTTCGCTGAGTACAAGATGCCGCCGTCCTGGTCCGTGTTTGAGTGGAAGTCCTTGGGGAGCCGGAACGGGAAGAAGGAACGCATCTGGTTCAGCCCGCATTGTCTGTCGTAATCAACTCCCCGGCCCGCACCGCAGCATGTGTCTGGTGCGGGCCACCCCTGCGTGTCTCAGTATCTCAAGGTTAAGGAATCGCTCATGGCCTCAGTTCGGCAACGAGGAAGCAAGCACGACCTGTCACAGTCGGCGCATGTCGTTCGTGACTACGCCACCCTGAAGCAAATCGCCGAGGCGTTCGCCGCTGGGCAGGTGAAGCTCCTGATCCTGCTCGGCGCACCCGGCAAGGGTAAAGGGCAGATCGTCAAGCGAGCGATGATGGCCCAGCAACCGAACAGTGACGAGCAGTTCATGCAGGCGCTCGACAGGTCGTTGCAGAACGTCCTGGCACGATTAACCCCAGAAGCCGTGCCGCAGCCGCCACCGCTGAATCTCGGCCCAGGTCTGTACGTCAAAGGATACATCTCCCCGATCAAATTCCACATCGACGTTTACCAGCACCGTGACGCTCCGATCTGCATCGACGACGCTGATGACTTCTTCGGCAACGCTCAATTGCGGGAACGGACGAAGCATTTGACGGAGACGGACCAGTTCAAGCTACAAGCTCACTCCAGTTTGTCGAAGGAACTGATTCGTAGGAATGTCCCCCAGGAATTCTGGACGACATCGCCGGTCTGCATCATTCGCAACGTCTGGGATTCCGGCGACCACATCAATCAGGCCATTGAATCCAGAGGCACCATCATCGTCTTTCAGCCCACCTGGGCAGAAGCGTACTCGTACATCGGCTCGTGGTTCTGGGACCAGGAAATCTTCGACTACCTGCTGGAGAAGATGCCGCTGCTGCGGGAACCAGATGTTCGCATCGTCACCAAGGCGTATGACCTCAAGATCGCCGACATTTCGGGGCTGCACTGGAAGAGTGCGATTGACCAGCACATGGCCGACCCAGCGCATCAATTGGTGGCGGAATATCTGGGCAAGGACGAGGACGACTTCGGTGGGAGAGAGCAGCAGATCGACGCCTGGATTCAGGCGGTGAAAGCCCAAGACCCGAAAGCGGCGGCAAGCCGGGCGACATGGCACAGATACAAGAAGGAAGTCGAGCGGCTGCTGGACTCGCCCAGGCCGAATCGAATCGTCTTGGAACGAAACGCACCGCCCGATGAATTCCGCCCGTTTGATTCACCCGTTGGCAGTCGCTGTGACCTTGCCGCCACAGACCTTGCTTAACCCTGAGACATTGAGACACGCCAGCATTAGTGCCGCCCACCTTGTTAAAGGATGGTGCAAAGCACGCTTTCTTGTGGGAATCCCCAGCCAGGAGCCGTTCTTGGCGGGGGCCTTTTTATCTCTGAGAGAAGATCATGATCGCATCCGTCAAAATTGTTCATGGCCCAAACGACGACTTATTCGATCTACCGGACGGTTCGACCGTCTTGAGTGTCAGCCGGAATCTGGCCGATGCCTTCAACATTCCAGCCGAAGCAATCGCTTTGGTGAATGGCGCTCTCGTCGAGTCGTCCTACCGGCTGCTGCCGAACGACACGCTGGAATTCGTGAAGAGACGGGGCGAGAAGTCCATCCTCGACCCCGACGAAAAGGCACAGCTTGACCGGATCGAGGCCATGCTCGCCAAACTCTTTGCTGAACCCGCAGATGATGGGTCGCCGGGACGAAGTGTCGAAACCCTGGAGATTGCCGTCTTCATCAACCAGCTTCGTAAGCAGGGAGCCTCTTGGAAAGAAGTCTTGAAGGCGTGCAAGGAACGATGGCCCGACGACAACCATGTGAGGAATGTTGAGCAGGTGCGGGCGACCTTCAGGAGATTTTTCCGGTCAAAACCGGATTGATTCTGAATCCATTTTGTGTCCACCCAAGGCGGTCTGGTTGAATGCGACTTACAGGAAATGGGCGATGAAGGTCGCCTCCTGCGTCCCTCTGGCCCTCGCAGCGGAGGTTAAAAGGGCGAGCTATCCCAGGCACAGCTACGCCACTGCGTTGACACCTGAGTGTCTGGGCGACTCCCTGCCGTCCTTTGTGGCGGCAGGGAGATTCGTTCTGAAACACAGGAGGCGTCATGACCGGCAGGAAAGCATTGGTGACTCGGCGAAGCCCAGAAAGGTAAACGAATGGCAGAGAACTCTGGAATTGGATGGACGGACCACACTCAGAATTTCTGGTGGGGCTGTCACAAGGTCTCCGCAGAATGCACGCACTGCTACATCGACGGAATCATGCGGCGTGCGGGCCGCATACCGTTCGGTGGCCCGATGAAGACGGTGAATTGGTCAAACCCTCACCGATGGGAGCGTCAGGCCCAGGAACAAGCCAGACGCTTTCGGGTTTTCACCTGCTCCATGTCTGACTTCTTCCACCCTGGTGCTGATGGATGGCGAGATGAAGCATGGGAAGTCATCAG
Source organism: Pirellulales bacterium (assembly GCA_050247075.1). Classification (GTDB taxonomy): domain Bacteria; phylum Planctomycetota; class Planctomycetia; order Pirellulales; family JBFWUW01; genus JBFWUW01. The sequence continues at coordinate 31,530 of JBFWUW010000047.1, read as the reverse complement.
GCAGTGTCCAAGCCGCCTTGATTGGCTCGTGCTGACGAAAAGGCCGGAACTGATTGCCGAACGACTGCCTGCCGATTGGAACGACGGGTATCCCAACGTCTGGCTCGGCGTCACCTGTGGCGTGGCCTCATCCCTGCACCGCCTTGAGACCCTGAAGAACATTCCCGCCGTGCTGCGGTGGGTTTCGGCAGAACCGCTGCTTGGCCCGATTGACTTCCAACCGTATTTGGATGGCAGCTTCCAGTGGATCATCACCGGCTGCGAGCAGGCGGGAATTGGGAAGCGGCGGGAGTTGGAACTCGATTGGGTACGAGACATCGACCAGCAGTGCCGGAATGCCGGTGTCCCTCATTTTTTCAAACAGCGATACGAGGGTGGTCGCATTGTGCATGACGGACTTCTGGATGGGGAACTTCGCCAAGCGTGGCCGAAATGAACATGGGGTTTGATGCCCTATCAAGAGCGACGAAAACCAACATTTTAAGGGAGAACTGAAATGAACCGAGATGACGTGATCGAGAATCTTCTCAGCAAGCACCGTGAAGTCCTGGAAGAGAAAGACGACGAAGAGTTGCTGGGCAACACACTGCAAAAAACAAGAGAAGAAGCCGTCGAGGCGATGGTCGAGTCCTACCAGGACTCTCTTGACGAGATGGATAACGAAGAACTGCTGGGGGAAAAGCTGAAAGAAATGAGGGAAGCCGCCATCGACGAGTTGCTGGAATGTTACCGGGACAAGCTCGATGCCATGACCAACGACGAACTGGAGGAAGAATGAGCCACGAAGATTTCCCCCGATTCATGGTCGTCGCCGGAACCAAGGCCGTCACCATCAAGTCACCTGTCGATGGCGAAGACGGATTGGTGGCGTGCTGGACGGAAGCCGCCGCAGAAATGGTTGCCCAAAAGACGCCAGGGGCTGTGGTGGTCAGAGCGACCCCGGAAGTGTTCGTCGCTGCCATTCGGGAGGCGCACAAGATGGGAATCCCGTGGCTGTACTTCGGCAAGGAACTTGGAAACGGAGTGGACTTCACGAAGGTGCGGGTTTCGATGGCATTGGGTCTGTATGCGAAAGACGGGCAACACCGTCATGGAGGAAAGTGACTTGCACCGCAATTGGCGTGGTGGTGAACCAAACAGCGTCGTCCCGCTCTTTGTTGCCAGTTAAATCCAATCGAGGTCGTTGAGGAATGAAACGACGACCAGCCACTTCACTCAGAAGAAGGAAACAACAATGCCGCAGTCAGTAACATCTCAGGGGGTTACGCAAGCAGCCAAAAGCGACCGGCGGCACTTGCTTGCCGAAAACATGGATCAACTCATTAAGGCGATGAAAGAGAGCGGGATCGTCAACCCGGTCGGAATTGTTGTTGATGCAACCGACAGGTTGGGAAGCGCACTTTATGGGGCCGCACTACTCCAGTCTGGAATGACGGAAGAACAAGCTCGTCAGCAACTGGCCGACACGGCAGCACGAATGGCTGAACAGAATCAGTTTCCGACAGCACTTCTCGTTGTGTCCTGGAAAGTGGCCGAACAGTTATTGCCCATGACATCACCAACTGCAAAGAAGAATCTTCGTGAAATCAAATCGGAGTACCAGATTGGATGGAGCGGTAGGTATCTGGTGATCGGCATTGGTAGCGGAGGAAACTCATACGGAGTGACCGAAATTCCAGACATGCCTCGACCCGTGCCGACGGCGCATGATGGACAACACCGATTCAAGGGAATCCATCTGCCCACACAAATCAACAGGTGAATTCGTTCAAAAGGCAGCAAAGCAAACCAGAATTTACGGGAGGTACGTCGATGGCACTGAAGCGATTCATCGCACTGGCACGAGTCAGCAGCAGGGAGCAGGAGCGTGAAGGATTCTCGCTCGATATTCAGGTGGACGCCCTCAATGCAGAAGCCGAGCGGCGGAATGGCAAGATCGTGAAGCTCTGGCGAATCGCCGAGACGGCCAGCAAGCAGGACGAACGAACGACGTTCAGGGAACTCATCACCTTCGCCAAAAAGCACGCCTCCGACCTTGACGGAATCCTGTTCTACAAGATCGACCGGGCCGCTCGAAACCTGTTCGATTACGTCGAACTCGAACGGCTGGAGTCGCAATTCCACGTCCCGTTCTTTTCCGTGACACAGCCCACGGAAAACACACCGTCAGGCCGAATGCAGCGGCGCATGTTGGCGAACATGGCGAGCTACTACACCGAACAGCAATCTATTGATGTTCGGGAAGGCATCAAGCGACGGGTCGAAAGCGGACTCTTTCCCCAGAAGGCACCGTATGGCTACCGCAATGTCCGTGTCGATAAGCGAGGTCTCATCGAAGAACATCCAGACAACGGCCCGAAGGTCAAATCGGTCTTTAGCCTGTGTGCCGCAGAGCAACTGTCTCTGGAACAAGTGCAGCAACGGCTCTACGACGAAGGCGTGTTCTTCTCAGACAGCCGCCCACGATTCCCGAAAACCACCATTTACGCCATTCTCCGAAATCGTTCCTACGTCGGCGAAGTGCGGTATCGGGGAGAATGGCATCCTGGCACACACAGGCCGCTGGTGGATCAAGCGACGTGGGAGCGTGTTCAGAGAACTTTGAGCGGGAAGAACTACGATTTTCATGACCTCACGTTCGCTGGCGGTCTGATCCGCTGCACGCATTGCGGTCATGTTGTTACCGGCGAGAGGGTCGTCAAGAAGGCGACGGGCAAGGCATGCATTTACTACCGATGCTCGGTGTACTCGGCCCCCGGTCATCCACGGGTACGACTGTCCGAAAAACGTCTCGACGCAAAGCTGCTTGCCATCCTGGACAGGATGGGTGTCGGCAGCGATGAGCAACAAGCGTGGTTTCTTCGACAAGTTCGCAATCGAAATGAGAATGAACGTGGGCGTGACCAAAAGCGGGCGACCGAAACTGCTCGGCACCTTTCTCTCGTCATTCAGCGGCGGCAAGAACTCTTGGAAATGCGTCTGGCTGGGGAAATCCCCGCCAAAGCCTTTGCCGACAAAGACGCCGATCTTCGGGATCGGGAAACACTTCTCCGAGCGACTGCATCCGACCTGTCTCGGAGAATTGACAGAGACCGGGAGTCGTCCCCCGACCAATTCGACCTGTGGCAAACCGTGCGTGCCAAATGGGGAATTGCCAACCGATCTGATAAACGGCGAATTCTTCGTGCTGTCTCGGTCGAAGTCGGTCTCGACCATTCCGAAGTGATCCTCACGGCTGCGAAGCCATTCGACGCACTCGGCGGGCAGGTTGCTTCGGAGGGCAAAACGGAGAACGGAATGAAGCCTTCCGGTTCTGCATTGGCTGGTGCGCCGTCTTGGATCACGCCTGATGAAATCTCGGAAGCAATTCGGGTGTGGCAACCCAGCTACCCGGAGAGGCTGACCGAGGACGATGCTCTGGAGATCGTCGTCAGCGTGCGGGTGTTGATTGACGTGGTTCTTCCGCAGACGTGACGCCATCCCGCACTTTTACAACCCGCAGATTCCGTGGTAAAATCCCGGCGTCGGGAGATTCTTCATGTGGCCGCTTTTGCGAGCCTCCCGATCCTGCCTTCGAGGGACGACGGCCCGAACCCCTCCAGGCAATCTGCGTGTTTCCCGCACGAGTTGTGCGGGACCGGGGATTGTCTGGACGAGCGGATCGGCTCATTGCCGTTGATGCTGCCCCTCAGACGATTCCCGTGAAGTCGCATGTTGCCTACTTTCACGGGAGTGCCGTCATGATTTCGAGGAATTCTTCGCACCGCATTGATTGTGTCTTCATTCGCAAATCGACCCAGAGTCAGGATGAGCAGGGACAGATTTCCAACGTGCAGAACATGCTGCGGGAGCAGCGGGCCTTCGTTCTCGACGAGAACTGGTTCATCGGCACAGTCAGTCGCCGCAAAGTCCGCAAGAATGCACAGTTCGCCCGGTTGATGGAACTCATCGAGGCCGACCAAGTGGGTACGGTCTACATCGAGAGCCAGGATCGGTGGGGAAGCTCAGACCGCAAGGAACTTTTCCACCTTCTCTACATCCTGGAGCAGCACGGAACCCGATTGTTCGACCTCCGGGCCAAGAAAGACCTGACGGAGAGCGACTTCGCCACGGAGATGCTGACCATCGTGGGCAGCCTCAAGAGTGAGAAGGAGCTTCAAGACATCTCCTACCGTTCCCTCCGCAGCCGGGTGAACAATTTTCGGGAAAAACGGTCGTGGCCGACTGGCACGCATCCCTTCGGCTATGGGAAGGCGTGTTTTTCGCCTACTGGCCGACTGCTGTGGGTCTTTCAACCGATTTCCCGGTCGAAAGGTCAGGTCTTCTACGCCGATGCTGAAGGCAACCTGAACCCCGGTCCAGAAAACGTGAAGATTCCCCAAAAGGACAAGTTCGACCGAACCGAGTTGATCCTCAGCAACAATCCACGCTTCGTGGAAACGGTCAAGATCATCTTCGATCTGTACGTCAAAGCCGGATTGAGCCGAAGGGCCATTTCCAAGCGGTTGAACGACATCGGGTACACGCACTACGACAAATTGTTCACGCACCCCCTGGTGACGGTCATTCTGAGGAACCCGGTCTACAAGGGGGACACGCATTTTGGAAAGCGGCAATCAGGGGAGTTGCACACTTTCGACACGAATGGAATCGTTGTCCCGCTGAACAAGCGGTCGAAGAAGCGGTTTCGGGGCGAGAGTGAACGGATCGTCGAAAAAGCAACTCATACCGGCATCGTGAGCGAGGAGATTTGGGACCAAGCTCAGGCAAAGCTGGACAGGGAACTCGAACACCGCAACCATTCGCCGTGCAATCCGGCGTACTACCTCAAGCAGTTGTTCCGGTGCGGACACTGTGGCAAGAACCTGACAGGGCGCACCGAGACTGACCGAAAGACGGGCAAGAAAACGGTTGTCTACATTTGTGGCAGCTACATGGCTGGTCGGTGCAACGGTCATCGGTCGGAATGTGGCTACCAGCGGATCACCCACGAGGAGGCCGAACAACTTCTCCGAAACAAGGTGAAGGAAATTGGCAAAAAGCTGGATGAGCAGGCCAGCGCACACGCACAGATGACCATCCAAGAACGCTGGAAGCTCCTTGTAGACCTCGACCAAGAGGCATACCACGAGTTTCTGGAATGGGTTCAGGACGGCGTGAATGCCCTGATCGACTACCTCGAAAGCAATTTTCGAGTTTCTGGCGACGACCTGGAACGGCTCGTGATGCTGGCATCGAAGTTTTACGAGACACTAAAGGTCTACGACCGAGACTTTGAGGGGCTGAAGGTTAGTGCCGAAGAATTCTCCGAAGCCGTTCGCACGGTCGAGTCCGCATCGGTGGCTGAGGCAGAGAAGGAACTGGCCTCATTGCTGGAAGAACACCGTCAATTGACGCTCAGTTGGGCAAAGGCGTCCGATCTGCAACAAGACGCCATGAAAGGGGAGATCGACCGCCTCGAAGACGCCATTCGGAAGATGAAGTCCCGCACGGTCAGGTTGTCGGTTCGGATCGAACAGGCGATGAAGGCAGAATGGCGACGACAAGACGAACGCCGTCACATCGAAGAAGAATTGCCGAAGCTCGAAGGGCGGCATCGGGGCGAAGCGTTTCGGCGAGTTTTCAAGACCGTCACGCTGTACTGGAAGCGGACATTTCACCCGGCCCAGGAGAATCCGCCTCGCCCTCGGAAGACCGAGCGTCCTGGGCGATACAGCTACGATCTTGAGCCGGATCGGATCGAATGGGAGTTCATTGACCCCGCCGACTCGGAAACCGCTTGGTGAAGACCTGCACCGTCTCCATACCTAGTGTGGCCGCGGCATCGACGGCCTTATAATAGCCGCCGGCAATCGACATGTGGGCACCGAGGAGGGGCAAGTGCGGCAACTCCAGATAGGTCGTTCAGAAAACAGCCCTCGCCCATCATCTTCATCCTTCATCCTTCCGCCTTCATCCTTTCCCATAAATAGAGCCGCCCGCTTCATTGCTGAAACGGGCGGCTCTCTCTCGTCACATCACGCCAGGCTGCGTTCGACCGCCGAACGTGCCCGAAGGCTGTTGGCTGTCGAACGCGCCAAGGTCGGACAAGCCGCTGTGCTCGCCGACGGTGGCACGGGCCTACTTCTTCTTGGCAGCCTTCTTCTTGGCAGTCTTCTTAGCGGCCTTCTTTGGGGCGGCTGCTTTCTTCTTGGCTGCTTTCTTCTTGGCCACAGTACTTCCTCCGTCAAAGGGTCCTAGGCGAGCTCCGTCTCTCGGGCCTTCATCCTCGAAGGCTGTCGAGCGTCTCCCGCCCTTTCCAAAAAACGTTCTTCCCGTTGCGGGAAGTTTGCTCGTTCGTGCGTTCGATGTTTGTTATCGCGCTCGAAGAGCAAACTCGTTCCATACTCTGGAACTGATGGCGTGTAGTTGTACGCATTCTTTTATTTTCTGCAACATGATTTTTGCGCCGCGGCGCACATTTTTGACCGCGCGCGGCGGCCGATGGCGCCGCGCATCGCAACGCGCGCAACCGCGCGGCGCGCGATTGTCGCCGCGCTGTAACGCTCGACAGCGCGCCGCGCAATGTTGCCGCGCTCGCCAGCGATGCGTGCGCGAACGAGTCGTTGAGGCTCGCGCGCAAACGATTCAGGCAAAACAGCAACACGCGCGCAAGGCCCGTATTTTTCGGCACTTTTTGATGATTGGCGCAAACGCGCAAAGCATGCCGGCCGACTGCGCCATGCCTTGCGCGGAAGGCGCGCTAGCGCTTTAGTACAGTGACAACGTCGTGCCGTCGGCTTGGCGCAACACCGGTTGCGCGCGGCGTTGAGGCATGCCGCACAGCCAGCGCTGTTCGGGCGGCAGGCGCAAAAGATTTAGCGCGCGCGGCACGAAAAATTTTTTCGCTTCTCGCGCCGGCGCGTCGTCGGACCACGGCAAAAGTATCTCTCGCCATGCTTCGCGCCATGCGCGGCGGCGCAGGTGGATGGGATCAAAGCCGTACCATGCGCCGCGCGGTTCGATCATGGCCAGCCCCCGCGCCGTGCCCAACGCGCGCAATCGCTCGTCGAGTTGCCTGGCTCGGTCGATGGTTTGCGGCAGCGTCAAGCGGCTGCTGGGAAACATCACCCGCCGCAGCAAGAGAAACGTGGCCAGCGACAAACGGTCCAAGTTCACCAGAGGCAGCAAGGTCAGCACGGTCCGCGCGCCGTGCCGCGCCAATCGGTCCAGGCATTCCTCAACCCAGGCGGAAATGGTGGCTACCGGCCGGCCGTACAAGATGTCGTTGCCGATGTCGGTCACCAAGGCGACGGTCGAAGCGGGTTTGCCGCCGGTGGCGGACTGGTTAAGCGCCGGCCACAGCCCGCACTCCAGAATGCCCGGCAGCGAGCGGACGAAAACCCGGCTTTGCACGCCGTACGACCTTCCGTGCCCGGGCGCGGCCAGAATTTCCAGCGGTTCGTTCCAGGTGGCCTGGGCCTGTTCCACCACCGTGGCCAGCCCGCGGGTGAGATTGCTGGCCCCCAACAGCACCACGCGGCGGCGGGCGGGTGTGGACGGGGCTGGCTCGCCGGAGGGGACTACCATTCGCGATCGCCGCGACCGCGGCGCCAGCTTTCGCCTTCGTCGTCGTCACCGTATTGGCCATGCTGGATCAGAAATTGTGCCTCGCGATAGTTGCCATACGCCAGCGACCCAAACAGCAACAACGGAAACAGGCCATCCTTGAATCCCAGCCAGAGAAAGAAGACCACCGCCGTGAGGATGGCCACGACCATCGATAACTTCAGGGCCGTCAACACGCCTTCGCCTCCCAGGCGCATCTGAAAGGCCTCGCGGGAGATCTGTCCGCCGTCCAGGGGAAAGACCGGCAGCAGATTGACCAGTCCCCACAACACGTTCACAAACAGCAGGCTGTAGAACAGCGTATACAGATTATAGCCCACCGATGTGGCCTCAAATGGTTGGCCGCGGCCGACCGTCCAACCCATGAAGTCGATCTGGCGGCCGATGGCAAACAGCACGGCCACCGTCACGGCCGCCAACACGAAACCGGCGATTGGTCCCGCCAGGCAGATCCGCATCAGCCGTTTGCCGCGCGGCGGCGAGACGGAGTAGGTCATATCGGCCGTGGCCAGCCCGCCCAACCAGTGCAGCACAATCCGCGGTTCGTAATGAAAGCGGCGGTAGGCCAGCGCGTGGCCAAACTCGTGGATCAAGATCGAGAAGAACAACACACCCATGGAAATGACCAGCGGCTGCCACTGCACCTGTTGCAAGCCGTCGCGCACCGACATGAAAAATGCCACCAGCCAAAATAAGGGATGCACCCGCACCGGCACGCCGGCCAGGGAAAAGTGCAAATCGTAGCGGGTGTAGGGAGGTTCTTGCAGCAACATGCTTAGGCTTGCCATCCTGAAAGGGAATTTGCCAACGCGACCGTGCGGGCTACTTTTCAATCTCGCGAATGAGTTGCTGGACGGCGGCCGGGTCGATGCCGGGAACGATGTGGGCTTCTACCCAGCGGGCGTCTTCCAGGGCGGCGTCGTTTCGTCCGGTTTGAAAACGGACCACCGCCCGAAACCAGCGCTCTTGAACCGCTTCGGGATCGACCAGCGCAATGGCGTCCAGGTAGGGCAAGATCGCCTCGCGGTCGGTCTTTTGCGATGCCAGGCCCAGCAGGTTGTGCAGCATCCGCTTGAGCAGCATGCGTTTCTTGATCGGCACGAAGTCGCTTTCCAACGGTTCGCGGCCGGCAAATTCCTGGACTCTACGGGTGACGGCCTCTTCGTCCAGCACTTTGCCATTGTCCCACACATCAACCACTCGCGGATCGCCCTCCGCGGGAATGTGCCGCACCACGAAGTGCCCCGGCCAGCCCAAGCCCACGACATTCAGATCGGCCCGCCGGGCCAGTTCCATATACAACAGGCTCAGGGTGATCGGCAGCCCCTCGCGATCGTCGAGAACCTCGTTGAGGTAGCTGTTGGCCTTGTTGTAGTAGTCTCCGCGGCTGCCGTGAAAACCAAGCTGCTCAAACAGCAGCTTGTTCATGGCCAGCAACTTGCCGGCCTCGTCGGCATCGGCGGGCATGGCCGCGCGGACATCGGCCGCCAGCCGGTCCAAGTCTTGCCGGTAGCTGGCGACATCGACTTCGTCATTGTCCAGCCGCGCAATGAGCAGCGCCGCGTGGGCCAGGTCGAGCTGGCTGTCTTCTTGCGCAAGCAAGCTGGCGAATTCGTCCAGGGTTTGCTGTTGGTGGACCGCCACGGCCAAACGCTTCAATTGGGCCGCTTGCCGCTCGAGCAGCACGGCCCGCTCGCGGAGGATATTGGCCCCGGAGGAACCCGCGGTGGTCAGGTTGGCCACCAGTTCGGCCGCGGGCGGGCCGTCGAGTGCCAGCTCGGCCACAAGCTCCGACACGCGGGCGGTTTCTTCCGCCGGGGGCCGCGCGGCGGGCAGATCGTTGCCGACCTGAAACCGCTTGAACTGGGCCGACGTGCCGCGAAACTGCGCCAGGCCGACTTTGCCAGGGGCAAGCTTGTTGTCCTTCGATTCCACGACAAGCTGGTCGTTGACGAAGCAGCGGATCAGATCGGCCTCGACGCGGACCTTGAGGTGGTTCCATTCGCCGGCCCGGTAGTGCGGGCTGGGTTCGTCGTGCAGCACGGTCCAAGAGTAAACGTCCGAGCCTTCAAACCGGGCCAGCCGCATGTGCCCCTTGCTGGGGTAAAACCCGTAATGCTTGTTCTGGCCATCGGCATGAAAGGCCAGACCGGCCGCGCCCGCCTCGTCGGCCAGCTTGACCCACACGGCAACTTCAAACGGCGCCTCCGGCACGGGCCGTTGCGACAGACAGAGCGAGCGGCCTCCCAGGCCTTGCCCGTTGCCATCGACCAGGATTCGGCCGGCCCTTTGCCGCCAGCGCCCGCCAAACAGCGGCTGCCAATCTTGCGCATCGAGCGCACCGATCGTCAGCCAACGCGACATTTCAATGGGGTTGGGCTTTTCCAGCAGCGGTTTGAGATTGTTGATCGCCACGGCAAAGCCCAAATTGGGCGTGACCAGCGACTTCATCGTCAGAATGCCATGCACGCGGCCTTGCATATCCAACAGCGGCCCGCCACTGTTGCCCGGCTCGATGGGAATGGCCAATTGAATCATCGACTGGCCCTCAATATCGCGCCGGCCCGACACCACACCCGAGACCACGCTGCGTTCCAGGCCTTGGGGATTTCCCAGGGCCACCACGGGTTGCCCGTCGGCCAGGCTGGCGGAGTCGCCCAGTTCCAACAGCGGCAGATCGGCGGCGTCGATCTTGACGATCGCCAGGTCGTGTGCCCTGTCCGAGGCTTGCACGCTGACCACGTCGTAGCGCTTGCCGGCGGCCGTCTCCACGCTGATCGTGCGGCCCTCGCCGATGACATGCAAATTGGTGGCGATCAGCCCGTCGGCGGAGATGATGAACCCGGTCCCCAGCCCCTGGTCGCCGCCATCGCGGCCGGCGTGCCGCACGACCACGATCGACTCGCGGGCCGTTTGGGCCAATTCGGCCACGGTTCGTTCGGCGGGCGGTGGGGCGGGCTCTTCGGCCAGCGCCAGCTTCGGACCGCAAAGTAACACGCAGGCCGCCAGACAGGCCCAGGAAAGTCGAAGCATGGAAGATTCCAGGTTGGCGGAAGGAACAAAGGGAACAGCATGGCATATCATCGCCGCTGGGCCTTCCCGTTGGTCAGACCCAAGCGCCCGGCGGCGAGCCAAGTCCATCATAGCGCCCCCGGCGGAACGATGCCACTCGCCCTTGCCTGGTGGGGGCTGCCCTATAAGATGGAACAACGCCGCCGCTGGGCCTTTCTTTCGGCCAGACCTGGCTACCCCTTTTCATCCTTCATCCTTCCGCCTTCACCCTTTCCCACGGTCCATGCCGGGCAACCGTACCTCGGATCGAGAGCTGATCCCGATTCAAGCCGGCACGGCGGGTGCCGTGCGGCTACGTTGGCCGGACCTGCACAGGAGCATCGTCATGGCGTGGCTGCAATTGATCGTGGCGGGGTTGTTGGAAGTCGCCTGGGCCGTGGGGTTGAAACACACCGATGGGTTTTCGCGGCCGTTGGCCAGTCTGGCGACATTGGCCTGCATCACCGTCAGCATGTTGCTGCTGTCGGTCGCCTCGCGGACCATTCCGATTGGCACGGCCTATGCCGTGTGGGTGGGCATAGGGGCTTGCGGCACGGCGGTGGTGGGAATTGTCCTGCATGGTGAACCGCGCACCGTGGGCCGGTTGTTCTTCTTGACGCTGCTGATCGTGGCCATCATAGGGTTGAGGGCCACCGCCGCGCAGGGCGTGTCGAACTCTTAGGATACGGTACGAAATAACTTCCGCATTGGAACCTCCCTCTCCCTCTCCCTCTGGGAGAGGGCCGGGGTGGGCGTTTGGTTGATGGCGGCCATTTCGCCACATCTCCCTCTCCCCAACCCTCTCCCGGAGTACCGGGAGAGGGGGCCAAGAAGGGAAGTTATTTCGTACCGAATCCTTAGGCTGGCTACCCAGGGTGCGCTCGCTTAGCGCTCGCAACCCTGGGCTAGATTGTGAAACGCTTTCAGCGTACAGCCGCCGCGCTTACCTTGCTATTTACGCCGCGCTTACCTTGCTATTTACATCGTCGCCGGTGCCTCGATGTGATCTTCCAACAGTGCCGCGAAGGCGCGAACGCGCGAGGTCTGGACCGCGCCGGCGCGATCGCCTTCGCAAACCGCTCCGCGAACGGCGAGATAGTCTGGCTGCAAGGGCAACAGCAGACGTGCCGTGCGCGCGTCGAGCGAGCCGGCTAGGACGACCAATAGGCCGCTGTGCCTCGCCTGACGCGCGAAGTCGGCCAGGTTGGGCAGCGTCCAATGGTCGAGCAAGCCGCCGCGCGACTTGTCGAACGTATCGATCAGCATGGCCCGGCAATGCAGCCTCACGGCGTGATGCAGCACTTCCGCCGGCGCGGGAGCTGCCGCGGCGGCGTCATCGGCGTAGGCCACAGCCACCGCCGCCATGTGCGAGGGCAGGCGCTGGAGCGCTTGCGCCCATTGGTCTGGCCAATTGGCCTGCCGCCGGCAACCCGCCAGCCCCAGCTTGGCATACGACAGGCCCGCCAGTTGAGCGAGGTTGACGGTGGCGGCCGATAGGGCGTTGGGCTCCAGCAGTTCGCCCAGCGCCGCGCTGACGGGTACGTGGCCCGCGACCGCACGGACAACGTCGGCCATGGCAGACGGGTCGGCCGCGCCGAGCGACCCGCGGCGCGGCTCTTTGATGTCGATGAGATGTGCCCCGCCGGCGAGCGCGGCGGCAGCCTCGGCGGCATCGCGAACGCTCACCAGCAACCGCGTCATGAGGCCACCTGCTGCTTGCGCCAGGCGCGTTGGGTTTCATCCAGCCGCGCGTTGAGCCTGGTGACGAACTTTACATCCAGCGGCTCGCACCAGGTGCCGCGGAGCGTGATTTGTCCGCCGCACCAGGAAGCCAGGGCGGACTTTGTTTCGCGCTGCGCCCAGTCCTCGGCCTTCTCGGCCAGCCGAATCACTAGCGTTACCGTGGGATGGTCGCGATTGCGCTTGCCCGGCAGCAGCGCGGGGCCTTGCCCCAGCAAAAAGCACTCGACGGCTTCGATTGGCACGCGATAGGGGGGCCCCGCCCGCACATGGACCAGCAGGCGGCCATTGGCATACGACAGCCGCGGGCGAAAGACTTCCAGGAACAGCAGCCCGGCCAGCACGCCGCCGGGGATGAGCAAGGCCCAGCCGACCCAGTGGATCCAAGGATGGTCAATCGGCACCACAATACCCGACAGCGACAAGCCCACGAAGGCCAGCATCGTCGGCACAATCATGCCGAACATCAGAGCGGAAGTGTTTTGACGCAGCCAGACTTGACGCATGGAGGGTTGAATCGGCCAGCAGAAGGGATTTCGTTTCAATAGAGAAAATTAGGAGAACGATTGCGCTCGCTTGCTACTCTATCCCCAGCTCTTGCAACACGTTCAGCACCGCCTCATGCAGGTGGCTGTTGGTGGCGATGACACCTCGGTTGGCCGAGAGTTCTCGTCCGAGGGAAAAGTCGAGCGGGCGGCCATGCACGTCGCTGACTTTTCCGCCGGCTTCCTCGACCACCAACATGCCGGCTGCGTGGTCCCAGATTTTCTCGCGATAGATGGCGTCGGTCGGCAGCCGCAGGTAGATGTCGGCTTCGCCCTGGGCCACCACGGCATATTTTGCCTGGCTGTCCAGGCGGCGGCCCGCGGCGGTAATCTTTAAACGTTTGGCGACTTCGGCCGCGGTGTCGTGCTTGCTATGGCCCGACTCGACCGATTCGCACAGCCGGGCCAGGGCCGGATCGGCGGTGGTGGTCACCCGCAAGCCCGCGATTTCGGAAACAGACTGACTGCTTTCCGCCAGCGGCACGGCGGCGGCCCCTTGTCCGCGGACGGCCAGATAGGCAGTTCCGCCCTGCGCGCCGCCTGGCCCGGCCAGATTGGGGCAAGCCAGCGCGGCGACTTCCACGCGGCCTTGCACCACCAAGGCCAGCGCCACGGCGTATTGTTCGCCCCGCAGAAATCCCTTTGTGCCGTCGATCGGATCGAGCGTCCAAAACCGTTCGGCATAGCTGCCGTGATCGCCGTGGTCGATCCAGGCTAGCACGTCGTCCAGTGTCGCCTGGGGCTGGCAGCCGCGGACCTCGGCCAGAACTTTCTGGGCTAGCGCGGCGTTGGCCGGCTGGCGCAGCTCGGCCGAGCCTTCCTCGGCGATGATTAAATCGTTGGGAAACAACCGCCGAATCGCCCGGCAGACCACCGCCTGGCTGCCGTAGTCGGCCACGGTGACGGGGCTTTTGTCCTTCTTCTGCAAGGTGTCGGGCGTAATGCCCGACTGCACCCTGTGGCAGAGTGCGGCGGCCTCGCGAACCGCGGCCAAAGCCGCTTGCCGCTCGCTGTCGTAGGGGGGTTCCATGTTGCCTGGGGGTTGAGGTTTTTGGAAGGCGATTCCGTCGCCGGTGGGTTATGGAGCACGGAGAAGCGGCCCAGGGCGAAGCAAGCCGCGGCCGGGAGCCGATTCCGTCGCCATATGTGGCGCGGTGGTTTCGACCGATTTTCTCACCCCGGAGAGAATTTGTACACCGCCCAGGCGATGGCCCCGGAAACGGGGAGTGTCGTCAAGATGGCTTTGAACGCCGTGAACATGTCGGGCTTGGTGAAGACCGTGTTCATCAAGGTCAGCACGATGACAATGGTGGCGAAGTTAAACGTCATGATCGCCACCATCCGCTTTTTCTTCTTGATGGCCTCGCGTTCCTCGTGCGACAGGGCCACGACCCCCTTGGCGGGAGCGGCCACTTGCTTCTTGGCGGGTTGCGCGGCGACCTGCGACGCCGACATGGCCGGCCCGCCACGGGCGTTCTGCATTTGTTGAATGGCGGCATCCTTGGGGTAACGCTTGTTGATGGCGTCGTTGACCTGCGCCGGCGAACAAATCACCGTGCGGACGTTGCGAACTCCCATCCGCAGCCGCAGTTCTTCCTCGACCTCCGGCGTGATCGGATTGGGCGAAGCCAGCAGCAAGTTGTCTTGATCGGCCATCACCGGCACGCACGAATGGGCGCGGGCCAGGACCGCCGGAATCTGGCCGATGAGCACTTCATCCAGTGTCAGATCCTCCAGGTCGAGATACGGCAAGCCCAGGGACTCGGCAAAAGCCTGATTGACCACGTCGGGCGCGGCCAGCTTCTGCTGCACCAGGGCATCGCGGATTTCCAGTCCCACGGCGTTGGCGTAGTTGCGGGCCTTGGCCAATTGGGCCGGATCGATCAGCTTGCGGCCCAGCATAATCTGCTCGAGGGTCCGCAGCCCGGCGCTGTCGGTGGTGCGTCCCAGCGAGGTATCGTACTCCGACTTGCGGCGGGCGTCGGTCAAGCAGAGCATGCACTTGGCCAGCTCGTTGAGCAAGTCTTGCGACTGCTGCTGGAACTCACCCGCCGCGAACTTGCGGATGTGCGCGTTCATCTTGCGGTAATTGGCGCGAATCTTGGCGACGTCATCCTCAAACTTTGCCAACCGCAACAGTTGGTAGTGGTTGAGCGGACGCTCTTTTTCCGTGATTCCGAGCCAATCCTTGTAAACGTCCAATTGCGCGGGCATGTCAGGCGGATCTCTACTGCCAGGTAATAAGAAAAGGCGAAACGGGCAGACGGCCCGCTACCCAAGATACGCGCACAACAGCCAGAGTCCAGCCGCCCGGATGAGAAATGCCTCCCTCGGCACCCATTATCCTTCCGCCTTTCGCCTTCCGCCTTTCCCTTTACTCCACCTTGTAGCCTTCGGCCAGGCGGGCCAGCGAATCAATCTGCGCATCATCCAGCCCGCCCTTGCGTTCGATTTCGATGCGGGCCTCATTGCCCCCCGTCTTGTCGCGGGCCGTGACCTTGATGCGGCCGGCGCCATCGAAGGCGTAGGTGACCTCGATGGGCGAGCCCTTGGGCAAATCGGGCGGCAGGCCCACAATTCGGCAGTTGCCGATCAATGTCACGGCGGCCGGCTCCGGGGCGTCCCCTTCCGTCACGCTGATGTTCACCCGGGCCTGGTTCTCGTTGATGGTCTTAAAGGTCTGCTTAATTTCCACGGGCAGCTTGCTGTTGCGGTGGATCATCACATGGTTGATGTTCTTGCCGGTCTTGGGGTTCTTGGCGATCACGCCCAGGCCGTGCGAGTTGACGTTTTCTTGTTGAATAACTCCCAGGTGCTTGCGGACCTTTTCGGCCAACTCGCTCCCCTCGCCGCGGTACTTGGCCTCCAGAATGGCGGCGTGGATCGCCGCGCCTTGCGCCACGGAAGTATGCGGAGAGATATCGGTGTAGGGCTTTTTGCCGGTGATTTCCTCCAGCATTTTTGGGACGCGGGGCATCAGGGTGGAACCGCCGACCATGACCACGGCGTCTAATTCCTCTCCCTTGACCTTGGCTTGTTCCAGCACCAATTCGGTCGTGTCGGCCGTGCGCTGCATGAGGTCGGCGGTCATTTCCTCGAACTGGTCGCGGGTGATTGGCAATGACATCGACTTGTCGGCATGGCGAAACGTCAACTTGGTTTGCGTTCCGTTGGTCAAGGCAATTTTGGCCAGGTCGCATTCGTTGCGCAGCAATTGCACGGTGGCGGCCGATTCCCGCGGGTCGCCGCCATGCCGTTCTTTGAACTGCTCGGCGGCGTAATCCAGCAGGCGGTCATTCCAGTCGATGCCGCCCAACTGGGCATCGCCATCGGTAGCCAGCACCTGGAAATGGGTCGGCGTGTAGCGGACCACCGTGGCATCGAACGTGCCGCCCCCCAGGTCGTAAACCAGCGCCAGACGGGGCTTGTCCATCTGGCCCGTCCCCAGGTGGCCCATCTTCCAGGCATAGGTGAGCGTGGCCGCGGTCGGCTCGTTGATGATATCGACCACGTTCAGGCCGGCGATCTTGCCGGCATCCTGCGTGGCTTTGCGCTTGGCGTCGTTGAAGTAATAGGGGACCGTGATGACCGCGTTGCCGATCTTGCCGATGCGCTCTTCGCTGTCTTGCCGCAGCTTCTTGAGAATCATCGCCGACAAAAACTCCGGCGTGACCTCGTGGCCGTCAAACGTCCGCTTGAACTCGGCATTGCCCATGTACCGCTTGACGCGTTCCACGACATGATCGGGATCTTCCATCGCCGCGCGGTTGCGGTTGGGGCCGACAATCATCTGGCCGCTTTGCGCCAGCAGAATCAAACTAGGCGTTTCTTCCTGGTCGTCCTCGTTCAGCACCGGGTTGGGGTCGCCATTCTCATCCAGAATCGCCACCGCGGAAAAGGTCGTGCCAAGGTCAATGCCCACGGTGTGGCCAGGTTTGAATTCCATGACAAAACTTTCGAGAGGAGCTGTTTCCGCCCAGGGACCGGATGTTAGCCATCGCGAACGGCTCGCGAACGGCAGCGGGACCAGCCCATCTGGCGGCAGAGGGCAGGCACCCCAAGACTTGTACGCAAACAGCGATTGTTGACACGCGGGAAAGCAGAGTCAAGCGTGTGGAGCGGGCGTAGCGTACAAGCTGTCAGCGGAGAAGCAGTCAGCCCTCGGCTTTCGATGGATTAGGGCGGCAGAGAATTGATATTCCATCGTCGGGTTGAACGATATGCCTTGCCCGACGCTCCGGCGTGTCACTCGGCGGCCGGCGGCGGTTCGGCTGTCGCGGTGGCGGCTGGCCGCAAGGAATGAGCCACCGCCAGGGCTTGCGGGCGGCTCTCGTCGAGCCGGCCGACGTACACGCGAAGTTCCAGCGTATACCGCTGATCGCCGACAATCGTCGCCAGAATCCAGCGTTCCAAGGGAACATTCTTGGCGTGAGCCTTACGGACGGTCTCGACCCAGTAGCGGTCCCCTATTTTCAATGGCCGAACGGCCGGTTGCGATGCCGCCGCCGCGTCATCGTCCTCTTCGTCGTCGCCAGCACGGGCAAATTCCTCGCGAAATTCGGCGGCGAACTCACCGGCCGACTGGCTGGTCAGTTCCGCCCGCCCGGCGGCCGATTTGGCCTTCACCATTATCCGCGGGTAGCTGGCACCGACGCGCGGAATAAACTGCACGACGTACTTCTTGTCGCGGGGGGCAGGCACCCAATCTTGGGGAACGGCAATTTCCACACGCCGGTCGTTAAGAGGGGGCAGATAATCGCCCTGGCGACCAATTTCGTCCTTGGTAGCCTGCGAAATGCCCGCCTTTGCCGGTTGTTTGGCGGGAGACGCGGGCCGGGTCTCTGTTGGTGGCGGGGAAGAATCGCCACAACCCGCCAGGCCGATAGCGATTGCTGCCGCCGTCAGCAGGCAATACGGACATTTGAGGGACATGGCAAGAAATGCTCCGACAATGGGGGTCAGAGTGAAGCCATTAGGAAGCCGCTCCCCTTACTCCTCGATCGGTTCCTTGACGGTCTGCACGAAATGAGGGGTCTTCTGCGAAGTCGAGAGTTCGGACGCTTTCTTGTCGGCGTCGGCCTTTTGGCTGTATTCAAACAGCGCCACGCGCTTCATCGACTGGTTAAAAACCCCCCAAAACGCCTTCAGGCGGACCTCTTTGGCGGCCTTGGCCCGGCTCTTGCGGACGGGCTTTTTGACGGTTCCGTCGGCCGATTTCGCGGACTTGGCCTTGGTGGTCTTGGTTTTCGCCTTGGCCTTGGCTGGCTTGTCCTTGGCGATGCGTTCGGCGGCATCTGCTTCGTCACGTAATTCTTTGCGGTTAACGATCTTGCGAGCCATAAAAAATGCTTCCGCAGGGACCAAAAGGTGGGGTCGAATACGAGACAGTTTGCACATTCTAAGCGATTTCTGGCCCACAATCCAGGTGGCACCGTCACGGCCCGGCAATTGAAGATAATGCACTGCCCGCGGGTTTGAAAATGCACCACCAATTGGACGAAGGTTGGTGAGATCCACGAATCGAACGAATCGAACGAATGAATCTTCTGGATGGAAACTTGCCTGAGAAAAGGGTGGCGGGCGGGGACTAGATAATTCGCACCTTCAACTCCTTATTCGTTAGATTCGTTTGATTCGTGGTTCTTCTCGTGGCAGAGGCGGTGCGATTCCGCCCTTTTGGGTCGCGACGCACAATCCGGCCTGAGAATGGGGCGTTATTCGCGGTTTCGGCCTCCCGCTTGGAACGCCGATTGTCGCCGTCGGAGACGGCTCCTACAGCCGATTGTCGCCGTCGGAGACGGCTCCTACAGCCAGGTGCCACCCACGGCAACGAGGTGGCTCGATTATCTTCAATTCTCTGCATCGTGGCCCAGGCGATTGAGGTCTTGGCTAATAACCGCGTGGGCCGGTTTTGTTCCAGGCCGATCCTCTAGCAAAACGAGGCAAGGAAAGAGGGGGCCGCGCCAGATATGCCCCGTTTTGCCCGTCAACCCAAAAAAAATGGCGAGCGGAGGTCCTCCGCTCGCCCTGGGTCCAACGCGCAGCGTTGGTCAACGTCGTGGACAACCGTGACAGCTAAACGGCCGCGGAGATCCTCCGCTGGTCGGGCAAGCCGACCCACCGTCGCCGGTCAACAAGTTGTCGCGGGCACGTTGTCTTTTTCATGCCTGGCGCGCCAAGCATATTTGATTGACTGGTTTTGAGTCTAACCGCAATTCCACACCATTGCTACTCTCTGGCAACATTCGTCAGGAAATGCCTTCACAGGCATTTAACCCTTCGGCCGGCAGCCACCATCACCTGGCCGCTTGGCTGCCAAGACGGCGTGTGGACGCAACTGCGCGTGGGGCTTGTCAATCAGGCGGCGCAAAATGGCCCGGCCTGTCTGGCAAGGGGTAACACGGGCGGTCTGGCGGCTCATGGTCATGGCAATACCATTACCAGCGTTAACTTTGGGTGGCGTGACGACGGGCGGCGGTCTGTACCGCCGCGCCCGCGTCACGCAATAACGGACAGCCAGGCCTGGTATTACTGGCTGTCCGTGTTTTCGGCGTCCGTCGCGGCGGCGCGTCAGGATGGCGCATCGCCGCGAGGATTCTCGCCGAGAGGGAGGGCTTGTGGGCGGCCTTGTTCAACAGGCGGTGGAACGAAGCCGAGTCAATCAATACGGTCCAGGAGTCATCATGGTTCCGTCGTTCGAGGGCATGATGCCCCCTCCCGAGAAAATCGGCGACGACAAACCCGGCGAGGGCATGTAGCCGCTTTCGCAACTGCTGCAACCGCAGTCGCAGTCGCCAGAGTCACAACTGGACGATCGGTTAAATAGGCGGCTGCCGCTGCAACCGGCATGTCCGATGGCGACTAGCGCCACTGCTAAAATCATGATCCTCTTCATGCTCGTCATCTCCGGTATTCGGCGGGCGGCGTGGCTTGTAGAGGCTGTGGGTCAAGCAACTCTACAACACGCCCGACGTTGTGCAAACGAAACCGCGTTTATTTTTTTCACCAAAAAGTGTGGCGTTTTTGCCGCATGGTTGGTGAACGCGGGCTACATTTCCTTATTCAACGGGCATCCAGCTTGCCCACAACGCAAAGTTTGCCAAATAACACCCAGCAATCAGGCCGCCGTGATGTTTCGCAGAACACTCCGCGTCAAGAAATCCGCCGCACTATTACTAGTTGTCGCGTTCGTTTGCCTGGCTTCCCGACGTGCCGATGCCAACACGCCCGGCCACGATCTGTGGTTGGTCAGTACACGCGGAGCAGGCTGCGGCAGCGAGCCCGCCCTGCAATATTGGCACTTCGCCGAGGGGCCAGGCTGGTTGCAGGCCTCGATGGCCGAGTTTCTGGCGGCGGACCAGCCCGGCGTGCCGACCGTGGTGTGGGTACACGGCAATCGGATTGGCTTTTGCGAATCGCAAAACAATGGCCTGCGCTGCTTTCGCAGCTTGTCTTGCCGGGCAGCGGACAAGCCATTTCGGTTTGTGGTCTGGTCGTGGCCGGCCGATCAGGTCGCGGGCCAACTGGACGACGTTCGCTTGAAGGCCAATCGCAGCGACTGCGAAGCCTATCACCTGGCCTGGTTGGTCAACCAGATCCACCCGCAAGTCCCGGTCAGCCTGTTGGGCTACAGCTACGGTGCGCGGCTGTCATCGGGGGCTTTGCACATTTTGGGTGGCGGCCATGTGAATGGCCGGGCCTTGGCCGACCTGAAACCGGGCCGGGCGCCGATGCGCGGCGTGATGATGGCCGGAGCGCTCGACAATCATTGGCTGGCACCGGGGCATCGCCTGGGGCAAGCTTTCAACCCCGTCGATCGGATGCTGGTATTCATCAACCCGGGCGACAAGGTGCTTTCCAAGTACCATTTGCTGTACGGCTGGCGAAAAGGCCCGCAAGCCTTGGGTTCCACCGGTGTTTGCGGCGGATTGGGAGAACATTCCGCCAAACTGATGCAGGTCAACGCCAGCGGCGTCGTGGGGACCACCCACGACTGGAGCCGCTACATGGAGTCGCCCCAATTGATATCCCGCATGCGGCCCTACGCCCTGTTTGAATAGCCGTGGGCAAGCCGATGTGAGCAAACGGCTAGCGCATGGGCCAGGCGACATCGTGTTGTCGTAGTGGAAACCGCTCGGGCGCGGATTGCCTCGGGCGAGGTGGCGATTCCCTGGCGGTGTCCGATGTCTCCGGCAGCAGATCGCTCCAAGAGACGGAGTCCCAGTCCCAGTCGCTAGCGGCTGACGACAACGCCTCGAACTGGGCGGGTTGCGTCAGAGGCTTGCCCGACAGTTCGGCCCAGCCCACCATCGCGCAAAATCCCAGGGTGGGCAACACCACCATTTGCCAAAATGAACTTACGGCCGTCATCGAAGTCCCCCGGCGGTGACATCAAACGTGGTCGAAGCCAGCAATCTCGCGACTCGCGAAAACCCGGCCCCATGCGGCTAGACCGCATTCCACTTGGCAAGGTTCTGGCGTTGCACGGCACCCCTGCGGTACCGTAACAGTCGCATCTAAAACGTAGGTCGAGAATTACCTGGAAGCAAATCCCAGGCGAGAAAAAACCGCCAGAAAGCCTACAAGTTGGATCATTCCTGCCAATTGTCGGCAAAACATGGCAGCTCCCACGGGTTTTGCCACGGGGAACGGCAGCCGCACTCTGCTAGAATCGCGGGCGGGCGCAACCGCCACGACGATCAAACATCGGGGAGAATCGAACATGCGGGCCTGGTCTTTTGCCTTGCTGCTGTTGTGTACTTCCGCCGTTCGCGCGGAGGGGTTGGACATTCTGGCCGAACATCATGCTTGGGGCCGGTTTAAGCCGGGGGCAAGTGCCACGTTGCGCCACACCGACTTCACCACGTCGGCCGACGGCAGCGAACAGACAACCAAGGTGGCTGTCGTCGTCTCGCAATTAGAGGAAGTCCACGAAGACGGCATTACGTTGAAGGTGCAAGAAACCATCGACGGCCAAACGGCCGAGCCGCGCACCGTGCGCCAGGCCTGGGATGGCCAGCCGCCCGAGTTGGAGCGGCGGTTGCGCTTGTCGGTGGGCGAGATCAAAGTCGGCGGCGCCACCGTTGTCTGCCAGACCCACGAACTAACCAGCGCCGCCAACGGCATCAAGACGGTTGACAAATGGTGGTACTCGCCCGACCAGCCTCCCTACTTGCTGAAGCGCATCTTGCGCAATACCAGCGGGCCGGCGCACTTTCTGTCGGTCGAAACCACGTCGCTGGGTGTAGAACAAGAAGTCCTCGGCCGGCCTTTGGCGTGCGATGAAATGCTGACCATTGAGACCTTCACCGACCGGGCTTCGCGGACGCAATCGGTAACCAGCCTCGCCGTTCCTGGCGGGCTGGTCTCTTCCCACACACAGCTTCGCGACAAACAGAAAGGGACCGTTGCCGGCAAGCGCGTGGAGTTGCTGGAATACCAGGCGAAACCCTGACGCCCGGACAAACCCGCTCCATGCTCGTCCAGACATTTGACGATCATGCATTGCCAGCGAGTTGAATGCGCACCGCCAAATAATACGAGGCTTGGTGAGAACCACGAATCGAACGAATCTTACGAATAAGAATCCCACGGTACGAGTTCATCTAGTCGTGCCCGCCTCCGTTCTCTGAAGCGAGTTTCCACTCAGAATATCTATTCGTTCGATTCGTTCGATTCGTGGTTCTTCTCATGGCGGGGCGGTGCGATCCCGCTGTTCTCGGCCGCGGCGCGCTAGCCGGCCTGAGCATTATAGCGGTTCGTTTGGATAATGATCCTGTGCGAACGCTTCAAACTGCCTAGCTTCCGGCCTTCCCGTTGGTCGGCCTAGGCTCATTGGCCGCACGAAACGCAATAGGCGTTCTTCGCGGTCTCGGCACTCCGGGATGGAACACCGATTGACGTCGTCGTCGGAGACGGCTCCTGCCGCCAGGTGCCGCCCACGGCTACAAGGTGGCCCGCTATCGTTGCATTATCTTCAATTGCCCACGCTCGTCTGGCCGGCCATGCCGCCCGCCGCGCAAACGCTATACTGCGGTGAATTGTCCCGGGGCCACGTGGGCCGGGCGATGTTTCACCCTGTTGGCACTTTTCACCCGACCCGGCATGCGCATCTTGCTGATCGACTCTGGACTGGCCGACGACAGCCAGGCCGCCGGACCGACGAGCGACCTTCAATCCGCGCTGCACAGCGCCGGGCAAGACGTGCGCACGCTGTGGGCCAATCAAATACCCGCCGGGGCACGGCCAGGACCGTCCGCCGCGCCGGAACAATTGGCCGCCTATCGCCAGGCCTGGCGAGCTGCATTGGACCGGATCGTGGACGAGTTCGACCCGGCGGTGATGCAAGTACGCGGGCTGTCTCCCCTCACGGCGCTGGCGCTGGAGACTGGCGTGCCGTACATCATCACGGTTACCGCGGACGATCTGGCGGAAGAATTGTCCGATCCAAACCAGCGCCGGCTGATCGATCAAGGAGTACAAAACGCCGCGGCCATCGTGGCTAACAGCCCCTGCGCGCAGCGGCGGTTGTTGGCGGCCTTTGCCGAATGGCCGGCGGCCGCCATGATTTACGATCCGGTGGCACCGCCGGAGAGCAACACCGCATGCGCCCCGCCCTGGGCCGGTTTGAATGCGTTGGAACAACTGCCGCTGGTGTTGGCGGCGGGTGATTTCGCCGACGGCCAACAAATGGAATTGCTGTTGAACGCGGCGGCGGCCTACGAGCCGTTGCCGGCCGCTACCATCTTGTGGGGACTGGGCAAGCGGGCGGGCGACTGGGATTGGCAGATCGAGCGTTTGGGCCTTTCTCGCGTCTCACGGATTGCCCCGCCCTTGGACCGTGCCGCGCGCGATGCCTTGTGGGAGCGGGCCGCCGTGGTCTTCGCCTCCAGCCCCGATGGTGCCGGGCTGCGCGCGGCGCAAGAGGCGTTGTGTGCCGGAACACCGGTTATCGCCTTGGCCCAAGGCCCGTTGTCGGAACTGATCGACGCCGATGTCGGCGCGGTCGTTCCACCCGATGACCACGAACAGTTAGCCGAGACGATAGGCAAGTTTCTGGAGCACGGTTCAACGGCCCCGTTGCGAGCAGCCTGCCAGCGACGCGCGGCCGAAAGATTTTCTCCCGCTGCCGCGGCCAGGCGGTACCTGGAACATTTCCAGGCAGCCAGTACCCATCGCGGTATGTAAAGCTGTCAGCGGAGAAGCGATCAGCCGTCAGCTTGGCGACAACGTAGCCACATGGCTCCTGCCATATTGGCTTGAATCGTGGTCGATGGTCCATGCCAGGCAACCGTACTCCGCGAGGTACGCCACTCGCGCATCTAGCCGGCAAAGCAGGAGCTTCGCGGCTACGTGGGACTTCTGTCGCGCAGGAACAAATAGGCCACGATGCCGGCGGCAATCAGGCTGAGGCCGACGAGGGCTTCCTTGGTGTTGGCGTACAGCATGGTTCCCAGCAAGAAAACGTAGAACGCGCAAAAGATAGCCGGCAAGTAGGGGTAGCCCCAGGTGCGGTAGGGACGCGGCAGATCGGGCCGGCGGGCACGCAGTACGAACACCGCCACCACGGCGGCAAAATAGAACATCGACCCGCCAAAGATGGTGTAATCCACCAGCAACTCGTACAGCCGTTTGCCAGGCTCGGGGCTGTAGCCCCCCAGCAAAATCAAAACCACCGACCACAGCGACAAAGCCACCGTGGCCAGGGCGGGCGTGCCGGTTCGCGGATCAAGGCGGGCTAGCCAGCGCAGCCGGGTGTGGTCCCGGCCGACCGCGTACAACGCCCGCGGGCCGCACAAGATATTGCCGTTGAGCGCGCCAAAAACCGAGATCATCATCATCGACAACGTCAGTTGCTTGCCGATGTTGGGGAGCAAACGGTCGGCCACGGCCACCGCCGGCACCTGCACTTGCGATAATTCCGTGGTCGAAAGTGTGTGGTGGTAGGCCAGGTTGGCACCGGTGTAGAGCACGATCAACAGAATCAGGCCCAAGGCCAAGGCCCGCGGCAGATTGCGCTGGGGATCGCGGATTTCCTCGGCGACCAAGGTGACGTTGCCCCAGCCGTCGTAGGCGAACATGATCAACGCCAAGGCCGACCCAATGCCACGGAGCAAGTCGGCCCCGCCGGGGGGCGGCGTGAGGGAAGCCTGTGGCGCGGCGGTGCGCAAGGCCAGCAGCGGCAAGATGGCCAGAAAGGCCACGAAGGCTGCTTTGACCAACGTCGTCACCACCTGCACGATTCCGCCCCACCGTACGCCCGCCACGTTGATGATGGTCAACAGGATAATGCAGCCCACCGCCACGGCGATTTGCGTCCGTTCCTTCGACTGCCGCACGCCGGCCAAGGCGCGCTCGTGCATTTCCAGGTCTGCTTGCAATCGGGAGAGGGTTTCTTGCGACGCCGAATCGTCGTTACCGCCCATGGCGTTCAGCTGTTTAAGCTGTTCCGTCTGTTCGGCCACGACCTTTTGCAAATGATCCTCGGAGAGGGTGGTGGCGGCGTCGCGAAAGTAACCGGCGTCCTCCATCAACGGCAGCAGCGACATGGTTAGCGCCACCGACAACACGGCGATCGACCCGCTGCGGACGACCCAAAACTCGGCCCAGGTCCACAGAAAGGCCCATAGCTTGCCGTAGGCCTCGCGCAGAAAGACATAGGTGCCGCCCGCGTGCGGCAGCATGGCCCCCAGTTCGGCCAGCGTGAGCGCGCCGCACAAATTGACGATGCCGGCCACGATCCACAGCGCCAGTATCAGCCAGACGCGGTCGCCGATGCTGGCAGCCACTTGCCGCGGCGAGAGAAAAATGCCGGAACCGATCACCTCGCCCACGACAATCGCCCCCGCCGCCAACAACCCCAACACCGGCTTAAGCGCCATGGGCGAAGCGGAAGACGGCGGATGGGAACCTTGCTCGGGCATGGGGCACAGCATATCGGCCCCCGCGTGGCGGCGATAGACGCCCGCGCGGTCCCGCCCCGCCCGGTTTCGTCCAGATGAAATTCTAGCGCATTACGCTTACACTGCGTTCTTATGCAAGATTCGTCTCTTCCCGCGACCAAGGCTGCCATGTCCCACAGCACGGCCCAGGTATTTCATGTCCGTCAGCCGCAGGTTGGCCGCACGCTGGCCAATGCCCTGCGCGAGTGGCTGCCGGGCCGCAGTTGGTCGGCCGTGCAAAAACTGCTGCGGACGCGGCACGTGCAGGTCAACGGCAATCTCTGCCTGGACGCCGGCCGCCGCCTGAAGCTGGCGGAAGTCGTGAGGGTGCTGCCGCAGTCGGCCGCGCCCGTGCCGCGGTCGGACGATGTCCGCGTGCGCTACCTGGACGAGCATGTGATTGTCGTGGAGAAGCCGGCCGGCATGACATCCATCCGGCATATCGAAGAGCGCAACTGGCCGGCCCGGCGCAAACAATTGCAGCCCACCTTGGACGAATCGCTACCGCAAACCATTGCCCGCTTGGAAGCCCGCGGCAAAAAGCCTCGCCGGGGCATTCCGCCGCCGGTTCGGGCGGTCCACCGCATCGACCGCGACACCAGCGGGCTGATGATCTTTGCCCGCACGGTCAAGGCCGAGCGGGCCTTGGGCGAGCAGTTTCGACGGCACACCATCCACCGCCGCTACCTGGCCATTGTGGCGGGCGAGCCGGCGGCGCAAACCATCGAGTCGCGCCTGGTGCGCGACCGGGGCGATGGCCGCCGCGGCAGTTCCACCGAGGATGTGCCCGGCAAGCGGGCCGTGACGCATGTCCGCCCGGTGGAACAATTCCACGGCTATGCCCTGGTCGAGTGCCGCCTGGAAACGGGCCGGACGCATCAGATTCGCATTCACCTGTCGGAACTGGGGCACCCTTTATGCGGTGACAAGGTCTATCGCCAGCCATTGCGGGGCCGGCCCATGCCTGACCGTAGCGGTGCGCCGCGGCTTTCGCTGCACGCCGCCGAGTTGGCGTTTATCCATCCGGCCAGTGGCGAAAAGCTGTCGTTTGAAATGCCGTTGCCCGCCGATATGCAAAAACTGCTGGACCGCCTGCGGGCCGATCGGGACAAGTCCAACTCTGGCGAGGCACAGCGCGGCTGATTAGACTGCGGCGGTTGGTTCCGCCGTGGTCTGATGAGGGCGTTACCAACGAAATCTTGTAGGAGGCGTTTCCAACGCCGAAATAATGTAGGAGGCGTTTCTAACGCCGATCAAACGCTCCAGAGGCACCCATGTTGATATCCGTCTTGATGACAGGGTTGTGCAGCGCGGCGCTGGCCGCCCGACCCGCGGAGGAAGTAGTGCAACGCTTCGAGGAACAATCCGTCACCTTTACCGGCGGCGACTACCAGGATGAGGTCTTTCGCTATCGGCTGCTCAAACCAAGTAAGATCGAACCGGGGAAAAAGTACCCCGTGGTCTTGTTCTTACACGGGGCCGGCGAACGGGGGCACGACAACACCATGCAGTTGCTGTATCTACCGGAGCAAATGTCGCGGCCGGAATGGCGTGAAAAGTTCCCCTGCTTTCTGATCGCGCCGCAATGCCGCGAAGGCCAGCAATGGGTCGAGGTTCCCTGGTCCGATCCCAAGTCGTCCCCCATGAAGCAGCCCGGTTCACAGATGCGGGTGGTCATGCGGATCCTGCAAAAAGTGCGGAAAGAGCAGCCCGCCGACGAGCGCCGCGTCTATCTGACGGGTCTGTCGATGGGTGGCTACGGCACCTGGGACCTGGCGGCCCGACATCCCGAGTGGTTTGCCGCGGCGGCCCCTATCTGCGGCGGCGGCGATGAACAAGCGGCGGGCAAACTGAAAGACATGCCGCTGTGGGCCTTTCACGGCGACCAGGACAACGCCGTGCCGGTGGGGCGGACGCGTAGCATGATTGAAGCGGTTCGCCAAGCGGGCGGCAAACCGAAATACAGCGAACTCCCCGGCGTGGGCCATAACAGTTGGGTACCGGCGTATGGTGATCCCGAGGGGCTGATTCCCTGGATGTTTGAGCAGGCCATGAGAAAGGATGAAGGATGAAGGCGGAAGGATGAAAAAATCGTGGCTGTGGCGAGGGGTGGCTGGCGGCTGACCCCCGGGAAGCCCCAGCGGAGTTGACATTCCAACCAGAGAGGCCGACGGACGCAGCTCCAGGGCAACCCAGTTGGAACAACAACTAGGTTGGGCCGTTCGCGACGCTACTGGCCCAGGCACCCGCTGACACCCACATCACACGGCGGGTGGTGCGTCAATATCGGCGATATGAACGATGTCCTGGGCACCGCGGCGCACGGCGAGAATGTAGACCGTATCGTCTTGGACCGTAATTACGGCGCGATAGCTGGGCCGCGAACCGATGCCAAGCAGCTTATCCCGAATCTCGTACGGGAAGGCATCATTCTCCGCGGAGAGTTGGTTTCGTTCAGGAAAGTGAGCGAGCGATTTGAGCTGTTCATGAATAACGGCAATCCAACGCGCGGCTTGCGCGGCGGAATGGTGGTTTGCCCACCACAAGGCATTCGCTTCCACGTCCGCTTCAGCTCGCGGGAGAAGAACGACCCGGAACGTCATTTTTCCGCCTGAGGAAAACCGAGCCGCGATCGTAGGTCCGAGAAAGCTTTGTCGAGCGGCTGGCCTTGCCCCGCTTCCATTTGTTGGAGCCCTTCGGCGATTGCGTCACGATCGTGCTGTCGGCGTAAGGCATCCATCGCTCGGCGATGTGTTTCGCCATCGACGAGGAAATAGGTCCGTTGCGTCTCCGGATCGATGATTTCGAGCTCACTCTCACCCGTGGCGAGTAGAGCGGCAGCCAGTTCTTTCGTCAGCTTGGCAGTCATGTCTCCATTATAGTCCAATTGGCCGTCGAGCCCAACCGGGAATCGTCCGCCCCGTCCACCAATTTGTTGCCGGATTGTTGACTCCACCTCGCCGCCCCCCCTAAAATCAGAGGTCATCAATAAAAGCCTGGCTGAGCCAGAGAAACCGCACGCTTCGGAGATGCTCCCTTTCCCATTTTGCCCCAGGCCCAGCCATGCAAGCCTGAGTGGGGGGGCGTTCGCGACCATGCAAGGTTGGCAAGTTTCGATTGTGCGTTTTTCGACTGGCTTGGCTATTCCTACCGCGCTGCAAGAGGCCACACACCGAGGCGGCGATCCCACCGGGCGCTGAGCGAGATTGACCATGGCATTGCTTCAGGTCTTGAAGGGGCCCCTGCCGGGCCAGCAGCATCATTTGGACCGCGACCGATCGGTCATGGGACGCCACCCCGATTGCGACATCGTGATCGATGTGGGGGCGGTCAGCCGGCAACATGCGCATATTCGCGCCGTGAATGGCGAGTTTCTGATCGAGGATCTCGGCAGCCGCAACGGCACTTTTGTGAACGAGCAAAAGGTCGAGCAGCCGCAAGCGCTCAAGGACCAAGACGAAATCAAGATCTGCGACGTCGTCTTCGCCTTCCGCGACCGGGCCAGCACCGCCACCGTGCAGTTGCCCATTGATACCACCATGACCCTGGAGGAGACCGAAGAGGACTCCTCCACGATCATGTCCAAGCTGGATGTCTCCACCAGCCAGTCGGGCGTGCGGGTGCAGGTCAATCCAGAGGTCAAGCTGCGGGCCTTCATGGAGATCACGCAGAGCCTGGCCAAGGCCATCTCGCTGGATGACGTGCTGCCCAAGATTTTGGACAGCTTGTTCAAGATTTTCGCCCAGGCCGACCGCGGCTTTATCGTGATGCAAGAGTCGCCCGACGCCCCCCCGATTACCAAGGCGGTCAAATACCGCCGGGCGGGATCGGACGATACGCCCCGCATCAGCCGGACGATCTTCAAAGAGGCCATGACCAGCAAGCAGGCGATTTTATCGGCCGACGCCGCCACCGACAGCCGGTTTGGCGCCAGCCAAAGCATCGCCGATTTCCGCATCCGCTCCATGATGTGCGTGCCGATGATCAACAGCGATGGCGCCTCGCTGGGCATCATCCAGATCGACACGCTCGACCAGCGCTCGCGCTTTCAGCAAGAAGACCTGGAAGTGCTGGCCAGCGTGGCCGCGCAGGCCGCCTTTGCCGTGGAAAACGCCAAGCTGCACGAAGGCGCCTTGCGGCAGCAAGCGGTCGACCGAGACCTGGCCCTGGCCCAACGCATTCAAAAGGGATTTCTGCCGTCGGGCAAACCGAACGTGCCCGGCTACGACTTTTTTGACTATTACGGCGCGGCCAACGAAGTCGGCGGCGACTACTACGACTACGTTACCCTGGCCGACGGCCGGGTAGGCGTGATCGTGGCCGATGTGTCGGGCAAGGGCATTCCCGCCGCGCTGCTGATGGCCAAGATCGCCTCGGAGGCCAAGTTTTATCTGGCCACCGTGCCCAACCCGGCGCACGCCATCATGCACCTTAACAACAGCTTCTGCCAGGCCGGGTTCGACGACAAGTTTTGCACCTTCGTGCTGCAACTGATCGACCCGAAGGACCACGTCGTGACGATTGTCAACGCGGGCCACATGCCGCCGATGGTCCGCAAGGCCGACGGCACGGTGATTGAAGTGGGCGAGGCCGAGGCCGGCCTGCCGCTGGGGGTGGACGGCGATTTTGAGTTTGAGCTGTTCCGCTACCAGTTAGAGCCGGGCGACAGCATGACCTCCTTCACCGACGGCATCAGCGAGGCCATGAACGCCGAAGGGGGCCTGTACGACATCCCCCGCATTCGCGAGCAATTGCTGGTTCCCAAGGTGGAAAGCATGCAGCAGTTGGGCCAAACACTGCTGGATGACGTGCGCAAGTTTGTCAACGGTTACAAACAAAGCGACGACATGTGCCTGGTCTGCTTCAGCCGGCAGGCTTAATATCAACGCGAAGTATTTCATGCCCACCTACAGTGAGTTTGCACGCTCGGTCACGGTCGAGGGGGCCTTTGGCGTGCTGGCCGTAGCCAGGCAATTGCAAGCCGCCGGCAAGCGGGTGATCGAGCTTGAAATTGGCGATAGCCCCTTCCCCACACCCGTCGCCGCGCAACAAGCGGCCATCGACGCCATCCGCGCGGGGCAAACACACTACTGCCCTTCGGTCGGCCTGCCCGAACTGCGCCAAGCCGCCGCTGATTTTGTCCGCGCGGAGTTCAATGTTCCCGCCACCCCGGCCAACATCATCGTGGGCTGTGGGGCCAAAATTTTCGAGACGCTGTTTTGCCAGGCCTTCCTCAGCCCGGGCGACGGCGTGCTGGTTTTCAGCCCGTACTTTCCCACGTACATCGCCAACATTGCCAGCCGCGGGGCCAGGGTTTGCCTGGCCAATCTGCAACAGGCCGACGACTTTCGCCCCAACCTGGGCGATGTCGAACGGTTCTTGAAAACAGACCCGCGGCCCAAAGCCATCTTCCTGAACAGTCCGCACAACCCCACCGGGGGCATTGCCACGCTCGATGACCTGCGCGGGCTGGCCGATCTGGTCCGCGGAAAGGACGTGGCGGTCTTTAGCGACGAACCGTACTGCCACATGGTGTGGCGCGGCCAGCACCATTCGCTGTTGGCCCAGCCCGACATGCTGGAGCAATCGGTGGCGGCGTACACCTTCAGCAAGTCGTTCAGCATGAGCGGCTGGCGTCTGGGCTT
>JBFWUW010000046.1:0-57248 GCA_050247075.1 Pirellulales bacterium | reverse complement strand
GCGGACGATGATGCTTGGGAGGTTTAGGGGCTTCGCGCCCGCTAGACGTGCAAAGACCACGTCGGCGAGCAAAGCCGGACGCTGGCTATTGTACAAGATATGATATTTTTTTAAAAATGTTAAAATATATATTTATACAGGTAGGCGGTTGGGGACATCCATAGTTTGATCCTTTGACGATCACTGCTGGGACGCGCACGTAACGTATTGCTGAGAAGCCGTTTACGTTCAACGCCGGCCGAGCGGGCTTTCTTGATCGCCGAGGCCACGGCCCAGAAGGGCCAGCAGTCCGACCTTGTGCTGGGGGGATGCCGACGCTAGCGCGGCAGGTGTGCCGCATGTGCCTCAGGGACACCCATCAAGGCCCGTTTGTGAACTTGGGCCAAGTGAGAAGCCACCCCGCTCTCGGGCGGCCTGGGCTTCCGTGGTGATGGAGGTCATGCACCAGATTTCGTAACATGCATTTCAGCAATACGTTACGTTTCAGACCCAGCCGCCACGGCCACACGCTCAAGTTATGGGTGTCCCTGGTTGCCCCTGTTATGGGTGTGCCTGGTTGCCCCCGCGCCGCATTACCAACAACCTCGAGCGTGACTACTACCCCGCCTGGCACCCCAATGGGCAGCAGCTAGTCATCGTCAGCGAGCGGGAAGGGAAGTGCGATTTGTGGTTGGTCGATACGGGGGAATGAACGCAGGTCAACGCCGGCTAACCATTGTGCCAAGCGGTTTCGCCCGATGGAGTTATTGCGCGGAACTGACCGCGTGGCGGATTTGGAACACCTCCATGCCGGCTCTTGCACAATCGAGCAACGCACCAACTCCGCTATCATCGCGGCGTCATTCTGAGCCGTAATCCTCCCTTCGGTCGAAGCGACAAATCCGAAAAGGCCGTGGGTTCCGATTGTCCCTCGGCTGGTTCTATTTCGTACTCCTGGAGCAGCACGGCGGCCGCCAGTCCAATTTCCATCTGCGCAAAGTGCCCGCCGATACACCAGCGCGGGCCAACACCAAACGGGAAGTAAGCGTAAGGTTGTTGCTTCGCCAATTGTAAAGGCGAAAACCGCTCTGGGTCGAACTCGTCGGGATTGGGAAACCAACGCTCATCGTGGTGAACCGTATAGGGCAGCACGTGGACGAGGGCGCCTTTCGGTAAAGTCCAACCGCCGATTTCGACCTCTTGGATCGCCTCGCGGGCGAAGAGAGCGATCACAGGCGGCCGATGTCGGAGGGTCTCATGGATCATCTGATCCAGAAAAGTCATTTGGCTGAGGTGTTTGAACTCCGGCGGGGTTCCGCCCGTGGCCGATTGCACTTCGTCCCGGCAACGCTGGGTGAACTGCCGTCGCGACGCCAAGAACCAACCCAGCCAGGTGATACCGGCGGCCGTGGTATCGTGACCCGCCAAGAAAATCGTCACGCAGTTGTCGCGCACTTCCTGGTCGGTGAGGCCTTTTCCGTCGGCGTCCTCGTCGACGGCCAGTAGCATCATGGACAATAAATCTTGGCGATCGGCCCCCCCGGCGCGACGCTCCCGGATGAAGGCCCGCACCATGGTATCGAGGGTTGCGATCGCTTGCCGTTTTCTCCGCACGCTGGGCAATGGCATCCAATCCGGCCAGGTGAACGATAGCATTTCCGAATACCCGGCGCGGACCAGCACCTCCACGGCCTGGCGAATCCTCGGCAATTTCTCACCAAGATCCACACCGAACATCGTGCGACAAATGACAGCGGTCGTGAGCTCGATGGCCACGCGTTCGAAATCGACAACTCCCCCGCCGGCCGGCACGGCCCGTTGCAGATGCTCGCGGACGCAATCGACGACGGCCCGACCATACGCCTCGAAGCGTTTAGCGCTAAACGCGGGTTGCAAGATGCGTCGTTGGCGGAGCCATTCCGACCCTTCCGCGATGAGCAGGCTGTCGCCGTTCCATTGGCGGAAGACCTTCATCTGATGGTTCATCCGCGCGAACGACTTGGCCTTGGTCGTAAGCAATTCATGGATCGCGTCGGGATGAAAAAAGGTGTAATCGTGATACGATCCCAGCCTCATATAGAGGACATCGCCATAACGGCGACGCGCATCATCATAGAACGCAAGCGGATCGGCCGTGATGCGGCGAATGAGATCGATTCCCAAGAAGTAAGACGAGGGGCCTGGGGGGATTCTTCGCGTGGTCACGCCGGATGCTCACATGGGGCCAATTCAACATTCCAGACGCATTCAATCGAAGAATGATAGCCGCGCGCGTGCTGGCAATCCTAGTGGATACTTCTACGATTTTGATATCCAACGCAAGTCGCGCCAGTTTTCTGGCGGATGACTTGGGGCAATACAACCTTATGGACGGATACGCATGGGGTGACGGTCTGCATGTGCGCGAGCGGCAGGTGCTGGTCTGGTCATGCCCGCGAGGTAAACTGGGACATGCTCCAGGGATATCGTCCTTAACTTCGGCACGCGCTAAACAACGCCCTAACCCTTTGCAGGTTCACCATGACACAGGCCTTTCATTTATCGGTACGATCGCTGGCGTTTGCGTTGTTGTCGTGGTGGTGGGTTAGTCCGGCCGTCGCGGAGGAGCCGCAAGCTTGGGCCAAACGGCATCTGCCGGAACTCTTTTCGTTGTACCAGGAGTTTCACAAGTCGCCGGAATTGTCGCTGCAAGAGGAACGTACCGGCATGAAACTGGCCGGGGAGTTGCGTTCCCTGGGCTTGGATGTCACCGACCACTTTGGCGGGCATGGCGTGGTGGGATTGCTCAAGAATGGCGATGGTCCCACGGTCTTGGTGCGGGCCGACCTGGATGGCCTGCCGGTGACAGAGAACACCAATCTGGCGTATGCCTCGCAAGTCAAGGTCCGCGACGACAGCGGCCGGGAGACCGGCGTGATGCATGCTTGCGGCCACGATATCCACATCACCTGCCTGATTGGCGTGGCCCGCTACCTGGCTGCCCACAAGGAAGATTGGCACGGCACCGTGATGTTCATCGGCCAACCCGCCGAGGAACGGGGGGATGGTGCCAAGGCCATGTTGGACGAAGGCCTGTTCGAGAAATTTCCCAAGCCCGACTTTGGCCTGGCGCTGCACGTCGATTCCTCACTGGCGGCTGGCAAGGTGGGGCACCTGGCGGGTTACACGCACGCCAATGTCGATAGCGTGGATATTACCGTGCGAGGACGCGGCGGCCACGGTGCCCGGCCGGAAACAACGATTGACCCGGTGGTAATTGCCGCTTATTTGATTGTCGATCTGCAAACGATTGTCTCGCGCGAGATCGCGCCGGCCGATTCCGCCGTGATTACGGTCGGTTCCATCCACGGCGGCACCAAGCACAACATCATCGGCGATAGTTGCCATTTGGAGCTGACGGTTCGCAGCTACAGCGATGAATCGCGGGAACATCTGCTGGAGGCCATCACCCGCAAGGCCAAGGCGGCGGCCGCCAGCGCCAAAGCCCCGGAGCCAATCGTCAACGTATCGGAATATACTCCGGCGGTGCTGAACGACGAGGGGATCATGAACCGCCTGGTGCCGGTATTTCGCCAACTGTTGGGTGAAGAAAACGTGGTGCCGGCCACGCGGACCATGGGGGGCGAGGATTTCAGCCGTTACGGACGGGCCGGCGTGCCGATCTTCATGTTCCGCCTGGGGTCGGTCGAAGCCAAGCGGTTGGCCCGGTTTGGGCAACTGGGACAAGAGGTTCCCTCGTTGCATTCGGCACTGTACTACCCCGATGCCGAAGAGACGCTGGCGACCGGCGTGGGCTGTATGAGCGCGGCCGTATTGGAAATGATCAAGTAGGCGGTGCCTTGCAGGAGGCGATTCCATCGCCGACGGTCGCATGGCGCACCGGTCCATCGGCGATGGAATCGCCTCCTGCATCAGGCAACCCAGGTGTGAATTTTGCCGCGTCGCGCCGACGTTCCCAGAGACCTTTCATGCTTCGATCACGGTTTTTCATCGCCGCCGGCCTGCTTTGGCTGCTTTCGTTGGCGGGCATTGTCTGGCTGCTGCTAGCGGTGCGGGCCAACACGGTCTCTGCGTTGGACTCGCCGGAGGCTCGGCAAGCCTGGCTGAAATGGAAACAAGACGAGGCGGAGCATGCCAGTTCGCCCAGCGAGCCGGTGCGGCGAAAGATTCCCAAGAGCGACGAACCGCCCGCCCTGCTGTTGCTGCGCGACCGCTTTGCCACGTTGCTGGCCGGTGCCTTGGTGACATGGTCGTTTTTCTACGGCTTCACCGCGCTCATCGTCCACGGCATGTTTTTCAAGCGGCCGACCGATAAGACGGTGGCAACGTAGCCGCATGGCTCCCGCCTTGCTGGCTGCAACCGCGATTGACTCTTCACTTTAGAACAAGGCCGATCGGCATGGACGATCGCTCGCCGTACCAGCCGGCAAGGCAGTAGCCATGCGGCTACGGGCGGGTGGCAGCGCGCTCCGCCAGCAATTCTTGTTGCAAGGGATGTGGGAGTTGCCGCAAGGCCCGGTCGACAATGTCGTAGCCCGCCACCTCGCTCCAGCCATCCAACAGCGACCGGGCAACAGGGCCGACGCGGCCATCGCCTACTTCGAGCCCATTGAAGCGGGTAGCCGGCATCAGGCAATAAGGCGTACTGGTGAAGAAAGCTTCGTCGGCCGTGTAGACATCGTAAGGCTGCAGCGGACACTCTTGCACGGGCAGGCCCCGCTGGCGGGCCATGTCCAGCGTGGTTTGCCGGGTCACGCCGGCCAGGGCCTGCCAGGCGGGGGGAGTTTTGACCGTGCCGTCTTGTACCACGAAGAAATTGCCCCCCTTGTTCTCCGCTAGAAAGCCGTCCAGATCGAGCATGATCCCTTGCCCGCGCGGATCGACCAGTTTGACTTCCAACTCGGCCAACGTGTAGTTCAAGCGGCTGCGGTTCTTTACCTTGGGGTCTAGGGCTTGGGCCGGCATGGCGCGGGTGGGGGGCGTAACGGCATGGCAGCCGCGGACGTAGAACTCCGCCCAATAATCCAGGTTCATCGGGGCGGTGTGAATCAAGACCGTGGCCCGCCGCGGCCGCGAGGGATCGCCCGCCGGATGAAATTCGCCCCGCGAGACGTTATGGACGATCCACGAGTCATCCTGGCCATAGCAGGGATAGTTGCGTTCGGCCGTCTCCAGAGTGACTCGCAGCATTTCCGAGGGCGAAAGGACCGGATCAATCCGCATGATCTTCAGCGATTTGTATAATCGGCCGATATGCTCGGGCAGTTTGAACGGCTGTTGCTTGAAGGTGCGGGTAGACTCGGTGGCGGTGTCCCCCAGCATCACGGCCGAATCGAAAATGGAGATCGTGGCTTGGCTCTCGGGGACAAACTGGCCGCTGATGTAGACCACTCGTTCGGGCATGGGGGCAGCCTTATGCATGTCAGTTGGCGAACCGGGCGCGGGAGCCATCTCCTACGCGGCCCTGATCTTGACGCGCCTGCCGGCGACTGGCAACGGTCGGCCGATGCCACGCCAAAAATCGGCCGCCCGCCAGTTGAAAATGGCTTTCCTCGGCATGGCCAGGGGTTTACACTCCAAGCACAAGGCCAGGTGTTTGATAGTAGCCTTGCTCATTCCGGCTGGGCCATTGGTTGTTGGCGAACTGCCGCGACATTCCCGCAACAAGGATTTACCTACCATGACCAATAATTCGCGCGCATGTCTGCTGGGGCTGGCGTTGCTGCCATTCATCGCTGGCTGCATCGACTCCAAGACCACCGTACACCTTAAGACAGACGGCAGCGGCACCGTGCGGCAAGTGCTGTACACCAAGCTGCCGGACTTGGGGCCAGAAGTTAAGGTGAACGGTCCCGGGCAGATCGATCAGGAAAAGGCCAAGGCGGAGCAAGCCGCTACGGAGATGGGCGAAGGCGTGACCGTGCAATCGGTCAAAGCGTTGCCAGACCGCGGCGAATGGAAAGGCGTGGAAATCGTGTACGCGTTTGAGGACGTGAACAACCTCAAGGTCAAGCCGATGCCCAATGCCGACGCGCCGGGCGCGCCAGGCGAGGAACCGGCGGAACCGCAGCCCAAGAAAGATGATCAAGTCAAGTTTGAGTACGCCGACGGAACGCTGGTGATCACGATGCCCCCGATGAATCCGGCGCAGGAGGGTGGCAAGAAAGAAGACCGTCCGCCGGTGGAAATGGTGCAAGCCATGGGAGCGTTATTTGAAGGAATGAAAGTCCAACTGCAGGTGCAGGTCGAAGGAACCATCACCGCCAGCGACGCCAGTTTCGTCAGCCCTTCCAAGAAGGCGGTGGGGTTGCTGCAAATGGATGTGGGGGGCCTGTTCGGCGACAAGGCCGCCTTCAAGGCCATGATGGACATGGAGGAGATCGTGGACCGCGACGAGATAGCGGCCAAACTCAAAACGAAACCGATCAGCAAGTACCTCAAGGCCGAGACCAAGGAACAGATTGAGATCACGTTTGAGTGATAGCGATTCAATCGGCGTTGGAAACGCCTCCTACAACCGCTCATCCGCCAGCACGCCCAGCACGATCTTGCGCAGGTGCGGTTCGGCCACGGCGGCCGTGGCGAGGATCTCCTCGATATTCACGGGCTGCAAGGAGTTGGGCAGGCAGAGATCGGTCACGATTGACAGCCCCAGCACCCGCATGCCGGCGTGGACGGCGACCAGCACTTCCGGCACGGTGGACATGCCCACCACGTCGGCCCCAATCGTCCGTAGAAAACGGTACTCGGCCCGCGTTTCCAGGTTAGGCCCGGTCACGGCCACGTAGATGCCGCGATGCGCGGTAAAGCCTTCTTGCTGGGCGATCCGCAAGGCCCGTTCGATCAGCAGCGGATCGTATGGCTGCCACATATCGGGAAAGCGGGGCCCCAACCGGTCATCGTTGACGCCGATCAAGGGGTTGCCGCCCATCAGGTTGATATGGTCGTCGATGACCATGATATCGCCGCGGGTGTATTGCGGGTTCATGCCGCCGCAAGCGTTGGAGACGATCAACAGGCCGGCCCCCAAGGCTTTCATCACCCGCACGGGAAAGGTGAGTTGCTGGTGGGTATAGCCTTCGTAGGCATGAAACCGGCCTTCCATGGCCAACACGGGCAGCCCTTGCAGTTTGCCGCAGACCAGTCGGCCGGCATGGCTGGTGGCGGTCGATTGCGGAAAGTGGGGCAAATCGGCGTAAGAGAACGAGCTTTCGACTTCGATCTGGGCGGCCAGTCCGCCCAGGCCCGTCCCCAGGATAATGCCGGCGTGGGGGACATGCTGCCATTGGCGGCGAATGGCCGCCACGGCTTCTTCAATCTGCGCGGCCAAGTGCAACATGGTGAAGGGCCCATCTTGGCGAGGGGGATGGATGGCGTGCGGTTCAGCCTGTCACGCCGTGCTGGCGCAGCAACTGCTGGTACTCTGGCTGCTGGCGGACGCTTTCCAGATCGGCATCGGCCTCCAGATAGTCGAAGTCGTCGTAACCGCATTCCAGGGCCAGTCCCAGCTCCGCGACTGCTTCGCGCGGTTGTTGGGCCAGCGCCAAGCGGCAAGCCAAGTTGTAATGGGCCACGCCGTCATAGGGACGCAGCGAAACCAGCCGCCGCTCGACCTGCAAGGCTTGCTCGTGCAGGCCCTTGCGCGATAGCAGGGGTGCCTGGCAACGAAGCACATCCAGGTAGAAGGGGCTTCTGGCCAGCACGCGGCCGAAGAACTCGATATCAAAGTCCAACTGGCTGCGGTCGGCCAGGCGCTCGACATTGCGGGCGAGATCGCCCTCGCGCGGTTCGCTGGCTGAATTGTCCGACGGGTTCGACATAAAGCGATCGATCCTTCCTATGCCGCCTGGCTGCCGAGGTTAAAGAATAATATCTGATACAAGGCCGCGCCCAGGGTCATCCTTGCACCCCTGAAACACGATGCTAGCGGCACGTCCACTCCGCCCGCCACGTCGGTGTTGGCCGCGGGGCCGCCACTAAAGGTCTTCGTCGTCTACTTCTATGTCTTCATCGTCGTCGTCCCCCGCGGGCGCATCGGCGGTATCATCTTCTTCAAAGTCTTCGTCGAGTTCGTCGTCAAAGTCCTCATCAAATTCGTCGTCAAAGTCGTCATCGAAGTCATCGTCCTGATCGTCGTCGAAATCATCGCCATGTTCGATGGTTTCCCCGCTGTCTTCGTCGTCGTCGCCGCTTTCCTCTTCTCCGTCATCGTCATCGTCGTCACTTGCCAGAACTGGCGGCACGATAAGCTCCACCGGGCTGGCCCACGCCGCAACACCGATAGGATCGGAACAAGCTTCGTAGACTGCCGCGAGAGCCATTCATCAAACCTTTCGTATCTGTTTGGGAGGGCCGGTCCAACCGCACGTTTGGCCGTCTGCCGCCGGGGGAAACGGCAGGCTCGCGGGGGAACACGACAAATCGTATCTTTAGTTAGTCGACCCGCTAAACTTTGTCAAGGAAGGCTGCTTGCGGCGCAATTGCCGCCCGCCGCAATTGGCGGCTGGCAAGGCAGCCCATCAGGCGTTATGATTTTTGCCAGTACCGCTGTCGCGGATTGATCCCAGGAAGCCGCTTGCCATGCCCATTGTCAATTTCGTCAACGAAAAGAAACAGGTCCAGGTGCCGGAAGGCGCCAATCTCCGCCAAGAGGCGATCAAGGCCGGGATTCAGCTTTACCCCCATGTGCATAAGCTCCTCAACTGCCACGGACTGGCCCAATGCGGCGCGTGCCGCGTGAATATCGTGAAGGGAATGGACCACGCCAGCCCGATGGGCCTGATGGAAAAACTGCGGTTGAAGCCGTCGTTTGCCTACATCGGTAACGAAGATACCATGCGGCTGGCCTGCCAGACCGAGGTCCGCGGCGATATGGATGTGCAGACGCAGCCGCCGCTGAATCTGTTCGGCGAGAATTTCTTCAGCTAGTTCCATGTCTGCTACCCGGCCCCAGGTGACGGTGGTCAGCGGCTTGCCGCGGTCGGGCACGTCGATGATGATGCGCATGCTGCACGCCGGCGGAATGCCGCTGCTGGCCGATGGCCAACGCGCCGCCAACGGTGATAACCCAGGCGGCTTTTACGAATTCGAGCCGGTCAAGCAGACCCGGCGCGACGCCTCTTGGCTGGATCAGGCCGACGGCAAGGCCGTCAAGATGGTCTACCGTCTGCTGTACGACTTGCCGCACGCCTGCGATTACCGCGTGCTGTTCATGCGGCGGAACTTGGACGAGGTGCTGGCATCGCAGCGCGCCATGTTGCAACGGGCCGGCCAGACCATCACCACCGACGACGGGCAAATGGCTGAACTCTTCCGCCAGGAACTAAAACAGTTCGACACCTGGGCGGCCGCCCAATCCCACTTCACAATCCTCGACGTGAGCTACTCAAGGCTCGTTACCCAGCCCCAACCCGCCATCGCGCAAATCGTGGAGTTCCTGCAAATCCCGCTCGACCAGGCAGCGATGGAAGGCGTAGTTGATTTGAGGTTGTATCGGCAGAGGAAGTGAGGCTTGAGGTATGAGGTATGAGGTATGAGGTATGAGGTATGAGGTATGAGGAATAAGGAATGAAAGCTGTCAGCGGAGAGGCTGTCAGCTAATCGCGGAACCGGACAACGTACATCGAACACCGAACACTCAAGCCTCAACCCGCAAACCTCATCCCTCAAGCCTCATCCCTCATCCCTCAAGCCTCACGCCTCACGCCTCACGCCTCATCCCTCACGCCTCTCTTCACCACAACGTATACCCTCCGTCGATGACGAGGGCCGCGCCGGTCATGTACCGGCTGGCGTCGCTGGCCAGGTAGACGGCCAGGGGACCGAGATCCTCGGGTTGGCCGAAGTCGCCGGCGGGAATGAGGGTTTTGAAGGTCTCGATGACTTCGGGATTGTCGCGCGCCCAACGTTGGTTGGGGGCAGTCATGAATCCGCCGGGGCAAATGGCGTTGACTGTTACACCGTGCGGTGCCCAATCGGCCGCCACGGCCCGCGTGAATTGGATCACCGCGGCCTTGGAAGTCTCATAGCTGCGGCCAGCAATGCCCCGGTTGGCCACCATGCCAGAGATGGAGGCGATATTGATGATTCGTCCTCCGCTGCCGCGGGCGACCATGGCGCCCCCCAGCAACTTGGTACACAGAAACGTGCTGGTCAGGTTCAGGTCCATGATCTCCCGCCACGTCTCCAGCGGCATCTCTTCCGTGGGTATGTTGATCCGCCTGCCGCCGACATTGTTGATGACGATATCGATCGGGCCGAACTCATCGAGTGCCTGCCGGCAAGCCGCTTCGCAACCAGCGGGCTGGCCCACATCGGCCTGAATGATCTGCGCGTCGCGGCCCAACGCTTGGATGTCGGCAGCCGTGGCCGCCAAACTTTCAGCGTCGCGGCCTACCAAGACCACGTCGGCCCCGGCGTCGGCAACCGCCAGCGCCATCTCGCGCCCCAGCCCACGGTTGCCACCCGTAATAAAAAGTCGTTTGCCGTTCAGACGAAAGCGATCGAAGATAGACATGGGAGGAAAGGCGGAAGGCGAAAGGATGAAGGCGAAAAGCTGTCAGCGGAGAAGCCGTCAGATATTCGCGGAACTGAACACCGAACACCGAACACCGAACACTGAACACTGAAAACTGAAAACTGAAAACTGAAAACCGAACACTGAAAACTGAAAACTACTTCTGCTCTGCCCTCTTCCAGCCGCCGTTGACG
Organism: Pirellulales bacterium; assembly: GCA_050247075.1. Classification (GTDB taxonomy): domain Bacteria; phylum Planctomycetota; class Planctomycetia; order Pirellulales; family JBFWUW01; genus JBFWUW01. The sequence continues at coordinate 46,559 of JBFWUW010000046.1, read as the reverse complement.
TTCCATACCTGGCCGGTGATGAACGCGGCGTCGGGCGAACAGAGGAAGCGGGAGGTGCGGGCTACGTCTTCCGGAGTTCCCCAACGGGCTAGAAGGCATTCTTGCTGCGCTCGTTCTTGCCAGGCGGAGGAGGCGTTTTCGCCCCAGGCTGTCCGTATCCAACCGGGTGCGATGCAGTTGACGCGTACTTGGGGTGCCAGCGATTGGGCCAGGCTGCGGGTGAAAGCCATGACGGCCCCTTTGGTGGCGGCGAACAGCTCGCCGCTATCGCCGGCCATGCCTTGTTCGGCCTGGTCCCAACCGATATTGAGGATGACGCCGCTGCCGCGCTGCCGCATGTGTGCGCCGGCCATGCGCGACAGCCGCAGCGTGGCCGTGACGTCGACCTGCCACAATTCCGCCAGCTTGCGTTCGAAAGGCCATTTGGCCGGTTCGCCCGTCAGTACGTCGGCCCCGGCGTTGTTGATCCAGATATCGACCCCCCCTCGCCATTGCCAAGCTGCCTCGACCAGGGGAGCGTGCTGCTGACCGTCGGCCAGGTCGCACAAGATAACGTGCGACTGACGGCCCAGGGCCGCGATTTCCGCCGCTACGCTGTCAGCAGCCTGCCGCCGCGACCGCCCGTGAACCAGGACATCGGCCCCGGCCGCGGCCAATTCCAGGGCCATGGCCCGGCCAATGCCCCCCGACGAACCGGTCACAACGGCCGTTTGTCCTAGTAATTGTTGGCTTGCGGCGGGTTGCATCCCGGCCCATCCTGCGCAAAAACATGAAAGGGAATTACAGTTGTTTGTAGTCCCCGGCCGATGCAGCGACAAGGCAGCCAAGGTTTCCCGCGGAAACATGGCCCAATAGGGCGAGAACATCCCATGAGCAGCGGCACCCTGCGAGACCGGATCGGCACGACGGCATTTGCCTTTCGCGGCTACAACATTACCAACCAGGGGCGCAGCCACGAATTGCTGGCCGTGCCGGCCTACGAAAAAACGTTGCAAGAACTGCTGGGCGAAGCCTCGCAATTGTGCGCCGCGGCCGTGAAGCGCCCGGTCGATCTGGTGCAGCGGGTTCGCGAGCAACACCCGACCTCGCTGGAGACATTCCCCGAGGATGTGGCCGTCATCGTGGCGGTGGAACTGGCGCAAATCCGTCTGCTGCACGATTTCTTCGATATCGACTATAGCCGTTCCAAATTGGCGTTTGGCTACAGCCTGGGCGAAATGGCGGCCTTGGCGGCGGCGGGCGTCTACCGCATGCAAGACGTTCTGACACCCCTCTTGGCCATGAGCATGGAATGCGCCGAGTTGGCCCGCGACGTTTCAATGGGTGTCGTCTTCTCACGCGGGCCGGCGCTCGACCGCGATGCCATCGGCCGGCTGTGCGTGGAACTCAATCGCGAGGGGGCGGGCGTGATCGGCATTTCGGCCTATCTATCACCCAATACGGTGCTGCTGCTGGGACAGCGCGACACGGTCGAGCGGTTCAAGCGGCGGATGCACGAGGTTCTGCCGGATGAGGTCCATCTGCGGACCAACCAATACCATTGGCCGCCGCTGCATACGCCCATCCTGTGGGAACGCAACATCCCCAACCGGGCCGCCATGATGATGCACACCATCCGCCGCGGGCTGACGGCACCGTTGCCACCCGTGCTGTCGCTAGTGACGGGCAAGTGCAGCTATAACGACTACAACAGCCGCGACTTGCTCAACCGTTGGATCGACGAGCCGCAACGGCTGTGGGATGCCATCGCCGAATCGCTGGTGGTCGGGGTCGATACCTATATCCACGTCGGCCCAGAGGCAAACCTGATCCCGGCCACGTTCAAACGGCTGGCCGACAACATCGAACAGCAACTGGCTGGACGATCCTTCAGCAGCTACGGCATGCGGGCCGCCGCCGGCATGGCACAGCGTCCCTGGCTGGCGAAGGTACTCTCCAACCGCACGGCCCTGTTGCGCGCCCCCTACGTGGAACACATCATGCTGGAGGATTGGCTGCTGGAGAACGCGCCCAAGTAGCCGCCCGCTGTCGGCCGTACGCCCCGGCCACCAGCCAAGCCACCGACCAACCGAGGGCTGCGCCGCACAAAGCGTCGCTGGCGAAGTGCGCCTGGCAAGCCACCCGTTGCAGACAGGCCAAGAACGCCAGTCCGCCAAACAGCCACTTGCCCCGCGGGTAGGCCAGGCTAAGGGCCACTGCCAAAGCAGCCGCCACGGTTGAGTGGGCCGAGGGGAAACTTTGATGGCCGCTTCCGCCCGCCAGAAACGGAAACCAACCGACGAAAGTCTCCCCCGCGCTAGCCGCCGCCAGATCGAGCGTGCGGGGACGAGTCCGGGCCACCGTCAGCTTAACAACATTGGCGGCCAGGCCGGCCCCCAGCACGCTGACGGCCAGTCGCGGCAACCGCCGCCAGCCACCCACTTCCAAGGAGGCGATCGCCAAGGCAATCAGCACCAGGCCGCTGCCATGTCCAAACCATTCAAAACGGTTCAGCCAGTCTTGCGGCACGCGCCGAAACCAGGCCGACACCGCCACATCGCAGGGAACCACGGCGCAAGCGGCGGCCAACAGCAACAGGCTCACCAACCACGGCCAGCCAAAGCGGCGCCGAGGAGTTCCTGGGACCGGCCCAGCGGCCAGGCCGAGCGGCCGGTCCTGCGCGCGCGGGCGATTTGGCGTCGTTGCGTGTACCACGGAATCCGTTCCAGGCTGGCGAGGAGTTGACGGCATTGGTTTAGAAGGCCAAGCATAAACGACAACCGCGCGTGGTACTGCGCCGAAATGAAGCACGCGACGGGCCTCGCTGGCATTGCTTCCTCGGCCGCCACGGACGATCGCTTTTTAGCCAATTTCGCGAATTCCATCCGCCGTTTCTGCTTGCTTGGCATGATGATTGCATTGACTGCAAGCGGGGCGATACCAATAGGAGTCCACAACGATGGCAACTAAATCCAAGGCCTCGGCGGCCAGCGGCGCGGCAACGGCCAGCCACCCCCAACCGGGCGACCATTATCGCTGCGAAAAATGCGGCATGGAGCTGCAAGTAACCGTGGGATGCCAGTGCGATGCATCATGTATGTCGCTGGAATGTTGTGGCCAGGCCATGCAGAAACTGGGGGCCGCGGCCTCCGCCGCGGAAGCTAAGGACATGGTGCAAGAAGCGAGCGAGGAATCTTTTCCTTGCAGTGATCCGCCGGCCCGCACCCCCATTACGGGCGCGAAACTTGGTACTTCTTAAGCCAGATTGAACGCGCTGCAACCGCCCGGTTGGCGGATTTGTCACACCCATTTGAAAGAGGGGAACATCCAATGCTTGGCTTTCTCTTGCTACTGCTCATCGCTGGAGTATGCGGCGGTGTGGCGCAGGCCATCGTGGGCTACTCTCATGGCGGCTGCCTGGTATCGATCGCCCTCGGCTTAATCGGGGCGCTGCTGGGGAGTTGGATCGCCGGTCAGGTCGGCATGGCTGAGATTCTGTCGATTCAAGTGGGCGGACGCTCCTTTCCCGTGGTCTGGTCGATTATCGGTGCCGCGCTGTTTGTCGCTGTGTTGGGATTGCTGAGCCGTCGCTCCACGGTTTGATCTGGCGATCCGCTAACGCAACTCTTCGCGCACGATCCGCCAAAACAACAGCATCAGCGCTGGAATGATCGCCAGGACCAAGAATTCCCGCATGCCAAACTGAAACCTACGGTGGCGGCGCAGGTTTTCGTGCAGCAATCCGATCTCTAAACCAGTCAGTCCGCCAATGGCGGTCACGATGAATAAGATCGCGATTTTCTTGACGATCAAAGCCGGTGTGGAGAACAGCACTAACCCGATGACCAGGCCAATTGCACCACCAAGTAGGGCAAAGTCCAGGCCGCGGTTGTTGCGTGGTAAGCGCAAATTCGGTGATTCGCGGAGATGTTCGGCCAGGCTGGTCAATGTTTTTTCACGATCGGCCAGATCGATCAAAATGCGTGTCTCGCCACGGCTGCTTTCGCTGCGCGAGAGAACGCCTAGGCTCAACAGACGGGCTTGAAAGAGCCGTGCGTTGTCTGCTTCATAAAACGAGGCCACGGCAAATCTCTCGTCTGGGCCCATGCCGTTGGTTTGCGGTCCCGCCGGGCTGGCTTCGTGCGGTTCACGTCGAATTGCCTGGAGCGCCGCGCGGATCTGGTCGTCGCTCTTGGGTTTACCCGAGTCGGGCGTGGGGACATGATCGGCCATCGTGGGATCGATCGAAACCGAGGTAAATGAATCGCGCAGTATGGCTAAGAGCTTATTTTAAGAGGCTTTACGACACAATGGTTGGCCCGATGCCCGGTTTTCTGGTGGCCTTGGGAGCCGTGCCTGCGAAAATAGACTGCGAGGGGGGGAATTGGGCGACTGCGGGGCCAACGCACCTGGGAAACGCCACTTTTTTGTTGACCGTCCTCAAGCCTGGATTTAGGATGGAGTTACGTCTTCTGTCGAGCATACGGCGAATGAGCGTCATCCGCAGCCAATCGGTATTCAAGGCTGCTGCTAGCTAACCAGAACTCACATGAGATGAGGCATTTCTCGGTTGACCTTTCGGAACGGGTCGCCGGCATTCAGCACGTTGGGACGATTCCGCCCCACCAAGTGTCAGCAGTGGAGTAACAGAGCCATGGCACGCAGCGGCGAACATCAGGGATTGCAGATTGCAGTCATTATCTTCGTGATACTCACCATTGTGTTGAGCATTACGACCTTCATGTTCTTCAAGGAGTCTGAGGAGGCCAGCAAGAAATCGGTCGAGGACTCCGCCAAGGCCAGCAAGGCCGCTAACGACTTGCGAGCCGTCTTGGACGAGATCGCCCAGTTGAAGACCATGATCGGAGCCGACAATTCCGACACGGTGGACAAAGTAACCGCCGATTTCAACACCAGTATGGACGATTTTGCCAGTGCCTTGCCCCTGACCGACCGCAACTATCGCGGTGCGTTGGCCACCCTGAAAGAGAATTTCATCAAGGCCGACGAAGAGCGCAAGCAAGAACGCGTGGAACTAACGGCCATGCGCACCCGCATCGACGAGATCGAGGCCAATACCGACAGTCTGGTCAAAGCCCAAAAAGATGAAGCCATGGCTGCCGCGCAACGCCTGATTGACGCTCAGAACGAGTTCAAAAAGCAAGACGAGGACCACGTCAAGGAACGCGAGAATCTGGCCAGCCAAAAGAAGGCCCTCGACGAGCAAATCGTCACCATTCAGGCCGACCACGCAGCCAAGGTGAAAGACTATCTCACCGATATCAGCAAGTTGACCCAAGTCAACGATGCCCAAGGCGAGAAAATCAAGGACATTCAGAACGAGTCGTTTGAAGTGGCCGATGGCGAGATCCGCTGGATTAACCAAACCACGGGGACGGTTTGGATCAACCTGGGCCGGGCCGATGCACTCCCCACCCAGTTGGGCTTTAGCGTTTGGGGGCACGACGAAAACGGCGTCGCCCGCAACGATGTAAAGGCCAAGATTGAAGTTGTCCAAATCTTGGGCGAACACCTGGCCGAGGCCCGTATTCTTCAAGACTCCATCTCAGACCCCATCGTGCCGGGCGACCAGATCTATACGCCGCTGTGGCACCCTGGCCGCGCCGAACGGTTTGCCCTGGCCGGCTTCATGGACTTCAACGGTGATGAACTCTCCGATGCGGAGATGATTAAGAGCTTGATTACCTTGCGTGGCAGCCTCATCGATGCCGAAGTCACCGAGGACGGCAAGATCGCCGGGCCAGGGCTGACGATGAATACTCGCTACCTGATTATCGGTAAGCCGCCCAAGACGGCCCCGGACAAGGGGTTCACCCAGATTCAAAGAGAAGCCAAGCTGCTGGGCGTGGAAGTGATCACGATGGAGAAATTCCTGGACCACATGGGTTGGAAAGACCCCAACCGCGTGATTGAGTTCGGCCGCTCGGTCGATGCCAAGGACTTCCCACCGTACACCACCGACAAGACGCGCCCGCACAAATCGCACGGTACGGCCACCAGCGAACTGTTCAAGAAGCGCAACCCGCGCGACCTGCAAAAGACGAAGAAGAAAGAGAGCGCGTATCCGTAACCGAATGTGTTTGGGAATTTTTCCTGATCTCTAAACCATACGCTGGAGGCGGCCCGTTTTGCGCGAGCCGCCTCCAGCTTTTTGTAGGCGGAACATGTCGATTCAGGTTGAATTTTTTGGCATTCCGCGGCAACGTGCCGGCGTGGCCTCGGCCACGGTGGCTGGCGATTCGCTGCGCCAAGTATTGGCCGAACTGGCGACGCGTTTTCCTGCGCTGGCCGAGACTTGCCTGCTGCCGTCGCGGCTGAGGCCGGGCTACCTGGCCAATCTCAACGGCCAACGCTTCTTGTCGGACCCCGACACGCCGCTGCAATCTGGCGACGCGCTATTGATCCTCTCCGCCGACGCCGGCGGCTAAAGAGAAACGGTCAGGCGAGGGTGCAACTCTGGTCATGACGGGGTTTCGGCGTGTAAACTGGCTCTGTTTCGCGGTCGATGCACAACCACGATTGCATGGTGCGCGGTCCAAGAGCTGCTCTCGACCGTTGCAGGGTCGAACGCCTGGCAGTTCGTGCATTCGTAAGGGTCCATCACCTGAAAAAGCCTCGTTAACCCCGCCGGTGCCGCCATGTCTCGTTGCCCGATTGTTGGCCGTTCGCCCGTTATTACCTTGTTGGCATTGTTGGGGTGCTTGTGGATTGGGGGAACGGCCCGTGGTGCGGAGGAGGCTGCCACGGATGAAGCGGCGGATGGCTGGCAATCGCTGTTTGACGGCAAGACTCTCGACGGCTGGGAGGTTCTGGAAAAAGCCAAGACATCTTTCGCCCAGCATGGCAAGGTCTACGTGGACGATGGCCACTTGCGGCTGAACAAGGGGGAACCGGCCACCGGCATTCGCTTGAAGCAGGACTTTCCCACGAGCGGCTACGAACTGTCGCTGGAGGCGATGCGCGTCGAGGGGCAAGACTTTTTCTGCGGGCTGACCTTTCCCGTGGGCGATTCTCCATGCACGCTGATTGTCGGCGGCTGGGGAGGCGGCGTGGTCGGACTCTCCAACGTTGACGACCAAAGCGCCGTGGAGAACCAGACCACTCACTTCCAGAAATTCGAGAACGGAAAGTGGTATACCGTGCGGTTGCGGGTGGCAGACGCCCACATCGGCGTCTGGATTGGCGACGAGCAAGTCATTGATCTGCCGACAGAGAGCAAGAAGTTTTCCGTCTGGTGGGAGCAAGAACCGGTCCGCCCGCTGGGGATTGCCTCGTGGTACACCTCATCTGCTTTGCGCAATATCCGCTGGCGCAAATTGGAGCAAGCGGCCGATGATGCGGGCGAGTGGACCAAAATGTTCGACGGCGAATCGCTGGCGGGCTGGAAGCAGAGCGAGTTCGGTACCGCCGCCGATGTGGAAGTTCAAGACAAGGCGATTAAGATTGGCTTTACCGACGGCTGCAACGGCGTGACCTGGACCAAGGATTTTCCCCAGTCCGATTACGAGCTGACGTTGGAAGCCATGCGCGTGGATGGCAACGATTTCTTCTGCGGGTTGACCTTTCCGGTGGGCGACTCGCCTTGCAGTTTGATCGTCGGCGGCTGGGGGGGCGCGGTCGTCGGCCTCTCCAGCATCGATGGCAAGGATGCCGCCCGCAACGAGACCCGCAAGGTGATGGGTTTTGAACGCCAGCGTTGGTACCGCATTCGGCTAACCGTTACCAAAGACCGGATCGTGGCGGCCATCGACGGCGAGACCGTGGTGGACTTCGCCACCGCCGGGCGAGAACTGTCGATCCGGCCCGAGGTCGCCAAGTCCAAGCCGCTGGGAATCTGTTCGTGGTGTACCACCGCGGCCCTGCGCGATATCCGTTGGAAGAAGATTACACGGGAGTAAAGGAACCTCGCAAAGCGCGGCAAGCTGTCAGCGGAGAAGCTGTCAGCCGTCAGCTTGGCCCTTGGCGACAGGTGGCTGGGTCAGAAGCGCAGCGCATGGCGAGAGCGGAGTTGGTGTTCCAACCGGTTTGCCCTGGTGCGGTGTCTATCGGCTTCTCTGGTTGGAATACAACTCCGCTGGGCCTTCCCGTTGGTCAGACCCAGGCACCCTTCACCCCAGCCAGCAATCGCCCCATCCGACTCGCCCTTTTTCATCCTTCATCCTTCCGCCTTCATCCTTTCCGCGGGCCTACAACCGGTGCAAACGTGCGACGTGGGGCCTGCTTGCGTATCGTTTGCACGGCGTAGGCAAACTGTTGGGCGTGCGGATTCTGATCCAATTCTTCACGGCGAATGGCAGCCGGGCTGAATCTTGCAGCAGCCGTTGATGGTTTTCCGATGAGAGTGCAAGGCAAGGATGGTTTAGCCTCACCCAAGGATGCACATCGATGTACCGACTCATTGGGAACCATCATGCCCGTCCACCTCATTCAGACCGTGGTTAGTCTTGGATTCTGTGCCGTTCTGGCAATGATTGGCGAAATTGTCGTACGCGGAAAATAGCCCGCCGTTGGAGCAACGCGGATACACTTTCCGCTAGGCTCGGTTGGAACGTCTTCCTCCCCTTGTGGTTGCCGCCGGACGGACAACTCCGCGCGGCCAGGCCGACGGGTTCTTCGTGGCGGTGTGGCAGTGCAATCCTCGCCCCGGCGGGCTTTGCCAACTATGATGGGCGGATGGCCTTGGCCTCTTCGCTATCCTCTCCATCATTCAAGCCGGCCCATGTCCACGCACCGCATCGATCATACGCCTTTTCTGGTTGAACCTGGAAAAAAGCTCTCGCTCAAGGATCACGACCCCAGGTTCACGTCGGACTTTAAGAACAAGAAGCAGGCCCATGCGGCCTTGTTGGAAGATGTCTCGCTGCTGGCCGATGCCCAAGAACTGTTGTGGGCCAGCAAAGAGTACTCGGTGATTGTGATTTTTCAGGCCATGGATGCCGCCGGAAAGGATGGCACCATCAAGCATGTCATGTCGGGCGTCAACCCGCAGGGGGTGGCGGTCCACAGCTTTAAGGCCCCCAGCGACGAAGAGCGGCTGCATCACTTTTTGTGGCGGCCCATGAGGATTGCCCCGGCCCGCGGACAGATCGCCATTTTCAACCGCTCGTATTACGAGGAAGTCCTGGTGGTGCGGGTTCATCCGGAGTTTCTCGACCAGCAATGGCTGTCCCGCAAACAGCGCAGCGCCCCGTTGAAAGACGTCTGGCAAGCCCGGTTTGAGGATATCAATGCCTTTGAGCGGACCAACTCACACAACAATGTGTGCATCATCAAGTTCTTCTTGAATGTCTCGCGCGAGGAACAGCGGGAACGGTTCTTGGAACGGCTGGAAAACCCCGAAAAGCACTGGAAGTTTTCCGCCGCCGACCTGCGCGAGCGGGCCTATTGGGACGAATACCAGCACGCCTACGAGGAAATGCTCCAGGCCACCAGCACCAAAGATGCCCCCTGGTACGTAATTCCCGCCGACAAAAAGTGGTTCGCCAGGGCCTGCGTGGCCGACATCATCGCTTATCGTATCCGTCACCTGGATCTACGGTATCCTACGGTCAGCGCCGAGGCCAAGGGCGACCTGGATAAGGCTTTGCAACAGCTCAAGGCAGAGGATGAAAAACCATCACCCGGCAAATGACCCAGGCTGTTACCGAACCGCCATTCGTACGAATCCGGCAATTGGGGCTCCACGGTGACGGAGTCGCCTTCTCCAATTTCCGTGGGCCACTGGCCCCGTACTGCTTTGCCAAACGCTGGCGACCGGGCGATATGGTCCTTATACTGGCGGATTAAGGAAGGGGGCAATTGGTGACTGCCAGCCAAGAACCGGAACATGAACGAGCGTTGCACGGTGCGTTACTCCGGGCATGTCCAGGGAGTCGGTTTTCGTGCTACGGTCCACGATTTAGCCGCCAGATTTGCCGTGGCGGGTTTTGTGCAAAACTTGCCCAACGGGGGTGTTTTGCTCACCGCCGAGGGCGAATCGACCGAGCTTGAACATTTCCTCCACGCCGTGCGTATTACCCTCGAACGCTACATTGACGCCGCCGACATGCAATCAGGCCACGCCACGGGCGAATGGAAGCGATTCACGATCAAATACTAGATAGCCAACATTAGCCGGCCTGATAACTTCATGCAGTCGGCTTTCTTCTGTCACGCATTCTCCAACGCATCGACCCGCCCATGACGCTTGCCGTAGTAGTTTCTAACTGGATCGACCCGCTCGGCTGGATCTTTGGCTGGGCGGCTTTGGTCGCGTTCGGCTTGTATCTGGCGTTCATGGGCTTCCGTGAAGTGGCCCCCAAGCTGGCGGCGATCATGCAGACGACCGCCAAGGAGTCGATCTCGCAACCGTTGTTTTTGGTGTTGTTGCTGATCGGTACGGCCTTGCTGGTCGCTTCTACGTTTATCCCGTACAACACCTTCGGCGAAGATATCAAGATGCTGAAGTCGTCCGGGGTGACAACGATCAAATTGTTGTCGATGTTCCTGGGGCTGTGGACCGCCAGCCTGGCGATTGCCGAGGAGATCGAGGGACGCACGGCATTGACCTTGCTTTCCAAGCCGGTCAGCCGTTTGCAATTTATTCTGGGCAAGTTTTTGGGAGTGCTGGTCCCCGTGGCGGCCATGTTTTTGATACTAGGCGTGGTTTTTCTTTGCACGGTGTCGAAAAAGGTAGCTTACGACGCCCGCGAGAATTCCCAAGAGCCCCCCACCGTCGCGCAGTGCCTGGCCGAGGTGAAGATGATCACGCCATATCTTTTTGTGTCCTTCCTGGAAGTGGTGATGCTGGTGTCGATTATCGTGGCCATTTCCACCCGGCTGCCGATGCTGCCCAACCTGATTATCTGCCTGTCGGTGTACATACTGGGGCACTTGCTGCCGCTGCTGGTGCAATCGACGGAGGCGGGGCTGGAACCGGTGCGATTTGTGGCCCAATTAATCGCCGTGGTGGTCCCGAACCTGGACCACTTCAACATCAACCCGCCGGTGTTTCGAGATATGCCCATCCCCAAACTCTATTTGGGCTGGACCACCGCCTACGCCGCCATCTACACGCTGTTTGCGCTGGTCGGCGCGTTATTCTTGTTTGAAGACCGCGATTTGGCGTAGGGTTGCCTGCCTGTGTTTATAGGAGGCGATTCCATCGCCGATGAGAACGGTGCAACACGCACCAATCGGAGATAGAATCGCCTCCTACAGGAGAACCCTAACCCGCCTCGCGCCACGGTGTGCTAACCGTTGCCGGGCGAGACAGAAAATGCGGTGCCGGAATGACGCTTTCGCCCGGTGTCAGTTGCGGCCCGCGCAGCCCGGCGGGGTGCCCTTCCCAGGCATGCCGTTCGATGGAATCGAGCACCAGTTCGGCCACGGAGAGCGCTTCGCGGCCTTGTTCGCCCGTGACACGCGGTGCGCGTGCGCGGCGAATGGCCGAAACAAAATCAGTCAATTCGGCGGTTAGTGGGTCTTGCGGCTCAATGGCCAACGGCTCAACGGGCAGCAGTTCCTCAAACAGGCGGTCCTTGACGCACAGTCGCTCCGCGGCGGAGAGTTCGTCTACGTCATACTGATGCGACTTGACCCGGTCGCAGGGGCGGATCAGGCTGGCAGTCCGCGCCGCAAAGTCGAGCGAGGCAAATCCAGACGGCGACCATACACCCATGCGGCGTTCGGCCCGCGGGCTGACGCGAGAAGCTTCCAGCGTGGCCACCGCGCCATTCTCGAACACCAGCCGGGCGTGGGCTACATCCTCGCGCTTGCCGAGGATGGACAGTCCCAATGCATCGGCCTGAACCACGCGCGAGCGGACAAAGGAGAGTATCAGGTCGATATCGTGGATCATCAGGTCGAGTACGACGCCGATATCGGTCGAGCGGCCGGCGAAGGTTCCCAACCGTGCCGCTTGAACGAACTTGGCCCCATACAAGTAGGGCTGGGCCGCCACGAAAGCTGGATTGAACCGCTCGACATGGCCCACTTGCAAGACAACGCCATGCTGACGGGCCATGCGAACCAGGCTGTCACCCGCCGCGGCATCCGCCGCCAGCGGCTTTTCGATCAACAAGTGCAGGCCGGCGGCCAGGCAATCGTTTCCCACCGCCTGATGCCACACCGTCGGAGCGGCCAGAATCGCCCCGTCTACTCGCCCAAAAAGCTGCCGATGGTCGGCCAGGGCCAGCGCGGAATATTTGCCGGCGACCTCTTGCCGCTGCTCCTCGGCCGGATCGACGATTGCCACCAGCTCGACATCCTCCATGCCGGCCAACAGCCTGGCATGGATTCGCCCCAGGTGGCCCGCGCCGATGACGGCCAGTTTCAGACGGCTCACGCGGCCCTCCGGCGCTCGCGGGCACGTCCGTGCTTGCCCTCTTGTTGCGTCTGAATGAAGCTCAACAAGTGCGTGACGGGCGGCATGATCTTGTCATTTGCCCGCAACACCTCGCGGGTTTGGTCCAGCCCGGCCCGGGCGCGATACAGCATTCGATGCGTTTCGGACAGGCCGTCGATGGCCTCGGAGCTGAAGTTGTTGCGTTTGAGGGCCACCACATTGATACACCGCGGCCGGGCGGGCGAGCCCTCGACCAGCATGAAGGGAGGCACATCGTGCAGCACGCGGCTGAGGCCGGAAACAAAACTGTAGCTGCCAATGGTCACGAAGTGATGCACGGCCACGCCCCCCGACAGCGACGCGCAATCGTGGATCTGCACATGTCCGCCCAGCAAGGTGCCATTGGCGATGATGACTTTGTTGCCCAGTTTGCAATCGTGCGCGACATGGACGGCGGCCATGAGAAAGTTATGGTCGCCGATCGAGGTGATGCCATCCTCTTTCTCGCTGCCCCGGTTGATCGTCACGCCTTCGCGGATGATGTTGTGGTGGCCGATGATGACTTGCGTGTCGGTTCCACGGTAGCTGATGTCTTGCGGTTCGCCGCCGATCACCACGCCAGGGTGAATGCGGTTCCCCTCACCGATGGTTACTCGCCCTTGAATGGTCACATGCCCGTCCAGGCGCGTGCCGCGGCCAATGCGTACGTGAGGGCCAATAATGCAGTAGGGGCCAATTTCGACATCGTCGTCGATTTCGGCGCGGGAGTCGATTGTCGATGATTCCGCCAGCAAAGTCGCCATCCGAGGTCCTCCTGACCTTGGGTTGCCGGAACGCGGCCTGAAGCCGGCGTTCGGTATGTCACATCCGTATAATCACGCTGTCCGACGCCAGCCGCGGACCAATTCGCCCTCGCTCAGCAACACGCGGATCAGCTCGGCATTCAGCCGATGTCCGCTGCGATGGGCCACGAAATGTCCCACGACATCGCAACCAGCCAGGGCAAAATCGCCCACCAGGTCCAGCATTTTGTGGCGCACGCATTCGTCGGCGTAACGCAGTTCATTTTCGATCGGGCCGCGTTCGTCAAAGACCAAAAGATCTTGCGAGGTGGGCCGCAGGCCCAAGCCTTGGGCACGCAGCCAGTCGGCCTCGGCCTTTAGCATAAACGTGCGGCTGGGGGCGAGCTCGCGCTGAAAGGTATCGGGCGAGACGGTCAGCGCCAGCGTCTGCCGGCCGATGGCGTTATCGCGTCCGTAGTCCAGGCGGTACTTGATGGACAAGCTGCCCGACGCGGCCGGGCGGGCCTCGATCCAGCTATCCTCGTCGCCCAGCCGGGTGATTTCGCGAACGATCAGTTGCGTGCGGCCGGCGTTCTGCCGGGCGATGCCGGCCGCCAGCAGTACGTCGACAAAGGGCTGGCTCGACCCGTCGCAGCCGGGCATTTCTGGTGCATCGACGCTGACTTCGCAATTGTCGATCTGCAAGCCAGAAAGGGCCGCCAAGATATGTTCGACCATTTCGACGCTGCCGCGCGGCGAACGGAGCGTGGTGCGGCGGGGTGTTTCAATGCGGCTGGTGACGAGCGCCGGAATGCGCGCCGCCGGATGCAGGTCGCGCCGCACAAACACCACGCCGGTGTCAGGCTCGGCCGGCAGGAACTCGACGTTGACGTCGCGTCCGCTCCAATAGCCGTAGCCGGAGATGCGGGCCGGTTGGGCCAGTGTTTGTTGGTATCGTCGGGCGTGCATGACGCGGTGGCCAATCCAAGAGGTGGGAGTTCAGTCGATTCGTCGCCAACGAACGCGGCTGACCGCATGGCCGCGGCCGCCGCTCCCGCGCGATTGGCGGGAGCGGCGGAGCATGGCATGGGGGGGCAGCAGCGGACTCAGGCCCTACCGCGATCGCGGCGGGGCTGAATTGCGCTGCGGCTTGCCGCCGGTCGCGGGCGGGCTGACCCGCCGCAAGACGTGCGGCGTGATATCGATGGAGGGATCCCAGTGCAGGACTTGCTTGTTGATGTCCTTGAGGATCGACTGCGGATCGGTCGGGTCGACCGGATCGCCCGCGAACCGCATGACCACCAGAATGCCATTGCGTTGGCAATGGTCGCTGACGGCGGCCATGACCTCTTTATACACGTTGTAGTAGATGCGGCTTTCGCGCTCCATGAACTCTTTTTTCTTGACGTTCATTTCGATCTGGATATCGGCCTCGCGCCGCGTGAGGTCTTGCTCCAGTTGGTTGTACTCCTTGGTCCCCTTCTTGAACTCCTTCTCGGCGCGAAGGTCTCCAACCAGGGCCACGAGAGCGTCGCGGTCGTTGCGGATCTTGGTTTCGGCGGCTTGCACGTCGCCGCGCATTCTTTCCATGGCGGCGTTGAAGCCGGCATGGTTCTTGAAGATGTAACCCAGATCGAGCAGGGCCACGTTTGGCGATTGGGCATGGGCCACGGCATTGCACGACAGAATGGCCGTCGCGATCGCCGCCAACAGTAGGCTTCTCTTCACGGTAAGCGCTCCTTGCTTGTGTGGCCCGGTCTTCCAATGACCTTCCGCGTCCCCTACACCGGAACGCTGAGCCGATAGGTTTTTCTAAGCGGTGGAAATGCCACGCTGCGAGGCGGTATTCTGCCGAGAACCGCAAGTTGGGTAAAGGCCAGTAATCGGCTGTTTGGCAAACATTGCCAGAGTTTTCCTATCACCGGCCCGCCAAGTGGCGCACCTGCAATGGTACTAACAACTTGCCTTCGCTAGCGTGCCGCAGATAGCAGGTTGAATACGGTAGTACGGCCCTGGAAGAATGGGGGAATAAGAGATGAACAGGGTGGCTCGCGGCCGACCCGCGGCAAGCCCCAGCGGAGTTGCCTTCCAACCAGAAAAACCCGATGGACGCCGCCCCAGTGCATCGCGATTGGAACATCGACTCCGCTCTCGCCATTCTCTGCGCTGCCGGCCTGGCCACCCGCCGAACTCGCCACGGCCAAGTTGGTTGGCTGTTTCGCTCCCCGATTTGAGGGCCCAGACTTATCAGCGGCCATCGCGTCAAGAGAATAGCTGTCCCCTGGCCGCCCACAGAAAACCGACTCAATGCGCCGTTCGATTATTTGGCCACACGCCTACAGGTTATCAGGCGTAAACACCCTCCCGTCATCGTACACTTCGATCACAACAGTATTCGGTTCAAGCCCTTGAGGGACATCGAGGGCGAAAACGATAACCCAGCCCGACGATTTTCGGTCAAGCCGCATGTGTCGATCCTTGCGAATAATTGTTGGAGCGGCTGGCCCTAACCGGCACCGGCGAGCGGATGCCTCCTCCCGAGCAAGTTCAATTGCTTGTGTTTCATTGATCATAATAGTCAGACTGCAGCCAAGCGACACCCATAGTTTGAGCGTGGGGCCATCGTGGTTGGGTTGAGGACCTAACATATTGCGGAACTGCATGTTACGAAATCGACCGCATGAACTCCACCGCTGCGGAAACCTAAGCCGCCGTGGAACCCGTGCCGTTCACTCAGCTTGGGTTCCATAAGCGGGACTTGATGGATACGCCGAGGGCTTTCCAGGGGACGTAGGTGACGCGCACGCCGTGGGCTGATCAAAAGTTTGATGATGCCTCCTGGTTGCCATCGCAAAGGCTGACCCATTCTGCCTGCAAGGCCCGGACAATCCAGCCCAGGGCAGAGTGAAGCGGCGTAGCCGCGCAGCGCCGCCCTGGGTTGGATCGAATCGACGGAGCGGAGCCCTGCAAGGGCGAAACAACCATTGTGTTGCCCTAGCAGGGCGAAAACGGCCTTCGTGGAACTCCTACCCAGGGCGGCGCTTGGCTGGTTTGTGATGGCCTTTCAGGCCGGGCTATCTTGCGTGGAATTGGCAAACAAGGCCGAATAGCACCAAACGTTTATCTATTTCCGCGAAACGGAAGAAGTTCGACTTCCCAGCCAGAAGGGTGCGTTTCGACCGATTACTTACCAGGCCAGCCCACGATCCCCGGTCCCCCGGACCATTCAGCAGTCGCAGTAATTACATATCGATTTTTATATTTTAATAGTTTACAAAAATCATGTATCGTGTACAATCACCAACGTCCGGCTTTGCGCGCCGACGCGGCTTTTGCACGTCGAGCGGGCACCGCCCAGGCATCGTCGTCCGCCGCGTGCTCGAACAGCATGGTCGTGGCGGGCGGTTGATCGGGCGAGTCCTTTAATACGGCTACCGTTGCCGGCTGGTTGGTTCAATTGAGTGCGGCGTCTTTCTCGCCGTTCGCTTCGCCGACCGGCACGTGCCACGGGGCCTGATCATATTTTTGAAACGCGGTCGTCGCGCGGGGCGCTGACGGTGCGCGCCCCTGTAGGAGCTGTCTCCGACGGCGATCCGGGGCAATCACAACCTGCACCACACCCCCGTTGTTGGAACAGGTAGCGCGGCCGCGCGGACCAAAAACCCGCGATTTCCCCCAAAAAAGAGCCGTTTGTAACCTGCACCACTCCATAAAGTGGTGCAGGTAACGTGGAGCAAGAAGCTTCCAACCCCAACATCCGCCCCCCCTCTCCCGGTACTCCGAGAGAGGGGATGGGGGTGAGGGCAGCACCGCCATCGACGACCCATGCCCATCAACCCTGCGCAAGAAGCAGGATCCACTCACACATCAAGCCAGCAAAGCAGGAGCTTCGCGGCTACGCTTACCTGCACCACAACCCCCCAAGACACGGCGATTATGGAACAGGTAAGGCCAAACCTGGCCAAAACCGCCGCCTCACACGGTCCCCATCCGCTGCAAGGCGTTTGAATCGCAATCTGATGAATCTTGCAGAGAAAATCGGTAACTGTCGTGCTGGCTGGGGAAAAGGTGGCTGGCGTCTGCCCAGCGGAGTTGCCTTCCAACCAGAAAAGCCAATGGACGCCGCCCTAGGTCAAAACAAGCTGATGGCTGGTCGCTTCTCCGTGAACGGCCAATCAGCAATGTTACCCCAGCAGTCCAGGGATAGGATCACCGTGATAAATATGGTGCGGGCGGTTGACGGCATCTACCCAGGCAGTCGTTGGCGGAATACCCAGCGATTGATAGATGGTGGCCGCCAGATTCTCCGGCTTTTGCGGCAATGTATGGGGATATCCGCCGATTTTGTCCGACGAACCAACGACGGTCCCGCCTTGCACGCCCCCACCCGCGAAGAACACGGTTTGCACGGCTCCCCAATGGTCGCGGCCCGGCAACTTGTAATACTGCGGCAAGTGGCTGATCTTAGGCGTGCGGCCAAACTCACCCGCCATGACAATCAACGTGCTGTCGAGCAGGCCGCTGTCGCGCAGGTCGTCGAGCAATGCCGAAACGGCCCGGTCGGTCGGCGGAAAAAGCTTGTCCTTCAGGTGCGGAAATGCTTCGCCGTGGGTGTCCCAGCTTTCGTTGTTGCCCAGATTGACCTGCACGAGGTTAACACCCGACTCAACCAGACGCCGCGCCATCAACAGCGACCAGCCAAAGCTGTTCTTGCCGTAGCGTTCTTGCGTGGCCTCGTCGGCCCGCGTGACATCGAAGGCGGCTTGTACCTGTTGGTCGGAAAGCAGCGAAATGGCCCCTTGGCGGTAACGGTCAAAGCCTTCCGTCTCGGCGGCTTTTTCCAATCCCCGGCGCTGCTGCTCGATGCTGGCCAGCACGCTCAGCCGGTCGTTGAACCGGCCCGCCGCCAACCCCTCGGGCAGGTTGAGATTAGGTGCCTGAAAGACGCGATTATCGGGTTCGCCCCGTTCCTGGTGGTCGAACTGATGCGTGGGAAATGCGCCATACGACGTGTTGTGAAACGGCGACGCCTCAATAAACCAAGGATCGTGTTTGGTTCCCATCAAGCCGCCAAACTGGCCCGGGATAACCCGGCCAGAGTAATGCACCAACCTCTCCGGTAAGGCCACGGCAGGCGGCAGATTGTTGCGGGCCGGCATGACGCCGCCCACGATCGAGGCGATCGACGGCCAGTCGGTGGGGGTGGGCCCGTTGGGGCTAAACCCGGCCGATGGCACACTACGGCCGGTAAGCATGTAGAGATGGGCATCGGTATGTCCGTTGGTGCCGTGCCCCAGCGAACGGCAGAGCGCCCACAAATGGCTGCGTGCCGCCAACATCGGCAAATGCTCGCAAATCTCCAGGCCCGGCGTGGCGGTGGCGATAGGCTTGAAGTCGCCCCGAATGGTCTCGGTGGCCTGCGGCTTCATGTCGAAGCTGTCGTGCTGCCCCAATCCTCCCGACAGAAAAATATAAATGCACGTCTTGGCCTTGAACGATCCTGGCGTGCCCGACTCGGCACCTTCTGCCCGCAGGGCATTCAAATGGTTCACGCCCAGCCCCAGCAGGCCGATCGAACCCGCCTGCAAGGCAGTTCGACGAGTCAACCGAGGATGTTGAGCCATGCGGCCAGAAGCGCGGTTCATGCCAATGTCTCCGCGGTGGCGGGTTCGAGCCAGAATCATCAACGATGATTTATCTAATTTAACGATGCGCGGCCCAGCAAGCAACAGAATCTACGGCCAGCGCTACGGTTGACGGGCCAGCGCTGTGTCGATGGCCGCATGGATATCGCCGGGAACAAGCGAATGCCAGACCACGCGGTTGTCGCGGCCGATGACGTACGTCATGGGAAAGCCCGGCGCTCGTAGCTGGTTGATGACCTCGGTGGCGCCATAACCGCTGGGCCAGGGGACGCCTTGTGCTTGGAGCCATTCCTGGCTGCTGAGCTTGCTTTCATTGCCATCGGGCGTAAAGGCCACAAAGACGACATCCTGGCCTCGGTACTCTTTTTCCAGCTTGATCAGTTCTTGCGCGTTGGCCGGACAATAACCGCACCAATAGGCCCAAAGTTCGACCACCACCACCTTGCCCGCCAAATCGGCTTCGGCGGGTGCTTTGCCGTTGAGCCAGCCTGGCGCGGTTAACGGCGGAGCCAGCGCACCCGGCCCCAAGGGGGTCGAGGACTGTCCGCAACCACATTGCGATAACAATCCCCCGGCCAACAGAAGCACGGGCGATAGGCAATGGAAAATGCGGAGCACTTGCATGAAGAACCTTTCGACGGGACGTTAACTCAACTCGCGGCTTAGTTCGCGTTTCTGGAAATGTTCCGTGCCGTCCGCCTTGGCAATCACGACGATCCCTTCCTCGCTGATGGCGAAGCCGCGCTCGCGGTCAACATCCAGGTCGTAGCCGATCTCCATGCCGGCCGGAATGTGGACTCCCTTGTCGATGATGGCCCGGCGGATCTTGGCATGGCGGCCAATATCGACCGCCTCGAACAGGATGGAGTCCTCAATCGAGGCGTAGCTGTTGATGCGGCAATTAGGACCAAGCACCGAGCGTTCCACGCTGCCGCCCGAGATGATCGAACCGGAGCAGATAATGCTGTCCAAGGCCTGCCCGCGACGGCCGCCGGGCCCCGTTTCGGCAAATACGAACTTGGGAGGAGGCAGATTTGGTTGAATGGTGCGGATGGGCCAACGCTGGTCATAGACGTTGAGTTGGGGATCGACCGAGATCAATTCCATGTTGGCGGCGTAGTAGGCATCCAGCGTGCCAACATCGCGCCAGTAGGCGTCTTGTTTGCGGTTTTCGTCGCGAAACTGATAGGCAATCACGCGGTGTGTGTCGATTGTGGCTGGGATGATATTGCGGCCAAAATCGTGCTTGCTGTCGGGCCGGGTGGCATCCAGGCAGAGTTGCTCGAACAGAAAGCGGGCCGTAAAGACATAGATGCCCATTGACGCCAGAATATGGTTCGAATCGCCAGGGATGGTGCGGGGGACGGCGGGCTTTTCTTGAAAGCCGCGAATCCGCCAGTCTGTGTCAATTTCCATCACGCCGAAGTGCCGCGACTCGCTGGCGTCCACGCGCAGCGCGCCGACGGTCAGGTCGGCGTTGGTCTGCTTATGATGCTCGACCAGCGCCTGGTAGTTCATCTTGTAGATGTGGTCGCCGGCCAAAATCACCACGTATTCGGGGCGTTCTTTTTCCAGCGAGTAGATGTTTTGATAGACGGCGTCGGCCGTGCCGCGATACCAACTGTCGTCAATCCGTTGCTGCGGAGGGAGCACGTCGATGTATTCGCCCAATTCGGTACACATGTAGCGCCGCCAGCCTTGGTTGATATGCCGGTCCAGGCTCATGGCTTTGTACTGCGTCAGCACCAGAATCTTCTTCAGGCCGCTATTCAGGCAGTTAGAGAGGGTGAAATCGACGATGCGGTAGACGCCGCCAAAGGGAACCGCCGGCTTGGCCCGGTCGCGAGTCAGCGGCTCCAACCGCTCTCCTTTACCACCGGCCAACACAATCGTCACAATGTCGTCCATCACACGCTCCTTCACGGCTTGCCCGCGCAAGATATTCGGCTGGCCCCATGCCGCGATTCTACCCCCCCACGGCGGAACCCAAAAGGGTGCGGATTCGACACAGACCAAGATAGGGCGAATCTAAGCCAAGGCGGCTTCGGCCGAACTGCCCACTTGTTGTCCGGCAAGATAGGGCTGCACGTCCACGCCATCGATGCTGGCTACGTTTAGCTCAGGGTAGATCGATAGGTCGATCTCTTCACCCGCGGGATCGGCGATCTTTTCGCCATTGGGGTGGCGCAGCAATTGCACCTTGGGCCGCACCGGAAAGCGGGCGTTGAAATCGACTACCACCGCTTCGGCTCCGTTGGACAAAACCACGGCCTTGCCGATGGGGAACGGTGGGACGATTTCGTAGAAAGCTTGCTCCACCACCGGATCAAAAAAGCCGCGGCAGATTGTGCGCATTTCGTGCAGCACTTGCACCGCCGGCTTGGCGGCCGAGTAACAGCGGTTGGTTGTGGCCGCGTCGTAGACATCAACCACGGTGGCAATCCGCGAAAAGACCGGTATCTGCCGTCCCGCCAGCGGCGGCAAGGTCTGGCCCGTCCGCGCGTCGCGCCGCGCGGGATACCCTCGGCCGTCCCAGCGCTGATGGTGGTTCAACACGACCTGCGAGGCTGTCGCCGGGACCGCTTGCCGGACCATCTCGTAGCCCACCGTGGGATGTGTCCGGATGACTTCCAACTCTTCAGCGGTCAGCTTGCCGGGTTTGTTGAGAATCGCCGGTGGAATGCGCATCTTGCCGACATCGTGCAGCAACATGCCCAGCCCCAGCAGTTGCAAATCCTTGGCGTCGCGGGCTGTCTTGAAAGTTCGTTCGGCGATCAGGTAGCGCTCCAGCCGCATGCCCAGCATCAAGGCCAGGTAGCAGACGTTGGCCGAGTGCGACATGAGATAATTGTCGAACGAGTCCAGCTTGTCCAACAGCAGATTGCCAGTGGGATTGCGCTTGAGATAGCCGAATAACTCGCCGATCGACGCGCTAAATCGGTTCAGATCCAGTTCGATCGTGCTGCCGCTCATGATTTGCTCGAAGTTCTTCCGCACATGGCGATAGACTTCTCGCTGGCGATCGCCGAGATCCTCGTCGATCATTTCCTCCAGGAATTCCAACTGTCGATAGCGAATCCAAACGTCAACAATCCCCCATCGCTTGAGGCGCTGCGCCACGCCCGGTGGAATTTCCACGTCGCGCTGCAGCAAATACCGGCCGGGCTCATCGGGCAAGCAGATGGGCCGGGCCAGAACCATGCCTGGTTCGATCTTGTCGACGGATACACGCAGCATGCCATGAATTCGCGATCTTACGTGGTGGCCTTACCTACGCCTGACCCGCCACTAATCGTCGAATACCTAAGAGTAAACCTTGTCCTTATCCCCATGGAGCCTGCCAGGCACAAACCACGCCGCGGTTTCGCAATCGCTGCCAGGACGATCGCACGGAACCGTTCATGCAAACGTAGGTTGGGAAATGTTGCCCCGTGGATTGCAAATCAACTCAGTCAGTCGATCGGCGTGTGCGCCCAGCGGAATGCGGCTAACTAGGCTCACGGAGAGTGCCGGTCGTGCCGGCCGTGACGGTCGTGCAGACGGCTATAGTCTTGGGGAGTGTCGATATCGCCAGCCGCGGGGACCGTCGGGCAGGGAACTTTGGTCGAGCCGTGCTGGCGGATCAACTCGTTCACACCGGCATCGGGCGGTAAGGCAGAGACATGGGCGGCAAGCGGCCAGGGAAACAACACCGGGTGCCCCACTCGACAATCAGCCAGGACTGGCTGCAAAATGGCCGGTTGTAACGGCTGGTGGGCTGTTAGCAGCGCGGCGGCGGCAACGGGCGACAGCAGCGGCATGTCAGCCGGTGCCAGCAGCCAGGCATCGGCGGGCTGGGGCGAGAATGTCCGCCCTACGTAATCCAATGCATGCCAGACTGATGCCTTCATATCGGCGGGGGGCGGGTCGGCCGCTAGTACCGTCACTCCCGGCAAGCGGCAGTCAGCCCGCAACGCCTCGTCCGCTGGGTGCGTTACGACAATCGTGTGGGTAACGCCGCTTTCCCGCCAGGCACGCAACACCTGACCCAAAATGGTGCCGTCCCGCCACGGTAGCAGCAGCTTGGGCCGGCCCATGCGGGAACTTCGCCCGGCCGCGGGGACAATGGCGAACGATTGAAAGGGGGCGCGGCTCATGCGGTACGTTTCCGACCGCTGCGAATAGGCGGCACGGCGCGGTATTTTCTGGCGGCTTGCCAGGTGGCCGTCATGCCAGGATCTCGTGGATTGGCCGACCGCGGTCGATATCGAGACGCTTGCGGCCGGGGACTTCCAGCCGCCGTGGATCGAGGCCCAACAGATGCAGCACGGTGGCGTGCAGATCGGTCACGTAATGGCCCGGCTCGACGGCGTGATAGCCTAGTTCGTCGGTCGCTCCGTGGACCATGCCACCATTGATGCCCGCCCCGGCCAGCCAGACAGTAAACCCGTGCGGGTGATGGTCGCGGCCGTCGGTGCCGCCGGCCCGCTCCTCAATGGCTGGCGTGCGGCCGAACTCAGTGCAAAACACTACCACCACATCGTTCCATAGTCCGCGGCGTTTGAGGTCCGTCAGCAGCGCCGCGACCGGCTGATCGACCCAACCGCAGAGATTCTGGTGGTTGTCTTTGAGCTTGCGGTGCGAATCCCACTGGCCGTAATTGGTGGGATAGACCTGCACGTAACGCACGCCTCGTTCCACCAACCGCCGCGCCGTCAGCAGCCTTTTGGCGGCCTCGGCGGTCTGGTCCTTCTTGTTCGCACCATACAGGTCCAGTGTTTCAGCCGTTTCACTGGAAAGGTCGAGAGCCTCGGGCGTGGACATCTGCATGCGGTAGGCCAGTTCATACGAGCGGATTCTGGCTTGCAGCACGGCATCGCGTGGGCGGCTGGCGGCGGCCGCGCGGTTCAGCCGGTCGATGAGGGCAAACTCTTGCTGTTGCTCTTCGGGCAGCAGGTCGGGGCCGCGGACGCCAAAGGGGAGCGGATTCGTAGGGTCGAGGGCCAGCGGCACGGCGTCGTGTTCGGCCCCCAGGTAGTTGCCGCCGATGGAGTCGCGCGTGTCGGATCGGGTAGGCCCCCCCAGCGCCACGAACTGCGGCAGGTTCTCGTTGAGCGTGCCCAGCCCCCGATGTGCCCACGAACCAATCGAGGGCTGCACTTCATCCAGCCGATGCCGGCCGGTGTGCATTTGGTTTTCGGCGGCGTGGTCGTTGTCGGTCGTGTACATACTACGGACGAAAGCGATGTCATCGACCCGCTTGGCCAAGTGGGGCCACCAATCGGAGATTTCAATGCCGCTTTGCCCGCGCGGCGCGTAGCCGACTTGCAACGGCATGATCCGGGAGTACTTGTCGCGCACGACGGTCAGCACGGCCCGGCTGCGCTTCTCGTGCAGCGGATTCTGAAAGGGATCGGCAAAGGGCGTTTCGGAAAATGTCTTGCCGGCATACTTGTTGAGGGCCGGCTTGGGGTCGAAGGTCTCCAGGTGGCTGTATCCCCCAGAGCAAAAGACCCAAATCACACTCTTGGCCCGCGGGGCGAAATGGGGACCAGCGGCGTCGTCTGCCGGAGCGGCGGAACTGTCCGCCTGCGCGATGCCATCGCCATTCAGCATGGCCCCCAAGGCCAGCCCGGTAAAGCCCATGCCCAAATCGGCCAGAAAGGCGCGGCGGGGTTGTGAAGAATCGTTTTGACGCGGCGAGTGAAATCGATGCATAGTTAGTATTTTCGTCAACAATTTGGCAACACTCCCAAACCACGGAATGAAGACGTAGTCACAGCAGACTCAAAGCATTGACTGCCTCAGGCGCTGCCAATAGGTCGATTCTGTTTCTTCACGACTGGACTTCCACGCATCCCTTCTCATCAACGGATACTATCAGGACAGTTGGCAACCCTGCGCGATCGGAATCCCAATCGCATTTGAACGCGATGAACCACTTTCCAAGTTCCGCAATCGCCTCCAGTTCATCAATCAGCTCGTGTTCTCGCAACAGTCCCTCAGTCCAGTGAATCACACTTGCAATATCGGGAACGAATCCATACTTTCCGTTGACCCAGTCGCAAACTCTGGCGCGAGCTTCAATCTCGTTCATGGGGAAGAGCATCGACTTCTCTGATCGTGCAGCCATTGAACTCTCTTTCATGGCCTGATAGACGACTTCACCGGGATTTTTCAACGGCGAAAGTGTCGTGAGAGGGTCGCACGCTGAGGGAGTGATTCATTCTTAGGCCGCCTCAATCGCCGCGTAGACCTTGCCGTGCCGCGACAGCCACGGCAAGTCACCTTGTTCCGCATGTTGCTTGATTTCTTTTAAGAGCTGTACGGTTTCCGACTCCAAACAAGGCTCGCTGGGGTCGTCAACTGGAAAAACTAATTCTACCTCGACCGCCACGACAAACTTGTCGGTTCGAACCAGTCGCGTGCGCTTTATACGCTTTCCTTCGATACGCATGATAATTCCTATTCGAAGAAGTGTACCGTGACCAGTTTTGCGATATCGCTCCGCCGAAGATATGACCAAACGGCTTTGAACTCCGTTCCATCGGGCAGACATTCCTCAACCTCGACGATCGGGTTGGGCATGGCGTTGGCCCGCTCCACCACCAGTTTGCCATCCTCAAGTCCGGCAACGGCCTGCCATTCCATAATACCACGTTCTTCCAATCTTTCCGCCGCATGTTCGCTCACGGCGTATTTTTCAGCATTGACCAATTGCCTAATTGTGTCGAAGAGTTGGCCCATTCCCAGTACTCACGATGCAGCGGTTAGATCGAATTCCGTCGGTTACGGCATCGTCACGAAATCATGGTGATTCAATAACACCCGCACCAGGCTTTCGCGGGCGCGGGCGGCGGGGTTGGCGGCCGGAGGTGGCGTGCCTTCGGGTGTCTTGCCGGCTGATTGCCCGAGATCGCGAGATTGGTACAACGATAACTGCGTTGCCAGGAATTCCTGGCAGGATGCCAGTTCCTCGGCAGTGGGTGGGCGCGAGAGGATTGTCTCGAACGCCGCCTGGGTTAAGACCTGGTTTACGTCATCCGCCGCGTCCCTCTCGTCGGCCCTCTCCCCAAGGGAGAGGGAGCCAGGTATTTCCAGGTCTTGCTCCAATCGTTGCGCCAGCAGCCGGCTTTGACCAATGGAGAGCGGGCTGTTGGCCATCGCCAACGCTTGTTGCGGCAGCAGGCTCTCCGCGCGGCGGTAGCAGTCAGTGGGGCTGGCCGGATCGAACATTTCCAGCAGCTTGACGCTGGGGAAGCCAGTCGGGCGGATGTTGAAGTACAGGCTGCGGCGACGCGATTGCGGCTCATCCTTGGTCGGTATGTCTGGCCCGCCCAAGGTCAGATCGAGCTGGCCGGCGGCGAACAGCACACTATCGCGGATGGCTTCGGCCTCGAGCCGACGGGGCGGGAAACGCCACAAGAATTGCGCCTCCGGGTCGATCGCCAGATTGGCCTCGGCCGACCGGCCTTCCTCCGAGCTGCGGCGATAGGCGTCGCTGGTGACAATCAGCCGGTGCAGATGCTTCATGCTCCAACCCGACTCGATCAGTTCCGCGGCCAGCCAGTCCAGCAGCGCGGGGTGCGATGGCTTTTGCCCATTGCGGCCGAAATTGTTGACCGTGGCCACCAGCGGCCGGCCAAAATGCCGCAGCCAGATATGGTTGGCCGCCACGCGGGCCGTCAGCGGGTTGTCGCGGGCGACAATCCACTGGGCCAGCGCCGTGCGGCGGCCAGTGCTGGTCTTGACGTAGCTGGGGCTAAACGGCGTGTAGTCTTCGCTCTCGTTGGCCACGGCGGCGACTCCATCGGCCAGGGCGGTCTGCGCCGCTAGCACATCCAACTGCTTGAGGGCGGCCCCTTCCTCGGCTTTGTCCACGTCGGCAATGGCGGCTGAGAGCGCCTGGCGGGCCTCGGCCAGTTTTACATTAAGTTCCGCCACCTTCACTAGCCGCTCACCCCGGCTGGCCGCGCGGGCCAATTCCGCGGCGTCACCTGGCTGGCCCAAGTACCGCGCGCCGTCAGCCGCCTGGCGGGCAAGCACGGAATCGAGTCGCGCCCGTGCCAGATTGGCTGCCGCCGCCAACGTGTCGGAATGGGGCGAAGCGGCGGAATTGGCCAGCGCTGTTTTTAAGGCTTGTTCGGCCTGGGCGATTTCCTCCTGGGCGATGAAGGGCTTTACGCCGGGATACCAAGCCGGCAAAGGCAACTCCACTGGAACGGCCTGCACAGCGGCACCATTCAAGAAGGCCGGCGGGGCGGCTTGCACCGGCGCGGCATCCTCGACCACATCGCGTTCGTCGCCGCCGCGATAGATAAAGGTGAGGGCATCTGGGTGGGCATCGACCACGCGGATCATCCCGCCGCTGACGGGCATGTGCTCCGGGCCATCCACGCTGTATGGCCGAAACGCGCCGGGATCGGGCGTGCCCGCAACACGGTCTTGCCGCAGTTCCAGCGGTTCAAAGAAGGCCCGAAACTGAAAGTATTCTCGCTGCGAGATGGGGTCGTACTTGTGGTCGTGGCAATGGCAGCAATTGAAGGTCAGGCCGAGGAACGCCTTGCCCGTGTGTTCGACCATGTCGCGCTTCCACGAATTGTGGTTGAGCGCGTACCAGTTACGGACAATGAACCCGGTAGCCACAATCGTCTCGTCGTCCTCCGGGGCGATCTCGTCGGCGGCCAGCATCTCCAGGATCATGCGGTCGTAGCCTTTGTCCTGGTTGAGCGAGCGGACGATCCAATCGCGCCACCGCCAGATTTCGCAACCGCTGTTCCACCAACTGCCGCTGCCGGCGTTGCCGTACCAGTCGCAGTACCGCCAGACGTCCATCCAGTGCCGGCCCCAACGCTCTCCATATTGCGGGCTGGCCAGCAGTTCATCGACGACGCGGCCATATGCCTGGGGCGAGGGATCCGCTGAAAAGGCGTGCAACTGCCGCCGCGTGGGGGGCAGGCCGGTCAGATCGAGATGGACGCGACGCAGCAGGGCATGCGACGCGGCCGACTGAGCGGCGACCAGTCCGCGGGCAAGTTGCTGTTGGGCGATGAAGGCGTCGATGGGGTTGCGGCCGGCGGCGGCCTCTTCCGCCAGTGGCGGAACGGCAGGCCGCACGATGGGTTGAAAGGCCCAATGTTTGGCGGGGTCTTCCTCCGGCTGTTCATCGGCGGGTCCGTCCGCTCCGGCATTGATCCAAGCCTTGAGCAGTGACAGCTCTTCGGGCGAAAGGGCCGCTCCCTCTCCTTCTGGCGGCATCCGCGACTCATCGACGGCGGCGACTCGCGACAAGATCAAGCTTTGATCGGCCTGGCCCGGCATGGCGGCCGGCCCGCCGTCTCCGCCCTGGCGGATCAACGCGGCCGTATCAAGCCGTAATCCCGACTGCTGCTTGAGCGCCCCGTGGCAAGCGTAGCAACGCTCTCGGAGCAGCGGCTTGATCTGTTTTTGATAATCGACCGTATCGTCAGCCGGAACCGTGCCCCCGGCGAATGTGGCGATTGCTAGAGCCAGGCCAAAGGCATGTTTCATCCGTCGTCCCTAAGCTGCTGGTGGGCCGGCGATGTTTGCACGACCGCGCCCGCGAATGACACAGGCGAGGCGGAACGAACCGCTAGTGATTAAACAAGAAGGCTGGACTGTTGAGCAGTGCCCAAGCCACGTCTTGTGCTCCTCGCAACCGCGACTGGACAGCCTGGGCGGCGACGGCATCCACGTCAGCCTTGAGCGCCAGGTAGCCCGCGTCGAGCGTGCGGAAGTACGCCAGCAAGACGTTTTTTTGCTCGTCGTTGCGCTGTTCCTCCGCAATGGCCAATGCCGCGGCCACTGGGGCCGGCAGGTTCTCGCCATCCAGACGTACCGGCTTTGGAGCGTTGGTGACTGAAACGCGGAAGCGGCCAATGGTGTGCTGGCTGCCAAAGTTTTGTTCCAGCACGACCGTGATGATTGAACCGCCGGCCGCGCCGACAGGCTGGTCGAACTCAACAACCGCCGTGTGGTCTTGGCCCATCTGGGGCGCTAGCGCCCAACCAGTGCCAGGATTGCCGTCGATGATACCCTCGCCTGAGAAACTGGCTTGGGCGAAATCGACGGTAGCGGCGGCCAGCTTGACGGGAACCGGCTGCGCGGAATTGTCAGCCGGGGCGATGGAGACCTTCAATTCGTGCAGCACCAGGTTGCCATTCGGGGCACGGCCCGGACCATTGGCCGGCAGCGAGGGATCGGCCAACAAGTCGAGACGCAAAGCGGTGATGCCCGCGGCGTCTGTCTTGTACTCGACGGTTACCGTATCCGAAGGCGGGTTATTGCCGGAAAGCAACAACGAACCGTCTTCTTGCTTGGCAAAGGCCGCGCCGCCGGCGCTTTGTGGTTCATCCGCGGTCAACACGCCCCAGGCTGGCTTTTGGCCCGCCGACTTGAGCCACTCGGCCAATTTGCCCGGCAGTACTTCTTGCTCGTACTTGGCCAACTCGGCGATGTACCGCTGGCCTTCCTCGGCGGCGCCTTGCAGCGCGCCCAGGCCGGCGGCGATTTCTTTTTCGGTCGCCGGACGGGCCAGAATGCTTACGAACAGGGCGTTGATTAGCTTGGCGTCGTCGCTCTCGGTGGCAACCAGCCGGGCGATGTTGTTGTTGGGATCTGCGATGGCATTGGCAATCGTCGGCCCGTTGACCAGGTTTAGTGCCTGGCCCAAAATGACGCCGCCCGCCCGTTCGCACTCGCAAGCGCTTTCGCGCGGCGGCCTGCCGAACAGGTCCAAGAAGCCATCTGGCAGTTGCGTGCTAGAATCGGGAAGTTGCGACGCGCGAAAGCCGACCGGCAGGCCGGGCAGCCGTTCAACCGAGCCGGTTACGCGGTGGACCGCGTCGTACAATGTCTCGGCTGGCAGACGACGGGCCAAGGCGTGCGAATAATTGATCGTGTCGTCCGCGTTCCATTGGTTCGTTTCAATGCCGTTTTGATAGGTCCGTGACTTGCAGATCGTACGGATCGTCTCTTGGATATTGAAGCCGCTGGCGATGAACTCCTCCGTTAGCTTGTCGAGCAGCTCGGGGTTTGACGCCGGGTTGCCGGCCCGCACGTCATCGACCGGTTCAATAAAGCCCACGCCCAGCAGATAGCTCCACAGGCGATTGACGTACCCTTTGGCAAAATACTGGTTCTTGGGCGAAACAACCCAATGGGCCAGTTGCTCGCGGCGGGTGGAACCGGCCGGAGCAAGATCGTCGTGCTGGTAAGGAAACTCTGGCGGCGTCAAGACGCCGGTGCGGGCGTGCGTGACATCGCCCGAGCCGATGTCGTAGATGACTTCTTCCTCGGTGTTGGGACCGGGCTTGCGGCCAATCTGCGCGAAGTAAGCGCCCAATTGGTAGTACTGCGTCTGCGTCCAGCGCTCAAAGGGGTGGTCGTGGCACTTGTTACAGCTAAACCGCACGGAGAGAAACAACTGCGTGGTGTTTTCCACCGCGGCATCGGGCTCGCGCAATACGCGGTAGTACGCGGCGGGCGGGTTTTCAAACGTCGAGCCGCTGCCTGTCAACACGGCATAGGCCAGCTTGTCGTAGGGCATGTTGCTGGCGACTGCCTGACGAATCCAGTTCCGCAGCGCCCATGTCCCTTTTTCGGCCAAAAACTTGCGATTGACCGAGAGCATATCGGCCCACTTGTTGGTCCAGTATTCGACATACTCGGTGCTGCCGATGAGGCGGTCGATCAACTCGTCACGCTTGACGCGCGTCTCGCGAGGATCCGACAAGAACGCCATCACCACGTCAGGCGAAGGAGGCAACCCGATCAGATCCAAGTAGATCCGCCGCACGAATTCGGAGTCGCTGCACAGTCCGCTGGGCAGAACCTTCACTTGCCGCAGCTTCTTATGAACCAGCGTGTCGATGTAATTGTTTTCAGGAATGTCTTTCCATTCAAAACCGCTGCGGTCTCCCATGACGGTGATCGTGGTCGCGGCGTAGCTCCCCTCGAAGCGGGCCAAAATGGCGGCTTCCCCACGGCGGACCGCGGTCATCAGCCCGTGTTTGTCGGCCTCGACCACCTCCGCCAGACTGGTCTCCACAAAGGCCTCGGCGGTGACGTCGCGCTGCTGGCCATCGCTGTAGGTCGCCATAACCGCAATCTGTTGCGTCATGCCAGCCAGCGGAATGACGGGGTTTTGGGGAAACAATTCAATGCTAGTGACGCGCGGGCTGTCCAGGTCGAGCTTGACGCCGCCCGCGATCCAAGCCCGCAGCAATTCGTAGCCCGGCTCGCCCGATTTGGTCAGCACGCCGCCGACATGCGGCACGCCGCCGGCCGGCTTGAGCAGCATCAGGCTGTGGTCGGGTGCGGCGCGGTTAAAGCGACGACCAGCCAGATCGTCCGTGAGCGCGCGGAAGTCGAACAGCGGATCGTAGCCCCGCAGCGAAAGCTTAAAGCCGTTCTTGCCATCCTGGGCGCCGTGGCAGGTGCCGGCGTTGCAGCCCAGCTTGGATAGCATCGGCATGACATCTTTGACAAAGCTGACGGGGTAGTCCGCGGTTTGGCCGCTGACCGTTACCGGCACCACGAGCGACAGCCCGGCCAGCGATGCCTTAATCTCGCCCGCACCATCGGACGTGGGCCGCACCAACATCGCTGGCGACAGCGACACGGCGCTGGTCGAGGTCTCCACCTGCGCCATGCGGGTGACATCCAACTGTTCGCCATTCTCTAGCGTGCCGGTCAGCAGCAATTGGGCGTAGTCGTAGCGATGCTTGAGATCGATCGCGGAGGGGCGGGCCTCCACCTTGACCAGCTTTGCACCGACGGGGAGTTGCTCTACGGCGAAGGCCGACGAACCGGCAAACAAGGCGGCTGCCGCTAACAGATATCGCATGATGGATTTCAATTTCATCTTGGCATCCGTGAGGTTGGATACGGATTTGTAGGAGGCGATTCCATCGCCGATGACCCTTTAGGAGCCGTCTCCGACGGCGATAGTACGGTTTCTCGATTAGAACAACTTCCCCAGTGCATTTCGCATCACGGCGGATATCAATTTCCCGCCACGGCCGGCGTGACCGGCGCGGCGGCAAACTCCTTGAGCAGCTTGCCCGTTTCAACTTCGTATAGCCGCACCTGCCCGTCGAAACCGCCCGCGGCCAATTGGGTGCCGGCCGGATTGAACGACAGGGCGTAAATGGGGCCCGGTTCTCCCTCGGCCTGGGAGATAAGCTTGGCATCGTCCGTATTGTACACGCGGACCTGGCCCGTGCCGTCGCTGCTGCTGCCGACCGCCAGACGATTGCCGTCGGCGGTAAATTCCGCCGCGTTGATCCGGCCAGGCAGGCCGCCAAACTCGCGAATTTTATTGAAGTCGTCGCCAATCACGCGGGCTTGTTCGCGGTAGGTCTTGTAGAGCTTAGGGATGCCATCGGCTCCACCGATGAGCAGTTCGTCTTTTTGCGGGCGGCGAGCGACCGTTTGTAGCCCCCCCTTGAGTGCGCCGGGCGTAATACTGGTGATATTGTCCACAAAGCGCTGCGTGGCGACTTCCGTCAGCTTCATGGAACGGTCGCGGCTGACCGAGATCAAATGCGAGTCGTCGCTGGAGAAGACCGTATCCAGCACCCAGTCGCTATGGGCACCGCCAAACAGCACCTGCTGGCCGCTTTCGGCATTGATCACCCGCAGCGTGTTGTCTCCGCAGCCAAAGGCGACCTTGGTGCCATCGTTGGACCAACTTGCGCCATAGATGGTGTCGTACGTAACGGACTTCGACGTCAAAAGCGAACGCTTTTCGATATCCCAAATTTGTACTTCGCCAAACCGGCCGGGCGAACCCCCCGTCACCGCCAACCGCTTGCCATCGGGCGAAAACGCCAACGACTGGATCCTTTCGGATAGGCCGACCAACCGGGCCAGAATTTGCGAGCCATCGGCGGAGTGCAGTAAGACTTCGTGGTAGCCGGCGACGGCGATCATGGTACCGTCGGGCGACCAGGCCAGCGACGAAATCACCGGCAGCCCCACGTAGGTCGGCGGGTGGGCCATGTCGATCGTGACACGTTCGGTAGCGGGGGTGTCGTCGGCGGCCCCTTCGGCAATCCAGCGGCGAATCAGTTCCACCTGCACGGCGGCCAAGGCGGGCTGGTCCTTGGGCATGGCCGCACCGGAATCACCCTGGGGCGTGATCTGCTTGATGATCTCGCTTTCGTCAGGCTTGCCGGCCACGATGCCAGCCACGCTGCTTTCGCCCCCCTTGGCCATTTCGGCCAGGGATGTCATGACTAGCCCGCCCAGCGGCTTGGCCGGTTGATGGCAGCCCTGGCAGCGCTCGGCCAGGATCGGCCGGACATCGCGGAAGTAGCTGACCTTGCCGGGGGACACGGCGGCGGGTTCATCGGCCTGGGCCGACGACGCACCAACCGCAACGGTCAACAGGGTCAAGGCAACACGCAACAGCATGGCAGACGCCCTCCAGAAGCAGCAACACCATGAACCGGGTTTCACCCGCAATAGGGTGAATGCGAGTTCACTTTACTTAACGGCAAGAGCGGACGCATGAGCGCCCGTCGAAAAGGCGGGGCCGGCACGGCAAATCCGCCCGCCACCGGCTTCTTTTACTATACAAGGATGCCGACGCCGTTCGCAAGCACTTATTTGGACAAGTCGTGGGGTGCGTACCGCGGCAACCCGCAATATTGGCAACGGTCGAACATCCTCTAACAGGCACCACTTCCCATTTGCAACCAGTCCCCAAAGTAGGGGTCGCCTGGCTGCAAGATCTTGAACATGAAACCCATGACGTTCTCCGGTTCGCGAACGGGCCAAGACCGCCGCGTATGTCCGCTGCCTAACTTGCCACGGGAACATCGTCCTCTCTGCCATGCGCCGTGGATTGGACTTCTTTCCACCGGGCCGCAACCTGCTGGGGCGTGGCCGTACCGGTGGTGCCCAGTTGTTGCACGGTGATGGAGGCTACCAGGTTGCCAATGGCCGCCGCTTCCAACTCGTTAGCACCGGCCAACGTGGCCGCCACAATGCCCGCCGTGGCGCTGTCCCCCGCTCCGACTGTATCGACCGGGCCCGCGGCCGGGTAGCCGAAGATTTCCACCGGTGTCTGGCCTGGACGGGCAACCAACATGCCGCGTTCACCTTGCGTGCAATAGACGGTGCGCCCCGTGCGGGCACACAGCCCTTGCAGCGCCGCGAGGGAGTCTCCTTCCGCTCCTGCTGCCATTCCGCCCACGGCTGCCAACAACTCGGACTTGTTAGGTTTCAGCACGCCAAAGTTGAACTGGCCGATAAACGCCCGACTGTCGATGAACATGAGCTTGCCAGGCTTGGCCGCGACCAGCCGGCGGAGTTCATCGCGGACGCGCGGCGTGATGACGCCCCAGCCTTCTTCGTTAACTTGATCCAATACGATCATGCCGTCGGCGGCTTTAAACGCCTGCTCTACCGCCGCGATGAACTTCGTCTCGGTTGCCTCGTCCAGCCGGACTCGATTGCGGAGGTCGAGCCGATTGAGTTCCTGCCACACTCCGGCCGCATCGCGCCGCATCGGCTTGGTATAGGTCGGCGTCTGCCGCGTGCCGTCTTGCAAGATATGCCGCGGGTCGACCGGCAGTTTCGCTAGTTCCTTCAACAGGTCATACGCTTGCCCATCGTCGCCAATCACCGTGGCCGGAAGCAGCCGACCCACGCCGAGCGCCGCCAGATTATTGATGATCGTCCCCAGTGCCCCCGGGCTGTTCCGCACCCGCGTCACCTGGTACGCCTCCAACCCAGTCTCGATCGACAGCTCGTGCAAGTCCGGATCAATATCCAAGTACCGGTCCAAGAACAGATCGCCCGCCAGCGCAATCGTCAACCGCGGAAATTTTCCTAGCAGGTGTTCGAGGCGGGAGAGGGAAAGCATGAGGGAGCAATCAGCTTTCAGCGATCAGCACAACCAGGCTGCCATCGTCGCAAAAAATCGAAAATTCCAAATCAAAAATGTCACACCGCTGCCAATCTCAATCGTGGCACCGTCACCCGATGGTCGCCGCAGACGTAAAAGCTTTCGCCGCCGTCGGCCACCGTGCGGACCAGAATGGTTTTCCACGGCCGATAGTAATACTGCGGGTTGCTTTTGGGGGCTTGTTCCTTGGGGTTACCGTGAATTTCGATCAGGTCGAAAGCCGCCGTAGTGAAGTGGCAAATCTTGCGGCCTTGCTGGTGGGCCACGTTGCGGGCCATTGCCAGGGCCTTCAGGTAGACTTCCGGCCCCATCACCGCCGTGCCGAAGCAAAGGAACACGCCCCCTTCCAGCTTTTCCACCGTGTCGCACAGCGTGAGAAAGTCGCGGTAGCTGGCCACGCCAAAGGCGGCCGGATCAAAATTAGGATGCTCGTGCAAGATGTCGTAACCAAAGCCGATGTGGGCCGTCACCGGAATTCGCAGCCGATACCCGGCCGCCAGCACGCTGGTCTCCTTGTAGGGGTAGTCCCCTTCGTGAATCTCCTTGCCGAGTGATTCCCCCAGGCCCATCCCTTGCCGCACGCCGGCGGCCACGATGTCGTTCATCAGCCCGGTCTCGTGCCATAGGCCAAACTCGCCGCTACTGATGTAACGCGGCACGCTCTCGCAGGTGGCACCGATGCGGGCCATTTCGTAGTCGTGGATTGGCCCGGCACCGTTCATGCCGATGTGGGTAATCAGCCCCCGTTCCATCATGTCGATAAGCTGCCGGGCCACGCCCGCCCGAATGACGTGTGCCCCCATCAACATCAGCCGGGCCGCGCCGCGCTCGCGCGCCGCCGCCAACCGCTGCCCGAGCGTGTTGATACTGGCCATGTCAGCCTGGGCCAGTTCCGGGGGCTGGTGATCGAGCGGCAACAACGTACCGTGCGGAACATCGTGCTGGCGCTCGGCCAGCGGCTTGATAATCAGTCGGCTGCGGTCGAATTGAGGATACATGGCACGCGATTGTCGCATTCAGCACGGGGTGAGACAAGCGGGCACACTCCACGTGAATTGCCCGTCGAATGCAGATTTTCCGTCCCTGCCTATACCAACCCCAGCGTCGCAAACAGTTCATTCTGGCAGCGATAGTCGCCGATGATGATGTCGGCCCCGGCGTCGATCAGCCGCTTGCGCTTCCATTGATTCACGCCGACGCGTTTCTCTTCCTCGCTGGCCACGCCCACCGCCACACCGCCGGCCTTGCGCAATTCCGAGATTTCCACGAAGCCATCCCCAAAGCCCAGCAGTTCCTCGCCGTGCAGTTTTAGCTCGTCGATGACCTGGGCGATGATCATGGCCTTGGAAAAATTCTGGTAGTCGTCCAGGGCACCGTGGATTCGCGGGCCGAAGAACTCGGCCACTTGGATCAGCTCGGCCTCCTCGCGAACATAGACGACGTCGGTGCCAGAGGCCAAGATCAGCGTCAGCCCCATTTCGCGCAGCCGGCGCAGCAACTGGTGCGATTGCGGCACGCAGATATCGTCGGGCGATAATGTGCCGTCCTTCAAGCCGGCGGTGCGGCCGGCGATTTGGGCTTGCAGCAAATCGTGATACTGCTGCTTGTAGGCCAGCGGTTCTCGTGCCTTGCCCCCTCGCTTTTGGACTTCCTCGGCCAGTTGGATCATCTGGTAGATGGTCTGTTTGCCGTTGAGCCGCATGACGAAGTCTTCGACCGTGGCCGCCAGATCCTCGCGTTGTTCGTCCGTGCCGGTCTGGGCCAGCACCTCGACCATCATGGGGATCATCACCTCCGGCCAATTCCGCCGGATCAGCGACAGCGTGCCGTCAAAATCAAACACCACCGCGCGGAACCGCCCGCGGGTGAAGCCAGGGCGGAGGATTTCAAGCGAAAGGTCATTGGACATTTGCGAAGCGCAATGAGAGATTTGGATTTCGAAAGATTGCCGAATTCAAATCAGCAATCCTCCCTTATTTGCCCATCAAATGCTCCATCACATACAACTCTAGCCCCTCATAATCCTGGCTCTGGCGGTAGGCTTCTACCTTGGCTTCGTCCACGGCGCGGACTCGCTCTAGCAGGCGGTTGAACATCCGCAGGCTGTTGGAGAGGTGCTTGGTGCCGTCGGCCTGTTTGGTGGTCCGCATGGCTTTGATGTCCAGCCCGACCACGCCGATGTCGTAATAGGCGGCCCGCTCCAGCACCCACACCTGGTTGAAGGCCCGCCGCAGATCGACCGAGCCGAAGGTTTTGTCCTGGTCGTATTTCAAGCCGTTCTGATCGTTGAGATGGACGCCCCATAGCTTTTTGTGCCACAAGGCGTAGGCCAGGTCGTCGGCCGGGTCCAAGCCCGCCAGGATGCTGTGGGCGCTTTCGATCAGCACGCCCACGCGGCTGGGGTCCATCGTGCGATAGGCCAGCCCCATGAAGTGCCCTACGGAGGGGCAATAGGCCTGGTCCATCGGCTCGTTGGGCTTCATTTCGCCGACCACGCGAATCTTGGGATCGTGCTTGAGAATGTCATCCACCGCATCGACCATCCGGCCAATCGCCAGGCTGGCGTCCTTGGATTCGCGGATGTAGGTTCCCTCGCGGGCCGGCCAGAGCACGATCAGGTCGATCCCCATCATGTTGGCGATATCGACGGCCCGCCGCGTGCGGTCGCGGGCGTAAGTGCGGTTAGCCGACTTGTTGGCGGTGTAGCCGCCGTCAATCGTCCGCGGGTCTTCCCACAAGCGCGGGGCGATGAACTCGCCGGTTAGCCCCTCGCTCTCAAACATTTTTTGAACCTTCTTGACGCCGCGGGCGGTGGCGGCGGCATCCCAATCGGCTGGCACCACGTCGTCGTCGTGCAGTTGCACGTAAGAAAAGCCCAGCTTCTTGTACTCGGCGATCTTCTTGGCGTAGGGAACCTCCTTGCGCACCGGCGGGCCAAACGGATCGGCCCCGGTCGAGATGTTCCAAGGACCGAAACTAAAACGATACGTGCCAGCTTTGGCCATGCGACTGGACTCCGAACAAAATGAGCGAAAAGAAGGATGCCACAAAGGTACGATGCGATGCCCAATCTACCGCATTTCGCGGCGGAATATAGGGGTAGGAAAAGCCCCACTTCACACCCTTTCCCCCGCCAGCCAGCCCGTGCTAAAGGCGGCTTGAAAGTTGTAGCCGCCGATGGGGCCATCCAGGTCGAGGACCTCGCCCGCGAAGAACAGGCCGGGGATGAGCTTGCTTTGCATGTCGCGGGAGTCGATCTGGGCCAGCGAGACGCCGCCGGCGGTGACTTCGGCCTTGCCAAAGCCGCGCGTGCCGGCCACTGGGATGATCGTCCGCTTGATGGCCGCCACCACCCGCTGCCGCAGCGGCTTGCTCAGTTCGCCGGCTTTCGTGTCGGCCGCCACATCCAATTGCGGCAGCACGGCCTCGTACAGCCTCCTAGGCAACAGTTCTGGCAGCAGGCTCAGCAGTTGTTTTTTGCCCGCGGCGGCGGCGGCGGCTTGCAGTTGGCTCTCTAGCAGCGGCTCTTTCACGTCGGGCAGAAAGTCGCATTCCAGCAGCAGCGTGTTCCCTCGCGGGTGCCGGCTAATGGTGCGGCTGATATCGAGTGCCACCGGACCCGACAGGCCAAAGTGCGTGAACAGGAACGAGCCGCGGCGGGCATCCAGCAGCTTGGGCTTGTTGGCCGCCGGTTCGAGCAACCGCAAGGCCACATCGGGGATGGTCACGCCGCTGAGTTGCTTGACCCAGGCGGCCGAGGTGGTGACGGGCGTCAGGGCCGGTTGCAAGGGGACAATCTCGTGCCCTAGCCGCCGCGCCCACTCGTAGCCGTCGCCCGTCGTGCCGGAGCCGGGGTAGGACTGCCCGCCGGTGGTCACGATCAACCGGGCGGTGGAAAGCGTTCGCAATGGCGTCGTCAGCAGAAAGCCCTCGGCGGATTGCTCGATGCCGGTCAGCGGTTCCTCCAAGGCCAACTCGGCTCCGCTTCGCTGTAGCCGGGCCAAGAACGCCTCCACGATGTCGGTCGCCTTGTCGCTGACGGGAAACACCTTGCCGGTCTCTTCAACCTTGGTCGGCACCCCCTCCGTCTCGACCAAGGCGATCAGGTCCTTCGGTCCCAAGGCGGCCAGCGGTGAATGCAAAAACCGCCCCTGCGTGCCGTAGGCGGCGACAATGCCGCGGGCGTCGCAGTTGTGCGTCAGGTTGCAGCGCGTGCCGCCAGACATGAGGATTTTCACCCCCGGTCGGCGGTTTTTCTCCAGCAGCAACGTCTTTAAACCACGCGACGCGGCCCTCTCCGCCGCTACCAACCCGGCCGCCCCCGCTCCAGCCACGACAACATCCCAGGAGGAAAACATAGAGAGGGAAGGAAAGGATGAAGGATGAAGGCAGCATGCGGAATCGAGTTACGATTCTCGTGCCAACCCGGCAGACCCACAACTTACCGCCGCGCCTCCATCGCGAACAGCCAACCCACCACCCGAACACCGAATATCGAAAACCCCCTATTCATCCTTCATCCTTTCGCCTTCATCCTTTCCTAACATCCTTTCCTCACTGGCCTAACTTCTGGCCGCCGACTAGAATAAATTGGTCAATCGGCTTGGCTCCTTCGGTCTGAACAACGCGGGAGGTCCGGGAAGCGGGACGTGCCAACGCACGGCGTCTTTCTCCCCAGGCTTCCGGTATGTTCCACCGCCTGGAGGAGTTTGCATGACCGCTGCGATGCCAGACCCGCTGGGCCACAGCGTGCTTGTGTTGAACCGGCTGTACATGGCCGTCCACGTCATCAACGTGCGTCGGGCGTTCATTCTCTTGTGCCGCGATCTGGCCGAGGTGATCCACCTGGAGGACGGCCAGTACGCCAACTACAACTTTGATTCCTGGCGCGAAATCAGCGAACTCAAGGCCGCCTATAAAGAGCCTGGAGATGATTGGATCAGGTCGGTCAATTTCGAGGTGCAAGTCCCGCGGGTGATTCGCCTGCTGACTTACGACCGCGTGCCGCGGCAGTCAATTCGCTTCAACCGGCGGAACATCTTCGCCCGCGACAACAACCGCTGCCAATACTGCGGCAAGCGGTTTCCGACAAGCGAACTAAGTCTGGATCACATCATGCCGCGCAGCCGCGGGGGAGAGGCCTCCTGGGAAAACATCGTCTGCTGCTGCGTGCAGTGCAACGTCCGCAAGGGGGGCCGCACCCCGCAAGAAGCCCACATGGCCCTCATCAAACCGCCGGTCAAGCCGAAGCGCAGCCCCATGCTGAGCATGAAGTTGGGCAACCCCAAGTATCAAAGCTGGAAGACCTTCTTGGACAATGCATATTGGTCGGTTGATTTGAAGTAGGGAGAAGCTGTCAGGGGAGAAGCTGTCAGCCATCAGCTACGGTGCATTGGCCGAGGAGGACATAGTGGGTGGTTAGATCCGTAGCGATGCGAATAGCCTAGCGGAGTTGAAGTTCCAGCCGGCAACCCGTTTGGACGAATGGAATGACACAGCTGGGATGACACAGCAACTCCACTGGGCCTTTCCGCTAGCCAGTATCAAGCACCCTGTGGATAAGAAGACTCCGTTCGGACGATTCCCATTTCGTCGCATTCGCGGCACTCGCGCAGCCGGACTGCTGATGGCTTCCCTGCTGACAGCTTCTCCGCCCTTTTTCTACTCCCTCCAAAACGTCGATTCCTCTGACGGCTGGTATTTTACGGCCAGCTTGGGAGTCTCGATGCGCTTGCCCGATGCTAGTGATTGCATGCCAGCTTGAACCAGCCCGCTGGTGAGGAGCGTCCGCTCGACCGGGTAGGGGGCCGTGCCGGTCATGAACATCTTTTCGGCGTTGGACATCAGCGCGGCCGAGTAGACCACGTTGGGGTTGGGGGGCAGGTGGAACATCGTCGAGAGGGGTTCGGCCTGGCCCTTGAGGCGGGCTGCAAACGTGAAATCGTCAACCAGCCCGTTCATCAGCAGCATGGTCGCCTTCAGGCCGTCGGCATATTCAAAACGGTAGGCGATCGGTTCCTTGACCCAGGCCCTCATTTGTTCGACGGTGGGATAGCGGTGGCTGTACGAATCGGGCTGGGCCAGCGTTTGGCTGCGCGACAGGCAAGCTTGGAACAGTTTTGGATCGCAGCCGCCGGCGGACCATGATTGCCTGGCCAAGGCCGTCCACACGTCGTCGCCCTTCAGGGCGTGCATGGAGACGACGCCCGTTTCGCCGCCGCGCCGCCGTTCGACCATGCACTGCAAAGTTTCCAAGGCGTGGAAGTCGTAGATATCGATGCTGCCGTGGGCCACGATCAAGGCTTCTTCCACCTCCGCCCCTAGCGGCATGTCGATCGACGGCATCCGCCAGGTGACCGGCAGGGACGACCCGGCCAAGAAGGGAAAGCCCATCGACCGTGACGTATCGACCATCTCCTTGGCCCAATCGAAGTTCCAAGACAGGTGCTTGTCGTTGAACACCGGCGCGACGCGGCCATCTTGCTGGAAGACCTCGGCCACTTGCTTGAAAAACTCGTAACGCGGGTATTGTTTCTGGCCAATCTCGTTGAGCGGATAGCTGCCGTGCTCGCCGATGACCAGCACGCAATCGACCGCCAACTTGTCGCCGCCGCAACGCAGCGCTTGGGCGATGGTGGGGTAAATCGTAAAGCCAAATTCCTCGGCCCGGCCGCGGCTGAGATCGGCCTCGGGCTGTTGATCGACGTAGGCGCTGACCACGTCGATAGCCGGCTTGTGCCACTGGCCGCGTAACGGGTAGCCCACCAGGAACCGCTCGGCCATGTGCCAGGCGTGCGACCGATAATTCCACAAGGTTGTCACCACGGCCATCTTCTTGCGGGCAGCCGGGGCGGGTTCGGCGGCGGGCAAGCGGGAAAGCAACACGCTGCCACCCGCCAGACCGGCGGCTACGGTTCCGACAAATTCACGGCGAGAAAGCATGGGGGCTCCTGGTTCTTGGTTGCGATTCCTCAGTCGGGCCATTTGGCCCCTTGGTCGATCCACTTCCGCAGCAGCCCGATCTGTGTCTCGGAGAGGGGCGAAAAGTCGCCCGGCGGGGGCATAATGAGTTGTTCGTCGTTTTCGCCGGTGACGAATTGGATCAGCCGGCTGTCGTCGCTGTTGCCGGGCACAATGGCCGGGCCGCGGTCTCCACCCGCCAGGGCCTCGGCCTTACGGTGCAGCCGCAGTCCCCCTTCGTCCTTGTCGGGACCGTGGCAAGCCAGGCAGCTTTTGGCCAGAATCGGCCGGACCTGTTTGGCAAAGTCGATCTCGCCATCCGCGGCCAAGGCGGATTGCACCCCGCCGCCGGCCGCAGTCCAGCAACTGCCCATCAACATGGCACCAATCGAGAGCAGACGAGACATTGCCAAGGCTTTCCTGGTGGGGCGTGGCCAGCGTGAAGGAAAGTTACCAAAGCCACCGGCAGCGATGGCATAAGCATTACTTTATACGCTGCCAGCCCGTCGAATGCACTTGGTAAGCCGTGGTTTGACCGCCCAACTCCATTCGCCCTTGGAGCGGCGTTGTTCGAGCGGGTCAGATGGAACTTACTGGCAAACCTACGGCGTTATCGCCCGAAAAAAATTACGGACGGGTTGGAAGGGGACGTAGACTTTGGGGCGGACGACTACGCCTGGCGCGTAGTAACTGGTGACGGGCACGGCCGCGGGCGCACAGTACGTTGTGACGGGTGTCACGGCGGGCGCGTAATAGGTGGTGACGGGCACGGTTGCCGGTGCGTAATAGGTCGTCACGGGCTGGGGGGCGTAATACGTTGTCACTGGGGCGGGCGCGTAGTACGTCGTCGTCGAAGCCGCCGGCACGCGATACGTGGTGACAGGCGAGGCAGGGGCATAATACGTGGCCCGGCGTTCCGCGGGCGCATAGTAAGTGGTAGTGGACTCCACCGGCGCGTAGCGAGTTTCAACCGGCGCATAGTACGTGGTAACCGGCCGCCAGCCGGGGTTTTCTCGCACGGGTCCAAACATCTCCGCGGCAAAATCGGCCGCCGATGCCGAACCAACCAGTAACCCCAGCAATCCCACGGCCAACAATGCTTGATAGATCGAGGTGCGTCTCATGGCTGTTACTCCTTGGCGGTGACATGGCCGGATCACATCCGCGTCCGGTCTGGCGAAGCCGTTGCCTCGCCTACGTTCAGTATGGCACAGCCAGAAACAGCGCCGCAAGCAACTACGCCCGGAAAATGCCCTGGCAAGCTAGCATGGCATTGGCTGTAGGAGCCGTCTCTGACGGCGACAATGTGGCTTGCGATTTTTGCATGATCCCTGAATGCCGGCGAAGCCACTGGCGGCAAGTCCGTCATTGCCGAGAAAGAACCCACAGGCCAATGAGCCGCCCGTGGCACCCGAACAATGACGCGGCATCCGTGGAACGATGCGATACGCCAGCCGCCGCATAGCCGGCGGATCAGCGATGAAGTTCCGCGCGGCGGGCCTTGGCAATCTCGTAGGCTTTCCGCCATTGCGTCGAGATTCGCCCGCAGAGATAGGTCATGAAGATCATCAGCAGCAACACCGCCAGACACCAGCCCGCCGCCGTTTGGCGGACATCGGCCATGCCCAGAACGATCGGCCGGTCGATCGGCGTAAACATCGCCACGCCCATGCCCGCCGCGTACAAGGCGGAGACGCTGGCAAACACCACCATGCCAATCCAGACCGTGCTCCAGTCGGGCAGCGATACCATCCAAGCTACGTACAAAAGCTGCAAGGCCGCCACCAACAGCACAATCCGTGCCCAGGCCGGGGCATCGGCCAGATTCAAATGCTTCAAGGCGGGCGCAATGCTGAACAACGTCACAATCGCCAACCCCACGGCCAGCATGTAGACCGTCTGCACCCGATGCGGTTCGGGTTCGTAAACGTCGGGTTGGGAGGCCGGCGAACCGCTCGACTCCGCGCGCGGCACAGGCCCTGCCGGCGGAATGGCGGCGGTGGGCGCGGCTAGTTGAACCGCAGGTGCTGCCTCATACGTGACCGGCGCGGCAACGACAGGCGGCGCGGCCATCGGTGGCGGAGGAGACATAGAACTCGGTTGAGCCATTTCCGCCGGCGCCGAGAATGGTGTTGGGGCCTCTACCGGTGGAGGAGGGGGTGGCGGAGGAGGAACAGCGTCGGGCGGGGCCGCGAAGGGGCGTTCGGACGGCAGTTCTTGATGCAGCCGCATCGTGGGTGCCGGTTGCGACAAATCCAATCCGGGATCGGCCAACGGCTCCGTCGGCAAGGGAGGACCAAAGCTGCCCGGCGGTGGCAACTGGTCATCCGCCCGCGGCGGCAGGTCGTTATCGGGATCGAACTCCTCGACAACGCTTTCGCCGGCTTCAAACCGGTCTGGGGCCGGGGGAAATCGCAACGACACAACATTGGGATTGGCCGAAAACGGCAGT
This sequence comes from Pirellulales bacterium, assembly GCA_050247075.1. GTDB lineage: Bacteria > Planctomycetota > Planctomycetia > Pirellulales > JBFWUW01 > JBFWUW01. Next base: position 2,479 of record JBFWUW010000046.1, on the reverse strand, counting down.
GGCTTAGAGGATGCATCGCCGGGGCGAGGGATCACCACGCGTTGCCGGCAGACTGGACACTTGCCTTTTTTTCCGGCACGTTCGTCGGGCACGATCAAGCGGTGCCCGAGCGGACATTCAAACCGGATCGCCATGCCAAACGCCTATCCAAAACGCGAGAGCGCGGCCCGACCCCCACGGCCAGCCGCATGTTGCTAGTCTCACGCCAGCAGCGGCGGCGGTCAAGCGCATTCGCCCCAGGCCCGTGGGGAGATTGCCATGCAGCAAGAGCGGGCGGCGGAATATGATGTCCGCGAAAGCGATCTCTAAAGATCGAACGCGGATTGTCGCCGTCGGGAGACGACTCCTACAAGCTGGTCGGCGATAGAATCGCATCCTACGGAAAGCTAGTCCTTGGGCAGCACGCGGGTGCTTTCTTCCTTGGTGACGGGCGTGCGCATCTCGTTGGTTTGAAGTTGGACCGAGATGCGGTGATCGCCCGGCGTCAGGGCTTTGGCCCGTACATGGAAGGTGGTGTCTGCCTTGGGGGCCAACTGGGCCAGGGCATCAAAGACGAACTGGTTCTGCTCGATGCCGTGCTCGACCGGAGCCTCGGCGTCGATCGGTTCCATCCCCTCGGACATGCCGACGACAATTCGCACGTCGGTTGCCGCCTTCGAGCCTTGGTTGACCACGCGAATTTCGTAAGCCATCTCGCCGCCCACATCGACCGGATCATTCACATCGACAACCTCAAACAAAATCGCTGCCACCCCTTCAACTTGGATCGGGTACTCTTGCTTGTCGGCCAGTCCGCTGGCACCGGCCGTTTCGATCAGCATCGTCTGCTCGCCGGCATCCATGGGGACCGCTACCAAGGTGACTTCGCCCGTCTCGCCCGCCGGAAGTTCGGCTAGCGACCAGCGAATGGCTCGCGACTTGGCATCGTACTCGCCAAAATTGTCAGCTTTGACAAACTGCATTCCGTCGGGCAGGTAGGTTGTCAGTTCAATATCCTTGGCCGGCGCGGTCCCGGGATTGCTTACGGTGACGACGAACGAAGCCTCGCGCTCCAGGTAGCGCCGCTTCGCGCCGGTCAACCCCACCGCCAGCGCCGGAGCCAAGATTTCGACCTCTACTTGCTGTTCGGCCTGTAAGCCGGCATCGCCCCGCGCGGACAAAATTAGAGTGACAATGCCTGGCTTGACCGCCTTCAGCGCCAGATCGAGGTCGCGCGACTCGTTGGGCTGAAGATCGCCCAGGTCGTATTCCAACTCCGTGCCGGCCTGGTGCTCCAGGTTCTCTGGCAAGGCGGCTTCGATCAGAATGCCCGTCGAAGCGCCGGTGCCGGGATTCGACGTACGCAGTTTCAATGCCAACCGCTCGCCGATTAAGATTTGCTTGGGGCATTCTACTTCCAGGGCCAATTTGGGCCGCGTGGAGATGGTGCGAACGGAAGCCTTCGCGGTAAACATAACTTGCGCCACGCTGCCGATCTCTCCTTCTTCCGTGGGAATCACCCGAAACTGCAAGACCTTTTCCTCACCCGGTTGCATGGTCTCCAGCGACCAATTGAGCTGACCGTCGCGACCAGGAACAATTTCGGGCTCGGTATTCGCCAACTTGGTCCCCTGCGGAACCTGGTCGACGACTTGCACGTTGTGCGCGGTGGCGTTTCCCTCGTTGCGGACGGCGATTTCGAACAAGGCTTCCTTGCCGATCTGCACTTCGTCCGGAGCGAATTTTTCGATCGTGATGACTGGCTTTTGCGCACCTTCCAACTTTTCATCGCCCGGCAGGCCAATACCGGCCAAAGCGGCCCCCGCCGCGGCACCCACGCCAGCGGCGGCACCAGTACGGCCCAGCGCCGATGGGGCATCGACCGGTGCCTTGGAACCGCCAAACGGGTTCTCCGAGGTGGCTGGATAATCGTCGATCGGATCGCGGCCGTAGTCGTCGATGGCCTCCTCCACCGTATCGCGAGCATCGTCCAGCGCCGAATCGAAAGACTCGTCCGGGATCGGATCGAGCGAGGCATCCAGCGGTTCGGCTTCCGCCGGTAGCTTGTTCGGAGCGCCCGCATCGAGCGGGTAAGGTTCGTTCTCGATGTCCGAAGCTCTCACGCTGCCGCCAGCCGGCTTTTTGCGGCTGCTGATTGGCTTGGCCTTCTTGTTGGGCTTGGCGGGCGGAGGAGTTTCGTCGGCCCGGCTGTCGGGCGAATCAATTTCGTCATAGCTGGTGCGGACCACCTCGCGATCCATCGGGTAGCTATCGTAGGGGTCGGCGGCCTTGGCCGGTTCGGGCGGGGCCGCATCATACGGATCGCGCGAGGCTGACTTGATCGACTGGTTGTAGCGGTCGATGTCGAATTTCTTGGTCGGCTTGTCGAGCTTCTTGCTAAACGAACCCGACTCGAACGGGTCTTTGGCGGCGGCCGATTTGGCCTCTTCGCCCTCGCCTTCGGCCGCGGCTACCGCGGCCGGCTTGTTCCACAGTTTGG
>JBFWUW010000045.1:0-57429 GCA_050247075.1 Pirellulales bacterium | reverse complement strand
ATCTACTTGGTCGTCGTTGGTCAGGTGAAACGTGCATTGGGCGTTGTAGAGGTAGTAGGTGTTGAACGAACCATGCTGTTCAATGGCCTTGAGCAGGCGTTCGCAACGTGCCCGATAACGGGGCGAGGCATCGATGGGCACATCGAGCCGGCCAATACTGCGCAGCGGCAAGCAGTCGAAGGTGATATCTACGTAGCGAGTCATTAAGGCAGTCCCCCGGTCAATCCGTTCAAAGGGCGCGGCCCCATCGCCCACAACCCGTGGCCTCGCGGCAACTGCCAATAGAATAGCCGTTTGGCGAGCACACGCCAACACACTGTCTTTGCAACAAGGCTTGCGCGATGCTACTCAACAACAGCCGATCACATTCGTCACTACGGCTGCGGTTTGAAATAGGCTGGCCGAATCCAGGCCATGACCAACCAGCCGTTAGCCACGTGGCGATAGGTCATCCGCAGTTTGCCGGCCTTCTTGAAATTGCCCGACAGCTCGAGCGGGTCGAGTTGTTCAGTCTCTTTGAACATTTGCTCGCCGCTCTTGGACAAGGACTTCAGCAACTTATCGCGAATTCCTTCATTGCGTTGTTGAATTTCATATCGCAGTCCGGTTCTTCGAGCGACGACAAATCCTTTTTCATCAAGCTGAAACTCGTAGTCAGCGATGATCTGGGCCGAAGATTCGGGTGCATTCCCGGCCTCGCCTAGTTTGAACTCCTGGGCATTGATCGTCACTGTGTAACCGCCATCGCTAAACCGCACGGACAGTGGCAGTTCATTGTCAAACAGAATGGTATTGTCGCCGCTGCCATTTCCGTCATCGCCTGGAAACCGTGCCTTGAGTTCCTCTTCGCTCAACAACTTGGCGAAATCGCTGCGCAACTCGCGTTGTTCCTTGATTTCGCCCGCGTATTTTTCACGGTAGTAATTCTCCAACAGCGACTCGTGAATCAGCATGGCAAAATCGAACGCGGATCGGACAGGGGGTGCTTTTGTTGGCGCGCCCAGCTCATCCCCGCGGGCCTGCAACTGGGTCATCTGGGCGTAATGGGTGGTGGTGCTGTACCGATAGATGGCCGGATAGGTATCACCCTCCAGCATGGGATAGCGGTATCGCTGGCCGAGGCGGCGGTTGCCATCGGCCAGCCGGTTCGCCGTCTCTTGCTCGATGCGGTTTTGAATCTTGTATTGCGAACGGCGAGTGCTCTCGGCCTCGGCCGCGGCCTTGGATTGCCCCACCCGGTCCCAGGCCACCCGATCGGCAATCCGGGTGATGATTCCGCCGTGGCCCCTTCCCGAGGAAACGCTGTAAGGATTGCTATTCGTGTTAACAAGGACCTGGGCGAGCGTGGAACTTAGCCCGTTGGGCGTGGCATAGACCCGCTTTGTGGCCTGAAAGGAAGTAGTGCTGTGGCTCAGGATCGTGGCGGTGCCGTTGCGTCCCACCGTGCTGGCGTTGGTAACGCCGGTCGTAAGCATGTCAAACGTCGCCTGCTGCTTGTTTGGCACCAGCGAAATGCGCGTTGAGCCTTGCGTAATGCCGGAACCGCGTACGTCTGTCCCCAAAATATTCTCATGGATGTACGTCGGCTCGACGGTTTGACGTTCGGCCCCCGATGATATCACGTACTCCGATGCCAGAACGTACAGATTGGGGTTGAACCATTTTTGGCGAATCTCCGCCAATAGCCCGGCGGCCTGGTGGCGGTCGGCCAGCCACTTGTATTCTTGGCGAACAATTCGTTCGGCTTCATCACGATCGGCGGCCGGTCCATCATGTTGCGCCAAGGCCTGCCGCAGCCTGGCAAGCCGCGCGGGGTACTCATTCGCGGTTTCGTCCAGGCTGGCCAGTCGCAAGGGGCCATACTTCGCCACGGCTTTTCGCAAGTTGACGAATTCCGGCACGCCGATCAAATTTCCTTGCTTATCGGCCAGAAGCTTCTTGGACCAGATTCGCCACGAGTTATCTTCTAAGTCAGACAGCCGTTGCTTGTGAACACCGGCATCTTCCAGATAGCGGACCCAGCCCTCGCCCTTTTTTCCGATCTTGTCGAGATATTTTTCCAGATCCGCAAAGGCCGCCTGCAAGTTGCCTTCCGCCGCGGCAAGTTCTCCGTCATTTGGTTTGACGAATGTTTCATCGGATGAATCTTGGTTGCCACCCGCGGCCGCTGGCAATGAAGGCGCGGCATCGTCGTCGGCCAGCGCCAGTTCCAGCTTCTTCCGCAAACCAATGAATTCGGGGCGCTCCAGGTACGGAGAATCAGCTTGCAAACGCTGCACGACGCGCTTAACGCTGCCGGCTTCGAGATTGTCCGAACGAATCGGACCATTTGGATCGGTGCGTAACTGATCTAGTAGCAGATAGCTGCGCCATTCCTTGCCGTTTGATGCCCTTTCGAGCAACTGATCTACCTCAGCCAGTGCCGAAGTTAACGAGTCGAGTTCCGCGGCCTTGGCCGCCTGTCCCACGCTGAGAGCAGCCGTGGCGACACCGACAAAAAGCACAAGCGTGGCAAGTGGCCGCCTCATGTTTTAATCCTCACAGTGCGATGACTGGCCAAAAAGCAACTTCTCGGCTCGCTCACTCGTTGGTGTTTCGTAATGCCATCTACATCAAGCCGGCCTTTGGCGGACTACTGGAGTAGCAGATGCCAACATCATGCCAGTTGATGAGGCGCACGAAACTTCTTTAAGTGTAACTTCCGATTGAGTTTCTGCCTCGCATTCCGATGCGGGCAGGCTTTCGGCGATTGTTCTGATGCGCGAATGCTTAGCGCAGTCGTCAAAAGGCTACCATTCCATACAAAATGCACAAGCCCCCCATAAGCTCCGCATCTCCCAGTCGGTTGACGAGATGCCAGTTTCCTGGTAGATGCTAGCGTCTTGCGGGCACACCGTGGCCCTCGCGGCTGCATGGCAACGAGCCGTTACTGGGGCGATCGACGGCTGGAATTACAGGATCCTTGGGGGCCACCAAATCAATTATTCATCCCCGCAACTTTTTTGAAAGGAACTGTTGGAAATGAATAGTCGCCAGCACTTTTCCTGCTTTTTGCTTCCGATGCTGATGGTCGCCTGTATTTCATTGCAGACCGCTTACGCAGCGGAACCAGCCAAGCCCAAAGTTGCAGGGCCGGCCAAGGCGAAGGCGGTGCCTCCCGCGAAGTCCAGCATCAAGTGGCACCAGGACTACAGTCAGGCTTGGAACGAAGCTTGGAAGGGGGGCAAGATGTTGTTCATCTACTTTCAGCCCACTTCCCTAGGATCCGCCAGGGCCAATTTTGAGAGCCAATCGCTGGCCCCATCCGTTCTCCAACCCTTTGCCGGCAAATTCGTGTGGCTGAAAATTCCGGCCAACGCTCGTCAACCAGGGGCCAAGGCCAACCAAACTCTGCTTAGCCACACCGCGTTTGCCGAGATGCATGGCCAGCCAGGCATTGCGGTCATCGATCTGGAAAGCCGCAACACGCGGCTCTACGGGCAGGTGGTGAGTGCTTTTCCTTTTCCATCGGGTACGTATTACGGACCTCGGCATTTGTCGGTCATCTTGGGGCTTCCTCATGGCACGCTGACCCAGCGCACGATGGTCTATGCGGTGCGGGTACACCCCGAGGCACCTGCCAGCGCCTGGGGGACTTTCAGCCACAATCTGGCTGGCCAGGCGGAAAGCCACTCCAACCATCAAGCGTCCATTAATCTGCAAGGCCACCATAATTGGGACTCACGATTCCAGATGATCAATGCCACGCTGCCGGGCGGGTTGCTGGCGCAAGAAGTCGTGGCCGAAAGCTGGCCAGGCCAGGACATGCTGACCGCTGCTCACGAGTGTGTAAATAGCTGGCGGCAATCCGATGGGCATTGGAGCGCCGTCCGGTCCCGTCATGGATTGTTCGCTTTTGACATCAAACGAGGCGGCAACGGCATCTGGTACGGCACGGGACTCTTCGGAAAGTACCGCTGATAGCGAACGTGCCAGCGATAGCCTTGACTGTCAGTTTCACCAATTATTCCGGCGGGTGGACATTCCACATCGTTTCCCGTCGGATTTCGTCAACACGTTGCCAAATCGCGTGCTAGCCTTTCCATAGGCGTAAAATAACCATGGAAAAGCAGCCCGCCCCGCGGCGAGTGCCAGACGAACGTCTGCCGTCGCGAGGCTACCGCACTCTGGCGATCGTGCAATGTCCCATCACCGCAAACCAACGATCCAGTTCTGGTCGTCGATTGCGGTCTGCGCATTGGCCGTCAGCGGCTGCCTTACTTATCCGCCGGCACCTCACCCATGCGTGCAAGCGCCCGGCGGCGGGTTGACTCAGCCCGGCGGCACCGCCATCGCGCAGCCCGGTACGGGCGGATTGCAGCCCCAGGCCGATCCCTTGTTTTCCGGCCCCAGCCAACCGGCGGCCGCCGGTGCGCCTGCTTTGCGAATTCGGGCCACGGCTCCGGCGGACGCCGCTGTCGGCGCGCTGATGGCCTTGCGAATCGAAGTCACCAATGTTGGCGGCTCCCCGGCCAAGGATGTGGTTGTCACGCATCAAATTCCCGCTTCGTTGTCGTTCGTGGGAAGTCAACCCGGCCCCGAGGATCCCCAGGCAACGACGCTGAAATGGCGTTTGGATGAACTCCCCGCGGGACGCTCCACCACCATCGATGCTAACCTGCGGGTCGAGCAAGCCGGCCAGATCCAGCAGTGCCCTTCCGCTACCGCCGCCGATGGCGTGACGGCCAGCAATTGCGTTACTACCAACGTTGCCTCTCCCAGCGTGCAACTGCGAGTCAACGGCCCGAAAGAGGCCGTCGTGGGCGACAACGTCACGTTTGAAATCACGGCCGAAAACAGCGGCAACCTGCCGGCCACCGACCTGAAAGTCATCGCCCGCTTCGACGATGGCCTAACGCATGCCAGCGGCGAACAAGCCCTGCTGAACGACATCGACCCGCTTTCGCCGGGCCAGTCGCGGACGATCGGCATCACCTTTGAAGTCACCCGCACTGGCACGTTATGTAACGAAGTTGAACTGACCGGCGCGGGAGGCCTGCGCGAAACGGCGCAAGGCTGCATCCTGGCGGTCAAACGTGGCACTGCGCCCGTCCGTCCCTCGACCCCATCCACGCCTGCAAACCCTCGCCCGCCTGCTGCCGTACCCGTTGAACCAACGGGCGAACCATCGGTGAAGGTGAGCCTGCAGGGGCCGGTTTCGGCCTTCGTCGGGGGAATCGCCGAGTTCTTTGTCGATGTAACCAACAATGGCACGGTACCGCTGACCAACGTCAATATCGCCACCGCGTTCGACCGGGCTTTGGTTCCTACCAAGGCCGATGCCGGCCACACGGTCGATGCGACCGGCCGCCTGTTCTGGAACTACCCGTCCATTCAACCTGGCAAGGCCCTGCGGCTGCGGGTGCAATGCCGCGGCGAAGAGCAGATCGCCCGCGCTTGTGGCCTGGCGACGGTGACTTGCAACGAAAAAGTCAGCGACGAGAGCGAATCGTGCGTGCGGCTGGAAATGCCGCGCACGGAACTGTCGGTCGTCGTTCGCGATTTCAATGACCCTATCGACCTGGGCAAGGAACAAGCCTACGAAATCAAGGTCACTAATCTGGGACCGGCTATCGACCGGCAAGTCGTGGTTTCGTTCACCGTTCCCCAAGGGATGACATTGGTGCCGCTGGGCACGATGGGTCCGGAGGGCTTCCGCCAATTCGTGGCCATCAACCCGCCCAACTACCGCTTTGTACCGCTGCCGGAGCTTGCCCCGAACAAGTCGGAAGTGTGGGTCGTCCGGGTACAGGCAGACAAGCCGGGTGACGTGGTCTTCAAGGCCCGGGTCGATAGCCGCGGTTCGGAACAGCCGATCGACGCCGAGCAAAAGACGACCATCAACCCGCGGTAGCACCGGCTACAATACCGCCTGCGTTGCCCAAGGGTTGTTTCCGGTTCGTCCGGCGGAAGTTTGCCATGCCGCGATTTGTGCTCTTGGAACATGCCCCCGGCCCTGCCGGCCCTCAGGCGCTGCATTGGGACTTGATGCTGGAAGTGGATGGCGTTCTTTGGACGTGGGCCTTGTCTAGGCTCCCTGCAATTACCGCTGGCACTATTGAAGCGCAGCGTCTGCCCGATCACCGGCTGGCCTATCTCGACTACGAGGGGCCTATTTCGGGCGGCCGCGGGATGGTCACGCGTATCGCTGGCGGCGGTTTCGATCTGCTAAGCCAGACGGACGATGAGTTGCGAGTCAAGTTGATCGCCTCATCTTGCAACGGCATTGCCACGCTTCGGCATGATGCTTCCGAATCAAGCCGTTGGTGGTTTGATCTCACCGCAGCCGAGCCGGATTGTCCGTCGCACCCTGGATCCTGACATGTTGGCTTGAGGCAATTTCGATTGTCCATGCCGGGCAACCGTAGCCCGCGTGGAATGCCGACACCGTTTGCAGCCGGCGAAGCAGGAACTTTGCGGCTATGGTACGCGCAGCCGTTCGCGTTCCAGGCGGTCCACGATGAATTGCAACGCGGCGGGTGCCATGTGGTTGTAGTAGTCAAAGCTGTGTCCGCCGGCCGATGTTTCCAGGTCGTGCTCGTGCGGAATCCCCAGCGAGAACAGCTTCATGTGCAACTTGTCGGCGCTATCGTGCCAGCGGTCGTCGGCGGGGTCGCAGCTAAACCAGGTATGCCGCGGCCAGTTCAGGGCATGCACATGCAGCGTGGCGCTGTCTTGCCGGGCCGCCTCGGCATCGGGATACATCTGGCTCAAGACCGGGTCACGGTCGACGATTCGCCGGTAGAAGTCGACGGCCGGCGCAATCGCCGCCGCCACCGGAAAAATATTCGGATGCCGAAACGCCAGCCGTAGCGCCCCTTGCCCCCCCATGCTTGTGCCCAGTAAGGCCGCCAGGGGGGCTCTAGTGTTCCAGCGCTCGGCAATCCAGGGCAGAGCATGGTCCAAGACATGCCGCTCGGCCGTTCTCCCTGGATCAAAAGCCGGACAAATCCGATCGACCCACCAGCTTGGTCCCGTCATGGGCGAAAAGACACGCAAGCCAAGTTGGGCAAACAGGTCCGTGAACACGGGATTCTCCACCAACCGCGTCAAATGCACTCCATGCAAATACAATATTACGAAACCGCGCGGATCGGGCCGATCGGGTTCAAAGACATCCGCTGGATGCCCGGACAGGTCGATTGTGGTCCAATGACCGGAAGGCATGGTCGGAAAGGCGAAAGGCTGAAGGCGAAAAACTGAACACTGAGAACCAGTCCGTCAATTGCGGGACTATACCTTGAGATCCGCGGTGCCACCAAGTCGATCAGCGAATCGAGTTCGCAGCGGTTCAACGTACTCCTCTAAGAACTCATCGACTTGCTCGGGTGCCCGTCCGACGTATTGCGATGGTTCCAGTGCTTGCGAAAGGTCGATGCCCGCGAAGGCCGTGTCGCCGCTGATCCGTTGAAGCAAATCGTTCGCGCCGCCATCGTTCTTGACGACAGACCCGGCGGCCTGGCTGTGCTGGCGGATTCGCTCGTGCAGTGCTTGCCGGTCCCCGCCGCGGGCCACCGCCGCCATGAGAATGTTCTCGGTTGCCATGAAAGGCAATTCCTCGGCCAAGTGCCGGGCAATCACGCCCGGATAGACCACCAGGCCCGAGGCGACATTTTGATACAGCAGCAAGATGGCGTCGATCGCCAGAAAGGCCTGCGGCAGCACCAACCGGCGGTTGGCGCTATCGTCCAAAGTCCGTTCCATCCATTGCGTGGCCAAGGTCTGTTGCCCGCTCGATTCCAGGCTGAGCACAAACCGCGACAACCCGCAAATGCGTTCGGCCCGCATGGGGTTGCGTTTGTAGGCCATGGCCGACGAACCGATCTGCTCGGCCTCAAACGGTTCTTCCACTTCCTTGCGGCTTTGCAGCAGCCGCAGATCGGTAGCCGCTTTCTGGGCACTTGCCGCCAGTCCGGATAGCGTGGCCAGCACCTGGGCATCGACCTTGCGCGAGTAGGTCTGCCCCGTCACGGCATACGTTGCGGCGAATCCCATCTTGCGCGAAACAATCGCATCGAGTTGGCGGACCCGCGCGTGATCGCCGTCAAACAGTTCCAGGAAGCTGGCTTGCGTGCCGGTCGTTCCTTTGACGCCGCGTGCCTTCAGCCCGCTCAGCCGAAATTCCAATTCGTCCAAGTCCTGAATCAAATCGTAGATCCACAAACAGGCCCGTTTTCCCACGGTGGTCGGCTGGGCCGGCTGCATGTGGGTGAAGGCCAGGCAGGCCAGCGAGCGGCGCTCCGCCGCAAACGATGCCAGGCGGTCGATCACCCGCACCAGCCGGTCGCGAACCAGTTCCAACGACTCGCGGATCAACAGCAGGTCGGCGTTGTCGGTGACGTAGCAGCTTGTCGCCCCCAGATGAATAATGGCCCGAGCGTCGGGACATTGGTCGCCAAAGGCATGCACATGGGCCATGACATCGTGCCGCTTGCGGCGTTCGTACTCGGCGGCCACGGCAAAGTCGATATCGTCGGTATGAGCTCTCAGTTGGTCGATTTGCCGCTGTGTAATCGGCAGGCCCAGTTCGGCCTCGGCCTCGGCCAAGGCCACCCACAGCTTTCGCCAGGTGCTGAATTTGCGCTGCGGGCCCCAAATGCGGCTCATCTCCGGCGAGGCATAACGAGCGATCAACGGGTTGTCGTAGTACTCTTGCGGCAAGGTGGCGTCCATCAATAGTTGAATTCCACGCCCCGTTGCCGCAGTTCGGCCACCAGCGCGGGAGTGTTGGTGTAGTGGACGGCGTCAAAGCCCAGGGCCTTGGCTGCCTGCACATGGCCGGGCGTGTCGTCGGTATAAAAAATGTTGCTCGGCGGCACGCCGGCTTTCTCGGCGGCCACGCGAAAGATTTTCGCGTCGGGCTTCATCGACCGCGCTTCGTAGCTCAAGACGATTTGCTCAAAGCCGTCGGGGATCTGGCCGTAGCGACCGCTGGCGAACCAGTTCCAATGGGCTTCGCAGGTGTTTGACAGCAACCCCAGCCGATGCCCGGCGGAGATCAACCCCGCCACAACCGGCTTGATGCTGGCGTTGACTTCAAAAATATCGCCCGCCGCTTGCACGAAAGCGTTGTAGTCGGGCTGGCTGTCGGTTTGCTGGCAAAAAGTATCGAACATCTGCCGGGTGGTCACCAGCCCGGTCTCATACTGGGTGGCCAGGCCGCTCTCGTAGAGCACTTGCCAGACTTGCTCCAGATCGACGCCCGCCACTTCGCCCATTTGCCGGCAACCGCGTTGGTGGTCGAAGAACAGCAGCACATTGCCGAGGTCGAAATAAAAAAACGAGGGAATTGGCATGCGCGGTTCGTGGTTCTCGATGAGGCTGGCGGGCGGGGGTGTTACGGCAGTTCCTTCAAATAGATATCCTTGTAGTGGGCCTCACTCGGCGGCCCGCCGTGGATTTGCACGGCGATGATGCCGCTGCGTTCGATTTCTGGCTCTTCCTCGGTGTAGTCGACCGTCTGAAATCCGTTGATCCACAACTGAATATGGGGACCCTCGCAGCGGATGACGTATTCGTTCCAGTCGTCGCGCTTGAGAACCTTGGCCAGTTCGTCGTTGTCGGGCTTGGCCAAGGCCCTCTTGCGGCGGGACTCATCATACAATGCTCCCCACCAGCCATCGCCCAAGTCGGCCTGATAACCGCTGACCTCAAAATGGTCGGGGATGCGCTTGGTGCGAAACTGCACGCCGGCGTTGGCCCCTTGGCCCAAGACCTTGAATTTCAGCCGCAGTTCAAAGTTTTCATACGGTTTTTCCGTGCAAAGAAACTCATTGTGCTCAATCTTTTCTTGCAAAGAGCCCCCTACGATCGCCCCATCCTCGATGCGGAAGATTTCTTGGTTCCCTTCCCAGCCCGCGAACGATTTGCCGTCAAACAGGGCGACAAAACCCTCTGGCGGAGCCGCCGAGGCCGGCAAGGTCCACGGCAACAGGCCCAGGAACAGGCAAGCCCGCCAAGATAGGCGTAAGCCAGCGTGGGGGGGTATCGGGAAATTCATCAGGGATGGCTCGCAAATCAAGGCAACAAAGAGCAGGCAATTCGCCACTTGACCACTCTCTAGAATATCCACCACCCCAGCCGCTGCCAACCGGGAGGGTTGTCTCGGGGCAGACGCCGCCAAGTTGACGGAGAATCGGGGACACACGCGCGGCGGCCTGACACGCCCAATGTGCGTTTTGCAACTGCGTTGAGGTTCTGCCGCTCGCACCCGGCTATCGAGCGGTCGGCGACGGCAACGCCACCACTTTGGCTACGGGCCCGCTACGGTGCCGAGCTCGGGCATGGCTCGCAGATAGGGCCGCATACGGTCCAAGGTCTTGGGGCCGATGCCCCGCACTCGCCGCAGGTCTTGCAGTTCGTGGAAAGGGCCGTCGTTTTCGCGAGATTCCACAATTCGCCGGGCCAGCGTTTCGCCCAGGTCGGGTAGTTGGGCCAGCTCGGGCCAATCGGCCGAGTTGATATCGACTTCAAATCTTGCCGTTTGGGGCGGTGCCTGGTCGAACTCGACCAAGCCTCCCCGTCCGCCCCCACGGCTGAGCCAATAGCCCGATAATGCCACCAGCGACAGCAACAAAATCGTTGCCACGGCGGCCTGGTCCGCCTTGCGCAGCATCCAACCGCGGCGCGGCGGCTGTGATGATGACGGGCTGGCTAACATACGGTCTTATGAGCGTTTTAATACCTTGCCACCCAACTTCAAGACTTCTTGAAACGGTCGTAATACAACAACCCAACCAGCGTCTTGGCGTCTTGAATTCGTCCGCTGGCGATCAGTTCGATGGCCTCATCCCAGGGGACCAGCAGCGTTTGAATGCTTTCATCTTCTTCCAAATGGGCGGGGCCGGCTGTCAGGCCGGTCGCCAGAAACAGGTGCATCCGTTCGCGGAGGATGCCCGGTGACATCCAAAAATCGTGCAAATGTTCCAGATTGGCGGCTGTGTAGCCGGTCTCCTCGGCTAGCTCGCGGGCAGCGCTGGCGGCGGGGTCTTCGCCCGGTTCGATGGTGCCAGCCGGCAGTTCCACCAGCGTGTCGTCCACGGCCATCCGCTCATTGTGGATCAGGCAGACGCGGCCATCTTCCAAGATGGGCAGCACGGCCACCGCACCGGGATGCTGGATGATCTCCTTGACCAGCGTGCCCCCTTCCTTACCGCGCCGCTGCTGGCGGACGACGGTAAAGCGGCTGGTTTGCAGCAAAATCTCTGGTTGGTCCATGACAACACCCGCTCCCTGGCATCGGTCGAAGGAATGTCAAAACTCCGCTACTTGCCCGCGTCGGCCTTGGCTTTCTCCTCTTGGGCGGCGGATAGCTCTGGGTTGGGGGTAGCATCGCCTTTCTCGTAGCCCAGGATCCACTTGATGCCTCCCAAAAGCGAGGCACGATAAGTTTCGTTCGTCCAGACGTCTTCTTGATGCCCCAGGCTGATGTAAAACACTTTGCCATCGCCGTAATCCTTGACCCAGGCGATCGGCACATGATAGGCCGCCTTTTGTTCCGTCTTGGCCATGTTCATGCTCATCAGCACATGGACTTTTTCGGGCTGCCAGTTTTTGAACTGGTAGATTTCATCCTTGATCTCAAATTCGTCCCCCCACGGCTTGGCCGCTGGGTGTTCTTGGTCGTGGACCGTGACCGTGATCTTGGTGCCGGCGTTCCAGGGATGGCCATTGAACGTGCCGCCGATCATGTCCCAATACGGTTTGTAATCGTGGAAGGTATCGGTGGCCGAGTGCGTGCCGATAAAACCGTGCCCCTTTTGCTTCAACCACTCGTTAAAAAAGTAATCGCGATCTTCCTGGGCGATGGGCAACGAACCCGTAGTGTAGAAGAAGACGATATCGTAGTTTTCCAGGTTGGCCTTGTTGAAATCCTTGGCCGCGTCTTGGGTAGCATCGACGCGAAACAGCCCGCTGGCCACGCCGACTTCGGTCACGGCTTGTTCCGCTGGAGCCAGTTTGCCGTCGGGCCGCGATACCGAGCCATGCTTGAAGCCGGCACTTTGCGTAACCATTAGGATCCGCGCGGCTTTCTTGGGTGCGTCTTCCTTGGGGTCGGATTCCGCTGCCCTCGCCGCGGACAAACTCGTCAATATCACCGCCACGCAAACAATCGAACGTAACATCGCGATATTCCTGGTTTGAAGTGAGTGTGGTCTTAGCCGGTCCCCTGCGCCCTCAGTCTAGTTGGCCGCAAGGCCGGTGCAACTGTGGCGTTGGGGAACGGTGTCATTCCGACGGCAACGCCTTCGCTTGCCGGAAACCGGATTATCGCCGTCGGAGACGGCTCCTACAATCTGCTTCTACAGCCAGGTTTCTAACCGTCCAGGTTCGGTTTATACTGGGGCACTTCCCGCCTGGACCCCTCCTCAATCCTCCCGCGAGGCGAATCATGCAACGGTGGACTTTGATCTTGTTGGCTCCCTGGCTGGTGTCTACTGGCTTGGCCAAGGCCGAAGATGCCGCGCTGGTGCCCACGAAAGCCAACGTGGCCTACGGCACCGACGAGCTGAACGTCCTCGATTTTTGGCAGGCACCGGGAGAAGGCCCGCGGCCATTGCTGGTACATATTCACGGCGGCGGCTGGACTGGCGGAGATAAACTACTCGCTCCGCAAAACGTGCAGCCTTATCTCGAAAAGGGCATCTCGGTGGCGTCGATCAACTACCGGCTATCGGGTACGCACCCTTTGCCCGTTCCGGTGCATGACGCGGCACGGGCCATCCAATTCTTGCGGTCGAAAGCAGCGGACTGGCAAATACGGCCCGATCGCATTGCCCTGACCGGAGGCAGCGCGGGGGCTTGTACGTCGATGTGGCTGTTGCTGCACGACGACCTGGCCGATCCCGATGCGGAAGATCCGGTTTTGCGGGAATCGACTCGCGTCACCGCGGCGGCGGGCAATGCCGGCCAAACCTCGATCGATCCCAAGGTGATTGAAGGCTGGCTCGGCCCGAACGTCCTCAAGCACCGCATGATTAACATGGCGGTTGGCGAGAAGACGATCGAAGAGGCACTGGCCAACTACGACAAACACCGAGCGTTGTATCTGGAATTCTCGCCGTACAATCACTTGGACAAGGACGATCCGCCGTTGTGGATGACCTACGGCAACAACATGACCCTCCCCTCGCTGGACGCCGGACACGGCATTCACCACCCAGTGTACGGTGTCAAGCTGAAAGAAAAATCCGACGCGGCCGGGCACGAATGTCATCTGCTGATTCCCGGCGTATCCAAGTCCGAGCAGTATAAAGACGAGCGGGACTTTTTGATGAGTAAATTGTTAGCTCCGTAAAGCCAAGCCATCTGGCGACCGGCCGTTTGCTAGAATGCCGGTCGATGAGTGTCACGATTGACCTAGTTTCCCACGTCGCGTTTTTCTTTCTGTCTATTCTCCGACCAACCCATGCAGCCAACAAAACTCTGGCGGTTAAAACATTCCTGCTTCGGCCTTCTGCTATTGTCGGTCGCGCTGGCCCGCCCGGCCATGGCCGACCACATCAAGGATCTGCAAACCCGAGCCAAGGAAACGGGCCGGGCCGATTGGGGTTACTGGGGAGGCAGCCCCGACGTTTACTTTGGCTGGAAGACGCACTCCAACCGGCTCATTCCTGTTTATGCCTACGGGCAGACGTTGGCCAGCGTATCGGGTGAAAACAGCCTGTACCGCAACGAGGCTAAGATCACTTCGCTGTTCGGCCAACTTCCCAAGGATACCGTCAATCCCAATGCCGAGTACTTCGACCAGACCGATGTCTATCGCCTGCAAACAGAAGCCTTCGCGGCCGGAAAGAAGCATGTGATCTTGCTGATCTTCGATGGCATGGATTGGCAAACGACCTGGGCCGCGGCCATCCATCGGGCTGGCCAGGTCAAATACCGTCAAGGGCCAGGAAGCGGGCTATTCATTCAGGACTATCGCGATTACCACACCACGGCCAGCGATTTCGGCTTTGTTGTCACCAGCCCCCACAATCACGGTACCGGCTGCAATGTCGATGCCCAGACCGTCACCAACCCGGGCGGATCCATGGTGGGCGGTTTTTGTGCGGCGCGTGGCGGCGCAACTCCCTGGGCCAATGCCGATCCAGCCTATCTCATGGGGACCGGCCCGGAACTGTTCCACGCGGTCACGGATTCCGCCAGTGCCGGAACCTCCCTCATGGCGGGCATCAAGACCTACAACGACGGTATCAATGTCGACTCCGCCGGCAAGCATGTCGCCCCCTTGGGCCAAACCTTGCAAGCCCGCGGGCTGGGCGTGGGCGTTGTCACCAGCGTGCCCATCAGCCATGCCACGCCAGCTTGTGCCTACGCCAACAACGTCAATCGCGACGATTATCAAGACCTCACGCGCGACTTGATCGGCCTGCCCTCCATTTCGCATCGCGGCCAACCGCTGCCGGGGGTCGATGTGCTGATCGGTGCCGGTTGGGGCGAAAGCAGCGAGTCCGATGCTGGCCAGGGAACCAATTTTATTCCCGGCAACCGTTATATGGCTGAAGATGACTTGGCGGCGATAAACGTAGAACACGGCGGCAAGTACCAGGTAGCGCAGCGCACCGCCGGCCGCAAGGGAACCGACGTGCTGGTAGAGGCAGCCCAACGGGCCATTCAAGGGGGACAGCGGCTGCTGGGGTATTTTGGTACGTCAGCGGGCCATTTGCCGTTTCAAACAGCGGACGGCAAGTACGATCCCGTGCCGGGCGTTAAGGCCGCCGAAGTCTACAGCGAAGCCGACGTGCTGGAGAACCCCACGTTGGCCGACATGACTCGCGCGGCCTTGACCGTGCTGGAGCAAAACCCCAAAGGCTTTTGGTTGATGGTCGAGGCTGGGGACGTCGACTGGGCCAACCACGATGACAACCTCGACAACTCCATCGGGGCCGTCCTCAGTGGCGACGACGCCTTTCGCGCTATCGTGGAATGGGTCGAAAGGCACAAGGCTTGGGACGACACGGTGGTCTTGATTACCGCCGATCATGGACACATGTTGAACTTATCGGAGCCTGAAGCCCTGTTGCCGCCTGGCCCAGCGTCACCCGAATAGGAGAAGGGCGTTTATCGCTGGCGGAGATGATTCCCACAGGCTCATTGCCGATGGAATTGCCTTGTAACTGCCGCTGGCGGCCTACGCGGCACGTCATGAAGTTGACGGCTGAAACTTGACAGAGATTGGCTTCTCACTTTCCGCCAAAACCAGCCGCTTGGCTAAGCGTGTCGAAACGTTCGCGGACCTCGCGCATCGTGCGGCGCACGTCGGCTAAAAATGATTCCGCGTTGGTATAGCCAAGCGCCCGGGCCAGTTTGGTGAGTTCCAGCGGGTCTTCCGGCAGATCGTCGCGGGCGGACGAATTCATCAGCCGCAACCGGGCTTCGATCGTCCGCAAAAAACGGTAACTGCGGGTCAGGAAATCTGAGTCGTCGGCGTTCATGACGCGGGCTTGAGTCAACGCTGCAAGGGCATCGAGCGTGTTGGTGACGCGCACCCGCGGCTGTTGGCCGCCGTGCCGCAGTTGCAGCATTTGCACCAGAAATTCGATATCGACCAGTCCGCCGGCACCCCGTTTAATGTTGCCGCGGCCACTGCTCTCTTCCATACGCAGCCGCATAAGACGGATCGACTCCGCATCATCCGGCTGCCACGGCGGATCGTAGGCGGCCGCATGAACCACGGCCAGGGCCTCGCTGGCAATTTCCTCGGAGCCGAACACCACGCGTGCCTTGCACAACGCCTGCCGCTCCCAGAGTTGGCCTGCTCCCTCCGCAAAATAGCGGGTGAACTCGGAAAAGCTGGTGGCCAGCAACCCGTTGCGGCCCGTCGGACGGAGCCGGGCATCGACTTCGTACAGCCGGCCCAACGGCCCCAGCCGGCTGGCGACTTTGATGACTCGTTGGCCGAGTTCGCTGAAGAAATGCGAATTGGCGGTCGTTTCGCTGCCGCGGCGGATGCGCCGGGTGTGCCGGGTGGGGCCATCGGCCTGAAACAGAAAGACCAGATCCAGGTCACTGTGATAGTTGAGTTCGCGTCCACCAAACTTGCCCATCCCCAATACGACAAATTCGCATGGCTGGCCTTCCTTCGGCCCTTCGCCGATGGTCGGTTCGCCCAGCTTAATCGCCAATTTTTCTTGTTCCGCCAGAATGATCTGTTCCAGGCACGTTTCGGCGATATCCGAAAGCGCGCCGGTCGTGGCCAGAATGTCTTCCTTGCCCAAGATGTCGCGGACACCCACGCTTAGTTTTTGGGCGTTCTTGAAACTGTGCAGGATCGGATCGAGATCTTCGGCGCCACGGCACAGCTCGGCCAAGGCTCCTTTCAGGCCGGCCAGCGTGGGCAGCTTGTTCAGAACCAGGCTGTCCAGCAATTCGTCCACCATGCCGGGATTGCTGACCATCAAGCCCGACAGAAACGGGCTGGAGGCACATAGCTCGACATACAAGTGCAAAGTCGGCGGGTTGGAATTGAACAGCTCCCACAGCACACCCTTGCCCCCCAATGATTCGCTGACCTTGGCCAGGTTGACCAAGGCGGAATCGGGGTCGGGCGTAGCTGCTATCTCCCGCAACAGACGAGGAGCAATCGAGGCCAAAAAGTGCCGGCAGCGGCGGGTCGACAAGAAGCGGATCTTTTCCGTCGCCAAGGCCATCAGGTTTTGATACGCGCCGACAACGTCCTTGAAGCCATAGCGGGAGAGAACCTCCGCGATCCGCTCGGGAGGCGGATCGGGGTCGAGAATCAGATCGACTTCCGGTTCGGCGGTAGCGTCTCCGCTAAAGGCATCGTGCAGCAAATGGTTCAGAATCTTGCGATTGAGGCCGGTCTGCGTGCGGTAGTCCGCTTCAAAGGCCTCTCGCGCGGGCGTACCGTTGTGGTCCTGGTAGTCTAGCCGTTTGGCCAGCTTTTGGACCTCGTCGGGCTGGTCCGGCATGAGATGCGTTTGCAGGTCAAACATGATCTGCAGGCGGTGTTCGATCCTACGCAGAAACGTATAGTGCCGTTGCAACAGCGCGTGCTCTTGCGGTGTCAGGCAGCCCGCCTGCTCCAACCGGGCCATGGCTTCCAAGGTGTTGCCGGTGCGCACCTCTGGCAAGTCGCCGCCGTTGAGCAGTTGCAAGAACTGGATCGAGAACTCGATATCGCGGATGCCGCCGTGGCCCGTTTTCACGTCGCGGGTTTCATCGCCCTCGCGCGTGGTACGCTGTTCGATGCGGCGTTTCAGCGCTTTGATTCCGCCGATGTCGGCCAGTCCCAGGTAGCGGCGATAGATCCAGGGTTCCAGTTGGGTCAAGAACTCCTGCCCCAAGTCGATATCGCCAGCACAGGGGCGGGCCTTCACGTAAGCTTGGCGTTCCCATGTGCGGCCCAGCACATCGTAATAGTTGAGCGCACTTTCGATATTGGGAACCATCGGCCCTTGTTGGCCTTGGGGCCGCAAACGCAGATCGACGCGGTAGACGTAACCCAGGTCGGTGACCTCCGTTAGCAGTTTGACGGCATCTCGCGCCAGCCGCTCGAAGTACTCGCGGTTGGACTGCGGACGCGGCCCATCGGTCTGGCCGTCCCCTTCGTAGAGAAAGATCAGGTCGATATCGCTGGAGTAGTTAAGTTCGACGCCCCCCAGCTTGCCCATCGCCAAGACGGTGAACCGGGCGCGGTTGCCGTCCGCCAGGCGAGGAACTCCCCGTTTGGCTTCCAGCCAGCGGCGCGTTGCCCCCACGGCCGCGTGCAGCAGCGCATCGGCCAGGTGAGAAATCTGCGCCGTCACTACCGACAGGCTCTGGTCGCGAATCATGTCGCCGTAGCAAATGCGCAATGTCTCGCGGCGTTTAATGCGCCGCAAGGCCGCCTTGACCGTCCGTTCGTCGGAAAGGGCCTTAATCTCGGCGCTGATTTCAGCCACCAGTGTCTCGCGGGCGACTGGTTCGCCATCGGTCATCCGCAGCAGGTCATAGCTTTCGCCATCGGTAATCAGGACGTCGCTCAGATGCTGGCTGGTTGAAAATATCCGCAGCAACACCGGTAGGGCATCGCGGTCGCGTTCGAACAGCGTGGCCAACGATAGCGGATTGCGCGCCGCCGTGAAGAACCGCTCCAGGTTGTTCAACGCCATGTCGGGATCGCTGACGCGCGGCAACTGTTCAGCCAGTTGCCGCAATATGTCGGCCAGCAAATCGAGTGTGACGCCTGACTCGGCGATCTTGAGCAAGTTATGCTGCGCGCGGCGGATGTCACACAAGCCGCAAGCGGCCAGACGTTTCTCGGCGACAGCCGGATCGTCCAGAATACTTTGCAAGTCTTCAATCAGCATGGCGGGCAATGTTGGCAAAGCGAGTGGCGTGCAATGGCAACGGCATCAAACGACGGACATTGCCGCCGTTCGTGGTGCCATCTAAAGAGTGTAAGGAATGCTTCCGCCAACCACTACCAGTAAAGCCCGCCAGTCGCTGCCGTGCAATGCCTGGCGGCGCTCGAATTTGTAGGAGGCGATTCCATCGCCGAAACTGTAGGAGACGTCTCCAACGCCGATTGGCACGTCGTCTTACGCCGCCATCGGCGATGGAATCGCCTCCTACAGACATGGCGGCAAATCACCCGGTCAGCGGTGCCAGGTTGAAGACTTCGGGGCCGACGTGTTGCGTCTCGATGGCACCGAAAAGGGTAAAAGGGCTGGTATCGAACACCCGCACCGGCACGATCTGGCCGATCTGGCGGCGATTTCCGTCGAACACGACGATCCGGTCGCAACTGGTGCGGCCCGTCAACTGCACGTGCGGGCCGCCGTCGTCATGTTTTTGGCTGGTTTTACTGGGGCCTTCTACCAGCACTTCCACGCGGCGGCCAACAAAAGCGATATTGTCTTCCTCGCTGATGGTGTCTTGTACGTCGAGCAAGATGTTATTCCGCCTCCGTTTGTCCTCGTCGGAGACATCATCCGGATAAAGCTCAAAACCTTTCGTCCCTTCGCGGGGGCTGTACTTAAAAATGAAGCTATTCTTGAAACGTGACTCCCGCAGCAGTTCCACCGATTGCAGGAAGTCTTCTTCGGTCTCGCCGCAAAAACCGACGATAAAATCGCTGGTGACGGACGCCTCAGGCAGGGTCTCGCGGATTCTGGCTTGCATTTCGCGGTATTGCTCGACGGTGTAGCCCCGTTTCATACGCTGCAGCACCGCGTTGGAACCGCTTTGCACCGGAACATGCAGGTAGCGGGCCACCTTGGGCAGATCGCGAATGGCCTGGAGCAGGTCTTGGGTCATGTCCTTGGGATAGTTGGTGACGAATTTGATTCGCCAGATTCCCTCGATCTCGTGCAGGCGGGCCAACAGGTCGGACAACCGCGTGGTGCGGCCGCCAGCCGTGTGCTGGTAGCTGTTGACCGTTTGTCCCAGCAAGGTCACCTCGCGGCAGCCTTCCGCCGCCAGGCGGCGGACTTCGGCTTCGATCTCGGCGGCGGGGCGGCTTTGTTCGGGACCGCGGACCTTGGGGACGATGCAGTACGTGCAAAACTTGTCGCAGCCGATCATGATCCGCACGAAAGCTTGGTGCGGCGTGGGGCGCATTTCCGGATCGCGAAGGGGGTCGTAGCTTTCAAAGCTTTGTTCGACCGCGTCGCGAGAGCCTCCCTTGCGGTCAAGGCTGACTTCCATCCGCGGCCCGCCACCGGCGGCGATTTCCTCCAACAGCGTGGGTAATTGATGCAACTGGCCTGGTCCCACGATCAAATCGACGAACGGCGCTCGGCGAAAGATGGAATCCTGGTCCTTTTGCGCCATGCAGCCCAAGACACCAATGATCTTGCCGGGGTTTTCCTGCTTGGCGTGTTTGAGGCGGCCGAGAGCACTGTAGATCTTGTCTTCGGCATGTTGGCGAACGCTGCAGGTATTGAAGAGGATCGTATCGGCCAGTTGTGGCGTATCCACTAGCGTGTAGCCTTGCTTGCGCAGGCTGGCCACGACAAGTTCGCTGTCCAGCATGTTCATCTGGCAGCCGACGGTTTCAATATAGAGTCGCTTTGACATAGTTTCGTTTGGTTCCAGGGCGGAACTAGAGGGGGCGACAGGTTACAGCATCATCGGCGATGGAATCGCCTTTTAAAAAAGCTAGGCGGCTGTTCGTTGGTCTGTCGGCGGTTTTTTCTGCTTGGCCAGTCGCTGCTTTTCCTCGGCAATTTCCAGGCGAAATTTTTCCACCAATCGGTCGCGGCGGCGAACCATCAAGCCGACCAGCGCACTGACGGCGATCAGACCCGCGACGGAAAACAAAACCTTATCGATCCCATTCATAGGGAACCTTTTGGCAAGCAAACCCAACGAAACACAGGAATTCGCTGTCTCATTGTACGGCAACCCTCTTTCTCACCGCGAGGGGTCTTCGGGGCTATCGCCCGGATTGCAGCCGCTTTTACTTGCGGAAACGCGGCGGCAATTCTTACGGGAGCCTATGGCATTCCACCCAATCATACCGCATTGAAGCCGCAATATCGCCGTCGGAGACGGCTCCTACAGGCCCATTGGCGATGGAATCGCCTCCTACCGGCACACGTTACGTAGGAGCCGTTTCCGACGGCGATACGCCGCATTCGGCACTCAACACTCACCATTCCCCACTCTCTTCCCCATTCCCCCACTTTCGCTGAAGTGTCTGCTAGCAAAGGTTCGATGGATAGTATTGGAGAAGATGGATAAGTCGTTGGCAACAGGCGAACGGATCGGACGGAGTGCTTTGACTGGCAGGGAGCCATCAACTGGCTGGAATCTCGCGGCACGGATGCGCCGCCTGGCATCAGGAAAGGAAGCCCATGATTGATGCAATGGAGTCTTTGTTCGGCCTTCGCGGCACGCGCAAGGTGGCCGCATTGGCCTGCGACGTCGCTCAGCGAAGTTGTCCCAGTGTGTGGGACCGCGTCAACCCTCGCGTGCTGGAAATGACCTCGGCCGAGGCCCGAGGTTATATCCGCGTGTGGGCCACACAGACGGTCACCCCCTGGATAACGGCCGAGGCGCTGCGTTCTCGCGGCATTCGCGCGGCCGCGCGGACGGACATCATTTCGCAAGCAGCCGAGGGGGTTGTGGAGAAGCTTCTGGACGAAGTGCTGCGGATTCAAAGGGCTGCCCGCGTGCGACGGCGCGCGGCGTAGCCGGCGGCCAGACACCCCGCACGCCAGCAGGCGTGCGGGGCCGGATTGGACGAGGCTGCCGGCCAGAGACCGGCGGCGGAAACAAGGCCGCTGGCGACACTTCTAGCGGTTATTCCGCTGGCGACGGCTTTGGCCTTCACGGCATTTCTTGCCGATGATTGCTAGGTGACCGCTGGAGTCCGTGCTGCGACCTAGAGTTGGTGGAAGCCGCGCTTGTGTTCTGGCCCTTTTTCCACAGACAAAGACCGGCTTGACACCCTAAGTTAAGAGAAGGCCATGCTTGACCATTTGCTTCCACGGATCAGCCAGCTAAACGCCCGCCTGGCAGCCAACGGCAGCCGCGTCGCGCGCGTTATCGAGGGCATGGCGACACGCATCGACAACCCCGTGGCCGCAGTGCCGGTCCAGGACGAAAGCACGCCATCGGCCGGTTCTGGCGAGCGAGTGCGTACCGACGCCGTTTTGCCCTCGGCCATTCCGGCGATTAAGAAGAGCACCCTACGCCCGTTGGGTACGGCCAACAAACCACGTGTCGATTCGACACCGGGCAAATAGCCGGCTGGGCTTGCCGGCGAATTCTCGCTTCCCGCCAATGGCTTGCATTCCCTGTAGCCATCCATTCAAATACGCCTGACATTTCGACGGCTGGCCGAATTCGCCAGGCGTTTCCGGTTGGCTTGTACTCCATTTTCCAAGTCACCCCAGGTACTTACCTCCACGTCGGACGTGGCGCGAAAACGGCAAGTTATGCGCCTTGTCCGTCGGGCCTTGCTTTGCGAGATCGCCAACTGTCGTTCCCGGCTAATAATCCCCGGGCGGAATCGGGAGATGTTTACATGTTGTTGAAAGTCGTCTCGCAAGACGGCGGCGTTCTGCGGATGGAGTTGCAAGGCCGGATCTGTCAGCAAGAGCTAGCAGAAGTGGGCGATCCTTTCGTGGCCTTGCTGGGCGAAGACGCCTACACATGGAAGCTGCTGTTGGGGCTAGATCGGGCTGAGTCGATCGACTCTTTGGGAGTAGCTTGGCTGCTCAAATGCCACAAGCGCTTTCGCGAAGATGGCGGCGTGATGGTCTTGCATTCCGTTCCGCCGACGATTTTGCATGTGATAAAGATACTACAACTCAACAAGGTCTTTAATCTGGCCGAGAGTCTGGCGGCCGCCCACACGGTAGCCACGGGAGCGAGCGCATGAGCAGCACCGAATCCGCCGTCAATTTTCAACCGGCCGAGTGGTACGACCTCGATGCCGAACAAGGAGTCGCCGCCCTCATTGATCTGGTCACGGATCAGAATGTTAGCGACTTGTTTCTGGCCTGCAACGAACGCGACACGGGAGTCATGATCCGTCACTTGGGGATCACGCGTTCCCTGCGGACGATCAGCTCCGAGCAAGGCCGGCGCTTCATCAGCCATATCAAGGCCATGTGCGGCATGAACGTCGCCGAACGCCGCGTTCCGCAAGATGGCAGATGGGTCCGCCGCACCGGCGGCAAGCGCAGCGTGGACTTGCGTGTGAGTACCATCCCCACGCTCTACGGCGAGGATATGAGCCTGCGAATCTTGATTCGCGATTCGCAGCTACGCAGCCTGGATGGCCTGGGATTCTTGCGCCCACAGCGCAATACGTTGCAGGACCTGCTGGCCCGTCCTAGCGGGCTGATCCTGGTAACTGGCCCCACGGGGTCAGGCAAGACCACGACTCTGTACGCCTGTTTGCATTCGCTGATGAATGGCGAGCGCAAGATCAACACGATCGAGGATCCGATTGAGTTCCAGATGGATGGAGTGCGGCAGTCCCAGATCAATCTTAAGATCGACGTGGACTTTCCCGAGTTACTGCGCAGCGTGCTGCGGCAAGCTCCTGACGTCATCATGATCGGCGAGATTCGCGACGTGCTGACCGCCGAGACGGCGGTTCGCGCGGCCAATAGCGGCCATTTGGTTTTGGCCACGCTGCATGCGCCTGTCGCTGCCGGAGCGGTACAGTCGATGCTCAGCCTGGGCGTCCATCCGCACTTTCTGGCGACCGGGTTGCTGGGGGTTGTCGCCCAGCGACTGGTGCGCACTTTATGTCCCAAGTGCCGTATCGAGCTGGATCTGTCCGTGGCGCCCCACACCTTTGACGATGTCAGGCCCTGGTTGGAGCCAGGCGAG
The DNA here is from genome assembly GCA_050247075.1 of Pirellulales bacterium. GTDB lineage: Bacteria > Planctomycetota > Planctomycetia > Pirellulales > JBFWUW01 > JBFWUW01. The sequence goes on along the minus strand of JBFWUW010000045.1, from coordinate 34,092 downwards.
GGAAACCTTATTTACACGTCCAACGGTTGTGACGACTGCCGCCAAACCCGCTTTGCCGGCCGTACTGGAGTGTTCGAGGTCATGACCATCTCGCGCGGCCTGCGGGAACTGATCAGCAACCGTGCTCGGGGTTCCGTCATCGAGCAGCAAGCCATTCAAGACGGCATGCTCGACTTCCGCCGCGCGGCCCTGTTGAAAGTGGCGCAAGGCGTTACCAATGTGGAGGAAGTCTTACGCACAGTGCCGGCGGAACACCTGGGGGCGGAATAGCCGGCTCAAGTGGACGGCAACAGAGCGGCCCTTCACTCGATGCCGTGGGCACGCTAAAACGGTGGTCTTTCGTTCGTTCTATCGCCGCGCGCGGCGATGCTCGCTTTCTTCTTGAGGACAACGATGACACTTGCGGGTAAGGCGGTTCTGGTCACTGGGGGCGGCACGGGTATTGGGCGCGGGATTGCCCTGGCGCTGGCGGCCGAAGGCTGCCAGGTGGGCATCGCCGGACGGCGGATGGAGCCGCTTAGAGAGACAGCGGCCATGTTTAAAGGCCAGCCAGCCATTTCCTGCCAGGCCGCCGATGTGGCAAGCCTGCAAGATGTGGAGCAGTTGTTTCAATGGCTTCGAAACGAGATCGGACCGGTTGACATTCTGGTGAATAGTGCCGGAGTGAATATTCCCAAGCGTTCAATGGCCGAACTGACGCCGGACGATTGGAATTTACTGATGCAGGTCAATGCCACGGGTGCGTACTATTGCATGCGGGCGGCCCTGCCGGGCATGCGCGAAAAGAAAGACGGATTGATCGTTAATATCTCATCGATCTCCGGCAAGCGGGCGTCGCTCCTGGGAGGCGTGGCCTATAGCGCCTCCAAATTCGCCATGAGCGCGCTGGGGGGGGCCGTGGCTTTGGAGGATGGCTCGCACGGCATTCGCGTGACGACGATTTTTCCTGGTGAGGTTGAAACGCCGATTCTCGATCGGCGTCCGGTAAAAGTAAGTGCCGAACATCGGGCCCGAATTCTACAGCCGGAGGACGTCGCCGCCGCGGTAGTGATGGTTGCCAAATTGCCGCCGCGCGCCCATATTCCAGAGCTGATCATAAAGCCGACCTGGCAGGATTACGCCTAAGATTCCGATTGCGATAACGAGCGCACGATTTGCAGCGCCTCGGTGACGTGTTGGCCGGCGTTGAGTTGCGAACTGAAGATGTGGCGGACGATACCCTGCCGGTCTATGACATAGGTCACTCGGCCCGGCAGCAGGCCCAGGGTCTTGGGAACGCCAAAGGCGGACCTCAGGGCACCATCTCTGTCGCTGACGAGCAGAAAGGGGAGCCGCCGGTTTGCCGCGAACTTGCGGTGGCTATCCAGCGTATCGCCACTGATGCCAATCACCGCCGCGCCCGCGTCGACAAAGTCGGCGTAGGCATCGCGGAAGGCACAAGCTTCCGTGGTGCAGCCGGGGGTTTCATCGGCCGGGTAGAAGTAAACCACCACGGCCTGTTTTCCCAGATAGTCCGCCAGGCACACTGTCTGTCCGGTGTGCGTTTCGGTCGTGAAGTCGGGTGCCTTGTCTCCAACGCCAATCTTGGGCCGGAGATATTCCCGTCCTCCCACAAATGCAATAAGCACCAGTACGACAGCGGTGGCAATGGCCCACATACGAAACCGGCGGCGTGTCATGGGGAACCTGCTTTTCCGAGATCGGCAGGAGGCGATTCCGTCTCCGCCATGTTGGCACTCCACCCATCCAACAGTTTGACCCGATCATCCTCCTTCAGCACGCCCAATTCGGCCAAGCGGTAATTATCCGCCACGGAGAAACCGATACAGCTTCGGCCCGCTGAGGACGGTCTCCCCTGGCGTCGCAATATTGTTCGCGGCAGTCGCATCCGATGGGATTTCAGCCATCATTCGTTTCCCTTGGTGTCCGATAATGGCCCCATCATCGGTAAATGCATTATATCTGGCTCATCGACAGCGACCAGTGAAGACCGGGGCCTATATCGCTACGACAACGCCCTAGCAAACGCCGGCCATCGCTGCCAGAATAGAACGGACGCCGCGTTGCCGGCGCGAGATTTGAAAGTTCCCATTTGCGATACACCGGCAGAGCCGACTATGTCCACCACTATTGAGCCGACGGCCGAAGCCCCTGCCTCGGAAGTCAAGATCGTCAAAGACGCCACCTGCACGTTCTGCGGCTGTGTTTGCGACGATATCGACCTGACCGTCAAAGATAACCATATCACCGAGGCCAAGCGGGCCTGCGTATTGGGCAAGGCCTGGTTTCTTAATCACGATATCGACGACTCGCCCGACTGTTTGATCGATGGGCAGCCTGCCACCGTCGAGCAAGGAATCGAACGCGCCGCCCGCATTCTTGCCGACGCCAAATATCCCATCATCTACGGACTGAGCGATACCACCAGCGAGGCCCAACGGGTGGCGGTCGGCATTGGCGATTGGATTGGCGGCACGGTCGATACCACCACCAGCGTCTGTCATGGTCCTAGCGGCATGGCCTTTCAAGGCGTGGGCGAAGTCACTTGCTCGCTAGGCGAGGTCGCCAATCGGGGCGACCTGATTATCTTTTGGGGGGGCAACCCGGCCGAGAGCCACCCCCGACATTTCACCAAGTACAGCCTGATGCCCAAGGGGATGTTTCTTCCCCGCGGACGCAAGGACCGCACCGCCGTACTGGTCGATGTCCGCAAGACCAAGTCGGCGAATGCCGTCGATATTTTCTTGCAGGTCAAACCGCGATCCGATTTTGAAGCGCTCTGGACGTTACGGGCCCTGGCTAAGGGAGTCGAGCCCGATCCCGAACAAGTCGAGCGCGAGACCGGCGTTCCGCTGGCCACCTGGGCCGACCTGATGGAGCGGATGAAAACGGCCAAGTTTGGCGTGATTTTGTTTGGCATGGGGCTGACCATGACCCGCGGCAAGCACCTCAACAGTGAAGCCCTGTTGGCGTTGACCCGCGATATGAACGCCCACACGCGATTTGTCTGCAAGCCGATGCGGGGGCACGGCAACGTGACGGGTGCCGACAACGTAGTAGCCTGGCAGACCGGATACCCCTTTGGCGTGAACATGTGCCGCGGCTACCCTCGCTTCAATCCGGGCGAATACACCACCAGCGATACGCTGGCCCGCCGCGAGGCCGACGCGGCGATGATTATAGCCAGCGATCCGATGGCCAATTTCAGTCAACCGGCTCGCGAGCATTTGAAGTCGATTCCGTATATCGCCTTCGACCCCAAAGAGACGCCGACGACTCGGCACGCGACCGTTGTATTTCACACGGCGACCTACGGCATTAACGTACCCGGCACGGTCTACCGAATGGACGACGTGCCGATTCCGCTGCGTCCGGCGTTCGATTCGCCCCATCCATCGGATTTCGAGGTGTTGAAGAAACTGGAGCGGCGCGTGCGGGAATTGAAATCGGTCGTTCATGTCTAAACAAGGCAAAATGTTCAAAATAGCCAACGGTATCGTCCACGACCCCGCCAACAACATCGACGGCGAGATCCGCGATATTTGGATTGACGGCGACCGCATTGTCGCCGCGCCGACCGACCCCGATGCCAAGCCCGACCGCACGTTGGATGCTACCGGCCTGGTGATTATGCCGGGCGGGATTGATATGCATTGCCACATCGCCGGGCCTAAGGTCAACGTGGCCCGCAAGATGCGGCCAGAGGAAAAGCGCAAGGCCGAACCTGTCCGCCGCACCGCGATCACCCATAGCGGCACGATGGGGAGTGTCCCCAGCACCTTTGCCACCGGGTATAAGTACGCCGCGCTCGGCTATACCACGGCCTTCGATGCTGCCGTACCGCCGTTGTCCGCGCGGCATGCCCATGAGGAGTTTGAGGATACTCCTTGCATCGACAAGGGTTTTTACCTGTTGATGGGCAACAACCACTACGTCATGCGGGCCATCCAGCAGAAGGAGCCTGAGAAGCTCAAGGCGTTCATCGGCTGGCTGCTAAGCGCCGCCAAGGGCTTTGCCCCCAAGCTGGTCAATCCGGGCGGCGTGGAGGTTTGGAAGAGCCAGCAGGCCGGCAATGTCGAAGGGTTGGACGACAATGTTCCGAGCTATAGTATTACCCCGAGGCAAATCATCCAGTCGGTGGCTCTGGCGGCGAACGAGTTGAAGCTGCCCCACCCGGTCCACATTCATAGCAACAACCTGGGGATGCCCGGCAACTGGACCACCACGCTCGACACGTTGCAAGCCTTAGAAAGCCATCGCGGCCATCTTACGCACATTCAGTTTCACAGTTACGGCGGCGGCGATGCCGATGAGTACACGTTTAATTCCAAGGTCCAGCCGCTTGCGGACTACGTCAATGCGCATCCCAATATCACCGTTGATGTCGGTCAGGTGATGTTCGGCCAGACAACCAGCATGACGGGCGACGGGCCGCTGGGTTACTTTCTGGCCAATGTTTACGGCACCAAGTGGTTTAGCGGCGATACCGAGATGGAGTCGGGCTGCGGCATCGCCCCCATCGAATACAAGAACAAGAGCCTGGTCCATACGCTGCAATGGGCAATTGGCCTGGAGTGGTATCTGCTGGTGGTGGATCCTTGGCGGGTCGTGATGAGCACCGACCATCCCAACGGCGGTTCGTTCATGGCCTACCCGCAGATTATTCGGCTGCTAATGGACCGCACTTACCGGCAAGACGTGCTGAAGACCGTCCACCCCATGGTTCGCGAGCGTTGCATTCTGGCCGACTTACAGCGGGAATACACGCTGAACGAAATCTGCATCATCACGCGGGCGGCCCCGGCTCGCATTCTAGGGCTGAAGACCAAGGGGCACTTGGGCGTGGGGGCCGATGCCGACATCACCATTTACACGCCGCACGAGAACAAGGAGACGATGTTCGAACTGCCGCGGTTCGTCATCAAGAGCGGCCGCGTGTTGGTGGAACAAGGCGACATCCGTGAAGACTTTTACGGACGCACGCTGCACGTCTCCCCCCACTACGACCCCGGCATCGAACCCGACATCGCCGAGTGGTTCGAGAAATACTACAGCATTCGTTTTCGCAACTATCCCGTCAGCGATGATTACCTGCACGGAGCGGAAACGGTGGGGTGCGGTTAGGCCATGGTCAAAAGTGGCTGTCGAACCTCTTTAACGGTGTGGATTCCACCAGATCCATACTCTGGGCCTTCAAATTCGAACCGTGGAAATACGCGAGAACTAGCCAGCAATCGACGACCAAGCTGGCCAATTGAACTGTTTGAGAATCCTCATGCGACCGACCATTTTCGTCGTTGCTTGTTCCCTCCTCTTCGCCGTGCAACTTGCCCGCGCCCAGCAACAAAACATTCTCGATGTTGGCACTGCTAGCCAATTGCTGCTCGATCCCAGCCTGGTCTATGAGTCGCACGGCGTGGCCTTCACTCCGCATCCCGCCAAGAAGCATGGCGGCAACCCGCTGGTGAAGGCCGATCGGACATGGGAGGGATGGTACGTTTCGGCCTTTGCCGGGACGGTATTGCGCGATGCAGAGAGCGGGCAATTCAAGATGTGGTACTCGTGCCCCAGCGATGAAGTTTTTTTCGCCGGACCAGCATCTGTTATGCCACCAGCCGCGACGGGCTGAAGTGGGATAAGCCAAAAGCCGGCACGCGGACCGCTAAGAATGGCCAACCGCACAATGCCGTGGCGGGCTTCGATTACCCCAGCGTTTTCTTCGACCCAACCGACGAGGACGCGGCGCGGCGCTACAAGATGATCTGTTTCGACATTAGCCGCGGCTATCTGGCGATGACCTCGCCCGACGGGCTGAATTGGACCGAGCAAAGCCCCAAGCCGATCGTACCGATTTCATATGTCGATGATGTGATTACGGCTTTTTTCGATCACCGCACTGGGCAATACGTGGCTCTGCCCAAGATGATGACGCCTGTGTTTGGCCGGCAACGGCGAAGTGTTTATCTCAGCAGCAGCCACGACTTCCGCCATTGGTCCAAGCCGGAACCGGCCTTCTTCGCCGACCGCCGCGACGATTTGGGCTCGCTGGCCCGCCTGGAGCGGGTCCGTCCGCTGCTCAACTACCCAGACAATCCCAATGTGATGCGGACGGAGTTTTATGGCGCGGGGGCCTATGTCGCCGAGAGCTGCGTGGTCGGTTTTCCTTGGTCCTTCACGATCAATGCGAATGTGCCGCGGGCCGGCAGCCAAGAGGGGCCGATTGAAGCGCAACTGGCCGTGTCGCGCGATCTGGAAACGTGGCACCGCCCTTTTCGCACGCCGATCATTCCGCCAGGCGAGCCAGGCGAATGGGACGGCGGCATGGTCCTGACCGCCTCACAAGCGATCGACGTGGGGGACGAGGTCTGGTTGTACTACGGCGGTGCTAATTACACCCACGGCGCGCCGATCTTGTATGAAGAAGCGACCCAAGACAAGGATTTCCAGTATTCCGGCTCCATTGGGCTGGCCACCTGGCCGCGCGACCGCTTTGTGTCGGCCAATGGGCCGGCGGCGGGGGGCACGCTCACCACCGTTCCGCTGCGTTTCGCGGGTAAGCGGTTGGAAATCAACGCCGTGACGCAAGGCCGGGGCGAGGTCCGCGTGGAACTGCTCGACGCCGCCGGCAAACCGCTGCCTGGCTTTGGCCCCTCGTCCGCCGTCAAAGGCGACAACTTGCGGCATGCCGTTGCGTTTCCCGAACCGGCTGACTTGGCGGAACTAGCCGGCAAGCTAGTCTGTCTGCGGTTCCAACTGCGTGACGCCCAGTTGTATGCGTTTGCGTTTCGCGATTGACGTGGCGAAGGCGGCAATGCCCAGCCTCACTCCTCAAGCGGGTACGTAGCCGGCAGTCTTGTACAATCGCCCGGCGGCGGCCCAGTCGGCGTGGGTTTCCAGGCAGATCGTGCGATGCCCGGCGTCCCAACAGGCGGTCTCCAGAGTGGCCAACAACATCCGGCCAATTCCTTGTTTCCTCCAGCGGGGGTGAACGGCCAGCCAATGCACGGCAGGCCGGGCCGTGGCACCCGTGCCGCGCATGGCGCAGGTTACGGTTCCCACGAATTCCAGCCCCAAGAGCGTGCCAGGCTGAGCTGCTTCGGCGATCCACATGCGGTCGGGATTCCACCAAGCCTTTTGCATGAACTCCGCCGCAAAATCGGCCATGTCCCAGGCCCGCACGCCAACGGGCTGCCGGGCAAACGCTTTGCTACGCAGTTCCAACCAGGGGCGAATGTCCGCCGAACCGGCAAAGTTGCGCACCGTTACGTCCGACCGCGCGGCGGCGCTTGGCCGAACCTCAAGCGAGCGAACGAGTTGCAACACGTTGGACATGGGGTGTTTTTGATGTTCGATTCTTGATTCTTGATTTTGGATTGTACCGGGTGCGGGCTGTGTCGGTATGCCGGCAGGATGGATGGGGTTTGTCGGCGATTTCGCTCATTATCATTGAATTCTGTCATCGTGATTGAAAGAACATGGTATATTTTGATTGACTTCATTCATTGTGTTCGTATGATAGGAAAGTAGCGGATTTTGTAGTGGCTTGATAGGATTGCGTAGCCATGATAGCAGAGGAAAGACGCTCAAAATTGCTGGAATTGGTTAGACTACGCGGCTTTGCTTCTTTGCCCGATTTAAGCAAAGAACTGCAAGTGAGCGAGTCGACGGTCCGGCGTGACTTAGACTTTCTGGAAGAGTCGGGATCGGCAAAGAGGACGCATGGCGGGGTTTTTTATACCGGCATTTCACCCAAACTGCCGCTGTTTGAAGAACATCAACCAGCCCAATGGGACAAAAAGACAGCCATCGCCTCCAGGGCGGCGCGGCTGATTGAAGATGGCGATACGGTTTTGATAGACGGCGGCACAACCGCCTATGAAGTGGCCCGGTTGCTGGTTGGCCGGCCGTTGCAAGTGGTGACGAACTCGTTGCCAGTAGCCAACCTGTTTGCGGCCAGCGCTTCGACCGACTTGGTGTTGCTGGGCGGATATGTCTACCCACGGACGGGCGTAGCCTTGGGACCGTATGCCAACGAGATGCTCAAGCATCTCAATGTGCATCGCACGGTGATGAGTGTGGGGGGCATCACGGATCGCGGGTACTACAACAGCAACCTGCTGCTTGTAGAGACCGAGCGGGCCATGATGTCGGCCGCTGATGAAGTGATTGTGGTGGCCGACAGCACAAAGTTTGGACGGCAGAGCCTGGCGCACCTGTGCGAACTGGGGGCGGTCGAACGGATGGTGGTGGATAGTGACATCAATGACGAGTGGAAAAGCAAGATTCAAGCAGCCGGTGTGGAACTGCTGATCGCGGACGGGAGCGAGGCACAACAAAACAATGAGCACGGCAACGGCATTTGACCGGTCGACGATTGAGCGGATTGTGCGCGAGATCGTCTACGCGCAAAGCGGCGGCAAGAGCAACGGCACGGCAGCCAACGCCAAACCCGACCTGGTGGTGAGCATTTCCGCGCGGCACGTCCACCTGACGGACGAACATGTAGAAATCTTGTTCGGCCCGGGCGCGAAACTAACGCCCATGAAAAATCTGTACCAGGACGGCTTTTATGCCGCCAAAGAGACCGTCATGGTCGTTGGCCCGCGTCGGCGGATGCTGCCGGAAGTGCGGATACTGGGCCCCACGCGGCCAGCTAGCCAGGTCGAACTGGCCTTCACGGATGGCATATCCTTGGGGATTGACCTGCCGGTTCGCGCTAGTGGCAAGATCGACGGCACTCCCGGCTGTGTGCTTGTCGGGCCCAAAGGGGTCGTCGAACTCAAACAAGGCGTGATTCGGGCCGAGCGGCACGTCCACATGAACATGGAGCACGCGGCCTGGTACGGTGTCAAGAACGGCGACCGGGTTAGCCTGCGAATTGATTCTTCGTGCGGTCTGATCTTGCGCGACCTGCTGGTGCGTGCGGACAACACCAGCAAGCTGGAAGTCCACCTGGACACCGACGAAGGGAATGCCGCCGATTTGGAGCACGCCACGCGCGTGGAGTTGTTGAAGCAGTAGCTTTTGATCGGGCCGAGAGGACGGCGGCCCGCGATGTTTCTTGAGGATAACCCCGTTTGAGTTTCGTTTCTGGAGAATCGTGTTATGTCTAAAGCGATGGAAGCGTTGGGGATGATCGAGACCAAGGGTCTCGTCTGCATGCTCGAGGCGGTGGACGCCATGATTAAGGCAGCCAACGTCGAGTTCTTGGGCTGGGAAAAAGTCGGCAGCGCGCTGGTCACGGCGTTTGTCACCGGGGATGTGGCCGCCGTCAAGGCCGCCACCGACGCCGGTGCCGCTGCGGCCGGCCGACTGGGCGAAGTCGTTAGCGTGCAAGTCATTGCCCGCCCTCACGACGACCTGGTCAAGGTGTTGCCGAAGTATCGCAACACCAAGGTGGTTTCGTAGGATTTTCAATTTTTGTTTTTCGATTTTGGATTGTCAGCAACAACCATCTTTTTAGATACAGGAAACTCCTCCGATGCAAGACGCCATTGGCATGATTGAAACCAAGGGGCTGGTAGCCCTGATTGAGGCGACCGACGCGATGGCTAAGGCCGCCAACGTCCAGATCGTCAAGCAGATCCAGATCGGCGGCGGTTACGCCACCACGGTCGTCCGCGGCGATGTCGGCAGCGTTCGCGCCGCCGTCGAAGCCGGTTCCGCCGCCGCCACGCAAGTTGGCGAGCTGATCGCCAGCCACGTCATTCCCCGCCCCGCGCTGGGACTGGCCGAAGCCTTTCTGGCCTAGTCACGGACACGACCCAGACCCACGACGGAACCGCGAGGGAACGACTCCCATGAAAATCCTGGTAGCCAACCTGGGCTCGACGAGCTTCAAGTACCGATTGTTCGATATGTCGGACGAACGGCAACTGGCGCGCGGCGGGACCGAACGGATCGGCGCGGCCGAAAGCCGCTCCTTCGTCGAGATCGGCGAACAACGGCAAGAGGCCACGTCCAACGTGCCAGACCATGCCGCGGCCTTGCGGCAGTGCCTGGACCAATTGACCGACCCGGCCAGAGGCTGCCTGAAGAACGCCCAGGAAGTCGCCGGAATTGGCTTCAAGGCGGTGCATGGCGGCCGATACAGCGGCGTGCAATTGGTAACGCCAGACGTGTTGTCCGCGATGGAGTCGATGAGCGAAGTTGCCCCGGCGCACAACCCGCCCTACATCACGGCCATGCGGCTGCTGATGGAACGCGTGCCGGAGATTCCGCTGGTGGCGGCGTTTGAGACCGGTTTTCATCAAACCATTCCCGACCGCAACCGCCTGTATGGCATTCCGCAAGAATGGTCTGAGCAACACCTGGTGAAACGCTGGGGGTTTCATGGCGCCAGCCATCGTTACATCGCTGTGCGTACCGCCGAAATGTTGGGACGCCAAGACTTGCGGGTGATCTCGTGCCATCTTGGCGGATCGAGTTCGCTGTGCGCCATACGCAACGGAGAAAGCGTGGGGAATAGCCTGGGAATGAGTCCGCAGTCGGGCATTCTCCACAACAATAGGGTGGGCGACTTTGATGTGTTTGCCTTGCCCGTATTGATGAAGAAGACTGGCCGGTCTTTGCCAGAACTGCTGCACACGCTGGCCGAGAAGAGTGGTCTGTTGGGCTCAAGCGGCGTTAGCGGCGATGTCCGCGACTTGGAGCAAGCCGCGGCGAATGGCAACGCCCAGGCGCGGCAAGCCCTGGACGTGTTCATCGGCGCGGTGCGGCATTACCTGGGGGCTTATCTGGTGGAACTTGGGGGGCTGGACGTGTTGGTGTTTACCGGCGGCATCGGTGAGAACGGCGTCAACGTCCGCACCGCGGTCTGTACCGGTTTGGAAGGCTTGGGCATCTCGCTCGATCCGGCCAAGAACGCCAGCGCCAAAGGAGAAGCCGCCATCCACGCTTCCAATAGCCAGGCGCAGATTTGGGTCGTGCCGACGAACGAGGAATTGATCGTAGCGCGACAGACCCGGCAGCTACTTTCCCAGTAATTGCAATGTATTCCAATGAGCATCGATCAATCCGCATCCGATTAACCGCGACCCCGTAGGGGGAGCGAGAAATACGCATTCCATCATTGACTCACATTCGCCACTAACCCCGCTGGCCCCCGGTATCCCATGTTCGTCGCCAAAGTAACCGGCAGCGTCATCGCCACGCAAAAGGTCGATTCGATGAAGGGCCAAAAGCTGCTCATCGTCGAGCCGTACCGCGTCGATGAGCAAGACCGTACCAGGTTGAAATCGACTGGCCGCACCTTCGTGGCGGTCGATACGGTCGGTGCCGGCAAGGATGAAATGGTGCTGATCGTGCAAGGCTCCAGCGCCCGCCTGACTCCGGAAACCAAGAATCTGCCCATCGACGCCGCGATCATCGGCATCGTGGACAGCGTGCATGTGGCCAGCGAATGCGTTTACAGTACGGAAAAGTGAAGAGGAAAAGATGAAGGATGAAGGCAGAAGGATGAATTGAAACTCCAGGAATGCGATCCTATTTCAATCCAAAATCGAAAATCAAAAATCAAAAATCAAAAATGAATCATTCTGAAACTCTCGTTCGCTCGGTTGTCGAAGAAGTCCTGGCTCAACTCAAGGGGGTGGCCCCGGCGACCGGCAATGGCCGTAGCTTTGACCGCCGCTATGGCGTGTTTACTTGCGTAGATGAAGCGGTGGCCGCCGCCACGCGGGCTTTCGAGCAACTCTCCGAACGGACGATCGAGGACCGCAAGCGGATCATCGGCCACATCCGCCGCATCTCTATCGATCAATGTGTCGAACTTGGCACCGCCGAGATGAACGAGACCAAGATCGGCCGCTTGAAGCACAAGATCGAAAAGCTCAAGACTCTGGGCGAACGGACGCCCGGCGTGGAGTTCATGCGGAGCGAGGTTTTTAGCGGCGACCACGGGCTGGCCGTGATTGAGCATGCACCCTTTGGCGTGATCGGTGCCATCACGCCGGTGACACATTCGCTGCCGACGATTACCGGCAACGCCGTGAGCATGATCGCCGGCGGCAATACGCTGGTCGTCAACCCGCACCCCAGTGGCAAGAAGATCGCGGCCGAAGGAGTCCGCCGCTTCAACGAGGCAATCTACCGCGACCTGGGGATCGACAACCTGATCTGCGTGATTGCCGAGCCGACGCTGGATAGCGCCAATGCCATCTTCAAGCATCGCGGCGTGAAGATGATCTGCGTGACGGGCGGGCCGGCAGTGGCCCGCGCGGCGTTGAACAGCGGCAAGCGGGCGGTGGTAGCCGGGCCGGGTAATCCGCCGGTGGTGGTCGATGAAACAGCCGATCTGGACAAGGCGGCCCGTTCGATCATTCAAGGCGGTTCCTACGACAACAATTTGCTCTGCATCGCCGAGAAGGAAGTCTTCGTTGTCGCCAGCGTGTTCGATGCCATGCTGGCCGCCATGGAGCGGGCCGGCGCGGCGCGGCTCAATTCGCGCGAGGTAGACGCCCTGACCAAGGTCGCCATCACCCAAGTTGGCGAAGGTGAGCATAAGCACGATGCCGCCCACAAGGACTTCTTGGGGCAAGACGCAGCCGTGCTCGCCCGCGGTGCCGGCAAACAGGTGTCGAGCGATGTGGAACTGTTGTTTGGCGAGACCGACGAACACAACCCGTTCGTCCCGGTCGAGCAGATGATGCCGTTCATTCCGTTCGTCCGTTGCCGCGACGTGGATGAATGCATCGCCAAGGCCCAGTACTACGAACACGGCTTCCGCCACACCAGCATCATCCACTCCAACAACGTGCGGAACATGACCAAGATGGGCCGCACGATGGATACCACGCTATTTGTCAAAAACGGGCCTTGCATGGCGTCGTTGGGACTGGGGGGCGAGGGCTACTTGTCGTTCTCCATCGCCACGCCCACCGGCGAAGGGGTGACTACGCCGCTGACGTTCACCCGCGAACGGCGCTGCTCGCTGATTGACGATTTGCGAATTTTGGGAAAGGCCTAACCTCATGCAACTTGGCCTTGTCGCCGGAACCGCGACCGCGACGGTAAAGCACCGCTCCATGGAAGGCTGGCGTTTACTGGTGATTCAGTTGCTGATGGCCGACGGCACCAGCCCCGATGGCGAGCCAGTGCTGGCCATCGACCACCTCGGTGCGCGGCGCGGCGAAGTCGTCATCGTCTCCAACGACGGCAAGTGGACGCGCGATCTGGTCAAGGATGAAAAGACGCCGGTGCGATGGAGCGTGATGGGACTGAGGGATTGAATGAGTGTCGAATGCCGAGTGAAGAACTGAAAACTGAAAACCCCCAATGAACGTAACCGCCGCCGAAGTCGATCGGATCGTACGCGAGGTGCTAAATCGCCTTGCGCCGGCCAATGCGGCTGCGCCAGCGGGACAGAACGGTATGACGGCGAAAGCGGCCGGTTCCCTGGTTCTGTCGAGTCGGGTGGTTTCGACGGCTGATTTGGAAGGGCGGTTGGAGGGGATTCAGACCGTGCTGCTAGTCCCTCGCGCGGTCGTCACGCCGGCTGCCCGCGATTTGTTGCGGCAGCGCGGGGTGACGCTGTCCTCGGCTGTCCATCCGGCGGTTCACAAGAATAGCAAGACATTGCCTGCCGCCGTCGTGCTGGGCTTGGCCGAGACGGCCTACGAGCCGGCCGCTTTGGTGCGGTCATTGACGCAAGATCAAGTTTCCGTCGAACGGTTGGCCAAGACCGGCCTGGCGACCGTGGTGGAAGAGTCGGCCGATCATGTTGCTCGCGGTGGAAAATTGGCACTGCTGCTGACGGGCCAACCGTTGGCGGCCGCGGCCCTGGCCAATCGCCATAGCGGTGTGCGGGCGGCCTGTGCCGCCGACGTGCCAACCGTGACGCGGGCCATCCGCGAGATCGGTGTGAGTTTCTTGGCGGTTGATCCGGCCGCGCCGAGCTTTTTCGCACTACGGCAGATCATCCGCGAGTTCGTCCGTGGCAGCCCGCGGGTTTGCCCCGCCGCGCTGCAATAGACCTTGAACTAGATTGGAACCTAGCACCATGCGTATCGGCGAGACAATCGGCACAGTGACCCTCAGCCGCTGGCACCCCGGCCTGGGCGGGTCGGTGCTGCGTCTGGCCGTGCCGCTGACGTTGGATAATTTGCGCGGTGCTTCCGCGGCGCGGAACGAGGCGATTGTGGTATACGACGAGCTGGGTGCCGGCGTTGGCAGCCTTATCGCCATTAGCGAAGGGGGCGAGGCGGCCCAGCCGTTTCGGCCGCTGGACAAGCCAGTCGATGCCTACAGCGCGGCGATTTTGGACGCAATTGAATTGGTGAAGTAATCCCATCGAGGAACACGATGCAAAACGATCGACCGAATATCCATAAGCTCAAGCAGGAAATCTGCGAGATTGGCCGGCGTCTATACAATAAGGGCTTTGCCGCGGCCAACGACGGCAACATCAGCTACCGGCTGAACGAGAAGGAAGTTCTCTGCTCGCCGACGATGATCTCGAAGGGCTTCATGACGCCCGACGATATCTGCACGGTCGATCTGGACGGCAACCAACTGGCCGGCAAGCGCAAGCGGTCGAGCGAGATTCTGCTGCATCTAACGATCATGAAGGATCGTCCCGACATCCGTAGCGTGGTCCATTGCCACCCGCCGCACGCCACGGCCTTCGCGGTGGCCCGCGAGCCAATCCCCCAATGCGTGCTGCCGGAGGTGGAAGTCTTCTTGGGCGACGTGCCCATCACCAAGTACGAAACTCCTGGCGGCCAAAAATTCGCCGACACCGTACTGCCGTTCGTTCGCAAAAGCAACGTCATCATCCTGGCCAATCACGGCACGGTCAGCTTTGGCGAGACGCTGGAGAAAGCCTATTGGTGGACGGAGATTCTGGACGCCTACTGCCGCATTTTGCTGCTGGCCAAGGATTTGGGCAAAGTCACCTATTTTTCGCAAGGCGAAGCCAAGGAACTGCTGGACCTGAAGCAGAAGTGGGGCTTCAAGGATCCGCGGCTCGAGCCAGGCATGGAAAACTGTGACATCTGCGCCAACGACATCTTCCGCGACAGTTGGCAAGCCAACGGCATCGAGCGCCGCGCCTTCGAGGCCCCGCCAGCCATGTCCGCCAAAACGGCTTCGTCCTCATCGTCCATCAACAACATCGACCAAGAGGCTCTCGTCCAAGCCATCACCGACCGAGTCCTGGCGGCGCTGGCAAAGCGGTGAGTGTTCCAAGTAACCCTGGCCAGTTTCCTTCAATCAAATATCCAAAATCGAAAAACAGACATGTCCTTGAAAGTATCGATTATCGGCGGTGCGGGTTTGGTTGGCTCTTGCACGGGATTTGCCTTGCAGGCCGGTAGAGTGGTTAAGCAGATTGCGCTGCTGGATGTCAATGCCGAGGCCGTGGATGGCCAGGCATTAGACCTGCTGCATGGTGCCTCGCTGGTCGGCGACCAGGTCATCACCGCCGGCGGGTACGAACATGTGCGCGACAGCGACGTGATCTGCATCACGGCCGGGTTGCGCCGCAAGCCCGACGAGAGCCGGCTCGATCTCATCAACCGCAATACCGACCTGTTCGTCTCGATTCTGGCCGAAATCAACAAGGTCGGTCATCGCCAGGACGCCATCGTGGTGGTGGTCTCGAATCCTGTCGATGTGCTGACCTACGTGGCCGCGCAACGCCTCAAACTGCCGCCGCATCAGGTCATCGGGCTAGGGACGCAGCTAGACACCGTCCGCTTCCGCAGCCTGATCGCGCAGAAACTGGCCGTGGCCCCCACGCAAGTCGCCGCGCTGATCCTGGGCGAACATGGCGACAGCATGGTGCCGATCTGGTCGAGCGCTACCATTGGCGGACTGCCGCTCGACAAGTTCCCCGGTTGGAACACCAAACTAGCCGACGACCTCTTCGCGCGGGCCAAAGGTTCGGGCGCCGAAGTCATCAAGAAGAAAGGGGGCGCCGGCTTTGCCGTCGGCTGGTCAATCGCCGAGGTCATCGAGTCGGTCGCCCTCGACCGCCACCGCGTAATGCCGGTCTCCAGCGTGCAGCAAGGCTGCTACGGTATCCGCGACGTGGCCCTCAGCGTACCCACCATCGTCGGCCGCGCCGGCGTCGTTGCCACCCACGAAATCGAGCTCTGGCCGAAGGAAGTCCAAGGCTTGCGAAAAAGCGGGCAAGTACTCCGGCAGACGGTCGATGCGGTATTGGCCAGGATTGGGAAGTAGGAAAGAGCTTTCAGCACTTCATTCGATACTTCTCTTTCAATCTAAAACCAACAATCCAAGATCGAAAATGCAAAAGTCTTTGGATGCCAAGCTGGCCGCCATCCACGCTAACCCGTCGGGTAGCAAGGAGTTCATTCTGGCTGACGCCAAGGATGCCGACATGGCGTTTGGCATCGGTGCGCCGGGCAAGTCGCCAGAGATGCACGCCGGCGAGGTCCGCATGCGGACCTTGGGAGACTACCGCGAGCAGATTCGCCAGATCGTCCGCCAGGGGCATGTCGATATCATGCTGATGTCGGCCAGCACCAACGACGTGCTGGCCATGCAAGAGCGCCTTTTTGAGAACAGCCACGTCACGCCCGCCGCCAGGGCCAACGACACCAGCGACATTTTCGTGGTCCGCGGCAACTCCTACGTGCAACATCCTTCCCGCCCTTTTCGTACCGCCGCCATCGACCATATCCAATGCGGACACGTCGATTGCACCCCGGCGGAACGCGTGGCTGGCGCTAACCTGGGCCTGTACAGCATCACCTTCAACAACCGGCTCGACGAAGACTTGCGGGCGCTAGAGGAATACCGTCTGTTCCGGCTGGAAGCCGAGCAAAAGGGTTTTCAGCATTTCTTGGAACTGTTCGATCCCAACGCGGCGCAAGGGCTGTCGGCTGAGCAGATTCCTGGTTTTATCAACGACTGCATCGCCCGCACGCTGGCAGGTGTGGCCGCAGCCGGGCGTCCGCGGTTTCTCAAAATGGTCTATCACGGGCCGAAGGCGATGGAGGAATTGGTCGCCTACGACCCGCACCTGGTGGTAGGCATTTTGGGCGGCGGGGCCGGCACGACCTACGATGCCTTCAAGTTGCTGGCCGAGGCGCAAAAGTATGGTGCCCGTGTGGCCCTGTTTGGCCGTAAGATCAATAACGCCGAGAATCAATTGGCCTTTGTGGAGTTTCTGCGATTGATCGTGGATGGGCAAGTCTCCGCGGAAGAGGCTGTCCGCGGTTATCATGGCGTCTTGCAACGCTTGGGTATCAAACCGCAGCGAAAGTTAGAAGATGACATGCTGCTGCAAACCAGCGTGATGAGTTACGCCGGATCGAGCGCGAGTGTGCCGGCGGGCATGCCAGTCAGCGTGGAGTTCGCGAGCGGCACTGCCGGCAGCGGCCCCCAAAAACCAGAGGCTCACGCGCATAACGATTGCCAATGCAGCGGCACTCCCAAGCCAGCCGCCGATAGCAGCTGCGGTTGCAAGGTTTCGGCCGCATCCCCTGCCGCCCAAGCGGTGCCTTTGGCAACCAGTGGCCAGCCTGATTTTGCCCGCATGACGCCAGCCGAGAAACTGGCTTGGAACCAGGCACGCCGCGATCAGGTTTTTGGTAAGATCTAGCGGCGGGCCGTGGGATGCGATTTCGGCGGCACGGTACGCCGTCGTTTTGCAGGAGGCGATTCCATCGCCGATAATCCGGGCCGAATGGGCTGAAGCAGCCGTCGCCCGAAGGCGGTCAGCCATCACGAACCTGAATTGATCGCCATGCTCAAGGCCATCTTCCTCGCGATCTTCGGTGTTACGGCGGGCATGTGCCTGGCGCTGGTGCTGGTTATTGCCGTGGAGCTATTCAGCTCGGTGGTTCACCCCGTTCCCGAGGATTTTGGCAATACTCCTGAAGAGATGTGCCGGCATGTGGAGAGATACCCGGCTTGGGTGTTGGCGGTTGTGGTTCCCCTGTGGGGCCTGTCCGCGCTGGCCAGCACTTGGACGGCCCGGAAAATTGGGCGAATCTCCGCCGCGTTGATCGTGGGAACGCTGTTAGTGGCCGCCGCTGCCTTCAACCTCTGGATGTTGCCCTACCCAATCTGGTTTAAGGTCGCCATTGCGATTTCGATTCCAATTGCGAGCGTTGCCGGTAGCCGGTTAGCAACGGGGCAAATAGGAGCATTTGCGGCCATGCCGATCGCATCTGAAAGGCGCTAGCACGGCCATCAGCAATGGTCGCGACTCCTCCAGTGCCTTTATTGGTGATAGAATCGCCCGTGCCGGGCCGCACGGACTATTGAACTGTGTTTTTTTTCGCCGGCCGGCATTATCAGTCAAGAGGATCCCATGACGCATATCAAATGGATTGAAGAGTCCGACGCCCAGGGTGACGTGGCGGACGCCTACAACGAATACTTTCGGCGGCGGCCCAATCGCGAAAAGGTGGCCGATATCCTCAAGTGCTTCAGCCATCGTCCCGATTTTCTGATGCGCGTGATGCAGTTCAGTTGGGAGCTGCACTTTTGCGACGGCCATCTCACGGAGCGCGTCAAGGAGATGATCGCCACGTTGGTTTCCGGCCAAAACCGCTGCTCTTACTGCATGCACTCGCACGCGTGGTTCTTGCACGAGCAAGGCGTTCACGATCAGGCTGTATCGGCCATTGGCCGCGGCGACATCGACGGCGCGCCGATCACCGAGGCCGAACGCGCGTTGCTACGGTTTGCCCAATTGGTGACGAACGCTTCATATCGCACGACGGCCGAGGATACGCAGAAACTGCGCGACGCCGGCTGGAGCGATCCGCAAATCGCCGAAGCGGTCTATATCACGGCCATGTTCGCCTTTTTCAACCGCGTGGCCAACGCTTTCGGCCTACAAGACCAAAAGTACTTTGAACTGGCAGGCGCGGCAGACCCCTTGGCCGACTTTTTGTCGTCCGAATGAACCACGGCAATGGGCTTGCCCCTGGCTGGCCAACGGCGGAATCCCTAGACTGGTCGCACGCAATGGCCGGGCTGACAACATTCCCCCAACGATGCGGCGTGCCTACCGATGTCTGAAGTGATCGTAACCCCCGTTAAATCCTGGCGAGACCGCCGGCAGTTCTTGAAACTGCCCTGGACGATCTACAAGGGAGACCCGCATTGGGTTCCTCCGTTGCTCGGCAATCAGAAAGAGTTGCTAGGCTGGAAGTCGAACCCTTTTTACGAACACGCCGATGCACAGACCTTTCTGGCCCGGCGAGACGGCCAACCGGTCGGCCGCATCTCGGCCATCATCAACCACGCCCACAACAAGTACTATAAAGAGAAACGCGGGTTCTTCGGTTTTTTCGAGTCAATCGACGACCAGCAAGTGGCTTCGGCCCTGTTCGATACGGCCCAGGCCTGGTTTGCCGAGCGCGGCGTTGAACAAATCCGCGGGCCGGCCAGCCCCTCTCTAATGCACGAGTGCGGGCTGCTGATTGACGGTTTCGATTCCTCGCCCGTCTTTATGATGAGCTACAATCCGCCCTATTATCAAAAACTGATCGAAGGCTGGGGGTTTGCCAAAACGCACGATCTGCTGGCTTATATCGGCACGCTTGACCAGTTGCCAGGCGTCAATGACAAACTTACGCCCATCATGGAAAGCGCTCGCGAACGGCTGGGAGCCACGATTCACCCACTAGACACCAGCAATTTCCGTCAACAGTTGGAGATGTTCCTCAGCTTATGGAATGACTCTCTGTTTGCCATGTGGGGCTTTGTGCCAGTTTCTCCGGGCGAAGTAAGGCACAGTGCCAAGCTGCTGCGGCATTTGTTGATACCAGAACTGGCCCTTTCGGCCCAGGTTGAAGGCAAAACGGTGGGCTGCGTGATGGCCTTGCCCGATTACAATGTGATTATCAAACACCTGAATGGGCGGCTGTTTCCGTTTGGGTTGTTTCGCCTGTTAAACCATAAGCGGCATACGCGGATGATCCGGCTGGTGACGATCAACGTGCTGCCCGAGTACCAGCGCTGGGGTCTGGGCCTGGTATTGCTGAACGCTTTGATCCCCAAGGGCCTGGAATTGAAAATATCCAAGTGCGAGTTTTCGTGGGTGGCCGAATCGAACGATCTTTCGCGCAAGGGCCTGGAAAAGGGGGGAGCCAAGCTTTACAAGACCTACCGCATGTACGACTACCCGCCCCCGCCTCCCACGGCAGAGTCTTAGGCAGCCGCCCCTAGGCGGCCTCTCATGTCCTGAAGGAGGCGATTCCATCGCCGATATCAGTGCCGCTTAAGGTTTCATCTACCGGATACCATTGCCCCATGCCAGAAAACTTCATATTCATTCCTGGCCGCACCAGCAAGCAAGGTTGCGGCATCAGCGAGGGCAAATACAAGGAGGGCTACCAGTCCGAGATCAACACGCTACTGGTGGCCCCTGAGGACATGCAACGTTTGTCGCTGCAAGACGGCGACCGCGTGCGGATCACCCACGGCACCGCAACGATTGAAGTCGCCATCGCGGCGGCCAAGAAGGGAGAACTTCCGCCCGGCATGTTGTTTATTGCCTACGGCGATCTCTCCAGCCAATTGATGGAAGGGGAGACGCACGGTTCCGGTATGCCAACCAGCAAGGGCTTTGACGTGCAATTGGAGAAAATCGGATGAGTTTTACCCATCGCCTTTTTATGGCACGCTTCGCGGCAATTACCATGTTGGCAGCCCCACTATCCGCCCTTGCCGAAGATGCCGCCAACCCGTTTCCTCGGCTGGCTGAAAAGTTAGCGGCAAACCATCCCGCCACGATTGTCTGCCTGGGGGACAGCGTGACGGGCGTCTATTACCACACAGGTGGCCGCCGAGCCTATCCCGAAATGCTGGCCGTGGCTCTGGGACAGGCCTATCCGCAGGCTCGGCTCAACGTGGTCAATGCCGGTATCAGCGGCGATACCACCACCGGGGCGCTCAATCGCCTGCAAAAGGATGTGCTCGACCACAAGCCCGAGCTTGTCACGGTAATGTTCGGGCTGAATGACATGGTGCGGGTGCCGATCGACGATTACCAGGCCAATTTGCAGTCCATCATTCAACAGTGCCGTGGAGTGGGGGCCGACGTGCTGCTATGTACCCCCAACGCCGTCATCGACTCCGGCGGAAGGCCGACAACTAAACTGGTGAAGTACTGCGATGCGATCAAACAGGTGGCCAAGAAGTGGGACGTGCCGGTCTGCGATTGTTATGCCGCCCACGCCGCACTGCGAGAAAGCGACCCGCTGGCCTGGCGATTGCTGATGAGCGATGCCATCCACCCCAATATGGATGGCCATAAGGTCAATGCCCAGGCGCTGTGCCAGACCATCACGGGCGACCAGGTGTCTCTGCAAGATGTCGCGCCGCCACAGCCCGCCATAACCAAGACACTGGCCCGGCTTCAAGCGGGCGAACCGGTAAAGGTGCTGGCGATGGCTCCCTTCGATACCCTGTTGTCAAAGGCAATTGCCTCCGTACATCCCCAAGCCAAAGTGGAAGTTACCGCTTGGGCCACGGAAGGGAAGTCGTTATCCGAAATTGAGGAATTCTCCAAAACAGTGCGGGCAGGCAAATTTGACCTGGTGCTGGTGGCTGTGCCCCTGGAGGCAACGCCAGTGCAAGTCCCCCCGCCCGAAGCCACCATCGCCTCGTACACCTGGATCCTGAACTGGTCGCTCAGTTTTGGCCATCAAGAGTGGGATGTCGTGGGCATTACGCCATCGTTACTGCATGCCCAACTTTCAGACACCGAAAAAAATGCTGAGAACTTTGCCCGGCAGCTCATTGCCGCGCAAGACTTAACCGCCATTGTTCGCTCGGACGGCGAAACAAGCTCTGCGGCAGAAATCCTAGCAGGCTGGTTCCGCAAGCAAGCCCACGCGGAGTGACGGCAACAACAGATTCAAGCCAGGTGATTGCCGTGAAACAAATTGCGCCCGTTTTCTTGATGGCCTTGACAGCCATGATCGGCCCTGGCCGGATTGCGGCCGCGCCGCCTGAATTACCTGATGGAACCGCCGCGGCCGTCAAACAAATCTCTACCATGCGCGTGCCAGAAGGCATGAAGGTGGAGCTGTTTGCCGCCGAACCCAAGCTAGCTTCTCCGGTGGCGATTGGCGTGGATGAGCGGAATCGAGTCTTCGTGGCTGAGGAATACCGGTTCAATTTGGGAACGGAGGAAAATCGTACGCGGCCATTTCTGCTGGAGGACGACCTGCAATTGCAGACGCTCGACGACCGCTTGAGGATGTACGAAAAATGGGCCGGCCAGTTCGAGGGGGGCATGGACTGGTTCCGTCAGGTGGCCGATCAGGTGCGGCTGGTGGAGGACACCGACGGCGACGGACGCGCAGATCGCTCAACGGTTTTCGCCCCTGGTTTCAACGGAACGCTGGACGGGTTGGCGGCCGGCGTGATGGCCGTCAATGGCAATGTCTATTTCACATGCATTCCCAATTTGTGGCGTTTGCGGGACACCGACGGCGACGGAATCGCCGACGAACGGACGGTAGTCCACACCGGCTTTGGCGTTAACGCCGGCTTCCTCGGTCACGACTTGCACGGGCTTTGTTTTGGACCGGACGGCAAGCTCTATTTTTCCGTGGGCGACCGGGGCTACCACCTGCATACACACGAGGACCAAACGCTGCACGGGCCGCGGACAGGGGCCGTGTTTCGCTGCTATCCCGATGGCAGCCAGCTAGAAGTTGTCATGCGTGGTCTGCGCAATCCGCAAGAGATTGCCTTCGACCAGTGGGGCAACTTGTTTGCCGCCGATAACAACTGCGATAAAGGAGACCACTCGCGGCTAGTTTATGTTTTGGAAGGGGGCGACAGCGGCTGGAACATGGCTTTTCAAAGCCTGCCGGAACCGTATTTGACTGGTCCCTGGCATGCCGAACAGATGTGGCATTTGCCGGTGCAGCCAGCGCCTTCCGATCCCGCTCCGCCAGATTTCTCCGCCACGGTTGCCGCGGCTCAACGTCCCGCCTGGCTGCTGCCGCCAGTGGGCAAGTTGGGGGCTGGGCCATCGGGCTTCGCCTACTATCCCGGTGTGGGGCTGCCGCCCCGATACCACAATCACTTCTTTCTTTGCAATTACACGGGCAACAACGGCGGCATTGAAGCCTTTGGCGTGCAGCCGCGCGGGGCCGGGTTCGAGATCGTTGACGAACACGACGTTCTCAAACCGCTCTCCGCCACCGATTGCGAATTTGGCTACGACGGAAAGCTCTATATCTCCGACTTCGTCAATCTGATCTGGAACGGCGGCAGCGCCGGGGGGCGGCTGTTCACGTTGTTCGATACGCGGCACATCCACGACGCGGTGGTGAAGCAGTCCACCGAGCTGTTTCGCAACGGCTTTGAGGAACTCTCCGCCGACAAGCTGCTTGAATCGTTGCATCACCCAGACATGCGTGTGCGGCAGCGGGCACAGTTTTCCCTGGCGGCACGCGGCTCAAGTTCGGTAGTTTCGCTTTCGTCAGTGGTGAAAGAGTCGGAGCACCACTTGGCCCGCCTGCACGCTTTATGGGGATTAGGCCAGATTGCGGCTCGTCCGGTTGAGACGGTGGAACCAGCCGCGGTTGAGTGGCGCCAAACCCGTCAGGCAATCCTTGCGCTGTTGCATCGGTTGGCGGACGACCAAGACCTTGAAGTACGTGCCCACTCCGCCAGGTTGCTGGGCGATCTGCGCGATGCAACCGCGGTTGGCCTGTTAGTGGCCCGCTTGAACGATGACAGCCCGCGCGTGCGGATGATGGCCGCGTTGTCGCTGGGAAAGTTGCGGCAACCAGACGCCATGCCCGCCATCGTCGAAATGTTAAGGGCTAACAACAATGCTGACCCATGGTTGCGGCATGCCGGCGTGATGGCTCTGGCCGGGATTGGCGACCAATATGCACTGGCGGCTTTGCAGGACGATTCCTTACCCGCCGTCCGCCTGGCTGCGTTGTTGTCATTGAGAAAGATTATCCTGAAATCTCAGCAACGATGGCCGGCCAGCCAGCCAGATATTGTGCCAAAGTTTGAGCCGACGGCGGAAGAAATCCGTCCGTTCACGCGGGCCTTGCAAGACAGCGACTGGCAGGTCGCCGCCGAAGCGGCACGGGCCATAAATGATCTGCCGCTCGACCTGGCCTTGCCCGACTTGGCTGCGCTGCCATTGCTGGGGTCGGCCGGCGTTGTGCCGCCCGAGGCGGTCATTCGCCGCGTCATCCACGCCAATTTCCGGCTGGGTGGGCCCGAACATGCCCGCCGAGTGGCAGCTTTGGCGGTTTCCGCCGAGATGCCTTTGACCGTGCGGCAAGAGGCGATGTCGGCCTTGGTCGATTGGAACGCGCCCGGCCCGCGCGACCGTGTAACGGGTTTTTGGCGTCCGGTGCCTCCTCGTGATGCCGCCATGCAGCAGGTCGTCACGAACATGCTGACGGAGCAGGTCGCGGCGCTGCTCGCCGCCACATCCGCCGAGCTACAGGCTGATCTGGTCAAGCTGATTGAAAAGCACAAGTTGCCGACGGACGACGAGGTTTTCGCAAGTTGGGTTCGGGATCCGCAACGCCACTCACGCACCCGCGGGGCCGCGCTGCGGCTGTTGGCCACCCGCGATTCCCCGCAAGTAGCGGCCGCACTGGCGGCGGCTTTGTCGTCCGATAGTGCCTGGTTGCGGGCAGAATCCCGCGACGTGCTGGCCCAGCGCGATCCGATCGCGGCGATTCCCGCACTGCAACAAACTTTGGCGAGTGATTCAGCCGAGACGCTCGAACGTCAACGCGCTGTGGCTGCCTTGGCTGCCATCAAAATGGAGAAAGCTGACCAAACTCTGGCGGAGTGGTCCAACCGCTTGCGGGCCGGGCAAGTACCAGAAGCCTTGCAATTGGACGTCCTGGATGCCGCCTCGGCCCGAGGGACGCCGGAACTGCGACAGATTGCCGATGAATTTCGGGCCAGTCTGAAAGCCGCCGGGCCATTGGCGGCGTACCGCTTGTCGTTGCACGGGGGCGATGCCGAAGCGGGCCGGGCCATTTTCGTGGAGCATCGCGTGGGCCAATGTTTGCGGTGCCACAAGGTTGGCGGCTCGCTGCAAGGGGGCAACGCCGGTCCGGATCTGCAAGAGGCCGCCAAACGTCACGATCGGGCGGCATTGTTGCAATCGCTGATCGAACCGAGCGCTAAAATTGCCAAGGGGTTCGAGACGGTCACGCTAGTGCTGCAAGACGGCACGACCGTCGGCGGCGTCATCAAGCAAGAAGAGGCCAATCAACTTACCATCGCTCAGCCCGACGGCACGCTCCTAACCGTCAAGTTGGACGAGATCGACGAACGCACCGCGGCCCGCTCGGCCATGCCCGAAATGAACCGCGCCCTGTCTCCGCGCGAGTTGCGTGATTTGGTGGAGTTTTTGACGACGCTGAAATGAGGGAACGCAGGGCCGCTCCTTGAGTTGCACCGCGACCGGCGCGGCATTTGCATCGGAAAGTGGAAGTTGCGTTGCCATGACGCGGCGAATTCGACCCATTTTCTTCCAGGAGACCATTATTATGCATTCGCCCAGCGACAAACCCATTCGCAAGGCCAAAAAGAAAGCCGCCAACCGCACTACCAAAGAGGGGTTGAAAGGGCGGCGCGCCGGCCCACCTGATCGCCAAGAGGTCCGCGAGCAGACCAAACACCAGATTGGCCACCCTAAATAGTGGGCCCGAGATGAACAGTGAGGGGGAGTAGCCGTAGAGTTACCGGAATTTTCGTCCCGCCCGTAGTTCCACGATCTTGGTGGCGATCCGTTGAATCCGAGGGTCCGCGTCATCGCGGGCGATCCGTTCCACCGTCGCCAAGGTTTCGGGGTCGTTGACTGTGGCCAACAAGGAGAGTGCGGTATGGCGGACGTCGGTCTCTTCGTCGCGCGCTAGCCACAGCAGCCAGGGACGCGCGTCGAGATCCTGCATTCCAGGCAACGACTTGGCCCACCGTTGGCGAACCTCCGGATCGGGATCGGTCAGCCGCCGAGCTAATTCCAGATGCATGCCTGTGAAGCCGCGGCGAGCCAGTTCTTGCTCCGCTCTCGCCGCCAAGATACCGTTTTCATCGTATAGCAGGCCCACCAGTTCCACGGTTCCGTATGCCTCGAACTTTGGCATGACCGGTTGGGGCGTGGCGGCACGAAGCGACCGGGGGGGATCGATTTCGGCCAGGATGGGGCGTGCCGTCTTAATGTCATCGGGTAAACGACCTGGTTCACCTGATGGCCGTGGCGGTTGCGAATTGCTTGCGGGCGACGTGGCAGGTTGATCGGTTGTTTCTTGGGCTATCTCCCCGCTATCGCTTGAACTGGCCAAATCGCCGTCGGCGACGAGTTCCGTTGGCAGCGGTGTGAGCGATTGTTCGTCGGCCTGTTCCAATTCTTCGACAGGAGCCTCGTGCGAAGCCAGCGCAACATAACGGGCGGCGTGCGCGTCGCGGGCGAGTTGGTGCCGCCGGAAAAGTTGCTGACGGGCCGCCAAGTCGGCCGCCCGTTGATCTTGGGCAACCTTCCGCTCATCGTCCATACCGACCGCCGCGATGACTTGTCCGCAAGCCAATGCCACGCGGCCCGGAGGAATGCCGGGATGGCCTCCCGGCCAATCCAAGATTCGCTGCGCCAGATGGGCTGCAGCCAGGCGACCTTGTGGCGTACCGCGTCCGGTCAGATCGGTCAGGCTTTCAGCCAGCATCAGCAATTTGGGGGCGGACTGGGCGGGTCGCAAAAGTTCCCAGTCGGCAAGTTGCTCCAGTAGAATCCGCTGGGAGTGGCGCATCACAGCCGGCCTTGGCGAGGCCAGGCCAGCGGCCAGGCCGGGTATGCCAGCTTCGTCCAACTTCGACAACTGCCTCAGTAGCTGCGCGGCTTCCTGGTCGGAAACGGCCGATAAGCGGGCGGACCAGCGGCCTGCCAGCCAACCATCCAGTTCTCCCCACAGCAACGCCAACATCGCAATCAACAACGCGGAAATCCCCAGGACAATCCAGGGGAGTCGCGAAGCGTGCGAGGGGTGTTGTGGATTCATGGGCATTGTGCCAATGAGCTGTGCCCGCTTCCTAATGGATTGAAAACCGCCGCGGTGCCGCAGGGTGTACGGCGGGCAGCGATTGTTGCCATGCCGTGGCATGGGGGCAAGGGCAGTCTGCCGCTGGCTTCACCCGCCATGCGCTGCTATCCGAGCTAGCGATGAATTACGCTGCTATAGCCCCACAAACGGCACCGGCAGCAGAAAGGCGTGCTGTTCGTAGAGGCTCCAAACGCCGTGCCAAGAGAGATACTGCGTGAAATACACGATTAGCACATAGAATGCCACCACGGGCAGCATTCCCAGTCGGGCCATTAGGCGAAAGAACCAATGGCGTACCTGTTCACGTTTCAGTCCCCGCGAGTAAGCCCAGCCTGCCAAGAACCGGGCCGGAACCATAAACATTACGAACAACAGGCTAGGAAGGCCGGCGGCATCGCGCGGCACGATCTCGATTTTCAGCAGATACAAGGGGAGCGAGAAAAGCAGCGTGGCAAACAAGGCTGTCCAAAAAGCGATTGGAGCACGGCGGAAAACTTGCCGCACGGCGCGCAGCTCAAACATGGCACTGAAGCGATTCTCGAGCGCAAACCGAGTTTGCAAAAAGGGCAGATACAGCAATACGGCCATCAGCAAGAATGCGCCCAAGTATCCGATCAAGATCCCCAAACCGCCTCCCAGCGGCGGCTTGCCGCCAAAGGCCAGCAGCGTCACGGGCAGCAACAGCCAAAGCAGGCCGCCGGCAAAGCCTCTGGCCCCTAGCCAAAAATAATACGGCAGTCGCAGTTCCACGACAAAGTGCCACACGGCATCGCGAATTTCGGCCAGCGTCCCGTGGGAATGAGTCTGGCCGGACGGAGATTTCGTGGCAGGGTGACGGGATCGCCAGATTTTGTTCCCCACCCAACAGGCCGCGAACAACAGAAAAGCCATCAGGCCGGTGGCAATAAACAGGCCGATCGACCAGCCGCGCGAAGCGGAACTGCCCGGCGCTATCAGCCGCGCGGAATAGGCCTGCGCCGCGAAAAACCGCAAGATCAGCAGCATGATGGAAACCGCGATAGCCAGCATGCCAACCTTCGCCGCCTGCCGGAACCCGATAAATCCGGCCGAAAAGCGGCGTTCGCGGGCAATTCGTCCGCTTACCTCCAGCAGGTATCCTAGGCTCAAGAACTGCAAGATCGGCAATGGGGCTAATATGGCTAGCCCGAAGACGATGACCATGCCTCCAATGCACCAATGAACTGCCGACATCAACGCCAAGAAAGCTCGGATGAACCAGTTGCGCCGTGGTGTGACTTTCAAATCAGACACAAATTCGATGGGCACCAACACACTGGCTGGCAAATCTGCCATGGGGGACGCGCCTCGTGTTGAGGCCAAGGCAGATTCTCTCGAAGGGACCAATTTGGGTGGGGGCAACACAGGCGGCTTTGTCGCGGTCTGCGAATGTTTCGACGATACTGGAAGGGGTGGCGGCATTTTTTGGGGGGTGCCTGAAATTTGCGGCAAATCAGAACGCATCAACGGAGACGAATGCGACATTTTGTGACCTCCCGGGCTTAACTATCCTCTGTTCGCCCGGATTTTTCAAATATTGGCACAATAATTCTGGCGGTTCGTCGAACTACCATGCGGAACGACAGGTATAGAGGGTGTACAAAGAACTTATCGCCGGTTTTGGCAACTTTCCGCCTGCGGCAACCCGCGAAGTGATGGGAGTCGATTGTCATGTGGATGCGAAACCTTGTTTTCGGCGGCTTGTGCCTGACGGGCGTGTTGGTCTTGGCCAGCAGTCTGCGGCCGCGCGTCACACCGGAACAATGGAAGGACTTTGATCCCGCACCGTTTAAAGCGGCTGATTTCAAGGCGACGGTGGCCCAAGTGAATCTGGCCTTTCGCGATCCTTGGAAGCGGGAAGGTCTGGTTCCATCGGCCAAGGCCGACGACTTGGCGATTGCCCGGCGAATCTCGTTGGCTTTGACGGGGACGATTCCCTCATTGGAGGAAATCCGCCTGTTGCAGAGCCGTGACGAATCGCACCGCATTGACTGGTGGATGCAAGGACTGTTGGAGGATCGGCGGAGCAGCGACTATCTGGCTGAACGGCTTGCTCGATCGTATGTCGGCGTTATCAACGGGCCATTTTTGGTCTATCGCCGCCGCCGCTTTGTGTCGTGGCTGTCCGACGAGATCCACGAGAACCGGCCCTACGACCAACTCGTAAGGTCGTTGATCGACAGCAACGGGTTGTGGACCAGCGAGCCGGCTGCCAATTTCATCACCGTGGCTATCAAGCCCGATTCCAATGAAGGCGTTCAAGAGAACGTCTTGGCCTCGCGCGTGTCGCGGGCATTCCTGGGTGTGCGGCTGGACTGCGCGGAATGCCACGACCACCCGTTTCAAGATCAATGGAAGCAGTCGCATTTTAATGGTTTGGCGGCCTTTTTTGGCCGGGCGGAAAACTCATTGGCAGGTGTCCGCGATGGCAAATCGACTTACGAAGTACAAGATCGCGATACGCTGGAAAAACAAACGATTGAGCCGTCGGTCCCTTTCTTGCCGGAACTCTGCCCTGACGACGGCCTGCCACGCAAGCGGCTGGCGGATTGGGTAACGCATCGCGACAACAAGGCCTTCTCACGGGCCATGGTCAACCGTTGCTGGGCCTTGATGTTTGGCCGGCCGCTGGTGGAACCGGTCGATAATATCCCCACCAACGAACCACTTCCGCCCGCCTTGGAATTGCTGGCGGACGATTTTGTCACGCACGGCTACGACCTGCATCGGCTGCTTCACCTGATTGCGGCCACGGAGACCTTTCAGTTGGATAGCGCGGTCGATCCTAACGTGGCCGGTCACGAACTGACCGACCGCCACGAAGAGCTGTGGGCCACTTTTCCGATCAGCCGGCTGCGGCCAGAACAAGTTGTGGGGGGCGTGGTACAAGCTTCCTCGTTGGCCACGCTAGATTACCAATCGCATGTCATCTTTCGCGCCGTAAAGGCGGCCAATACAGCCAATTTCATCACGCGGTATGGAGACGCCGGCGAGGATGAACTGGCCGAACACGGCGGCACTATCCCGCAACGATTAGTGATGATGAATGGCGAGCTGGTCCGCGACCGCACGCAAGAGGGCCTGTTGCAAGCCTCGACACGCATCGCCCAAATGGCCCCCGACGATGCCGCGGCGATCGAGACTGCATATCTGGTCGTCTTGTCGCGATCACCCACTGCGGACGAAGCGGAACATTTCCAAGGCCGTCTGGCCGGGCTAAAGGGCAGGGACCGCAATCGGGCTATGGAAGATATTTACTGGACACTGCTTAACTCGACGGAGTTCTCATGGAACCACTAAACCAACAAACCGCGCGTGGCGAAGACTTATTTGGCCGCGGTTGGAACCGTCGCACCTGGCTCAAGACCGCGTCCTTGGCGGGAGCTGGCTGGCTGTCGCCGGTGGCTTCCATGTTGGCCCGGGCCGAAGAAGAGCGATCCGGCGGCGAACCGGCCCAGTCGGTAATCCTGCTGTGGATGGGGGGTGGCAACAGCCAGTTGGAAACCTTCGATCCACATCCGGGTAAGTCTATCTCCGGCGAAACCAAAGCCATCAATACCAACGTGGCGGGCGTTCAATTCGCGGACGGTTTGCCGCTTCTGGCCGAGCAGATGGACTCTTTGGCCATTGTGCGCAATGTTGTCACCAAGGAAGGTGACCACGAACGCGGAACCTATCTGGTCAAGACCGGGTATTCGCCGCTGCCCGTGATGATCCACCCTACGATCGGGGCCATCTTGTGCCACGAGTTGCCCGTCGGCGGTGCCGAAATTCCGCGGCATGTTTGCATCATGCCGAACCAATGGCCCGGACGCGGTGGATTTTTGGGCGACCAATATGACGCTTTCAAGATGGGCGATCCGTCGGGCAAGTTGCCCGACGTTACCAGCCGCGTGCCCGACGACCGCATGCAGCGCCGCCTGGAAGACCTGAACGCGGTCGAATCGGCCTTTGCCCGTGGCCGTGTGGCGCGCGTCAAGGCGACCCTGCATCAAGAAACGGTGGCCAGCGCCCGCAAGATGATGAGCAGCGAGCAGTTGGCGGCATTTGAGGTCGATCAGGAAAGCGCCGAACTGCGCGAACGGTACGGCGATTCGGCCTTTGGCCGCGGTTGCCTGGTTGCGCGGCGGTTGATTGAAAAGGGGGTCCGTTGCGTGGAAGTCAACCTGAATGGTTGGGACACCCACACCGGCAACCATGAAGGCTGCAAGACCCAAAACAAACAGCTCGACCCCGCGTTCGCGTCGCTGATTGCCGATCTGAAGGAACGCGGACTGATGGAAAAGACGCTGGTAGTATGTGCCGGCGAGTTCGGCCGTACACCCAATATTAATCCCCTCGGTGGCCGCGACCATTGGCCTAACGGCTTTTCGGTCGTGCTGGCCGGCGGAGGCATACGCGGCGGACAAGTGCTGGGGGAGACCGACCCGGAGGGCTCCCGCGTGTCGCACGAGCAAGGCCACCAGATATTCGATATCCATGCCACGATCTTGAAAGCCGTTGGGCTAGACCCTACCACGGAAAACATTGCGCCCGGTCCGCGGCCGCTCAAATTGAGCGAAGGTTCGCCGATTGCCGAATTGCTCGGATGATGCCAGCGGGAATGACGACAACTTTTTCCCGCGATCAGACTTGCTATTGGCCTGCCAGGGTACGATCATAACTCCCAAGTTCGCATTGCGCTACAGCGTATATTGCCGACAACCAAGGGAGTACTAACATGACGAACCGTTGGCAAGAGCGGGCCATAGTCCTGTTGTTGTGCCTATCGGCTACACCGTGGCTGGTGGCAAGTGCGCCGGCCGTTGGAGCCGATATACAATCGCATCCTCCTCTACATACAGTGCCCGTTTCTCAACGGCGGATGGCCGAAAGGCCGGCCCGCTTTGTCGACGCCCAACGTGGTTCCGATGACAATGACGGCAGTGAAGCACGGCCCTGGCAGTCTGTAAACGTCGCGGTCACTCGATTGCAGCCGGGCGAAACGCTGTATCTACGGGCTGGAACCTACCGCGAAAACGTGCGGATCAGCGTGCAGGGCCGCGCCGATGCGCCGCTGACGATTCGCTCGTTTCCTGGTGAGCAGGCGATTTTGGACGGCGGCTTTCGCGAATTCTTTGATGAGCCAGCCGCCGCGTGGACCGAATATCCCGACGGCGCTGAAGGCGAGTACCGTTCCACCCGAACGTATCCTAACATTCGCAATGTTCATGGTTCGTTTGGCGACTCGCATGTTGGCCTAGTGACTTACTATCACGCCCAAGACATGCGTGCAAAGGGTGAATTCTTTGAACTTGACCCGGCAACGCAGGACTTTGTGCCTATCTATTGCGGGCCGGGAATCTGGTACGACCGGGCGACGGGGCACATTCACGTCCGGCTAGCGCCGACTGATTTGCCGCAAGTCGATAATTACCAAGGCACGACAGATCCGCGCCGGGTACCGCTGGTGATCGCGCCATACCGCGCCTTGCCGCTGCACGTCGATCGTGGCAGCTATATCCGGTTTCAAGATCTGATAGTTCGCGGCGGCGGCTACGACAGTCTGGTTTTGGACCAAGCCGGCGATATCGAGTTTGACAACTGCACGATCTGGTGCGGCACCTACGGGCTGCGGGCCACGGGTGTGCATCGGCTCAAATTCATACGATCCGCCCTGTATGGCAACATTCCCCCCTGGTTGTCGCGGTCGGAATGCGGACTGCAATCGTACCCGGGCCGGCCGCAACGCGACATCGCCCGGCTGAACACCCACGCTCTGATAATAGCCGAAGCGGGACGGGAGTTCTCCGTCTACGCTTTTCCCCTGAATGACGATTGGGAAATCTCCTACAGCGAGTTCAGCAACGCCAGCGACGGGTTGTACCTGGGGGGAATCAACGTCGATTTCCATCACAATTTGGTGGAGGACATGCAAGATGACGGATTGTATCTAAGCCCCATGTATCCGAGGCATTTTTATCTGCGTGGCGGAGCGACGTTGAAGATTCACCAGAATCTCTTTCGCCGGGCGTTAACGATGCTGGCCTATGGCGGAACGGAAGATACAAAGGACACGATTTACTTCTATCGCAATGTGGTCGACCTCCGCGGGCCGGTCCATAATGGCCGGCCTACTTCGAAAGACCCTCAAGGGCCAGCAGCCTACGCGGGGCACGTCACGGGCGACCACGGCAGCCCGCCGTGGCCGTCGCTGTACGCCTATCACAATACCATGATTAGCCGAAATGCCGATCGAAAAGCCGACTTTGGCATGTCCAACGGCGCCACCGACGAGCGGCCGCGACGCGTGTTCAATAACATCTTGGTGCATCACGAGGCGATTCCCAATCCGGTTTGTGCCGCCACGGCAGCCGCTCAATCGGACGGCAACTTGTATTGGCAGACCGGCATGGATGCCAGCCGCGCTCGCGACTTCTTCGCGGCCTATCGCGAATCGGCCCCCTTTCTGAACAGCAAACAATTCTACGCGGCGGGATACGATGCCAAGTCGTTAGCGGCCGATCCGCTGTTCGTCCAATTCAGCTTTGAACCGATGCCCGACAACGACTACCGCTTGCAGCCGGCCAGCCCGGCCATTGATGCCGGCGTAACACTGCCAGCGGAGTGGCCCGACCCTTTGCGCGATTCCGATGCCGGCCCGCCCGATTTGGGAGCATTGCCCGCGGGCGATGGCGAGTTGCATGTCGGCCGCGCCGCCCTTCCGATCGAATAGCGAGGGTCTATCCGATACGACTACCAGGCCGGTGCCTCGTCCGCCGTCGGGCCAATGTGTGGCATCGTCGCTTACCGCCGGCCGTGCTGGAATAACTGTTACCGGCCAACGAACGTTGCCTGAACGAACCGGCGGGGCGGGCTAGCCTCGGTGCGCCGGCTTTGCGGTGCCTCGTTCCCCAATCTCATTCATCAGCCTTGGCTTCAACCAGGTCCAAGTCCTTGATGGTGATCTTGCGGAACTGCACCGTCCCGTTGGTGTTTTGGAATCCGATTCGGCCGCGGCGGGGACGGTCGGCCAGCGATTCGCGGCCGGTTTGCCGCACGGCGGTTT
>JBFWUW010000044.1:0-58192 GCA_050247075.1 Pirellulales bacterium | reverse complement strand
AACCGACCCGGCCGTTTCCATTATTTCCGTCCGCCAGCCGGGCGGGCCGCCGATCTCGGTGTTTGCCACCTATTCGCTGCACTATGTGGGTGGCGTGGGCGACGGGCACATTTCGGCCGATTATTCTGGCATGGTTTGCCAGCGGCTGGCGCGGCTGTTGCAAGCCGATGAGCTCGACCCGCCCTTTGTGGCGATGTTGGCCAACGGCACCAGCGGCGACATCAACAACATTAACTTCCCCCAGCCGCGGCCTGGCCAGCCCCCGTACCAGCAGATGCGCTACGTGGCCGAGGATGTCGCCGCCAAGATTCATGCCCGGCTGCCCGAACTGGCCTATCGCACCGATATCCGACTGAACGCCCGCTACCGCGAGCCCGTCATTGGCACGCGACAGCCAACACCGGAAGAACTCTCATGGGCCAAGACCACGCTGGAAACGCATCCGGCCGAGCCAGGCAAGACCGACCTGTCGCGCATCTACGCCGAGCGGACGCTTAAACTGGCCGACATTCCCGCCACGACCGCCATTCCGCTACAGGTGTTGACCTTTGGCGACGCCTGCCTGGCCAGCATGCCGTGCGAGGTCTTCTGCGAGATCGGCCTGGAATTCCGCGACCGCAGCCCTTTGCAGCCCGCCTGGATGGTCTCGCTCAACCACGGCTACTACGGCTACCTCCCCACCCCCCGCCAACATCGCCTGGGCGGCTACGAAACCTGGCTCGGCACCAACCGCCTGGAACGGGACGCCTCCGTAAAGATGCTGGACGAACTGCTGGAAATGGTGCAAGAGATCAAGGCGGCGCGGACGGAGTGAGACAACGGCGCAAGCACGCAAGCCTATGTAGCATGCGCGTCCCGCCCATGTCTCCGCGACAGTTGGGTACACCCATCTATGCCGCGGGAGCAGCTTCGCCGCAAGACCAGCCAGTCCGGAATTCGGCAAAATGTAACAGCCGCCCCGCCGATGTGGCGCGACGCGTGCGGGCTATTCATTGGCCATACTGCCGTGGGATTTCCACCACCGTCGCGCTAGGATCACGAAAACATCCGAGTTCCTCGCAATCCAAACCGTGCCAGACGATTGCAAGAGCGGTATAATCAGGGAGTCCGGCGGATAGGGGTGCCGAACGCAACGTCACGGATTCGTCTTGCTCGAATCCATATCGAGGTGTGACATGAAAGTTGAAGTCAGTACGGACAAGCCAATCACGGATACCGTGCTCAGGCAGGTGGTTGCTTCCATCGAGGACGGGCTCGCGCGCCACAAGAACCGGTTAACCCGGGTGGAACTCCATCTCAAAAACGTTGGTGGTAAACCGTCCATGAAGCCTTTGGAGTGTTCACTCGAAGTGCGCCCCGCGGGCCGGGAGCCTGTCGTCGTAAGCGACGCGGCCGCGAGCATTGAAGATGCGGTAGCGGCCGCCGCGGGCAAAATGGAACGTTTGCTCGAATCCCTATTCGGCCGGCTGGATTCGACCCGTGGTGGTGGCTCGGCCAGCGGTCACCCCACATAAACGGACGCGAAGCCGCATCTCGGACCATCACTATTGCTAGAGGGCCACAACAATGGCGAAGAAGAAACCAGCCAAGAAAACAAACGTCTCTCAGGGCACTGGTGCCGAGAACCAGGCGCGTGTCCTTAAGAGCCGGATCGAAGCGTCCGGGCAGAATTCGCGAGCCAAGGGGCACTTGAGCGCCAGCACGCGGCGATCGCAAGCAAAGCGTGACAGTAAGAACGGATAGCCGTTCAATCAGGCGCTGCTAATCTGGCCGATCCGATACGGCCCAAAAAC
Source organism: Pirellulales bacterium (assembly GCA_050247075.1). Classification (GTDB taxonomy): domain Bacteria; phylum Planctomycetota; class Planctomycetia; order Pirellulales; family JBFWUW01; genus JBFWUW01. Next base: position 56,399 of record JBFWUW010000044.1, on the reverse strand, counting down.
GCTGAGTGCGGCTCAACTCACTCTGTCCCGATTGGGGCCACCCATCAATGCCACGGCAGCAGCTTCGCCGAGACACTATTTGGCACTTCAACGCGGCCATCAGCCCAGTAGCATTATTTTGGCCAACCAGAAGGAAGGAGAAGAAAAATTCGCGGACGACGCCACGGGCAAGATGCCCGTGCCACGGGGCATGGGCGTCCCGCCCATGTCGGCCCAGTCCGGCGTCTACAACCCGGTTCAATACAACCGAAACTCCGCCGACGTGATCAAGGCTAGGACAATGTCTTGCACGGCCAACGCTCGGTCGATGTCGGGGGTGGAGAGCCAGGCGACGATTTCGCCCCGCTCCTCGTCCGTGGCGGGCCGGCCCAGCAGGCTGAGGTAGATTTCGTCCGCCGCCGCGGCCGGGTCGGCGATCTGGTTCAGCCGGGCTGTCAGGCTCCCCTCGCGCGGTTGCAGCCAATCGCGAATCAGGCGGTCGTTGGCCAGAAACAAGGCGTGTTCGACCGACGGTTGAAACTCCATCTCCGCCTCTCCGGCCGGATTGCCGAACGCACCCGCGAAGACGGTTAACACGTCGCGCCAATTGGCGGGAATCTCGGTCCGCCCGTTGGAATAGTCTTTGTAGCTGATCGGCTTTTCGCCCGGCGTCGCGGCATCGAGCCTGGCCCGTTGCCCCAAAGCCTCTGCCAGGCCGCGGGCGAGTTGCTCGGCCGACAGGGGACGCAAGGGGAGCGTGCGGTAGCTGGCCTTGCCGATCTCCGCCATGTCGGCACCCGCTGGTACGACGCCGCTACGTTGATAGGCCGCCGAGCGAGCTATCTCTTGCAGCAGCCAGCGAACGTCAAAATCGTGAGCCTGAAAACCGTCGGTCAGTTCGTCCAGCAGTTCCGGATGCGAGGGGGGGTTCTGGCTATGGTCAAAATCCAAGGGATGCACCAGCCCCCGGCCAAACATCAAAAACCAAAAGCGGTTCACGGCGTTTCGGGCAAACCGCCGCTGCGACACCAGTTGCTCGGCCAGCAGCTTTCGTGGTTGAAACTTGGGAACGCCAGGCAGCCCGTCGGCGGCCGGCACCGCAAATTCCTCCCCCTCGGCGAACGTGGGAATCTCCACAGCGGGACCATCCGGCAGTTGGGGGCCGCTGGTCTTTTTGTCGCTGGGGAAAAACACCGACACAAATTCCAGGGGCTGTTTGGTCGGATTCTCGAACAGCAACGGGCGCTGCTGTTTGTCGTTGACCAGTTTGGTGGGGCTGAGGTAGGCGTACAGTCCGTAGAAATGGGCCTGCTTGTAGTCCTCGATCTGTGGATGGTCGTGGCAGCGGGCGCAAGCCAGATTCATGCCCAAAAACAGCCGGGCGAAATCGAGCGTGGCCACATCGGGATCGGCCCGGCCGCCATCCACCAAAAAACGAATCGCCGGTTGCGAGGCCGCATCGGTGCCATCCGCCGCCACAAGCTCGCGAACCAGCACGTTCCAGGGCTTATTCGCGGCAAAGGCGTCGTGCAGATACTTGCGCCAAGCGTCGTCCGGCACGGCACCGCTGGCGCGGCGTTCCAGCCACATGACGCTGACGGCTTCTTGCATGCGGCGGGGGAACTCGGGACTGGCAAGCAGTTGCGCAATCAAGGTGTCGCGCTTGTGCGGGTCGGCATCGGCCAGGAAGGCCCGCGCTCTTTTCGCGGTGGCGATGGTGCCGGTGAAATCGAGCGAGGCCCTGCGCAAGAACTCGGCATCGCTGGCCGGGCCAGCCAGTGAACCGCCCGCACCCGCTTCGATCCGCGCGTCTATCTCGCCAGCTTGGGCACCATCGCCGACGAGCGGAATACAGGCACACAGAGGGCACAGGATCGCGGAGACCAAGCCGATGGCGGAGAGTTTCATAGCAGGTATCCGCGTTTCTTGCTGAACTTGGTTGTGCGGCAAATAGTGGAACAAAGGCATCAAATCAAGGCGCGGCAGCGGGTGCATCCCACGTACACAGCACTAGGTTGCCTCCAAAGCACGGGTAATCGCCTTGGTCATTCAGGCGGCGTCCGTTGCCGCCGCGCTGTCCGCCCAAATCGCCAAACGCCGCCGCCGCCAAACGCGCACCGTCGGCACTGATATCCATCTGGCGAAATGACGTGGCATGTTGCAATTTGAAAACGCTTTGGGCCTGGCCGGGCAGCCAACACCAGATCATACCCCCGCCCTCGCTGCTGCCGGTTCCAACGACAAACCCCGCCGGATGAAAGGCGATATCCATGATCGGCCCGTTGAAGGCCTCCGCCGGCGTCATCACCAACTGTTCTTGGCCGCTCTCCCAATCCAGGGCCACAATCGTCGGCTGGCCTTGCGATTGGTTGGCGTTGGTTCCTTCGATGCCGCCGCAGTACAGCGTTTGGCCCTGTGTATCGAAGGCCATCGCCCGCACCCCGCCTTGACGGTAATGCTCGTAAATTTTGAACAGGCGGGGAGCGTTCAGTTGCCGCGCCTCGCGTCCCTCGGCAATGTTCCAATGCTTGACGTTGCCGTGCAGATCGCCGCTGACGAGCGTCTCCTGGTCGCGAAAGGCCACGCTGTAGACTGGCGGTTCGTGGCCGCGCAGCTCTTGCAGCAGTTGGCCATCGGCGGCGGCGTACACCCGCACGACGGGTTCGTTGCCGCAGGTTGCCAGGCGGCTGCCATCGGGGCTGATCGCCATGTCTCGCAGCCAACTGCCGCAGGCATTCTCTACCTTCCAGAGGGCAGACGGCGGCTGGTCCGCGGTGTTCCAGGCACGGATTTGTCCCCAGGAATCGGCCGAATAGAGCCGCTGCCGGTCGGGAGACATCCGCAACCGTTCGATCCAACCTTGGTGAGCCGGAAAAGCCGTCTGCTCTCCGCTCTCCAGGTTCCACTGAGACAACTGGCCATCCATGCCAGCGGAGTACAGCCGCTGGGGTTCGGCGGAAAAACAGCACGCCAGCAACTGCCGCGGGGACTGATGGGCCGCTACAAGCCGCAGTTGGTCGGGTTGGAAAGGCATTGTTCCCTCGGCTACAGCAGCAGTTCTTGAATGGCGGTGCAGTCATCGTGCGCGATGGGCAGCGGCTGCCCGCCGTTGTCGTAGCTGGTCGTATCGGGATCGATTCCTAAGCCGCGGAAGACCGTATGGAACAGGTGCCCCATGTCGTATTCTTCGTGGCTGTTGAAGGTTCCCAAGTCGTTTGTCGCCCCGACGACGGCCCCCGGCCGGATGCCGCCGCCGCCCAGCGCCATCGACCAGCACTCCGGCCAATGGTCGCGGCCGACGCGGGCGTTGATCCGCGGGGTGCGGCCAAACTCCGACAGGACAATCACCATCGTCCGCTCGTACAGGCCGCGGTCTTGTAGATCGTCCAACAAGGCAGCCAAGGCCGAATCGACCTGGGGAACTCCGTCCTGGTGGCAGTTGAAGTTGTCGCCGTGCGTGTCCCAGTGGTACATCGTCACTTTGACAAAGGCCACCCCCGCCTCGATCAGCCGCCGCGCCTGCAACAAATGCCGGCCAAATTGGCTGTCTCCATAACGGGCCAGGTCGGTCGCGGGCAACAGTTCAGGGTTGAACAGGTCGGCATGGCGGGCCATCTGTTCAGCAATTTGGTAGGTGACGTTGTAGGCCTCGGGCAGGTCGGTCAAACGTCCCTGGGAAAACCGCGCGTTGGCCCGTTCGCGCAGGGCACGCCGCGCCTCTTGTCGGGAAGTGGCAGCCGCATCGGGCCCAACCAGGTTGGCGGGTGCCTGGCCGTCGCCCAATGTCAGAGCGCCATATTTGGCTCCCAAGAAACCGGCGTCTTGCACGGAAAAACCGCCCGACCCCGGCTTGATGTGGATATAAGGAGGAAGCTGCCGCATGCCGCCATCGGCCAGCCGCGCCACGGCCGAACCAAGGAAAGGGTAGGTCACGCCGCGGTTCTTGGGATCGCCCTGTTGAATGGGGATGACCGCCTTGGAGTGATCTTCAAAGCGGGTGTGCAAGCTGCGGACCAGCGAGACGCGGTCCATTCGTTGAGCCATGCGGGGCATCAGCTCGCACAATCGCACGCCAGGCACGTTGGTGGGAATGGCCTTGAAGGGGCCGCCAAACATTGTGCCAGGTTTGGGATCCCAACTCTCAAACTGGCTCATCCCTCCGTCCAGCCAAACAAACACAACTTGTTTGTCCGCAGCGCGAATTTCCTCGGCACGCAAGACAGACAATGGCAAACCGCCGACAGTGGCCGCCGCCGAAGCACCCAGTACCGATTGCAGCATTTGCCGCCGCGACACACCGTGTTGGGCCTGGCCGCAGGCGTGGGGATGATTCATGCCGGCCTCGCTGGCAAAGGGGATCGAACAGCGACGATCTGGTTTGATTGCTCGGGCGGGAACGCCCGACACTAACCCATGAACGATCGCCGATATGTCCAATGTATCGAGTCGCCGCTTCAAATGCCAAGGTGGAATCGGCCTCGTGCAAACTTTTCTCGCTTGTGGGGTCAACAAAAAAAACGGCAGGCAACTCCCGCCGCCAGAAAGCTCGGATTTCTCCGGCCCTAGCCAGTCAGGAATTGTCTGCCGTCTGCAATGTCAAGTTACGGCACGGAAACGCGAGAGGTTACGGATAGCTCCATCCGCCATGTCCCCAACCGCCGCCATGTCCCCAACGGACGCGATGGCCCGTGTAGCCGCCGTAACCACCGTGACCGCGGCCGCCGTAGCCGCCACCGCCGTAACCACCGTGACCGCGGCCGCCATAGCCGCCACCGCCGTAGCCACCGTGGCCCCGGCCGCCATAGCCGCCACCACCGTAGCCACCGTGACCGCGGCCGCCATATCCGCCACCGCCGTGGCCCCGACCGCCGTAGCCGCCATGTCCGCCGCCGCCATGAACGTGTCCGCCGTGGCCACGGCCGCCCGTGCCGAATCCTATTCCGCCGCCGCCCGGAAAGCCGATGTAGAAGCCGCCACGGGTGTCTCCGCTAAGCTTGCGCAGGCTGGCCGCGATGGTGTTGGTTTCACCCACATCGCCGCTCGACTCGATGGCGTTGCCCGTGATGGTTTTGAGATACTCTTTCTGCTGGTCGGTCAGTCCTTCGAAGCTGTCGACGTTTTCTTGGATATCGGTGATGGCGTCGATATCGCCCACCAATTCGGCGGCGCGAATCCCCTCGACCGCACCGCTGAAAAAGGCAATGTCTTCCACTTCCGCAGTAGCTACCGAGACCGTCAAGGCCGGCTCGTCGGCCCGGCTGTTGCCGGCCAACTTGGTGGCGACTTCCACCTGTTCGGCGACTTCCTCGCTGTCGATCAAGTCGGCGGCCTTGGCCAGCCGGGCCAATGTGGCTTCGTCGTTGTTCTTGCCAGCCAGCCGGGCCGCCAGCGACATCAAATCGGCGGCGGAACCTAGCTTGTGCGGACGCAATAGCACCCGCTCGCCTGCGGCCAACTGCAAGGCCACGTCGGTCATCAGGGATGGATTGAGTTCACTCCAGGCATCGAGCAGCAAGTCGATGTTGACGTACATGTCGAACGCCGGGTCGATGGAAGGAGGCGGGGCTACGGCCACATCCTCTTCCGCCGGCATGTTCTCATCCCCTTCCGCCCAGCCATTGGCTTGCGGAAGCGAAGAGACCAGCGGCGCAATCACCAGCGCCAACAGACTCACGATTGCCAAAGTGTAAAATCGCCATCTTTTCATACAAATCTCTCCCAATGATTTCGAGACACATTGTTCCACGGACACCCCCTGTCCGGCACTAATAGATACCCTTCGCACCTTAGACCGTTCGTTCGGGCGATGCAACCAAGAAATTCCAACGAATGCAATTCAACGCATTAATCGAGAGTCGTCGAAAACCCCGCGTGTTAAACTAACTGTTGCGATATCGTGCGTATTAAGGTCTTGTTTACCTCGGATTCGTGGAGCAACTCTTCGCGTGAGCAGCCGCAACAGTTCCTGGCAATTTTTTGTGCTGCTGGTCGCGTTGGCGGTCTGGTCGCTCTACCCGGTACCCGGCGTGGCCTGGCTGTTGCTGGCGTATTCAATCGCCCTCTTGGCCGTGCAATTGGCCCTGTCGTGGTCTCCCTTGGGCGAACTCTCCGAACGGCTTTCGCCCAAACAGCGTCTGGCGATTTACCTGTTGGCGGCCATCGCGCCGGCCGCCTGGGGGTTGCGCGAACTGGCCGCCTCGCAGCCCTGGCGGCAGTGGGATACCGTCCGTGAGAACATGCGCGACCGGCTCTATCTGGAGCAAACGCCCGCCATCTCGCCCCCTCTGGTGGTTTCACATCAACCGCAACGGTTTGTCATTCATGCGCCGGGCAGCCAGACGGCCGCCGTCCGCTGGACCCCGACCAGCGAACCGCGGGCGGCCATTCCGCTGGGGCAAGGCGTGTTTGTCTTGGACCATGATCCCCGGCAAGTCCGCGATCTGGCGGCACAACCGGCGGGTCCGTTCAGCCCAGCCCTGTTGGTGGATGGCGTGCCCCATTCGCGGCAACTGAACTATCGGTTAGCCCAGCCTCACCCCCGTTGGCTGAGCGGCGACGCCAATCTGGGAATTGCCGCTACCGTCAGCGAGGAGACCGACGAGCTGATCCTGATCCATAGCGATGGCAGCCACCGCCGACTGCCGGTGGATGACGGCCCCACCGACTGCGCGTTGCTCAACGGCGGCCGGGTGTCCGTCTCGCATCGTTATAGCCCCCACCTGTGGATCATCGACACCGAGTCCGGCAAAACGCTCGAGCGCGTGCAAATGCCCGCCTTTCAGGTGCGGATGGCGGTCTCGCCCGACGGCCGGTTGCTGGCCGTGGCCTGCGATAGCCACCCCGCGGGCGTCCATTTCCTCGACACCGAATCGCTCCAACCGGCCGGCCTTGTGTCGCTCGACTTTTCGCCCGACTGGCTGGAGTTTGGCCGAGACGCGACGGAAGTTATCCTCACCGATCGGCGGGGACACGCCATCGTCCGGCTGAAATCAGACGACAGCCAACAGCCTCCCGCGCCGTCGAATTGGAAGGTCTCCGGCCCGCCCATTTTGCTGCCCCGCCCCGTCGTCAGCATGGTCCGCCCGGCCGACGGCCGGCATCTGTTGTTGGCGACCACGGTGTCGCTGGTTCGACCGGACACGTCGCCGGCCAATCATCTGGTGGAAAACACCATTCACCAGCTCGATCTGGAGAGTTGGCGTATTGGCGGCGCGTTCGTCACCGACCGTCGCGGGTTGTCGCAAGACTCGCCGGGCAATACCGAACATGGCATATCCCCGATGGGCATGGCCGAAGTCGAAGGCAGGCTGCTGGTGTGCTGCGCAGGCAGCAATGAAGTGGCTGAATTATCGCTGGCCGACGGTGTGGCCCTGCGGTATCTGCCGCTTGATTCCTTTCCCTTGTTCGCCCCACACGGGATTGCCGGCTTGGGCGAAGGCTTGTGGTGCGTGGCTTCGCCAGTCGATGGCACACTGGGCCTGTTCGACAGCGACGGGGAATTGCGGAAGCTGATTCGACTGGCACCCAGCGACGAAACGCTGGCCAAGGACGATCCAACCTCGTTGCTGGTGCGCCACGGAGAACGGACTTTCATGGAAGGGACGCGGGCGGGTATCTCTTGCCAAAGCTGCCACACCGATGCCGATTCTGATTACGCGCAGCACGACATCGGCCAAGGCGTTGAGCCAGGCGTGTTGTCGGTGCGGGGAGTTGCCGGCACGTCGCCTTATCTGCGCGATGGCAGCCACGGACGGTTGCGCGATCTGCACGACCTGGCCGAGACGGGCTATCGCGGATACACGCGAGAGGTGGAGTGGGACCGCGCGCAAGCGCTGGCCGAGTTCATGAACAGCCTGCCGCCGCCGTGGCACGCCCGACAGGCGGAAACAACCGACTGGGACCGCATGGCCGCCGGGATGGCCGCCATGGCAAAGGCCCGTTGCACGCACTGCCACGCGCCGCCAGCGATGACCAACCTGGGGCAGCACCCTGTATCGCTGCTGTTTCCAGACTATGGCCGCGAATTGGCCGCCGATTTGGGCGTAGAGTCGTTCGTCGATACACCCTCGCTACGCGGGCTGGCGACATCCGCCCCCTACCTGCACGACCAGCGGGCAGCCACGCTGCATGAAGTACTCGTGCGGCACAACCGCCCCAACCGGCATGGCAACGTGCGGGCCTTGTCGCCCGATGAATTGAACGATTTGATCTATCTGCTCGAACGCCTCTAACAAACTGGCATGGCCAAACGACTGATACCTCTCGACGAAGCCGCCTTGGTGGCAGCCTGGCTGGGGCTGGCCGCCTGGTGCGTGCGGGTGTACGTCACCCCGGTGTACTATCTCGATCGGATCGTATTGGCGTGCCAGATTAGCGGTTACGCGGCGGTCGGCTTCTTGGTGTTGTCGCTGCTCGTCAGTCCGCTGTCGCGCGGTGCGCAATGGCTGGGCTGGAATGTCAGCCGCGAAGCCTCGGCCCGCCTGAGCCGAAATGCCGGCATCGCCAGCGCGTTGGCGGCGCTGGGGCACCTGGTGGTGGTGCTGGCCACCTATTTACGTGAAGACTGGTGGGCGGCCCTGTTGTTGCAGTACATGCAGTCGGGCGTGCTGGCCTGGGCCTTGCTGATGTTGCTGCTGGTGGGCAGCGTTAAGCCCCTGATGGGGGTGCTACGCTGGCAACTTTGGAAGCCTCTCTTCCGTTTGTCCTTCATCGCCGCGTTGTTGGCGCTGCACCATGTACTGTATGCGCCGTTTGCCTCCCGCTATTGGGCCTTCGTCATCGCGGGCGCGGCTGTCGGGCTGTCGCTGTTGCGTCTTGTTCCGCTACGCCGTGTGCCACCGGTGTCTTGCCCGCCAATGGCCCCGTCGAATCGGCAAGGCACTGGCGGACAAGCCGCCAGTGGCAACTAACAGCCTACCGGCGGGCCATCCGCTGCCGGGCAGCGTCGATCCCCGATTGCAAGATCAGGTCGTTATCCTGGCCCGCGAGAGACGCCACTTGTCCGTCGATCGGCTTGGCCGCGGTTCGCACGACCACGTCGGGCTCCACGCCAATCTTGCTGAACGGGTGTCCGTTGGGCGAGTAGAACCGCGAAGTCGTCAGCCGCAGGCCGACCTTGGCGCGGTCGAGCGAGAAAATGCCCTGCACCGAACCCTTGCCATAACTGCGAGTCCCCACAATCGTCCCGCGGCGATTATCGCGAATGCAGCCCGCCAAGATCTCGCTGGCACTGGCACTGTCGCCGTCGATCAGCAGCACCAGCGGCATCTTCCAGGTGCCGTTGACGCGGGCCTGGTACTCGTGCTGCTCGGCCGGAATGCGGCCGCGGGTGGAGACGATCGTCCCCCGTTCGACAAACTTGTCGGCCACGTCCACGCTGGCGGTCAGCAACCCGCCAGGGTTGCCGCGAAGGTCGATAATCAGGCTCTTCATGCCTTGCTTTTGCAGTTGTAGCAGTGCCTTGTCGAGATCACGCGAGGTGGTCTTCTGGAAGCAGGTCAGCTTGAGGTAAGCCACGCCGAACTGCGGATCAATCACCTTGATGTCATCGACGCTGGGGACATCTACTTGCGCCCGCACAATCTTGAGCACGCGCGGCCGCAGGCCGGCCGTAACCACCGTCACATCGACGGAAGTCCCCTCGGGGCCTTGCAGCTTGTCGGCGGCGGCGTCAGTATCCATGCCCACGATCGACTCGCGATTCACGGCGACAATGTGGTCGCCCGCCTTGATGCCGGCCTTTTCGGCGGGGCTGCGCGAAATAACCTTGACGATCAACAGCGAGCCCTCGTCGCTTTTCAGTTCCACGCCCAACCCGACAAAGTTGCCTTCGATCTGGGCATAGGTCTCTTCCAACTGGTCGCCCGTCAAAAAGCTGGAATATTCGTCGAGCGAGTTCGCGGCCCCGCAGGTGAACTCCACGATACAGGCGGTGGAGGACAGGCCAAGCTCGCGATGCATGTAGCGGGCGGCCCCCGCCACGATCTCGCGGGCGTCATGCCGGGTCGTGACCTTTTGCTGCAACAGCCAGGTCCGCAGGTTCATGCGGGCAGCGTCGACCCTTTCCTCCGGCACATCAGCCAGATGATGCTTGGCGAACGTGGGAGAAGTCAAGGCCACATCAAAGCCGGTCAGGCCCCGTTCCAGGATCTGCTTCCAGTTGGGCTTATCTACATAGTGCGACTGCACCATCAACAGCACTTCGGCGTACAGGTCCAACGCCACGCGCTCGGACGAGGCCAGCAGTTGCTGGCGGAAACTGGAGTCGCCGTAACGGCGGCCCAAGTCGTAGTGGATGCGGCTGTACCGCATGCCTTGCTCGAACTCGCGCACCTGGGGATGCTCGCGGTAGGCATCCTCGTAGTGGGTCAGGGCCTCGCTCCAGCGCTCCTCCAACTCAAGCTCTTGCCCCTTGCGGATCAGGTCTTGCACTTCCCGGGCAACCACCGCTGGCGGGTCTTGCCCCTCGCGGGCGGCCGCCGGCACCGGGGAAATTCCCCAGGCGGAAAACAGTAACAACGCGCCCAAGATTGCGCCACCAAATGTACGCGAGGGCGCTGCGGCGGAAGTCGTCTTAATCGTGGAGAATCTTCCCATCATGGTCCCCGAGTGCGTCGCTGGGGCGACACTCGCGGGCCCCCGGGCGGGCTCGCAGAAAGTGGCTGTGGAAATGGCCGGTCGAGAGGGTCGGCTCGGTCGGCCACTGACAATATAGGCCACGATTTGCGATGCGTCAAAAAATCTCACGGAAGATTTCTCCAACCGGCTGCCGCCAAAAATGGCGTAGCCGTTGCCACAGGGTGTAGGCCGCGCGGAACGCACCTATCCCGACATTGGGAACGGTTTTATTGCGATTTCCGTGCGGAACGAAAGTACGACAAACGCCTACCATCCGTGGCGTTGCCGCTTCCTGCGGCAGCATGGCCGGTCCAGAGAGGTCCGCCCGGCGAACGTTTCGCCTGGCGGACTACTTTGCAGCAACCTTGCGGGGCTTTCGAGCGGCCCGCCTCCACAAGGTTTGCCCAGCCGTCAGCCGCGGAGGTTTCCCACGGCAAACTACTTGGGCAATAGTCCCCTACTGCACGAATCGGGCCAAACCGAGAAACAAACTCCCAGGTTTCGGCCAGACCGTGCCAGCAGCGAACCACGCGGCATTCCCCCACGTACATCCGCATTTCTGGCTTCCAGCGGACAAGTAGCCCGCATTTCTCCCATTTTGATGCCCAACTGTGGGAAAACGCGCCCCAGGCGATTCAAACCGCACACTTGGCAGCAGGGCCAGGCGGAAGTTTCTTTCTTGGAAGTAAGGCCAAAACAGCCGCCAGAAGGCCATCGTTCTTGCAAATTCTGCCCTGGGAATTGCAATTCCTGCCGGGCTGGCAGGGGCTATACTTTTCCGCCCCACGCGTCCGTCAGGTGAAACTCCGTTCGGCGGGCGTTTTTCTCTCTATCGCGGAAACCAGGACCGATCATGGACTACTTATCCGTCATCGTACTGGCCATGGTGCAGGGGATTACGGAGTTTCTGCCGATCAGTTCCGACGGGCATCTGGTGATTGCCGAGGGGCTATTGCGCAGCCTGGCCGGGCAAACGATTCCCGAAGGGCTGCAACTGACCATCGTTTTGCACGCTGGTACGTTGTTGTCGATCGTGGTCGTGTTCTGGGGGCGAATCTGGCGGCTGCTGGGGGCGGATCGCCGTGTGATAGGGCTGTTGATCGTGGCGACCATTCCGGTCGTACTGGTCGGATTGCCCCTGCGAAAATATGCCGAGGAACCGCTCAAGAGTACCCTGCTGACCGGCATTTTGTTGCCGATCAATGGGCTGATATTGTTATGGGCAGCTCGGCGGCAGGGAGGCACGGCCGACTACCCCCAACTTACGCATCGCCAAGCACTTTGGATCGGCATGGCCCAGTCGCTGGCCCCGCTGCCTGGCATCTCGCGAAGTTGCACCACCATTGCCGCCGGCCTGGGGAACGGCCTGCGGCGTGACGCGGCGGCGACATTCTCGTTCTTGATGGCATTGCCGGCCGTGGGGGGAGCTTGCCTCAACGAACTGATCGAGTACTTCCGCGAAGGAAGCGGGCCCGCCGTCCCCTGGCAACAACTGCTGGTGGGAGCGATTGTCTCGTTTCTGGTCGGTGTCTTGGCCTTGAAGTGGCTACTGCACTGGCTGCAAGCAGGCCGCCTGCATTGGTTCGGCTGGTGGTGTATCGGAATTGGGATCGCGGTCGTCGCATGGCAATTGGCGGCGTAGTTAACTGTAGGAGGCGATTTCATCGCCGATTGGCACGACGTAACACGCGGCAATCGGCGATGGAATCGCCTCCTACAACCTATTCGTGCCGGAGCGCCTCTACCGGGTCCATCGAAGCGGCGCGGCGGGCCGGGTAAAGTCCGAAGATGAGACCAACCACCACGGCGATGCCAAACGCCAGCGGAATCGACCAAGGGACCAGTTCCGGCGACACCGTCCGGATCAAGTCGGGCAGGCCCTTGATAAAATCGGGGAAGAACCAGGTCACCAACGAACGCAAGCCGTCGGTGGCGGGGCGGCAAGCTATCCCCACCAAGACGCCAATCACTCCCCCCACGACCGACAGTAGAACCGTCTCGGCCAAGAACTGCATGGTGATGTCGCGCTTCTTGGCCCCCAGCGCGCGGCGAATGCCAATTTCGCGCGTCCGCTCGGTAACCGTGGCCAGCATAATATTCATAATGCCGATACCCCCCACCAACAGCGAAATAGCGGCAATCAGCCCCATGAACAGAATGAACATCATGCGGGTTGTCTTGGCTTGCTCCAGCAGTTCTAGCGGTACCGTCAGGCCGTAGTCGTCCGCCTTGTGGAACCGTTTGAGCGAATTCTTGACGATCTCGGCCGTCTCCATGACGTGGGCCACCTTGCCCACCCGCAACGTTATCTGGCTGACTTCCAAAATCTCGCCTTCAAACGAGCCAGACCGCCGCGTGACGACCATGTCGCCAATGCGTGCCCAAAGCGTGGAGATGGGAATGTACACGTCGCTGGAAAAATCTTGCGCGGCGAACGATCCGCCGATGCCCGAAGTGGGTGCCCGCGGCTTCATCACGCCGACGACGACGTAGTAGGCTTCATCAACGTGGATCTTCTGGCCTATGGGGTCTTCATAGGAAAATAGCTTCTCGGCCACCTCGGCGGACAGGCAGCAAATATTGTGGCGTTCCTTCAATTCGGCATCGGTGATGAAGTGCCCGCGGGACACAGACAGATGGGTGACTTCCGCATATTCGGGCGTGCAGCCGACCAGTCTGCCATCGACCAGCTTGTCGCTATAGCGAAACTGCCGCCGCAGCTCGCGAATGGGGAGCGCCCGGTCGATGGTGGGAATGGTCTCCACCAGCCGCTCGTAATCGAGCCGTGTCAGCCCATAGGGGACCGCTCCCCGCACACTGGCCGTCGATTCGTTGGAGGGCTTAATCGAGCGTACGATAATGTTGCTGGCCCCCAGCCCTTCAATCTGCTCTTGGGCCTTGCGGCTGATCCCCTCGCCGATGGCCAGCAGCCAGATCACGCTGGCCACGCCAATAAAAATGCCCAGCACCGTCAGCGAGGAGCGCAACGGATGCAACAGCAGGCTCTTGGCCCCCAGCTTCCAAGTGTTTAGCGATGCGCCGCTCATGTACGTTCGTCCGAAACCAGCAGGCCATCCTTGAGGCGAATGATGCGTTTGCTGCGGCGGGCCACATCGTCCTCGTGCGTGACCATCATGATCGTCTTCCCTTCGTCGTTGAGTTCGGCCAGCAGTTCCAGAATGCTTTCCGTTGTCACCGAGTCCAAGTTGCCGGTCGGTTCGTCCGCCAGAATAAAATAAGGATCGTTCACCAGGCTGCGGGCAATAGCCGCCCGTTGCTGTTGTCCGCCCGACAACTGGTTGGGGCGGTGGTCCAGCCGGTCGGCCAGCCCAACGCGCTGCGCCAGTTGAATGGCCCGGCGGCGGTAGTCGCTCCCTCCCAGTCCGGCATAGTGGACGGGGACTTCAATGTTTTCCAACACGTTTAGCTGCTGGATTAAATTGTACGACTGAAAAATAAAACCGATGCGCTGGGCGCGGACCTCGCTCAGGCGGTCGTCGTCCAATTGGGCCACGTCGTCTGGTCCCAGGATGTAGCGGCCGGCGGTGGGCCGGTCGAGGCAGCCCAACAAATTGAGCAACGTCGATTTGCCCGATCCCGAAGGGCCCATGATGGCGATATAGTCCCCCTCGGGCACGTCAAAGCTGACGCCGCGCAGCGCGTGGACGGTCTCTCCCCCTAGGTGGTATTCGCGCCGCAACCCTTCAATGCGGGCCGCCAGCTTGGCCGGCGGTGTCATTGGCCCCCGCCCCCACCGGCGCCACTCTCGCCCGGCGGAGTTGCCCCAGCCCCCGCCGCCATGGCCTTGGCTAGCCCAGCGGCCATTTCCTGGACATCGATGAAGCCATCTTTGTTGGCATCGGTCTGGGCGAAATTGGCCTTCATGCGGTCGGGCGCTTCGTCCTCGCTGATCTTGCCGTCGCCATCCTTGTCGGCATTTTGCAAAATGGACGCCGCGATGCCCGCCGCATTGCCGCCGCCGGGCCGCTTACCGCGGCGCGGCTTTTCCTCGCCGTCGCTGGCCGTGGCCCCCCCTTCCACATCCACGCGGGCAAATTGCTCGGCCGGGCGGGCGGCCTCCACGGGAATTTCTGGCAGCTTGAGATTTCCTAGGTGGGCACGTGGATTTAGGACAATCTTTTCGCCCGGCTCCAGGCCCCCTTTGACCACCAAAAACTTGTCGTTCGACGAGCCGATTTCGATCTCCCGCAAGCTCCGCACGCCTTCCTTGGTTACCAGGCAGAAGTGCTGCTTGCCGTTTTCAATCACCGCGTGGACCGGCGCTTGGACTACGTCGGGCAGTTGTTCCACATGAATCTGCACGGCGGCCGTCATGCCGGCCCGCATGCCAGGGGGGGGATTGTCGATCTTGACGTTGGTGCCATACTCCTTGACCGAAGAACTGAACCAGTTGGCCGACAGCGGGTAGTCGTCAACCTTGGTGACCACGCCCGACAGGGGAATATCGGGAAAGGCATCCAGCCGCACCGTGGCTTTCATGCCCGACTTGATCAAGTCGATGCGGGACTCATTGATCTTGGCCTTGACCTGCATTTTGGTCGGGTCGGGCAGGCGGATGATGGCCTGCCGCTCGCGGATGGCGGTCCCTTCCTGGATCAAGGGCTCGTTGTTGTTGCCTCGGCTGCTGGAGGGATTGGCGTAGACGACCTGCCCCTCCACCGGTGCCTTGACAATGCAGTTTTCGATTTGCTCTTCAATCCATTCCCGCTTGCGTTCGTCCAGCTCGTGGCTCTTCTGTTCGGACTCCAGCTTGACCTTGGCGGTTTCCAGGTCGGCCGTCAGTTGGTCGACCATTTTGCGAAAGGTAAATCGCTGGGCCACGTCTAACTTGGTCCGCGCGGCTTTCAACTCGCCCTCGGCCTTGTTGACGGCGAAATCGTCGGCCTTCAGTTGTAGCGGAGTAATGTAGCCCTTGGCCGCCAGCTTTTTGCTGTGCTGCAAATACTGCCGGGCACGGCGGACGTTTTCCTCGGCCAGGGCGATCTCGCTCTGTACCAGTTCGACCTCTTGCTTGAAAGTTCCTTCCTGGTACTCCTCCAGAGAGGTCTCGGCCGTCTTCAGCGCGTATTCGGCCTGCGTCACCAGGGCGCGGCTGTTGTTGCACATGATCTGCTGCTGGATCAGCTCGTCTTGCAGGGCCGAATCGTCGAACTCGCAAACCACGTCGCCCGGCTGGACCATGGCCCCCTCGGCGATCAGCTTCTTGATAACCATGCCGGTCGTGGACCGCGACTTGACATCGCAACGGACCTCGACGTTGTTGCTGCTCTCAACCTCTCCCCGCTCGGTGACTTCAAATACAAACACGCCCCGTTCCACCGGCACGGAGATCGGCCCCGTCCCCGCCTCGGAACGATCTGGCAGCATTTGCCAGGTGGCAAAGGCCAGCATGGGGGCGCACGCCAAGCCCAACAGCCAGCCCCACGCCACGCGGCCGCGGCGATTGCTGACTTGCCGATGGATCGGTTGCTTGCTCATCATCCAAACCGCCTGGAAATTAGAGTACGCGCCGCGACAGCCCTGCCACGGGAGGAAACTCCTTCATTGTAGGCGCGATACAGCTCTAAGTCATTAAGAGAAGCTTAAATAGGGCAGTACCTATGGGGTGGCACGAGCGGAAATCGACCCCGCTAGTCATAGACGTCATCACCCGCGATGTCCCACCAATCGCTGCTGGAACGCCGCCACCGCCGCGGGTACCCTTACGTAAGCAATCGACCTACCAGATTCTCGCCTCCTTGGGAGTTCTCGCCATGCACCGCTTGTCCCTGTTGGGCCTTGGCCTGCTGCTATTACTGGCCGCCACCCCGGCTGGCACGCTTGCCGAGGAACGCCCGGCCGACACGTTGCGCATGGCCTTAGTGAATATCAAGTCGCTCTACTCGGCGGACGATCCGGCCAATTTGCAAAAGAACCTCGACCGCCACCTCTATTTTATCGACAAGGCAGCGGCCGAGGGGGCAGAGTTTATTGGCTTTCCGGAGATGTCGCTGAGCGGCTACAAGTGCGACAAATCCATGCCTTTCTTAAAGCTCGACGCGCCGCAAGTGCGGGCCTTGGCCGCCAAGGCCGCCGAAAAGCAGGTTTACGTCAGTGCTGGCATCGCCGAGATTGACGAACAAGGCAAATGTTGGGACACGCAGTTCGTGATCGGGCCAGACGGTTCGCTGCTGGGCCGGCATCACAAAATTTGGATGACGGCCGAAAAAGTCTTTCAGTCCGAACCGGGCACCGAATACACCGTGGTGGAAGTTAAAGGCATAAAGATAGGGCTTTTCATTTGCGCGGACGGCAGCGATTTCTTGAACATCCAGGGACTGGCCGACGCCGGCGCGCGGATTGTGTATGGCTCGCACGCGAACACTACCGGCGGCACCATCAACGGCTGGTACAAGTTTCGCCAGCGGTTTGGCGGCAAGTTCGACGGCCAACTGGTCGAGGCCGACACCTCCAACCAGGCGGGACGCGCCCGGGTCCCCAGCGGCGGCTGGTGCGACCATCTGAACATCTACGCGGCCCTGCACAATCACGCGGCCTACTACAATCCCCAGTTCGATCCGCCCGCCGGCCCGGCGCCGCCAGCCGGCTCCTGGGCCAGTGGTGCCTGGTTCATCGGTCCCGACGGAGCAACGCTGGCCCAAATGCCAGCCTCGTCCGATCGCCAAGACTCGCAAGAATTCATGCTGCTGCAAGACATTCCGCTGACAACGCCTTAACTCATTATCAAGTCCCAGCCGGTGCGAATCGTCCATTGCGTCAGCAGCGTGACGATCGCCAGCACGACCCAGCCCAGGTAGAGCGGCAAGGGGGGCGACAGCGCCGGCAAGCCGCGTCGGAAACGCCACAGTTGCGCCGCGCGAAACGGAAACTGGTACAGCACACCGGCAAACAACACCAGCCCCGCGGGATTGTATCGCCAGGCTTGCAGCGGCGAGAAGTGCGCCAGCGAAATGAACGAACGGGTTAGTCCGCACCCCATGCAATCAACATGGTAAATCCGCCGCCAAGAGCAAGTCTCGGGCAGTTGAAAATCGAACAGCCAGACTTCCCTCTCTTGGTGAATTTGCAACAGGGCGGCCAGGGCCACCACGGCCGTCGCGGCCAGCAAGATCACCAGGTCCAGTGCGACCAGGCCGCGCCACGCCCGCGCTGGCTGCGCCGACACTTCAAACGGCGACTCCGGTCGATCGGTCCAGGCCGGTTGTTCCCGGTTCGTGAACACGGTGTCTGGCAAAACGCTCATGCGGTCCACGTTACTTCTGCTTTTCGGCCTGGGCCGCCAGAAACAGTTCCAACTGCCGCTGCATCTGGCCTGAGTGCGGGTCCAATTCCACCGCCTTGGACTGGTGCTTGATGGCGTTCTCCAGGTCCCCCTTGGTGAAATAGCAGCGGCCCAGCGTGTCCATGTATTCCGGCGTTTCGGGCCGCAACTCCAGGGCTTTCAGGGCCGATCGCACGGCCTCGTCGTAGTCCCCCTCGGTATTGCCAATCAGCCAGGCCAACTGGTTGTAGGGGATGGCGTTCTCCGGGTTGTCGGGATCATTTTCAATTTCTTGCCGGAAGGCGGCCGCCGCCTTTTCGATGGCCTTCTTGGTCCGCTCTTTCCACTCCGGCGTTTGCTCGGGCAGGCGGTACATGGCAATCAGCACGTCGGCATCCAGCGGGTTATCCTTCAGGCCCGCCTCTAAATGTTCAATCTGCTTGTCGCGGTCGCCCTGGGCCGCGAAGTGGTTGGCAAAAAAGTAATGCATGCGGGCGCGGCTTTCACCCGGCTCGCGTCCCCGGTTGTTTTGGGCATTCCCCTGGCGGACGTTCTCTTGCATGGCCGCGGCGGCGGGTTGCAAGACCTCGGCGGCGGCCAGTTCCTTGTCTTGGTCGTGCAGCATCTCGGCCAGCGACCATTGCGCCAACAGCGTGAACTCCCGCCCCGGCGGACCCAACGAAATCACATGCCGATACTCTTGCTCGGCCCATTTCAGCAACCCCATGCCGCGCAATTGAATGGCCACCCGCAAGTGTTCAATGGTGTTGCCAGGGCTGATGGCCCGGGCCTGATCGGCAATGTTTTGCGCGGCATCCTCATCGCCGCTTTGCTCCCGTTTTTCGGCCAGTTTATAGAACTGCACGGCCACGGCCCGCAACGCGTCGGCATCGCCGGCCGCTAGCGCCAGCATCCGCTTGAGTACGTCCAAGCTTTCGTCGCCGCGGTTCAACTGGTCAAGCCATTCAATCTGTTGCCGCAGCAAAGCCAGCACCACCTCGGCCTGGGTTTGATCGGGGTATTGAGACAAGGTCTGTTCCTCGGCCGAGCACAAGGCGGCCCAGTCGGCATAAGCCGCCGCCAGGTCGTGGTGCGCCGCCAGATAGACCTTCAGCCATTCCGCCGGCGACCGTTGCGTGCGGGCCAGTGTCTCGGTGATGATCTTTTCCCGCCGCGCCCAATCGGTGGTCTCGGTGTTCGGCAATTCCATCACCCGCAACGCCGCTTGCTTGGCGTTGATGGGAGATTGCTCGAACCGCAGCAAGCGGCACAAGGCGGGCAGGCCGGCGTCGTCGGGCAACTGGGCCAGGCGTTGCATCCTCTGCAGCCGGTCGGTGGTGTTGGCCCGCTCGTAGTCCTTCAGAATCTCCTTGACTTGCGGCGAGTCCGACTCGGCCACCCACTCCACGCGAATTTTGCGCAACAAGTATTTGGCCCGGGCCGAGATCTCAATGTCGTCGTCGGTCTCGGCGGCGGTCAACGCGTCGAAGGCCTCAAAGCCAATCCCTTGCAGCTCGGTCTGTGCCCGTTCGCGGACGAAAAAATCATCGTCGCCAAGCTGTTGGATCAGCTCGGCGATGCGCTCGGGCGTGGCCTCGGCGGGGGCCTCTTGGGCGGCGGCGGAAGGTGCCATGTACATGCCCGCCAAAGGACACGGCACCAGCAAGGCCCAGAGAACAATCATCCGTCGCATGGAGTTCCTCATCGGTATGACAACTGCCACTTTCAGCCTCTCGTCTAGCATATCGCCACAACGGCGGCAGGGACAGGTTTTGCCCGACCGGTTTCCGCCGATTGCCGCAAAGCGCATAATTCACGCTGCCCATTCTACTAAGCGAAATACCGCAGGAGTGCCGCGAATGAACGCGTTTCAAACCCTAAAGGTTCGGTACGAGATAACTTCGCCTTCTGGCTCCCTCTCCCGGTACTCCGGGAGAGGGTTGGGGAGAGGGGGATGTGGCGAAATGCCCGCCATCAGCCAGCCCTCACACCGGCCCTCTCCCAAAGGGAGAGGGAGTTCCCATGAGTCAGTTGTTGTGCCGGTCCTATGTGCGGCCCGCCGCTGCCTGTTGCTGGCATCCCTGGCTTTTCTGGCCGCGCTGCCGGCCATGCCGTTGGTGGGCGAAGAGCCGGCCAAGCCCGCCGCGCGGCTGGTTGCCCATTGGCCATTGGAACACGACGCCCGCGATATCGTGGGAACCGCGCACGGCGAGCCGCAAAACGTAACCTTTAGCGAGCAAGGGGCCGCCTTCAACGGCCGCGATGGGCGCATTTTGGTGCCGGCGGAAAAAGCCCCCAATGCTGGCCAGGACGACTTTTCGCTCTCCGTGTGGGTCCGTAGCCACGCGCCGCTGGAAGCGACCCTGGGCGATATTCTGGGCAAGTTCGACCCCGCGGCCCGTCGCGGCATCAACTTGCATCTGGCGGGCAGTTCGCCGGCCTATAGCGCCATGTCCGACAGCCGGCACGTCCACTTTGGCATCGACGACGGCTATCTCAGCGAGTGGCAAGACCACGGCAAACCGTGGGAGTCCAATTCCCTCATCAGCAATTTGGTGGCCTACAACGGCGGGCTGTACTGCGGTATCGCCGATGCCAACCGGCCGCAAGACCGAGCCCATGTCTTCCGCTTGGACGAAGGGGGCAAGTGGATCGACTGCGGCCGGTTGGGGAGCGACGCGAACCATCACTCCGTCATGTCGATGATCGTCCACAATGGCAAACTCGTCGCCGGCACCGGTATCTGGGACTGGGTCCAAGCCCTGGGGGGACTGCCTGGCGCACCCGCCCCCGCCCCCACGCGGGTCTACCAGTACGAAGGGGGCACCACTTGGAAAGACCTGGGCCAGGTCGGCAACGGGTCGCGCGTCCTCTGTCTGGCCAGCTTTCAGGGAGAACTCTACGCCGGGCTGGACAGTGCCGGCGGCGGCCTGCTCTTCAAGTACGACGGCCAAGAATGGATCAACTGCGGCGCGCCAGACGGCAAAAACTTTGAATGCCTGCTGCCGGTGGGCGGCACGTTGTACGCTTCCACCCACGGCAACATTTATGAGTATCTCGGCGGAAAGAAATGGCAGAGAATGGGAACCGCCCCCCACGACATCAACCAGATCCACTCCATGCAAGTCTTCGGCGGAGAAATCCTGCTGGGAACCTGGCCCCAAGGCTACGTCTTGCGGCGGAAAGGCCGCGACGATTGGGAAAAAATCGGCCGCCTGGGCCTGCCCGAGGGCCAAAACCTGTGCAACGAAGTCATGGACCTGACCGTCTACAACGGCAAGCTCTACGCCGGCCTGATCCCCCACGCCGAGGTCTACCGCTACGAGCGCGACGGCGATTGGAAGCAGCTTGGCTCGTTGGCCCAGCGGGCCGATTGGGATGAACGGACCACCGCCACCTGGACGCGGGTGACCTGCCTAAGCGCCTTTCGCGGACGGCTCTACGCGGGTACCGGCTCTTGCCAGGGCCGGGCACTCGACGCGCCGGTCGATCCCTCGCTGGGCCGCGTGCAATCCATTCAAGCCGGCCAGGTCGTCAGCCACGAACGGGACATCGGCGGCGATTGGACCCACATCGCGGCCATCCGCCGCGGCCGCGACCTGGAACTCCATATCAACGGCCGCCCCACCTCCGTCAGCACTCTCCGCGACGGCCCCCTCTTCGACCTCACCAACACCGCCCCCCTCTGGATCGGCTTTGGAGCACAAAACTTCTTCCACGGCCAACTGGCCGATCTGCGCTGGTACCAAGGCGCCCTGGACAAGGCGGAAATTGAAAAGCTAGCGCAAGAGCGGAGCAACTAATTGTAGAAGGCGATTCCATCGCCGATCAATCCTTGTAGGAGCCGTCTCCCGACGGCGACAATCGGCGCGCCACGCGGCAGGTAAGGCCATCGTGTTGCCCAGGCGATCATATTCATTCAGCGATGAGGAATGCTCGAAAGACGGACTTCGCAACGGAACGAGAATGGGCCTCAACATTTCTTCGCGGGCAAGGCGATCATTTTGTGGAACTCCCAGCTTTGACGGCTTCAACCGTCAGCACCACGCGAAAGCCGACCTGATTGTTTTTTTCACGGTTTGACGGCAATACGGGCAGACGTGTGGCGGACCAGAGGTGGCGACTGCCAGTTCCAGCATAGCCTCCCCGGCTCACGCGGTTACCGCGTTCGTCTGGACAATTGGGATTGATTGCCGGCTGCTGCTCGAAATTTGCGTAATAGTCGGGTTTCCAACCGTCCTGAACCCACTCCCCCACATTGCCGTGCATATCAAAGAGCCCAAACGGATTCGGCTTCTTTTCGCCCACGGGATGAGTCGTTCTGCCACTATTTACATTAGTCCAGGCCACTCTTTGCAGGTCATCTTCGCTGTCACCTGCCCAGTGCTTTGTAGTTGTTCCCGCCCTGCAGCAGAACTCCCACTCTGCTTCGGTTGGTAGCCGATAGCCGTCCCCGGCATTCGCCATGACTTCACCATCACGCATGCCAAATTCAAAAGGGATGAGGTTTTCTCTTTGACTGAGCTTGCGGCAAAACTCGACTGCCTCACCCCACAACACAGTATCCACGGGGTGCCGAGAAGTATCCATGTTTTCCAGAATGTTCTTATCGACGAGGTAGTGGGTAATCGTCCGTGAAGGGTTCTGCCCCATGATTAGTTCGTATTGAGCTTGCGTCACCTCGTGTATTCCCAGATAGAAAGGCTGAGTGAGGATCACCTTGTGCCTCGGCCCCTGCGACTTGATCCTCTCCTGGGCATAGGGATTGTCGCGTTCCGGATCCGTACTGAGCAATTCGACGATTTCATTCGTGGTAAAACCCATCATGAAGTCCCCCGGCGGAATGAGGACGAATTCCATCCCGATCGAATTGACGAACTGGGGCGGCACATGAAGGTGTTTTGCCCAGGTATCCCTGTGTATCAGCGAGTCTTCGTCATTGAATGGGGCGATCGCCGGGCGGGGGGCATTCTTCGGCCAGCCATGCCAACCCTCTGCGTCTTCGTCGCCGACGGCATTACGTTCGGGCTGCTTGGGTACGTGCACGGATCCCAGAGGATCTCCATTCAATGAAGCCATTAACTTGTCTGCGAGAAGGTCGATCCTTAGTGTCACGACGCCCCCTTGACTGAGGAGAAAGCGATCCGTTTCAAACTGCAAATCATCCCGTTTAATGGTGAATCCTTGTTCGCCGGCCGTGAGGGTGATTTCCTTCTTACCAACCCCTTTGATGGTGGTGCCTGACTCATGCACGAGAATCTCTATCGCAGGGTCATTCACTTCAATGCGCACGGTGCCCTTCTTGCCAGGCAAGAAGAGTACGATCCCCATTAAAATCGCCATTACTCCGCCGCCGGCAATTGCCCCGATTCGCACGACCAACGGAACCCTGTTCCAGCGGCCGTGCGATCCACGGATCGGCCGCGGTAAGGGCGGCGACTGCGTCCACGCCTGATGCTCGCCGTGCGGTTGGGGTAAAGCCACCGTGGAAAGAAAAGGAGTCAATGCATCGCCCCCTGGGGCAATGTTCTCGATATTCTCCTTGGGCGCAAACGCTGTTGTTTTTGCCATGTTTGCTGAAAGACTGTCTGACGACGATTGGGCCAATGCACCCTTGGTGATAGATTCACCAATCGCTTTTCGTAGAAGAACCTCCAAGTTGCAGCCGGCACAGAACGGCGATAGAACCGCGACGACCTGTTCGGGCGTGGCGATACGTTCATTGGGATTCTTCGCTAACATTCGGTGAACCAGCTTGGCCAGTTCCAGCGGCATGTCAGCGCGTCGCGCGCGAATGTCTGGCGGAGGCGTGGTGGCCAACGCGGCCAGTTTCTTAATTGGTGTGTCATACTTGGCCCCCTCATATGGCGCGCTACCAGTCAGCAGCTTGAATAAAGTCGCGCCAAGCGAATAGATGTCGGCCCGAATATCGACCTGATGGCTGTCGCCCCCCTGCTCCGGGGCCATGTAGTCAATAGTCCCCATGACCTGGCCGGTATTCGTCAGATCACTGCCGTGTGCCGCATGCGATTCCGACAGCAGTGCCAGCCCTAGATCGAGAATCTTCAGCACTGGAGGTGAGTGTTTCCGCTGTGCCTTGGCCAGCATCAAGTTCGATGGCTTGATGTCCCGATGGACCATTCCGTGTTCATGCGCCTCTTGAAGGCCGGAAGCGGCTTGGCGCACAAGCTCGCACGCATCAGCAATAGGCAGCGGCCCCAGCGACTTAACGATTTCAGACAAGTCACGACCTTCGATGTACTCCATCACCAGGATGTTGAAACCGTTTGCCTGGCGTGCGTCAAGCGCCCGCACGATGTGCGGATGATCGAGCCGGCCAACTGCTTTCATCTCGCGCTCAAAGCGCGCGACCGATGCCTGATCGCCCAATTTACCCGCGGTTAGCACTTTGATGGCCACCAGTTTTTCCAGCTTAGAATGCCGCGCCAGGTAAACCTTTCCCATGCCTCCCTGTCCCAGTACTTTCAATAGTTGGTAAACGTCAATCTGGCCTAGGTCGTTTGCCGACTTGACGCGGGCCGATGAAACAGATGGAGCGATGGGTGCCGAGTCTCCTTCTCGCGAAGTGTCGCTTGCTAGGACGCCTAGCGTCTCGTTGTTGCCGGCTCCCGCTGCTGAATTGCCGACAAGCGCCCCTTGGTCTACAGGACGTAACGTGTCGCTTTGGCCAGCTCGTGAAAAGTCTGTCACGCAGGGCACGACGATTGTTTGGCGGCAGTGTGGGCATTTCCCAGACTTGCCAGCCAGCTCTCCTCGAACGCTGAGCCTCTTCGCGCAGACAGGGCAATGAAAGGAGAGCATTTTCGCCTCGTCACGCACACATTGCGGAGATACGCCAACTTACAATGTTAACCCAGAACGGCAGTACGGATTGCAACGATGCGAGGCGAGAAGCATTCTCCAGGCAGCATCGAACTGCAGAATTGACGGTGATGCGATAGTGAACTTCAAGACGGCAACTCTTGTGGAACGCGGGATGGTGCAACGCATCGCCTCGCATCACCTGATAGTCCGCGACGCAATGCAAGAAAAGATTCATTATGGCCATCGCCCCAAATCAGGAACATCCTCTTGCCAAAGCAACCTAAACGGGGTGATCCGTAGTTCTAGTCGGAAACAAACAGTCTGGCGAGTTCTCGCCGACCGCGAACGATATGTGTGTACACTTCCAGTGCCCAAGCGATCAAGCGCGGGCCGGGTCGCGCCCGATGATTGCTCACTCGGCGTTCGCACCGGTTCGAACGTGGGGCATTTTCGCATCCGGTATCCGGGTAATGCTCCGGCGGCCCGGGGGACCGCCAGGATTCGGAGGCTGGGACAAGACGCCGATGCTATTTTCGTGGCAGCCAATGGTGCGCCGGTGCATGGTGCCGATTCTTGGATTTGGTCCCGAACGATGGCGGCATGGCTCAGGCAGGGGATACGTTTTCCGCGCCACGTGGCATGGGCGTCCCGCCCATGTCTTTCCATGCCAAGTACCTCTTGCCGGAAGGAGCAACATTCGCGCCACGGGCAAGATGCCCGTGCCACGTATTCCTTGCCGCCGTTGTCAGGCCCGTGAGCGGCCACAAAGGGAGTCTGCCCCGTCTTGCCTACCCGCCAAATTCGCTACAGCATTGAAAAATCCATAGTAAAGTATATAATTTAGATATTTACAACATTTATTTTTATTGTACAATAGCATCCGTCCGGCTTTGCGCGCAGACGTGGCTCTTGCACGTCCAACGGGCACAAAGCCCCTACACCGCCCAGGCATTGTCGTCCGCCGCGTGCTCGAACAGCATGGTCGTGGTGGGCGGTTGATCGGGCGAGTCCTTAATTACGGCTACCGTTGCCGGCTAGTTGGCCCAATGGGGTGAGGCGTCTTTCTCGCCGCTACTCCGCCGACCGGTACGCGTCACGGGGCCTGTTCATATTTTTGAAACGCGGCCGGGGCGCTGACGGTGCGCGCCGCTGCAGGTGCCGTCGCCCGACGGCGATGCGGGGCCATCGCCTCCCGCACCACACCCCCTTTGTTGGAACAGGTAAGGCGGACGCCCCTACAAAAACCCCGCGATTTCCCCGAAAAGCTTGCGCTTCTAACCTGCACCACCCTGGGAAATGGTGCAGGTAGCGTGGAACAAGAAGCTTCCAATCCCAACGTCCGCCCCCCTTTCCAGGTACTCCGGGAGATGGGTGGGGGGTGAGGGCAGTATCGCCATCGGCCATCCATGCCCAGCAACCTCGCGCAAGCAGCAGCATCCACTTGCGCATCAAGCCAGCAAAGCGGGAGCTTCGCGGCTACGTGGACCCGCACCACACCACCGTGTTGGAACAGGTAACGCGGCCGCATGGTCCAAGAATCCCGCGATTTCGCGGAAAAGTACGCGTTTCGTTACCTGTTCCAACCTTGGAAATGGTGCGGGTAACGTGGAATACGAACCGACCAACCATCGCATGGGAACCTGCCAATGGATCGCCGGTTGTCGCTAATAGGGAACAGCTTCTACGGAGGATGATCGGCGATGGAATCGCCTCCTACAAACAAGTTGATCGGCAATGGAATCGCCTCCTACAAACAAGCCCACCCCTCATGCCTCACCCCTCAAGCAACTTTCCGAAATCGTCCTCGCTCAGCACGGGCACGCCCAGCTTTTGGGCCTTGGCCAGTTTGCTGCCGGCTTTCTCGCCCGCGACTACGTAGTCGGTCTTGGAAGATACGCTGCCCGCCGCCCGGCCGCCGTGCGTGGCGATCAAGCCTTCTATTTCATCGCGGGTGTAACGGGACAATGTGCCGGTCACCACCAGGGTTTTGCCCGCCAGGCGGCCGCCGCCAGCGGGCAGGGCCTTGAGCGGGGCTGACATATCCAGCCCTTGCGACTTAAGATCGGCCACGGTCTCTTCGCCGAAGGGGCTATGCAGCCAGTCGTACACGCTCTTGGCGATGATCGGGCCGACATCCTCGGTCTCCTCGACTTGTTCGGCGGTGGCCGCGGTGAGGGCGTCGATCGAACCGAACGCTTCCGCCAACACCGTGGCCACCCGCGTGCCAACGTGGCGAATGGCCAGCCCGTTCAACAGCCGCACCAGCCCGCGCGACTTGCTGGCGGCAATGCCGGCAAGGAGGTTTTCAGACGACTTTTGGCCCATTCTTTCCAACCCCATGAGCTGTTCCAGCGTCAGCCGATAGAGGTCGCCGTAACTTTGCACCATGCCGCCGGCCACCAGGCTATCGACGAGCTTGTCTCCCAGCCCTTCGATATCCATGGCGTTGCGGCTGGCGTAGTAGCGAATACGCTCTTTGACCTGCGCCGGACAGCGCTGGTTGGGGCAGCGGATGTAGACTCCCCCTTCGTCTTTGACGGCCGGAGTGCCGCACTCTGGGCAATGCGTGGGAAAGGCAAACTCCGGCAAGTCTTCCTTCCGCAGATGCTTCTCGACGCGGACGATATGAGGAATGACCTTGCCCGCTTTCTCCACAACCACCACGTCGCCGATGCGAATGTCCTTGCGTTGAACTTCCTCGGCATTGTGCAAGCTGGCCCGGCTGATGGTGGTGCCGGCCAGTTCGACCGGTTCCAGCTCGGCCACGGGTGTAATGGCCCCCGACTTGCCGATCTGTACGCGGATGTCATTCAGCCGGGTGGTGGCTTCATACTTTTCAAACTTGTAGGCCGCGATCCAACGGGGGCTTTTGGAGGTGTTGCCCAACTTCTCGCGCTGCTCAAACCGGTTGACCTTGAGCACCAGCCCGTCGACTTCAAAATCGAGCTCGTGCAGCCGGCCAATCAGCCCCTCGCAATGTTCCACCGCCAGGTCAAATGTGGCAAAGCTTTCTACATGCGGCGTGGGGGGCAGGCCCCAACGGCGGACATCTTGCAAGAACTCCATGTGCGTGGCGGCGGTCAGGCCCTGGCAGAAACCGACTCCGTGGCAAAACATCCGCAGGCGGCGCTGCGCACAGAGCCGCGGGTCCAACAGTCGAATGCTGCCAGCGGTGACGTTGCGGGTGTTGGCGTAAGGTTCCTCGCCGCGCTGTTCTTGTTCCTGGTTGAGCCGCACCAGGTCGGGGTTGGACATGTAGATTTCGCCGCGAATCTCCAACAGTTGGGGCACTTGCGGGCCCGTCAGGCGCAGCGGGATATCGCCCACCGTGCGGGCGTTGTGTGTGATATCATCGCCCGTCCGGCCGTTGCCGCGGGTGGCGGCCTGCGTTAGCAGCCCATGTTCGTAGGTCAGTGAGACGGCGACTCCGTCGATCTTGAGTTCGACGACCCACTCGATGGTTTCGCCCGGCAGCAGTTTTTGAATCCGGCGGCCATATTCGCGCAGTTCGTCGGCGCTATACGTGTTGTCGATCGAAAGCATCGGCAGCCGATGCTCCACCGGTGTCAGCCCTTCCACCGGCGCATCGCCCACGCGCTGCGTGGGGCTGTCTGGCGTGACCAGGCCAGGGTGGGCGGCTTCTAGCTGGCGCAGCTTGTCGAGCAGCCGGTCGTACTCCAGGTCGGAGATATCGGGAGCCGCCTCGATGTAATACTTGCGATCGTGCCCGCGAATTTGCTCGCGGAGTTTTTCGATCTCGCGTTCCGCGGACATCGTGTTATGCCTGAAGGTAGCACGGCGCAACCGGCCGCCGGTGGATGACAATAGGAGACTAGTATCAACGCATTCGCAAGAACTCTGGACTCCCCTCGACGAAGATCAGCTCCACGTCGCCCGGCACGTTATGAAATGTTTGTTTTTTGCCGGCGGGCCATTGAATGCTGAGTTCCTCCACGGTCTCGTGGGGGCCCAGACCAAAGACCAGTTGCCGCTGGTTGGTGCATTGAAATCCGTCGCCCCCCACAAGCTGCCGCGTCTGCATACGATCGCCGACGCGGGCTGTCACCACCGCGCCGATGCAATCGCGCGAGGAAGCCACCCCGCGAAGCTGCACCGTCAGCGAATGCCCCGTCGCGGAACTTCGGTTGAGCAACAAGGCCGCCGGCTGGTCGATATGCCAAATGGCAACGTCCTCGCGTCCGTCGCGATTGGCATCCAGCCGCGCCATGGCCCGTCCGTGGTATTTGCCCGCGAAGAAACTTCCCAAAGAGGCGGCTGGCAATTCGGCAAACCTGGCTCCTCCCAAGTTGCGCAAGAACTGCGGTCGCATGGCAAAGTCTGTTCCCTCTTTGGTAAAGTCATCGACATGGCCATTGGTGACCAGCAGATCGGGCCAGCCATCGAGGTCGGCATCGACAAATTGCGTGCCCCATCCCAACATGCGCAGGCTAAATTCGCGAATTCCGGCGGGTACGCTGCCATCCATAAAGAGCTGCCCCTGGCCAATATTCAGATAAAGCACGTTGGTTTCGAAATCGAAGTTGGTCACGAACAGGTCGATCCAGCCATCGCCGTCGACATCGCCCGCGGCGATCCCCATGGAGGCTTGGGGCTTGCCGTCGCCATCCACGGCGGTGCCCGTGGCAAAGCCCTGCTCCACGTAGCGCGGCGTATCGCCCGGTTCCGTGGCCTGGTTTTCGAACAAGAAGTTAGGCCGGCCGTCGTTGCTGACGTACACGCTCAGCGAGGCAGTCTCACCAAACCGCGCGGCGATCACTCCCAGCCCTTTGCCCACGGCCTGGCTGATGCCCGCCGCTTCGCTGACATCGGTAAATCGGCCGTCACCCTGGTTCAAATACAGCACATTGGGCAGCGGATTAAAGTCTTCTGGCGCGCAGCCATAAACACCATGCAGGTCGCAAATTCGACCAAGGTTGCCTTCCACATAGTTCACGTCGAACAGGTCGGGCAAGCCGTCGCCATTCAGGTCGGCCATCATGCAACTACTGGTCCAAAGTTCGCCGGAAATGCCAGCCTCGGCCGTTACATCGATGAAGGTGCCATCGCCATTGTTGCGGTACAAGCGATTCTGGCCAAGCATGCCCAGGTAGATATCGACGAAGCCATCATTGTCGAAGTCGCCCGCGGAAACGCCCTGGCTAAAGCCGCCGTCACCTAGTCCGGCCAACTCGGTGCAATCTTGGAATTGGCCATCGCCCCGGTTGCGGTAGAGCTTGTCCAGGTATTTGGTCTGTTGGTTGTCGATCGGCCAAGGTGCCCCCTGCGAAAAATACAAGTCGGGCCAGCCGTCGCCATCGGCATCGAGCGCCGCGACACCTCCGCCGATCTGCTCGACAAACCGCCGCGGCACTCTATCCGGCGATCCGCCCGCATATCCCACAAACTCAATTCCAGCCTGGCTGGCCACATCCTCAAATTTGATTCGCGATCCGCCCGCCATGT
Source organism: Pirellulales bacterium (assembly GCA_050247075.1). Lineage (GTDB taxonomy): Bacteria > Planctomycetota > Planctomycetia > Pirellulales > JBFWUW01 > JBFWUW01. Next base: position 26,233 of record JBFWUW010000044.1, on the reverse strand, counting down.
CGGCCGGTACCGCTTCTATCGGTGCCGCCGCCGCCATTTCTTGCCGCCAGTCGGGAAGCGGAAAACTCGACAGATCAACCAATAGCGCCGGGTTGTGGCTGGCCGCCGTCTTTGCTGGATCGTCGCGCCGCAAAGCCTCCAAGGCTTCTAGCGATGAACGATATTCGGCATTCTTGGGGTCCGATTGCAGGGCCAGCTTTTCCCAAGCGGCGGCCTCCCAAAACCGGCCCAGCTTTTGCATGATTGCCGCAACATCGTGAAAAGTTTGGCTGGTGGCATCTGTCTTTTTGAGAACGTCAAATACGCTGCCCAGATCAGTCAGTGTTTGATCGCGTTCGCGGAACAGGCGGGCGTCGTCATTGCGTCCGGCGGCCTCCAACAACGTGCCCAGATGAATATTAGCCAGCGACAGATTTGGGTCTCGCCGCATGGCCTCCCAATAGCATCGGATAGCCGCGGGCGAATCTTGCCGCTGCTGCGCCAGATAGCCCCGCGTGGCCCAGGTCATGGGATGGACTTCGGCAATGGTCGGAAGTTCAACGCTCCATCGAATCGCCGCCCGGCCATCTTGTTGGTGCGACAGCATCCAACCCAACCAGGCGTGCGCGTCCGCCAGTTGGGGATTGAGCGAGATGGCCTTCCGCAAGTATTCTTGGCACACGGCTTCGTCCGATTCCCGGAACCGAATTGCCAGCCCCAACCACAATGCCGCATCTTGGGGCGCAGCGGCGGCATACTCTCTTAGTGCCGATTCCTCGGCGACGGAAATTCGCAGTCCGCCAAGCAATTCCAGCTCGTGCCGCGTATACTTGCCGCTCTGAATCAACCACAGCAAATGGGGTTCGGCCTGCCAGTATTGGCCGGTCGGGGCGTACAAGTGGGCCAGCCGGTGATGGGCAAAGTACGAATCGGGCTGTTGCCGCAAGGCCCGCAGGAACTGCTGTTCCGCCTCGGTAAACCGCGACAGAAACATTAACATTTCACCCCGCAGGCAGATTCCCTCCACGGAGGCCTGGCTGCCATCGTCAGGCACTTGTTCGAAGAACCGCAAGGCTTCCTCCGAACGGCCTGCCTTACCCGCCGCTTGTCCCGCGATGGAAAGTGCCGCCGATGATTGGGGAGCATGGCGAAGAACGTCGCGGGCCGCTTGGATTGCTTGTTCAAAATTGCCCGTCCGCAAGGCCATTTCAGCCTGGGCCAGGCCGGCTTCCTCGGAGCGGCGATCACCCGGCTCCAACCCGCGCCACAGCAAGGCCAGCACCACGCATCCGCAGATCAAGATAGCGATGGCGCGCAACCGAATGGCCGAGGACATGAATCCCGCACTCCTCATGGCGACGTGGCGGAGAGATCATTCGCACGTCGATGGATGGTGAATTGAACGGTTCTTTGATTCTACCCGCGCTGTCCATCCTTTGCCACGCACTTAGCCAAACGAAGTAGGGTGGGACAAGCGGCATTGTGCCCCGCCATCTAGAACAGGTGTACCCGCGATGTCCCACCATGACATGTGATGGCGGCCTTATTTGGTGGGACATCGCGGATGAACCGTCTTCAAATGAAAGGCCCAATGTCCGCTTGTCCCACCCTACAATTTCTGCTCACCCCACACCACCGCCAGCGAGACCAGCCCTTCGGCGGCGGCGGCCAACTCCTCCAGGCAGGTCCATTCCAGCGGTGAGTGCGGGTTGTGTTCGCCGGTGGAAAGGTTTGGCGTCGGCAGGCCCATTTCGGTCATGCGCGAACCGTCGGTTCCACCCCGGATTTGCGCCAGCACCGGCGTCCGGCCCAGCCTTCGCAGGGCTTCTTCAGCCAATGCCACCGCCCGCGGTTCCTTGCCAAGGCCATCGCGCATGTTGCGGTATTGCGGCTGAATTTGCACGTCGATGGAGCAACCGGCAATCTCGCCCTCAACCTGTTGGGCGGCATCGCGGAGCAAGGCCGCCTGATCCGCCAGCGCTTTGGTTTCAAAGTCCCGCAGCAGAATCCGCAAGGTGGCTTCGGCCACGCCGCCACTGATGTGATAGGGATGCAAGAAACCGTCGCGGCCGTCGGCCGTTTCGGGCGACAAATGATCGCGCGGCAGCCTGGCGACGAATGCCGCCGCTGCCCGCACGGCGTTGACCATCCGCCCCTTGCCGATCGATGGATGAATGTTGACGCCACGAACCGTTACTAAGGCCAGATCGGCGGAGAAAGTCTCGTTGTCGATCATATCGCGGCCGCCGCCGTCCAACGTGTAGCAGACCGTGGCATCCAAGGCCGCCAGATCAATGTAGTCTACGCCGTGGCCGATCTCCTCGTCGCATGTAAAGCAGGCCCGCAGCGGCCCGTGAGGAATCTCTGGATGCTCCGCCAGATAGGCCAGCAGTTCCACGATCACGGCGATACCCGCCTTGTCGTCGGCACCAAGCAATGTTGTCCCATCGGTCGTGATAATCGTGTGCCCCAGCATTCCGGCCAGTTCGGGGTTTTCCGCCACCTTAATAACTCGTGTGGTATCCCCCGGCAAAACCAGATCGCGGCCGTCGTAATCGCGGACGACTTGCGGCTGAACATTCTTGCCGGTCGTTTCGGGCGAGGTATCAAAATGGGCGCACAACGCGACTAGCGGCGACTTATGTGGCACCGTGGCGGGCAGCGTCGCCATGACGATTCCGTGCTGGTCTTGCCTGGCATCTTGCAGGCCGATCGCCAGCAATTCTTGAACCAACAGCCGGCCCAGTTCCAATTGTCCCGCCGAACTGGGATAGGTCGCCGATCCTTCTTGCGCTGTGGTATCGACCCGGACATAACGCAAAAAGCGGTCCAGCAGGCGGTCTCGATCAATGGGTGCGGCCATTTGATGGTGCTCGTATTTATCGCGGCAAGGATTGGTGGCGGGCTACTTCGCCACGCTGGCCATGAGTTTCAGCAGTTTTTGGGCGGCGGCAGCGGCGAATTCGGGATCGTTGATATGTCGGTCGATCTCCAGCAGTTCTACACCTTGCAGATTCTTCCGGACTCCATCGAACAGCGCAGAGCGGGCCGTGGGGTCATCAAAGGGCTGCCCCGCGGCATCAATGGCCGACACGCCCTGCAACGGCAGCATCACGGCAGCCGGGCCCCGGCTGGCCGAAATCTTACGCCCAATCTCAGCTCCCAGGGCGGCGTTCTCCTCGGGCTTCGTCCGCATCAGCGTGACGGTAGCGTTGTGATGGTACAATTTGCGTTCGGCAAACTTCGCGGGAATTGTTTCGGGCGCATGAAAATTGACCATGTCCAACGCGCCAACCGATACGACTTGCGGCACACCGGCCCGTGCCGCCGCGGTCAAGCGGTCTGGTCCCGCCGAGAGGACTCCTCCCACCAATTCATCGGCCAATTCGGTGGTGGTGATATCCAATACGCCGGCCACCAGGCCATCGGCAATGAGCGATTCCATGGCTTGGCCGCCGTTGCCGGTGGCGTGAAAGACCAGCACTTCAAAGCCCGCCTGCTCCAAAATTTCGCGGGCATGGCTGACGCAGAGGGTGGTCACGCCAAACATCGAAGCCGCGATCAGGGGTTTATCTTGGCCCGCGGCGGAAGCTAGCCGTAACGAAACCATCCCGGCCATGGCCTTGGCGGCGTTCCCCAGAACCAGCCGGCTCACCCGATTGACACCGAGGATATCGACCACCGAATTGAGCATGAGAATGTCTTTGTCGCCCACGTACTGCCGCACCTGGCCCGATGCCAACGTGCTGACCATGAGCTTGGGCACCCCCAACGGCAACGCCCGCATGGCTGCCGTGCCGATCGTGCTGCCGGCCGATCCGCCGATTCCCAGCACGCCAGTGACACTTCCCGCCGCGTGCCACTGGCTGGCCAACCTGGCCGCCCCTTTAGCCGCCGCCGTTACCGCCATGCCGCGGTCGCCCCGCGATAGCATCTCGGCCAGCGTGGTATCCGCCGCCGCGAAGACCTGCTCGCGCGGGATATCGGCCTCAATGGCGGGCACGCCCGTACAGCCGGTATCGACCACCACGATTTCAACGCCCAGCGCCTTTAGTTGGTCGCGGACAAACGCCGCTTCATGCCCTTTGGTATCGAGCGTGGCAAACAGATAGACAGGCATGGAATCAGTCGCGTTGGGTTAGAGCAAATTGTCGCCGTCGCAAACGGGGCGCAATTCTGTCATGCCGTGGCCCGTGGAGCAAGTTTGCGCGGCGGTTGGCAGTAAAGGCCGCCAATCTAGGAATTGCCTGCCCGAGTGAAGTGCCCGCTGCGGCCGCCGGTCTTTTCGTCGAGTTGGATTGCTTCAATGGCCATCGCCCGATCGACGGCCTTGCACATGTCGTAGATTGTCAGGGCCGCCACGCTGACCGCCACCAAGGCTTCCATCTCCACGCCCGTCCGGCCATGCACGCGGGCCTCGGCCGAGATGCAGACGGTGGTTTCGCTTTCAAATTGAAACGACAAGCTCACGCCGTCCAGCGGCAGCGAGTGGCACAACGGTATCAGCTCATCGGTACGCTTGGCCGCCATGATACCCGCCAGGCGGGCCACTTCCAGCACGTCCCCCTTGGCGTGCCCCCGATCGCGGATCAGCGACAGCGTGGCGGGCTGCATCTTCACGCGCCCGCTGGCCACAGCCGTACGCAGTGTGATTTCCTTCTGGCTGACATCGACCATGCGGCTGCCGCCCTGCTCGTCAAAATGGGTCAGTTCGGGCATGGTCGGCTCAGGGGAAGCATGGGTAGGTGCAAAGGTGGTCGTGCCACATGGTCAGGCATACGTCGTTACGGCCATGTTGTCGCGATGGATGACTTCGTCATACGGGCAATAACCAAGCGCGGCGGCAATGGCCGAGGTCTTCAGGCCCTTGATCTTCATGACTTCAGCACTGGGATAATTGCACAGGCCGCGGGCAAACTCCTGGCCGGCGGGATCGCAGACGCTAACGACATCGCCAGCGATAAACTCGCCTAGTGCATCGCGCACACCGGCGGCCAGCAGGCTGCGGCCCGCTTTTTCCACGGCTTGCCGGGCACCGTCGTCCACAATCAACTTGCCGCGCGGCTGCACGGTGAAACCAATCCACCGTTTACGGCTGGTGATCGAGGCTCCCTGCGCCAAAAACAACGTGCCAACGTCGTCGCCGCGGGCGATCTGGGTCAGAATATCCAAGTGGCGTCCGCTGGCGATAATCACGTTTTCACCCGCCGACGTGGCGATGCGGGCTGCTTGCAACTTGCTGGCCATGCCCCCTTTGCTCATGCCGGTAAAGACATCGCGAGCCAGGCCAAACACGCCGTCGTCCAGCCGGGTAACAATCGGTATCCGCTGGCTGTTCGGCAGCGCCGGGTCGCCGTTGTACAAACCCTCGACATCCGACAGCAGCACCAACAATGGCGCGCGAAGCAAATTGGTGACCATGGCCGCCAGCCGGTCGTTGTCGCCAAAGGTCGTCTTGAGTTCCTCGACGCTGACCGTGTCGTTCTCGTTGATGATCGGCACGGCGCCAAATTCCAGCAGCGCACGCAAGGTATTGCGCACATTGAGATAACGCGGGCGGTCGTCCAGGTCTTGGGCGGTCAGCAGTACTTGGGCGGCATGCCGGCCGTGTGCCCGCAGGCAGCGCTCGTAAACCTCAACCAGATGGCTTTGCCCCACGGCCGCCACGGCCTGCAAGCTGGCCAGATCGGTCGGCCGTTTGGCCAGGCCCAAGCGGCCCATGCCCGCCCCCACCGCGCCCGAGCTGACCACGGCCACTTTGCGGCCCGCCTGCATCAAGGCGTGGACTTCCGCCGCTAAGGCGGCAATGCGGTCAACATTCAGCACCCCGCCCGCGTGCGTCAAGACGCGCGTCCCCACCTTGACCACGATGGTGCCCGACGTGGCGGCGATTTCCTGGCGAACAAGATCAGACATAGGGGGCGATTCACGCGGGCAGACAAGTCTTGAATGCCCCTATCCTACGTGAAGCCCCGCCCTTCTTGAAGGGAACACTAGTTTTACTTGCCCGGCGGCCGGGCTTGGTGTTTACTGGCCAGCGGAAACCTTGCCTTGTCCTATCTTCCGCCGGGAGCGTTGACCGTGATTATCCGATGGGCCTATAGCGTGGCGTGGTTGTTGTTGTCCTGTGGCACGGTCTGTGCGCAAGGGGCCGAGTTGGCCTTCAAAATGCAAGAGATCGAACGCGAATTGGGCGTGGGGTACGCCGTGCGCCTGCTGGATATGAACGACGATGGCCGTAGCGACATCTTGGTGGTCGATACCAACCGGGTGGTGTGGTACGAAAACCCAGGCTGGCAGCGGCACACGCTTATTCAAGACCAAACCAAGAAAGACAATGTTTGCATTGCCCCCTACGATATTGACGGCGACGGCCAGACGGACTTTGCCCTGGGGGCCGATTGGCGGCCATTCGACACGCTGACCGGCGGAACCATTCAATGGCTGCGGCGTGGAGAAAAACCCGCGGACCTGTGGCAGGTGCTCCCAATTGGTGAAGAGCCGGTCGTGCATCGCATGGCCTGGGCCGATTTCGACGGTGACGGGCGGAGCGAATTGATCGTCGTGCCGTTGATGGGGCGAGGCACGACCAAGCCCTTGTTCGACGAGCGTCCCTTGCGGATTCTTTCCTACAAGATTCCCGCCGATCCCGTGCATGATGCCTGGCAGCCTGAGATTATCTCAGAGGACTTGCTAGTGGCCCATAATTTTCAGCCGACCGATTTGAACGGCGACGGCCGCTTGGACCTGCTGGTGGCCAGTTTTGACGGCGTCAGTTTGTTGGAAAGAAGCGAACGGGGAGAGTGGTCGCGGCGCGTCATTGGCACGGGCAACCAGCAGACCAGCCCCAACCGGGGTGCCAGCGAGATCAAGCATGGCCGCCTGGCTGGCCAGGCCGACTACATCGCCACCATCGAACCTTGGCACGGCAACCAGGTGGTGGCCTACACGCGTCCAGACAAGCCCGACGAGTTGTGGAACCGCCATGTCTTGGACGAAAACCTCAAGTGGGGGCATGCCGTGTGGTGCGTAAACCTGGATGACGACGCCGACGAGGAACTGGTGATTGGCGTGCGCGACAATCAAGAAGGAGGCGGCGGAGCCAGCGGCGTGCGAATCTACGACCCGCAAGACGCGGCGGCGGGTAAATGGTCCCGCCAGTTGGTAGACGCCGGCGGCGTGGCGGTCGAGGACCTGGCGGTTGCCGATCTGAACGATGATGGCCGCCCCGACATCGTGGCCGTGGGCCGGGCTACGCATAATGTCCGTATCTATTGGGGCGAATGAGCTGGCGGAGCCTTCCCGTCGTAGCGGCTGTTCCGGTTGCGCAAGCCCACCGTTTTGCGTTGACCCTAGGGCCGGCCCATGGCCGATGTACGACTATAGCGGGAAGGCTGCATGATGCATGGGACAACGCCGCCCGCCACGATTCGGCCGCTCGTGCCGGCGCAAGGCCATCGCGCCGCGGCAGCTCTACCGGGAAACCTGGACATGAAATCGTTGGAACACGGCCGCAACTCCATCCTGGCGATTGATGACGACGCCAGCGTTTTGTCCGACCTGGCCGCCACGTTGTCGGGGGCGGGCTACACCTGCCACTGCTGCCCCGATGCGAACGCCGCCTTGGTCATGGCAACCAGCATGGCCCCCGATTTGATCATTTCCGACATCAACATCGGCGAACAGAGTGGGCTGGAATTGTGCGAACAACTCAAGCAAGTCGCCGGCCTGGCCGACGTGCCCGTAATGTTCCTTTCCGGCGCGCAAATCCCCGATATCATCCGTCGCTCGCACGCGGCGGGCGGAACTTATTACCTGCGAAAACCGTGCGACCCGCAAGTGCTGCTGGAACTGGTGGACAAAGCCATGTGGCTGCCCCACCTTGTCGGCGGTCGGTAATTTTGTTGCATTCCACGGATCGGCGGCCGGATACTGGCGGGCATGGACGAACTCGTGCCCTTACCGGATAGCGCATCGCGACGGTCGCATCACCACCGTTGGCAATTCAGTTTGCGGACGCTGTTGCTCGGCATGACGATCATCAGCGCACTGCTTGCCATTTCATTACGATGGATTGGGCCAGCCCAACGCCAGCGCGCCGCGGTGCTAGCAATCCGGAATCTAGGCGGCGGGGCCAGGTATGCCCCGTCGGCCGCCGATGAAAGCTGGTTGAAAACCCGGCTCCGCGACTGGCTGCCTCAAGATTACTTCGATGACGTGATTGCCGTCTACTACTTTCGCCAGACGGTGGTCGATGCTGATCTGATGCCGTTGCGCGGCCTGCGGCAATTGAAAATGCTCGACCTCAACGGATCGGAAACGACCGATGCTGGTCTGGAGAATCTGCTTCAACTGAACGAACTGCGTGAATTAAATCTCAGCGGCACCCCTGTCACCGATGCTGGTCTGAAAAATCTACTGCACCTGCACGAACTGCGTACACTCGATCTCAGCGGCACTCCTGTCACCGATGCTGGTTTGTTGCGGTTAGGCAACCTCAAGCAACTCAATTCGATCTACATAGGACGCACCCGAGCGACCGATGCATGCTTACCGCAATTGGCCCAATGGACGCAACTGGAACAGTTGTGGCTCAATGAAACCGCGATTACCGACGCCGGCCTGGAGCATCTTGGTGGCTTAACCCAGCTAAAAGAACTTGGGCTGTTCGGTACAAAGGTGAGCGATGCGGGCCTGACTCACTTGAGCAACCTTAAGCAATTGCGATGGCTGGACCTCAACCGCACAGCCGTAACAACCGCGGGCAAGAACCTACTGCAAAAAAAGTTGCGAGGTTGCGCTATTGCGCACGATTAGATTTGCCAGTCGTTGTCGTGCCCGGTGAATCAGACTTACGTCGCCACTACGCCACCGCCGCTTTGGCGGCGCGGCGTTGCGGCACGACGGGCATTTCCAGCGGCAGCAGCGCCGTGGCTTCGTGCAGGGCATGCACCTCGTGCGCCAATTGGCGATAGTCGTCGGCACCGTGGGAGTCGGGCGCGTATTCCAAGATCGACTGCCCAAAACTGGGGGCCTCGGCCAGGCGGATATTGCGGCGAATCCGCGCGGTCAACGATTTGGCCTGTGACCACGGTCCCTCCGTGCCGCGGGCCATGGTAAAGAACTCGTCCACGTCTCGGGCAACTTCCGTGGCCAACTTGGTATTGGCCTCGTACATGCACAGCACCACGCCGCTCAGCTTCAAGCTGGGATTGGTCCTGCCGGCGACCCATTGAATGGTGTCGAGCAGCTTGCTCAACCCGTGCAAAGCCAGAAAATGTGGCTGCAATGGGATCAACACCTCGTCCACGGCGGACAGCGCGTTAAGCGTCAACACACCCAACGACGGCGGACAGTCGATAATCAGGTAATCGAACTCGGCGGTGTCGGCTTCGATGCGGCGGCGGAGGATCAGTTCGCGGTCGGGCACGCCGGCCAGCTCAATCTCCACGGCGGCCAGGTCGATGTCGGCCGCCACCAGCCAGAGATTGTCGTTGATTTGCAGGCGAATCTCCGCCAGCGGCATGTCCCCCGCCAGCGAATGATAAACCGAAAGCCGTTCCTGGCCGTCGCAAATCACGTTCAGATGCAGCGAGGCGTGCGCCTGCGGATCGAGATCGACCACGCAGACCTTTTGGCCGGCGGCGGCCAGCGCCGCCCCCAGGTTTACGGCGGTGGTTGTCTTGCCTACGCCACCCTTTTGATTGATTACGGCGATCGAACGCATCGGAACTCCTTTGCCGACGAGTGGCAACCCACGAACAGCCGGGCGGCAACGGCCCAGCACACAGTTGCCAGAGGGCGGAGTATAGAGATACGGCCAGACTGCTTCCAGGTGAATTGTGGCATTGCCGCCAATTTCGCCAGACACCGCAAATCGCCAGCTTTGGAAGGTTCGTTCCGCCGCCAACAGCATAGCTGGCAGCAAGAAGTAACGAAGCCGCACGCCCCCAATCCACCAAGACTTTCAGCCCACCCGTTGTGTTTGTCCGACGTCGACTGCGTTTGACCAATCTTGAATCCCCCCCTAGGATCAAACTTGGGGGATCAATCGGGTGAGCAGTTTCTGACGGCATGATTGCCAGATAGATCGCTGGCTGGCAAGTCGGGCAGAGCGAAGCATGTCTGCTTCCATCGCCAGCAAACTTCACCCCATAAAGTAGCGACAGGCAATTTGTTGATGAACCCCAATGCTTACGTGGTTGTCGAGTATCCCGCGCCCCATCCCGACCGCGCGCGGACAATCATGGCCGAGCACCCGGAGGTTCGCTCTCTGTTTGGCTATAACCGTTGGAGCGGCGTGGCCATACTGGCCATCGTGGCTGTCCAACTGGTCGTCGGTGCCTGGCTAACCCCCATTGCCTGGTGGATCAAGGCCATCGTCGCTTTTTGCTTTGGCGCATACTGCAACCACGCGTTGTGGGTGCTGGTTCACGAATGCACGCACAACCTGGTCTATCGCAGCCGCGCGGCCAATCGCTGGATGGCCATCCTGGCCAATCTGCCGATGTTCTTTCCGATGACCGTGACGTTTTCCGTCCACCATATCAAACACCACAAGTACCTGGGCGATTACCACAACGATGCCGACGTTGCCAACCGTTGGGAGGCCTGGCTGTTTCGCCGCGGGCCGCTGGGCCGATTAGCCTGGCAATGCCTGTTCCCCGTGTTCCAGTTGGTGCGGACCTTTTGGTTGGAGTCCAAGAACCAGCCCTCCTCTTGGACAAAGTGGCTGTGGGTCAATGTCGCCGTGCAGCTCAGCTTCTTGGTCGGGTTCTTCTGGCTGCTGGGACCGGGATCGCTGTTGTACTTTGTCTTCAGCGCGTTTTTTAGCGTTGGCCCTCACCCTTTGGGTGCCCGCTGGATTCAAGAGCATTATGTCTTTCGTGAAGGCCAAGAGACCTACAGTTACTACGGCGGATTGAACCATTTGGCGTTCAATATCGGCTATCACAACGAACATCACGACTTGCCGCAAATTCCCTGGAACCGCCTGCCGGCGTTAAAGAAGGCCGTGCCCGAGATGTACGATGGCCTGCACGCCCACTATTCTTGGACCAAACTGTGGCTGAAGTTCTTGTTCGATGCCAAATTTGATTTCTTCCGCATCGCCCGGGCCGATAGCGGCCGGTCCTTGGTGGCTGCCAACGAGGATAAAACAAATGTTTACCCGTTGATCCAAGCCGGGTAGACTATCGGGCGGCTGATCGATGGGGGGCTAACTCCCCTCACAGCCATCGCCCACCTGAACTTTGCCTTCCTAATTGAGGAACCCGCCCCATGCGGCTTTCTTCGCGATCTGGTTGCACACCGGCCCAACACCAACAACTGCTTCCGTTGGCACCGGGGGCTGCGGATATTGTCAGAGTTGGCTCGCGCCGCTGGTTTTTGCAAACCGGGCTGGGTTCGCTGGGGGGAATGTCGTTAGCCGCGCTAGCCTCGTCCTCGTCGCGGGCGTCCACCGTGCCGCGCGACCGCAAGTCGGTCATTTTGTTCTGGCTGTCGGGCGGGCCAAGCCACATTGACATGTGGGATCCCAAGCCCGACGCGCCTCTGGAAAACCGCGGACCGTACAACACCATCGCGACCAGCGTGCCGGGTATTCAGGTCTCGCAGCATCTGCCGCTGCAAGCCAGCCTGATGCACAAGCTGACACTAATTCGCTCTGTCGATTGCACGGCCAGCAACCACACGCCCATCACCATGCAGGCCGGCAACCCCTTGGCCCAGCGAACCGATACCGGCCAGAGTGGCGGCGGATACCCTTCGATGGGTTCGGTCGCGGCCAAATTTCGCGGCGCCAATGCGCCAACGCTGCCCGCCTTTGTCGGCCTGGCCGATAGCTGGGTGGCCGATATGTGGGGGGCCGGCCACATGGGCCACGAGTACGAACCGATCCAAGGCAGGGAACTGCCCGGCCGTCTGGCCTTGCCAGCGGGCGTAGCCGTCGATCGCTTGCAAGACCGCGACAATTTGCGGTCGCAATTCGACCGCTTGCGGCGCAATCTCGACCGTGGGCGCGGCATGGCTTCTGTCGAGCAATACCAATCACAAGCTTACGAGATGGTCTTGTCGGGCAAGGTCCAAAAGGCCTTCGATGTGGGCCAAGAAACCGACGCCATGCGCGACGCCTACGGCCGCATCAGCATCGGCGAAAAAGCCCTGCTGGCGCGGCGGCTGGTGGAGGCCGGCGTATCGTATGTAGTGGTCAGCGGCGCGTGGGGCTACTTCGACCATCACGGCGACAACGTGCCGCCGTGGGGCGGAATCGAAAAAGGCCTGACACCCATACTGCCCACGGTAGACCGGGTGATTCACACCTTGGTTCAAGACTTGGAAGCACGCGGGCTGCTCGACTCCACCCTGGTGCTGATGCTGGGCGAGTTTGGCCGCGCGCCAGTAATGTCGGCGGACGCCGGGCGCGGCCACTGGACCAACTGCATGTCGATGCTGGTGGCCGGCGGCGGCACGCGCGGCGGACAAGTCATCGGCGCTACCGACGACAAGGGCTACGGCGTCAAGGAAGGCCGCGTTATCCCCTCGGACCTGGCGGCCAGCGTCTTCCAGCACTTGGACATCGACCTCAACAGCCACTGGGTCAACCCGCAAGGCCGGCCCATTCCCATCGTGACGGAAGGGGGCCGGCCCATTCCTGGGCTGCTGTAGGCCAGCGTTCTTGTCAGGCGGCATTTTTTGTGCGCTGATTCATCGGAAATGCGCACACAAGTCGGCGGGTTACGCTAGACTTGCCCCGTCGATCGGAGGGTTGAACGGGTTCAACGCCTATCGACGCCTCATGCTGCCCATGAGGCACACCAGCGCCGGCCGGTAATTCCGCATGCTTGCCCATCCTAACGTGCTTCTGGTCCTGGCGATCATTCTAGTCGCGGGCACGCTGTTTGGCGCGCTGGCCAGGCAGTTGCATCTGCCTTCCGTTACGGGGCAGATCGTGGCGGGCATTCTCATCGGCGGTTCGGTGATGAACCTGCTGCCGCACGACAGCATTCATGCGCTCGAGCCGTTGGTGGACTTTGCCTTGGGTTTGATGGCCGTCTCCGTCGGCAGCCATCTCAATTTTCGCCGGCTGGCGGTGGCCAGCAAGCGGTTGTCGCTGCTGTTGCTGTTTGAAGCGACACTGACACCGGCGCTGGTGTTTGGCGGGTTGATGCTGTTGACCGATGCCCGCTGGTACACCGCGTTGCTTGTGGCCACGATCGCCATTTCCACCGCTCCGGCGACGGTGTTGGCCATTGTCAAGGAAACTGCCTCGCGTGGTGCCTTCGTCACCACCATGATCGCCGGCGTGGCCCTGAACAACCTCGTCTGCATCATCTTCTTTGAAGTGGCCCGCACGGTTGCCCGTTCGGCCTTATCTCCGTCCAACGTCGGCCTGGCCCAAAGCCTGGCCGCGCCGATGTGGCAAATCGGCCAAAGCCTGCTGCTGGGCCTGACGGTTGGCGTGCTGCTGATCGTGGTGACGTGGCGAGTCGTCCGTCCCGACCGGTTGGCCGTCTTGTCGCTGATCGCCATTTTGCTGACGACCGGCCTGACCGCCCACCTGGGGTTGTCGGTCTTATTGGCCTGCTTGTGCCTGGGCGTCACGCTGGCCAACCTGACGCCAGACCGTGAAGAGATCGGCCACAAAGTCTTCGACCGTTTTGAATCCGCCATTTTTGCCGTGTTCTTTACCGTGGCCGGCATGGAACTGCGGTTTGACTCCCTGGGCATTGCCGGCACGCTGGCGGCGGTGGCGTTTGCCGGGCGGCTGGGAGGCAAAATGGCCGCTGGCTACTTGGGGATGAAGCTGGCCGGAGCGACCGAGCGTTTTCGCCGTTGGCTGGGAATGTCGTTGGCACCCCAGGCCGGGCTGGCGGTCGGCCTGATGCTGCTGGTCACGGAAGATGCCGCCTTCGAGAAAATCCACGAGATTTTCCTGGCCGTCGTACTGGCCGTGGTACTGCTTAACGAATCGGTTGGCCCCATTTTGACGAAGCTAGCGCTGAAGAAATCAGGCGACTTTGGCCAGGACCGTGCCCGCATGCTGGACTTCCTCTCCGAGCGCAACATCACCACCGAACTGGCCGGACCCGACAAGGAAACGGCCATCCGGCAATTGGTCGATCTGACGGTGCGGGTCCACAAACTTTCCGTCAGCGCCGACACGCTGTACGAGGCGGTCATCAAGGCCGAGCGCATCACTTCAACTTGCGTCGGGGAAGGCCTGGCGCTGCCTCACGCCCGGCTGGAGGAAGGGGACCGGATCATCGGTGCCATGGGGATCAGCCGGCAGGGGTTGCAAATTGAAACGCCCGACCAGCAGCCGGTCCATTGCATGGTGCTGATCTTTACGCCCGTCTCCATGCCGGAACGCCATCTGGCCGTGTTGTCGGCGTTATCGGCCTCGATTGGGCGCGACCGTTCCATTCAGATGCAGCTTTACCACATCGACTCGCCGGCCCACGCGGACGAACTGATCCACCTCGACCGGCAATTTGAGGATTGGAACTACTACCTGGACGAAGAGTGAGGGCCACGACTCAAACGAATCTAGCCGTCAGGGCCGACATGCATGGCCGCCAACCGGAATCGACCGCCATTCGCGAGGGTGACTTCGCGCATAGGCGCAAAAGGCCGATAAGCAGTGGATAATTGTTCCCAGAATAGGCAGATGGTCCACTCGCAAAAAATGGCCTGCGAATACAGAACAACGGCTTACATGCCCTGCCTTATCCGCGAAATCCGTGCGATCCGGGCCTGTAAGGATTTTCGTGTCAGCCGGCACAGAAATCGCACTTCCACAACACCGAGCTAGTCCACTCCGACGCCCTGATTTAGGTTGCTTCGGAACTAACGGGCAATGCTCACCCGCAACTCGTGGCTGTCTTGTTCCACGTTGCCCGCGTCGTCCTCGGCGGCGGCGGTGATCAGTAGCTCGCCTTCGGTCGTAACGGGAATGCGGACTTCCCACTGGCCAAAGTTGTAATCCAGGTTGGTGGCCGCGATGCCGTTGACCAGCACGCGCTGGGTGCGGCCGTTGTCGGTGGTCACGCCGCGCACCAGGAGCTGGCCGTTCTCGGTTTTCGCGGGGAGGTCGGGCGAGGGCCAGGTTATCACCGTGGCCGGGGGAAGATCGTCGATCGGGTCGAGCAGCGTAGGGAACGGCACGTCCGCGACTTCGGCCACGCGCGATTCTGGTCCCGTCAATGGCGGCAGCTCGCGGTATTCGGCCTGGGCCGATAGCTGGGCAAAATCGCGGGCCGCCGTGCTGATGATTTTGGCGGTTCTTCCTGGCCCAAAGTAGTCGTGCAGAAAGACGGGCACGCTGGTTGGCGTTGTCGGCGCGACGACCGCTCCGCCCCCACGATCGACCCACGCGCGGCGCTGCGTGTCGGTGCGAGCCAGCACCTTCACGTTGCGAAAGTGCGACTCGGCTTTGCCATTGGGGTTGTTGTCGCTCATTTGAATTAGCGGCAGGCCGGCGTCGTAAAAATCCTCAAAGGTCAAATGGTCAACGCTGATGCTGCCATGTTGCTCGCTATCATCGTCGGTTCCGCGGTTGAATGGCTCGCTCTCGACCCGGCTGAGATGCAGGTTGCGGTAAACGTGGTTCAAGAACTCGGGCCGGTAGACGCCGTACACGGCATGGTCGATCCGCGCCCCGTCCACCAGCATCGTGGGAATCTGCGTCCGTAAGGCGTAGTGCGTCTGCCAGATCTTGATGTTCTTCACGATGTGCGGGTGCCTGGTATCGGGCCCCACGCGGTCGGTGTCGGCAAATACAAAGGCGTACAGCCCCTCGGAGTGGCTCTCGTTATCGGCAAAGCTGTAAAAGGGCAGCGTGCGGATATCGACCGTTTGCGGCCGGCCCTCGGGCATTTTGACGGAGAGCGAACTGTCGAAGTTGCTCCGCTTCTGGCTGTCGTAGCGAAATCCGTACTCGTTGTTTTCGCAAGCCACGTTGCGGGTAAACGTATTGCGGCCATTAGCCCACCAAAAGGCGGCGCCGTCGTTGGGGTCGAACGGAAGAACTTGTTTGGGAAGCGGCCGGCCGGCAAAGGCCTGCACCCCCAAATTGCGGTCGAAGACGTTGTAGACCTCGGTGCCGTCCTCCAGAAAGTAGCCATGCCCCACGCTGCGGAAGCCGACATTGTCGCGGACCAGCAAATGGTTGGTGCCATGCACGGTGATCCAGCGATTGTGCGAATCGACAATCGCCGCCCCCACCACGCCGCTGCCGCGCATGGTATCGCCGCACAGGTGAAAGTGAATGGCGTATCGGCCCAAGACGTTTTCCTTGCCCAGGTGGGCCAGCCGGGCATATTGAATGCCGCCCCGGCTGTATTGATGAAACACGGTATGCCCGCGCACGCCGGCCGGGTCGGCGCTTTCCACAATCACATTCCGCGACAAATTGGCGATTTCGCTGCGGAACTCGCCGCTGCCGGTGTGCGCAAACCGGAGCGGTTCGTCCAACGTGACCAACTCCCCTTCGATGGCGGCAATGTGGCGGGTTTCGGTCTCTAGCTTATCGCTCTGGTCGCGAAAGCGGAACTCGCTATGGTTGTGATGGCGGCTGCTGGTGACGATAACTTCGTCCCCTACGCGCCAACCGCTGACCGGTTCGGCCAGTAGCACAGCGTGTTGGCCGGCTTCCACGTCGGCCCCCAACTTGACCCAGGTGCGGCTCAGCGGCGACCCGCATAATTCCATGCGGCCGGTGCAGCAGGCCAGGGCCGGCGCGTTGTCTTTGTCCATTCCTTCCAGGTAATGCAGCCGCACGCGGGCGGTAAATTGCGGCGGAATGGGAACGGCCCGCGTGCCAATTTCCAGGGCCGGCAGCGGGCCTTCGTGTGGCATGAACGGCTCGCCATGTTCGTTGGTGTCGGCCAGATCGCAGGCAAAGCCATTTTCCGAACAGACCTCGCCCGGCTGCACCTTCAACAGCCCAACATTGAGCAGCGTATCTCGATCGTCGGCAAACGACAGCGTGCCAGCCACATGCACCAGCCGCACCACCGCCGGGCTTTGGCTGTCGTAGAGCACCCGCGTGTCGGTGGAGATCAGCACGCGGTCGTTCGCGCCGGGGACTCGTTTCGGTTTCCACGTTTCCGGGTCAGACCAGGCCCCCGACCGCACGGAGCGGTGCGTAAACTCCACCGGGGCAATCTCTCGCCCGCCAATGGCCAGCTTTTTGCCGTGATGATGGTGGTGGGGCGGCGCGGACCAGGCGACAGGCTGCACTAGGAGCAATCTGGCGGCCAACCCCATGCCAATCAGGAACAACCGGCAACAACCACGGCAAGCGGCGACGTGCATGGCGAACTCTCCGGCGTGAGCGAAAACCCGCGGCGAAGCCGCCACGGAAGCATCAACGTAAGCCGCCGCGGCCATGCAAGTCAATCATTGCTAATGTATTACGGAGGTTGGATGACATTGCCAAGTTGGCCGAATATTGACGCGCGTATGACCGCGTGCTAGCGTGCCACCTGTGTGGGCTATAGGCAGTCGGCCGGAGTACTGCCGCTAACTGATTGCCGACATCGCTTGCCCAGCGAATCGTGCTTTCCCATTTCACTTTCGCCATTTGTGAGACCCGACCCATGCGAAGTGCCGCGATTGCCATCCTGGCCGCCGTCACGATGATTTTGCCATCTGCATCCGCTGAGTCCGCGCCGGGATACGTTACGGCGGAAGACATCATGACGGATACGGATGCTTTTTATTTCCGGTATATTAATCCCGAC
Source organism: Pirellulales bacterium (assembly GCA_050247075.1). GTDB lineage: Bacteria > Planctomycetota > Planctomycetia > Pirellulales > JBFWUW01 > JBFWUW01. Next base: position 8,510 of record JBFWUW010000044.1, on the reverse strand, counting down.
CCCGCGCTTGATGTGGTTTCGAAATGGCCAATCGTGGGCCATATCATGAATGTCAGCGGCAATTTGATCGACGCGGGCGTTATCGCCGACCATCTCAACGAGGGCTTACCGGTCGACAAGCAGCCCGCGTTCGCGCATGTCAAGAAGATGGTCGATGAGTGTGCCGCGCGGCTGGGGGTGACGTCGCCGCACTTGTTCATCAAGAGTGATCCGCAAGTCAATGCTTACGTCACGCGGCTCAAGGAAGCGCATTTGCTGGTTCTGACATCGTCATTGTATGAACTCTACAAGGAGCGGCCCGACGAGCTTCGTTTCATCATCCGCCACGAGTTGGGGCACATCAGATGCAACCATATCCGCTGCCACGCTGTCGGCCATGCGCTGATGAGTTTTATCGTGGGGGACCAACCGACCACGGGCATTAAGGAGGATCTGGTAGCTCATGTTATGGTGGGCCAACTCCTGGGCTGGTATCGGGAGTCGGAGATGTCAGCCGATCGCGCTGGCTTGGTGTGCGTGGATGGCAATGTTGACGTAGCGCGAAAGGCGCTGCAGCGGCTGCTGCATGGCACGAAGGAGGACGTCGATCCAGAGATTGCCGCCAGCGAACAGATTGCGTTCGAGAAAGCGCCGTTTGTGAAAATCGTTCGCAAAATCCGCTCTTCTAAGCAGACACACCCGTTTATTTCCGACCGATGCCTGGCGCTGCAGGAATGGACAACGACCAGCAGCTACAAAAGGCTTGCTCAACGAAAGTCGGCTTCGCCCGCCAAAAAAAGGATCTTCATTGACGAAATTGAAGTCACGGGACTACCCGACTCCGATGTTGGATTCGGAACCGCCGCCGACCCGATCATTCAATTGGCCATTGGCGCGGAGGAGTTTAAGTCGGGCGAGTTTAGCAACAACAACAATCCCAAGCTGGAGGATTTGGACTGGTCGGCACCCTACGTCCCAAACACGCGGCTGATCTTGGAAGTGCTCGACTACGATGGCGCGACCGGCAACGACTTCATCGGAGCCTGCCTGATATCGATTCGCGAGGGGAAGTCGGGCACGGCGAAAGTCGAGCTGCGCCGGGACATCAAGGAAGCCTCCTCGGAGGTGAAGCTGCCCGATGTGAGAATCAAGTACCGCATCGAGAACTCCGAGTGAAAAGGAGGCATTGGTCAGCCATCCTTACTGCCGATGCCGTGGCGAATTACATGCTTGTGCCGAGGGCAAGAATTGCCAACGGGGTCGTCGACAAGCCGTGCCGCTCGACGATACTCTCCTAGATTTTCATTCGGGGCGGCTAAGACTGGAATCCGATGCGGAGAGGACTTCGCGGCGATCAGGAATATGGTATGAAATCCTGGAAAATCCGGCGAACCACGCGGGATGACATGTTAGAATCGGTGCGAAATCGCGCGGAAACATCCAGACTCTTTTGGTGCGTGGCACTCAAACTCGCCCGACCGGATTCGTCAGGTTGTACGTTGGCCTGCCAACTTTACCGGCCGCCACTGCCAGCGGCCCTAAGGAAGGAGCTAAGCAATGGGCACGCGACGAGCAAAATTGGGTCTGATCCTGCTGCTGGCTGCATCCGTGGCGGAGGCGCAAACCAGGCGGCCCACCGTACAGGCCACCTTTCAGTATCACCAACTCACCAAGTTGCCGCCGGGTACTATTCACATTCATGAAGGGGGGCGCATCGGGTTTAACGGGCATACGGTAGCGTATTCGTTTACGCCCCGAGGCAAGATGGGCGAGGTGTGGGCGGTTAGCTTCGATGGGGCGAATCCCGAACTGCTCGACCGCTATCGCGAGGACTACCCCGGCGGCAAGTCGAGCTCGATGGTCGACATTTCTCTGGAGGGCCCCACCTTCGTGCTGCACTCCAACGGCCAGAACCTGCGCATGGTGCCGCTGGACAACGTGGGCCGCAAGGCGGGAGAGAGCCGCGAGTTTTTCCTGGTGGATGTAGCGTCGATTATCAATATTCGCATGGCGGGCCTGCCGTGGGTGTTGTTGCATCGCGACGGCCAAAGGGTAGACGTCAAGCCGAACGAGCCAGTCAAGGCGGGGGTCAACATTATCGACCCAGGCGGCGGAAAACCGCGGGCGGTGTTGACGGCTGATATGGTGGCCGAGTTAGTCTCATGCGAGCCGGGCGATGTCTCTTTCAGCGGAGGTGGGCGGTTTCACTTCGATGTCAGCCTCAACAACCGTGTCGTAGCCGCGCTGCATATTGCTCCGCGCGATAAGAAGTTTGAAAACCGCCGAGGCAGCTACCTGGTAGGCTTGGATCTGGCAAAGGGGCGGCCGTTTGTGATTGCCAGCAAGACGGGCCCGGATAGCAAGTACACCTATCCACGCATCACGATCAGTCCCGACGGTGGCAAGATTGCCTACATCAACGGCGCGGAGGGACACGTTTACATCGCTGATTTCGACGGCAAGAACGCCAAGCTGCTGCTGAAGCAACAGTCGAAGATTGGCTTTCCCGATGCGAGCGGGCCGTTTCAGTTGGACTTTCACGGTGAGTATTTGCTGGTAGGTAGCACCGGACTGCTGCTCAAAACGGACGGCTCTTACGTTCGCGGCCTGGGGAACTCGCCGCGCACCTACTCCATGATGGGCTGGACAGCGCCGAAAGCGCAAATGGGGCTGTATCCGGACCGGTTTGTGTACCAATGGAACCTGGACAGTTCCAGTCAGTTGGTTACGGTGGAGATGAACTCAAAGCAAAGCCATTCTGGCACGCCCTATATCACCAAGTTTGAACTTGAGCCGATGGCACTGCCGGCCAAGGGCGGAGAAGGCGTGATCGCCCGCGCCTGGGTGCCGCAGCCGGAGCCGGCGGCTTTGAAGGGCGTAACCGCCTCGGCAAGCCAAAACGGCGTGATGGACCAACAGGTTTACTTCAGCGGTATGAAGGACGATGGCAACAAGAATCTGGGGGACAAGGCCGGCGACCGGATCTACAGCGATGTTCGTGGTCCCTTGCCGGAAGAAGTAACGGGAACGCGCACCGTGCGTTTTGATGCCGAGGCGGAGGACGCGAATGGCATGAGGCACGCCTATGCCATTGAGTTTGGTCCCGTGCCGATCCGCAAGATCGAAAAGGCCCCCAGCACCACCGCCAACGGCACTGACGTCGTCGCGCCGGCACCACTGGGCGACGATAACGGCGGTCCCGATTCTAACGATGTCGCCAGCAACGACAATCAACCCGGCGGCGGGGGCACTCGCACCGATGACCCCAGCGCCAATCCAGACGGTTCGAGTCCAGATGGTACGGGCCCAGGCGGTGCGGGTCCCGGCGCGAACAGGCTGCGGCCGCCGTTCGATGACGACATTATTATCGCCAGCCTGCCTGCGCCCCGCCCGAACGGCATTCCGGATCGGGTGCCTTACGGAGATCGCGACAAGTTCATCTTGCAAGCTGGCGATGTCCGCGTTCGAGCGGGCCAGGAAGTACGCGTGCCGATCCATGCCTGGAACGCGGCTGGCACGTCCAACCTGAATGTGTCGCTCTCGTACGACGCGGCGGTGGCCCAGCCGACTGGAATCATCGACGGCGGCAGCATCGTTTCTGGCGCGCTGTTTGAAGCGAACGCGAAAGCCAGCGACGGCGTGCGGTTGGCTTTTGCGCAGGATCGCGATATCACCGTTGCCAGCGGCACTTTGGGCTATGTCACCTTTGCCGCTCGTGGCAAACCGGGCGACCGCACGGCGTTGGATTTGAACGTGACCACGGCCAACAACGCCGCCGGCGACAACCGGGCCGTACACACCATTTCCGGCGGCATCCTGATTGTCGACCCCTCGGGACTTCTACCGGGCGACGCCAACGGCGACAACGAGGTGAACGAACTGGACGCCCGCTCGGCCCTGAAAATGTCCGTGCAGTTGATTCCTGAAGCATTGCAGGTCGACGTCGACAACAGCGGCGAGGTAACTTCCCGCGATGCCACGCTCATCCTGCAAAGCTCTCGACGCGCTTCGCAAACCGCCGGCGGTTAGAAAGGATCGGCTTCCATGTCCACGCTTGTGCGACTCGCGTTTGCCTATGCCATACTCGCGCCATGCATACCCGGCGTGGCGGCCGCCGCCGATATTACGGTGAGAATTGGCGAGGTCTCCGTGGCGACGGGCCAGTCGCAAGTCAGCGTACCGATCCGGGCAGCCGCCGGTCCCAAGCTGGCGGCCGGCCGTGTGGTAATGACGTATAACCCAGCCCTGTTGGAACTGGATTCCGTTGAGCAGGGCGCGGTGCTCAAGTCCGGCAACGCCCTGCAGGGTTTCACGGTCAACGAGCCAGGCAAAGTGACAATGAACTTTGCCAGCGTAGACGGCGTGGATGGGGAAGGCGATCTGTTTCATGCCAGCTTTCGGTTACTCCCCAGGGGCATCAATGGCAAGTCCAGCCCACTGGCCATTGAGCGTGTGTTGGCCTGGCGGGCGGATAATGAAGTGGACCTGGCGGTAGAGACCGTCGACGGCTCCATTGGCCTGGTGGCACAAGTTCGAGCCTTGCCAACCTGGTGGCTCATCTCCGCCGGCGTCGTGCTAGCGGTGCTGTTGCTGTTGGCGCGAAGAATGTTTCGACGAAAGCCCGCGCACGCCAGCAATGGTCATCGGCCTGACAGTAGCTAGTAAAGAGGCCTGGGTATTTCAGCAACCCGCGCTGGTGTTTTTGTACATTTCGAGTACCAACAGATTAGCGCGGGCCGGCCGATGGGGGTTTGGCGCTGGCCGCATTCAGCAATGCCAGTTGTTCCGCCGTGAGGTTCAGGCGCATCGTGGCGAGTAAATCCTGTACTTGGGCCACGCTGGTTGCGCTGGCGATTGGCGCAACGATGGACGGCTGAGCCGCCAACCAGGCAAGCGCCACTTGAGCCGGCGTTGCACGAGCTTCCTTGGCGACGGTGTCGACAGCGGCCAGTGTGCCCAGGCCAAAGTCGTCGAGATACTTGCCGGCTGCCGCGCCGCGAGCTTTGCCCGCCAGATCCGCGGGTGTGCGATACTTTCCGGTCAAAAAGCCAGAAGCGAGCGCGAAGTAGGGGACGACGGCGATACCCTTGGCCACGCACAAATCCTGAAGCGGTCCCTCGAACAACTCGCGGGCGACAAGATTGTAGTGCGGCTGTAAGACCGCGTACCGGGCCAGCTTTTGCTCGGCGCTGATTTCGAGTGCCCGTTCCAAGCGGGCGGCTTCGTAGTTGGAGGCACCTATCGCCCGGACTTTGCCAGACCGCGCCAATTGGTCAAAGGCCGCTAGCGTGTTCTCCAGCGGCGTCTCCGCGTCGTCGCGGTGCGAGTAATACAGATCGATATGGTCCGTGCGGAGGCGCTTCAGCGAAGCCTCTACGCCAGCCACGATTCGCTCGGCGGAAAGCGCGCCGGGACCATCTGGCTTCATGCCGACCTTCGTGGCAACTAGCACGTCGTCGCGGCGGCCGCGGTGGGAGAGCCACTCGCCGATGATTGTCTCCGATTCGCCCCCAACATTGCCAGGCACCCAGACAGAGTAGACATCGGCGGTGTCGATCATTCGTCCGCCACCAGCGATGAAAGCGTCCAGGACGGCGAAGGAGGTGGCACGATCAATCGTCCATCCGAAGACATTACCACCCAGGATTAACGGTGGGGTTGTCAGGCCGCTGTCACCCAGGTTGCGCTGCGTCGTCATGGAGTTTTCCTGGATTGAAGTCGAGGTCGTTGGGCCGCGGGCGGACCACGCGAAGTATATCCGCCACGAAAGTGGCGTCCGTATCGGTCTGCATTCCCGATCTTATTTGTGTCGTGGCAGCGAAGGAGCAATGTAAATCGAGTCAGCGATGATTATAAACGATCACGGGGCTGGCGATTTGGCTGGCTCCGGCTAGTGTATAATCACGATCGTGGTTCGCAAAGTAAGCGATCCGGCGCGCGCAATCCAAGCCCAACAACTCAACGCGGAAACATCGCCATGCTTGTACTTCGTCGAACCATACTCACGTTATCGATTGCGGGATTCGGCCTGTTGGTTTCGGCGGCGCAGACTTTCGCCGTGGAACCGCCCGACCAAGATGCCGCCGTAAGTCGCCCCAAGTTGGCTGAGCCGATCACCGCGGGCCAACGGGTCTTCACCTGCGGCCACAGCTTCCATGTTTGGGTTCCCGGCATCGTTGCCGACTTGTGCCAGCTCGCCAAGATACCGGATCACGCCCAACTGGGTGTTTCCTCCATCGGCGGTTCACGCGTCATCCAGCATTGGGATATTCCCACGGATAAAAACAAAGCCAAAGAGGCCTTACAGACCGGCAACGTTGACGTGCTGACGCTGTCGCCGATCTTCTTGCCCGATGCGGGTATCGACAATTTCACGACGTTGGCGCTGGAACACAACAAGGACATCCGCGTCATCGTGCAACCGATTTGGCTGCGGTGGGACATTTACGAACCGACCACCAAGCGGCCCGATAAAGTTGATCACAATGCCATCACCGGCGAAGAGCTGCGCGAGCGGCACGCGGGGCATTTCCAAGCGATCGACGCGCACATTCTGGAGCTCAATCAGAAGTACGGCAAGACGGTCTTGTATGTGGCTCCGGCTCCGCAGGCGCTCATCGCGCTGCGCGAAAAGATCATCGCCCGCGAGGCCCCCGGCTTGCAGTCCCAAGAAGATCTCTTCACCGATGAACTCGGCCACGGTAAGCCACCGTTGATGGCCCTGGTAGCCTACGTCAATTATGCGACGATCTACCGCCGCAGCCCCGTCGGTCTGCCAGTGCCCGCGATTTTGAAACAGGCCAAACTCGGCGATCAACAAGAAGCCCTCAACGATTTGCTGCAAGAGTTGGCCTGGGACGCCGTGCGCGAGCATCCACTCAGCGGACTGCAAATCGAGAATCCCAACTGAAGCAGCACAAATAGCATTCGGCCTGCCCTTGAGCCCGCGATCTCATCCGCGTTCAGCGTTTGCTAGAGTTTTCCCGAATGATGACCGGCGACCACTTGCTCGCTAGCCATTCGCTTGAGGGTCGCACGGTCGACCTTTCCGGTGGCAATGGTCGGCATTTCGTCCAGAAAGACAACTTCCTCCGGTGCCTTATAGCCAACGCGCTTACTGGCGAAGCGAATTACCTCCGCGGTGGTCGGTCGCTTTGCTCCCTGCTTCAGTTTCACGTAGACTCGCACGTTCTCGCCATGCAGCAGATCATGGACGCCAATGACCCCTGCCACCTCGATCGCCGGGTGCTCTTCAACCGCCTCCTCCACCTCCTGGGGACAAATGTTCGATCCATCGTGAATGATGATCTGCTTCTTGCGTCCGCAGAACCAAAGATTGTCCCCCTCGTCGGCGCGCATCACGTCCCCCGTGTCGAGCCAGCCGTCAATGATCGTCTCTTGCGTGGCTCGCGAATTGTCCCAATAACCAACCGTATTCGTCGGCGAACGAATCCAAAGCCGTCCCTGGGTTCCGACTGGCACTTCAACGCCCGAATCGTCGCGGAGCGACATTTCATATCCTGGGCATGGCTTGCCGACGGAGCCCACACGATTCTCACCTGATGGCGGATTGAGCGTCGCGAGGCCGATCTCGGTCATGCCGTAGCTTTCGTCAATGAGGAAACCCGCCAGTTCCGAAAACTCGTGTTCTAGCTCGGCGGCGACCTTGTCCCCCCCCGACAGGCACAGCCGGATTGACGAAAAATCGTCCGCACAAGCAGTGTGGTCGCGGATCAGGGCGAGCAAGGCGGCTGGCAACATGAACAGCACACTAGGCCGAAATCGCCGCAGGAGCGGCAGAATTTCGGTACCGTCGCTGCTGCGGGGGATGATCACTCGACCAACCGCCGCCAGCATCGACAGCCCAAACAGCGAACCGCCGATATGCGAAAGTGATGAGCCCGGCAAGAGCGTGTCGGCTTCACAAAGCTCCATGCCTTGGATCACGGCGGTCATCATGCGGCTGTACGTTTGCCGTGTGTGCGTTACGCCTTTGGGTTCACCAGTACTTCCCGAAGTGAAGTAAATAAATGCCGGCATATTGGCATCCAGCGTGGGGAGTCTCGCGCCGCTTGCAGGTCGAGCGACCATTTCTTCGTATTGTTGTCCACGTCCATCGCCGGCCTTATAGCGAATCCTGCCTTTCGGAAGCTGGCCGCCGAACTTGCTCGCCGACACGTCTGCATCGCGTTCGGCATGATGGAATAAGACCGATGCGCCGCTGACCTTCAGCGCATGATCGATTTCGGGTGGCATGTAGCGGTAGTTGAGCGGCACCGCTACCAGGCCAGCCTTCAAGCATGCCAGATAATGAATGAGTAATGCTGGACGATTGGGCATCAGCGAAGCAACACGGTCGCAGGGTTGTAAGCCCATGTCCAAGTAATGCCGCGCCAGCCGAGTACTAGTCCTTAAACAAGCGAGTCGTGGTGGCCGTTTGCTGGATTGCCTCGGCGCGTGAGGATTCGCCGCGGCGTTTGGGTGGGGGGCGCCGGGAGAAAGGAATCGGGTTGTGGGTTGAGCATGAGGAG
>JBFWUW010000043.1:41672-58255 GCA_050247075.1 Pirellulales bacterium | reverse complement strand
TGGTCGATCCCTCGACCAGCCAGATTGTCTACACGCGGAGCGGAAATTTCTCGCGAAATGCTAATGGCAGCATTGTGGTCGGTTCGGCCAATATCGGCCGTGAACTGAGCCCGCCCATCACCATTCCCCAAGACGCCACTGGCATTAGCATTGGCGCGGATGGGCAGGTCTTCATCCTGCAAGCCGGCCAGAGCAGCCAGACGCTGGTCGGCAATATCCAGATGACCAAGTTCATCAATCCGCAAGGCTTGCTCAAACTGGGCGAAAACCTGTATCAGCAGACCGACGCGGCGGGCCAGCCCATTCAGGGCAACCCCGGCCAGCTCGGCCTGGGGACGCTACGACAGGGTGCCTTGGAAAAATCGAACGTTGAACCGGTTCGCGAATTGATCGACTTGATCTCCACGCAGCGGGCCTTTGAGTTGAATTCGCAGGTCGTGCAGGCGGGCGACCAGATTCTACAACTTGTCGCCAATCTCCGTCGTGGTTAGTCGCCGCTCGCTTGGAACAAACACTAGTCGCCGCAACGCATAATCAGAAAGCAGTTACCTATGTCGCGAGCCGCTCCCTTGACACTGCTGCTGGCGCTGATCGGACTCTGCCGATCCCCAGCCGCCGAAATCAAGCTGCAAGCACATGCGCAGCCGCAAGGGGCTGTTGTCCGCCTGGGCGACGTGGCCGAGGTGCTGACCAACGATTGCGAGGAAGCGGTTAAGCTGGCTTCGCTGGAACTGTTCGCTACGCCGGCTTCTTGTGCCAAGCGGTTCGTCCGGTTGCGAGAGATTCAAGACGCGCTTTCGGTTCGCGGTATTTCGCTAGCGCGGCATACCTTTTCGGGCGCGAACCAGGTCTCGGTTGAGGCCGAACGTCCCGCCGTTGCCAAGCCAGAGCCAGGCGAACCGGTCGAAAAGAGTATTTCCTCCGCCGAGGAAAGGCGAGCCGCACGGCGCGTTCGCGATTCCTTGTTGCGATATCTGCGAGAAAAGAACGGCCGCGTGGCCGGGTTGGAAATTGTCTTCGACCTTTCCACGGAACAAATCCGCTGTCTAACCCGTTGCCGCGGCGAGTTGGAAATAGGCGGAGGTGATCGCCCCTGGTCGGGCCGGCAAGACTTTGAACTGCGGGGCGAAACCGCCGATGGGCCGTTTGAGTTCAGTCTGGCCACGGATGTAACAAACCCGCCGCTGATCGTAGTCGCAACACGGGCAATTAGCCGTGGAGATCGGATCGGCGAAGGAGATGTGCGTCTGGCGGCTCCTAGCAACGAACAGGCCCAAGAGGCTTGCCGTTCGTTGGAGGAAGTTGTAGGGCAAGAGGCCTTGCAAGCCCTCTCCCCCGACCAGCCGATTAAAGCAGACCAGGTTCGTGCCCCGCTGCTCGTACGCCGCGGCGAAGTGGTGACGGTGTATGCCCGCAGCCCAGGGTTGCGGGTGCGTACGACCGGACGCGTCCGCGACGATGGCAGCGAAGGGGAGTTGGTAACGGTGGAATCGCTGGCCGGCGACCGCAAAAACTTCTTCGCCCGAGTGTGCGGGCTGCAAGAAGTCGAGGTTTACGCTCGGGCCATTTCGGCGGTTAGGGCACCCGTCGCACCGTTCGACGATCGCGAAACGCCGGCTTCCGCCCGTTCGACAAGCGAAAAGCTGTTCAACCGCCGCGTGGAAAGGAACGACCGATGAAAGTCTCTCGTCGGAACTTACTGAAGGCCGTGTGCTGCACGTTGATGGCGGCAGGCATTGGCGTTCCAGTGGTGCTGGCCCAAAGTGGTAGCTTGTACGGCACGCCGGAAGGCCGCCGTCCGTTAGCGCTGGGTGACACTTCGTGGTACTACCTGGAGCAAGAGCCCCCCCGTGAACTGCGGTTGAACGACCTGGTGACGGTGGTGGTGATTCAGAGCGCGCAAGTCCTGTCGGAAGGGGATATGCAGCGCACCCAACGTGCCAGGTACGACGCGGTGCTGTTGGACTGGATCAAGATGGCAGGCCTGAGCATCAAGCCTGCCACGCAACCCGATGGCGACCCGCGGATTCGAGCGACGCTAAACGCCCAGTTGCAGTCCAACGCCGACCTGGCAACGCGAGAGAGCATCAAGTTCCGCATTGCCGCCCGGATTGTCGATATCCGCCCGAATGGCAATATCGTGCTAGAGGCCCATCAGACGATTCGCAACAACAACGAAGTCTGGGAGGCGTCTCTAACCGGCGTTGCCCGCCGCGAGGATGTCTTGCCGGATAACACCGTTCTGAGCCAGAACGTGGCCGAACTCAATATTCATAAGCGCGAGAAAGGGCACGTTCGCGATGCCTACAAGCGGGGCTGGTTTCTCCGCTTTATCGACTACGTGCGGCCTTTCTAAAGAGATAACAAGCCCCCTCTCTCGGTACTCCGGGAGAGGGTTGGGGAGAGGGTGAAGTGACGAAAAAGCCTCCATCGAGCAAACCCTCACCCCGGCCCTCTCCCAGTGGGAGAGGGAGTATGAATCCTGGGCAGCTTGCCTGCCAATCACCAAGTGTCCTTGAACCCCAGTGAACCATGTCTCGCATCTCCTATAGCCGTTGGCCCAAACTGCTGGCCACCCTTTCCTTGCTCTTGGCCGCGCCGCAGGCGGTCGAGGCTAAGACACTGCTGAAGAATATCTGCCGCGTGAAAGGGCAGGAGCAAAATACATTGCAAGGCATGGGCCTGGTTGTGGGGTTGCGCGGGACGGGCGACGGCGGCTCGTTCTTGCCTGCCATGCGCAGCCTGGCCCAGGCCATGCAACTCATGGCCAATCCCCTTGGCAAGGCCGGTCTGCTGGAACTGAAGGATGCCAAGAACGTGGCCCTGGTCATGGTAACCGCCACCGTGCCAGCCGCCGGCGCTCGGCAAGGCGACCGCATTGACTGCATGATCAGCTCGGCTGGCGCGGCCAAGAGCCTGGCGGGGGGCCGGTTGTTTATGACGGCCCTGATGGGGCCGCAGACGAAGAATCAGCGCGTGTTTGCTTTCGCGGAAGGGGCGGTGCATGTCGAAGACACCGCCACGCCCACCACGGCCCGCGTCACACAGGGCTGCCGGTTGGAGGAAGATTTCTACAACCCCTTCGTAAAAGATGGCAAGCTGACGCTGGTGTTGGACGAAAACCACGCCGACTGGCAAGTCGCCCAAGACGTGGCCGAATTGGTCAACAGCCAGCTCCGTATCCAAAGCCGGTACGGCAACCTGGCCCGTGCGATCAATCAGGTGAATATCGAGGTCACGATTCCCCAACAATATGCCGATGAACCGGTGCTGTTTGTATCGCAGGTTTTAAGCCTGCCGATGCTAGACCCGCAAACCACGGCCCGCGTGGTGATCAACGAAAAGGCCGGCAGCGTGGTGATAAGCGGTGACGTGGAAATTGGCGCGGTTGTGGTGACGCACAAGAACGTGGTGATCGAGGCGGGGGTTCCACCGCCTGCCGACCGTTTCGTGGCGCTCGACAGCAATCAGACGGGCGGAGCCAAGCTGCAATCGCTGGTCGAATCGCTGAATGCCTTGAAGGTGCCGACCGCGGATATCATCGACATCATCAAGGGGATCGAGAAGAACGGCAAGCTGCACGGCAAGCTGATCGTTGAATAGGGCAGACAGCCAGAGTCACGATTTGGACCACCACGACTTGGGAATTGATCGCATGAATATCGCATCGCTCTCCATGCCGGCCAGCTCGACTCCCTTCAATCCGCCAAGTGCGCTCACCAAGCCAGCAGACGGCACGCCAGACGATAGCGAACTGCGGCAGAAGTTCGACTCGTTCGTGGGCGAGTCGTTCTACGGGCAGGTGCTGTCCGCCATGCGGAAGACGGTAGGTAAGCCGGCCTACTTTCATGGCGGGCAAGGCGAGAAGGTCTTTGGCGAGCATCTCGACCATGTGCTGGCCCAAGAAATGGCCAAGAGCAACGGCGCGGACTTTACCGAGTCGATGTATCAGTTGTTTCAATTGAATCGACGGTAGCGATTGGGTGGGTGGCGGCGATTGTTCTGACCTCATCCTTTGGCTGACGCAAGCATGCAATCACATTGGGAAAACGAACTGGCCGATCTGTTGCGCGAGCTGACTTCGGTCCAAGAAGACTTGCTGCAACTGCTGGCCGAAAAGCAGGCTTTGCTGGCCCGGGCAGAGACCGACCGCGTCTCCTTGCTGCAATCTCGCGAAGAGTCGCTGCTGGCTCGGCTGGAAGGTTGCCATCTGCGACGTAAAGAACTGCTGGAAAAATCCGCTCGCGAGGGCCGGCCGGCCAATAGTCTGCGCAATCTAGCTTCGGCCCTGCCGCCCACCGACCGCAAGGCGGTCGCGGCCCGTCTCGATCAGGCCGAAACCCGCGGACGCTTGCTCCGCCATCAAAGCTTGGCCAACTGGGTGCTAGCCCAGCGAACGCTGTTGCATCTCTCACAATTGCTAGAGATTATCGCGACTGGCGGGCGCGTCTGTCCGACTTATGAAGAGGGAGCATCGACCGCCGCGGCGGGTGCGCTAATCAACGAGGCAGTCTAGGCGAACTTTTCTGCCTGGGGCGAGTCTCTTGGTTTACGCCCACCGCTGCCATTGCCTTGTCGAATGGATCGACACAATGGCCGTGCCGCTGCCGACTGGCCCGCATTTCCGCACCGCCCCGCAGCGATTCGGACAGGCCGGCCCGGTTGGGTTGATGTTCTTCCGCAATGGCTGCCGAGCCAGCTTTGACTCGCTGGCGGACAGTCAGTAAACGCGGCGGATTGGCGTTGACCCAGCAGCCTTGAACTTGAGGCCGGCCCAAATGTCTCTGTTTGGTTCCATCAATATCGCCGGCAATTCATTGCTGGTGGCGCAGATTGGCCTGCAAGTCACCGGCCAAAACATTGCCAACGTCAATACTCCGCATTACTCGCGCGAGGAATTGATTGTTGCCCCGGCGGTGGTGCAGCGGTTCGGCTCCATCACGTTGGGCCTAGGGGTTGAAGCCAAGGGGGTGGTCCAAAAGATCGACCGCTTCTTGGAGCAACGCCTGCGCGCCGCCACCAGCGATAGCGCCAGCGCGGATATCCAGAAGCAGGCCTACACCCAGTTAGAACAGGTGCTGGGCGAGTTGCAAGACTCGGACTTGGGTTCCTCGCTGAACAACTTCTTCGCCAGCATCAACGAGGTGCTCAATCAGCCCGAAAGCTTAACTGTCCGCAACCTGGCCGTGTCGCAGGGCAAGAGCCTGGCGGCCGATTTCTCGCGATTGGGGCAGCGGGTGGCTGGCCTGCGCAACGACCAGAACAACCAGGTCGTCGCCGCGGCCGGCGATGTCAATCGGTTGCTAAAGGAAATCGGTACGCTGAATCTGCAGATTTCGCAGAGCGAATCGTCCGACTTTAGCACGAGCGATGCAGTCGGGTTGCGAGACGAGCGAAGCCGGGCCCTGGCTGATCTTGCCGGGCTGATCGATGTACAAACCGCGGAACAAACGGATGGATCCGTTAATGTCTTCTCCGGCGGCGACTTTCTGGTGTTCGGCGGCACGGTGCGGCAGGTGGAACTGACTTATCGCAGCGATCGGGGGCTAACCGTGGCCGATCTGCGGATCGCCGAATCCCAAGCAAACCTGAATGTTGGCTCGGGAAAAGTGGCCGGGCTGCTTGTCTCTCGCGACGAGATTCTCGGCGGGTTTCAGGACAAGATCGACCAGCTCGCTGGAACGCTAGCCTACGAGTTCAACAAGGTCTTTACGTCGGGCCAGGGACAAAAGGGATACAAGGACGTAACCAGTATCTCAGCCGTAGACAACGCGGCCGCGCCGCTCGATGCGGCGGGCTTGCCCTTCACGCCGACGAACGGTTCCTTCCAGGTGCAAATTTACGACCGCAGCACCAATACCACGCAGACTCGCGATATTTCCGTTCAGCTCAATGGCTTGCCGAACGATACGACACTCGACAACCTCGTCGCGCAGTTGAACACGGTGCCGGGGCTTAGCGCCACGATCAGCCCGACCAGGCAGTTGCGGCTTCGCACGACCTCTTCCACGCAAGAGGTGGCATTTGCCAACGACAGCAGCGGAACACTAGCGGCGCTGGGGATCGGCACGTTCTTTACCGGTTCGACCGCCGTGGGATTGGGGGTGAACGCGGCGATTGTGAGTGATCCGGCCAAGTTCGCGGCCAGCAATAGCGGCATTGGCTCCGGAACGGGCCAAGCGGTTCTGTTAGCCGACTTTTTGAATCAGCCTTTGGCGGCCATCGATGGCGAATCGCTTAACACGCGGTATTCGCGAATTGTCGGCGAAACCAGCCAGGCAGCGGCGGCGGTCGGCGGAGCGGCGGCTGGCTTCAAGAATTTCGAACAGAATCTGCGAGGGCAACATTTAGCCATTAGCGGCGTCAATTTGGATGAAGAAGCCATCAAGCTGCTGAACTATCAGCAGATTTACCAGGCATCCGCCAAGTTCATCGCCACGGTTAGCGAACTACTGGATGTGCTAATCAACTTGTAAATCTCTTCTTCCCGCCAATCGATGTTTGGTCCATGTCACTCATCAACCCCATTTCCGGTTCGCGCGTCAGCAATCTGTTGACCCAACAACAGGCCACGAATCAACTTCAGGTGAACCAATCGGAATTGCTGCGGTTGCAGATCGCCATCTCAACGGGCCGGGCGTTTCAGCTTCCCAGTGAGAGCTCGTCCGCGGCATTGCGCGCGATCAGCTTGCAAGGGTTGTTGGAGGAAAAGGGGCAGATTCAAAAGAACCTGCAAACCAATCAATCGTACCTGGCGGCCAGCGATACCGCGGCCAGCAGCGTGGCTGGGCTATTGGCCGATGCCCGCAGCCTGGCGCTGCAAGGGGCCGACAGCAACACCGGGCCGACTGGCCGGCAAGGGCTGGCCGACCAGGTGGACCAAATCGTCAACCAGATTTTGGGAATTGGCAACCAACAGTTTCGCGGGCGATACCTGTTTGCCGGCACCAATTCGGGCAGCCCGCCCTACCGGCAGGTTGGCAACATCATTAAATACGCTGGCAACGACAGCCACATCCAAAGCTTTTCCGACGTTGGGGTATTGTTCGATACGAACGTCTCGGGCAGCGAGCTGCTGGGTGGAATCTCCACGCAAGTGCAGGGGACGATTGACTTGAACCCCCGCGTCACTGCAGCGACTCGGCTGCGCGACCTGCATGGCGGCCAAGGCATCACCAAGGGTACTTTTCAGATCTCGGACGGCACCAACTCGACCACGATCGATATCAGCCGGGCGGAGACCTTGGGCGATGTGGCGGCCTTGATCGAAAAGAATCCCCCGCCCGGCCGCCAACTGCGCACCACCATCACCGCGCAAGGACTCAACGTGGAGTTGCTGCCGACCGTCCCCGCCACGCCGGGCAATCTGAAAATCCAGGAAATTGGTCTTGGTACCACCGCCCGCGACCTGTTGATCTTTAACGATGCGGGCGTGGGCGTAGGAACCATTGTGGGGCAAGACTTAAATCCGCGGCTAACGTTAACCAGTCCGCTGACCAACTCGTTTGGGGTGCGGTCGAGTGCCCGCGTCTTCTTTCCTGGCGAAAGCAATGACCTGTTGGTCGAAGCCCGCAATCGCGGCGCGGAGTTCAATGGCGTCAACATCAGCTTCGTTGATGGCGGGCCGGGCGTGGCCGGCAATGAAACCGCGGTCTACGACGACTCCAATCCGCTGAACAAGACTTTAGTCGTCACCATCGCCGAGGGGACATCCACGGCGAATGACGTCATCGCCGCGATCAATGCCACCTCAACATTTCAGGCTCGCCTCGATCCCGCCGACCCTTTCAACATTGGTACGGGTTACGTCCAGGCTACGGCGACCAATCCCCAAGCCTCGGGCGTAACCGGCGGCGGGAGCGGTATAGAACCCGACTTTTCGGCGGGTTTACGGATTACCAACAACGGGCAGACCGTCACCGTTGACTTGTCAGCGGCTCAGACGGTCGAGGATCTGCTGAACATCCTGGGCACATCGGGGGCCGATGTCGTGGCGGAAATTAATGCCTCAGGCACGGGCATCAACCTGCGATCACGGTTGAGCGGAACCGACTTTTCCGTGGGAGAAAACGGCGGCCGTACCGCGACCGATTTGGGTTTGCGAACGTTTACCGGTTCCACCCGATTGCAGGATCTGAACCATGGCACAGGCGTTGATACCCGTCCCACCGGCGATTTCCAAATTCGCCGCAAAGACGGCACAATCATTTCAATCAGCCTGGGCAATGCCGTTACCGTGGACGATGTGCTGACACTCATCAATACCGACGCCGCCAACCCCAACGATGCCTTTCATGTCATCGCCAGATTAGCCACCAACGGCAATGGCATAGAATTGGCGACGTCCTCGGCGGCAGGCACGGCCACCCTGGCGGTGTTGTCGGTCGGCAGCCCCGCGGCCCACCAATTGGGCCTGCTGAAGATCGGCCAGACCGAAAGCGACCCCGCCGTCGTGGCTGGTGCGGAGGAGTACCTGAGCAGTGTCGATGTCAACCCCTTGGAAGGCCAAGGCGTGTTGAATGCCCTGGTGCGGCTACGCGAGGCCTTGCGCGGCGGCGACCAGTTTGGCATTCAGCGGGCCGCCGATTTGCTAAGCGTCGGAACAGACCAGTTCAACCTCGTTCGGTCCACGTTGGGATCGCGGCAACAGTCGATCGACTCCATCCAGACCCGATTGCAGTCCGAGCAAATTGATCTTAAAGGGGCACTCAGCCTGGAGTTAGACGCCGATCTGGTGCAGGTGATTTCGGAGTTCACTTCGCGGCAGGCAGCGTTTGAAGCGACTTTGCAGCTTATAGGGCTGACATCAAAGCTGTCGCTGCTGGATTTTATCTAGCCTTTTTTTCTGGTCCATTGTGAAGCGGCAGGCCGATGTAGGTTCTGTGCTGCTATCACGCCGCGGGATGCGGCAGGTCAGCCCCCAGGCGCAGGTCACTGGCGTTCGCGGTTCGCGCGGGTGCGAGAACTTGGGGCCGGGTTGGCATCAAGACCGTCCATTGGACTAACTCACGGAAGAAAAGGCGATAGCCATGCAAATACTGACCACGCGATTTGGCGTGCTGGAAATCGAGAATGACGATCTGATCGTCTTTCCGGCGGGGTTGTTTGGGTTGGAGGACTGTCGCGACTGGGTGTTGCTGGCTGATGCGCAAAACGACGCGCTCGGCTGGCTGCAAAGCACCTCCCGTCCGGAAGTGGCGTTGGCTGTTGTCAGTCCCCGCCGGTTTGTGCCTGCGTATCAATTGAAGGCTTTGCGATCGGACTTGCGGCCGTTGGACCTGGTACAAATGGAAGATGCCCAGGTGTTGGCGGTTGTAGGCCAGAACGAACGTGGAATTACCTTGAACTTGAAAGCTCCGCTGGTCATCAACGTGGACAAACGGCTTGGCCGCCAGGTCGTTTCCAACGTGGACCAGCCACTGCAGTTTGAACTGGCCGGGGATCGCCCCGCCTTGAGAAAGAGTGCTTGATCGATCCTGGTTCGCCGACCAGATATTCTTGGATTGACTGACAAGTTGCTGCCCGCCGCATTGCCCGCCAGACCCACTGCCGCCAGAGAGTTGAATTCACACACGTTTCAGCTCGCCAACCGCGTAAATCTCCCCAGCTTGACTGGGGCGACAAATAACCCAGCCATTTATCCACCCCAGACGTTCTCGCTTTGACAGGCGCGGGCGTTTCGGATCGCGCTCTCCCGGCCGATCCTCATCCAGGAAGGAGAAACCGATGCTCGTCCTGTCCCGACAGCGCGACGAAAGCATCATGATCGGCGATAACATCGTGATCACGATCGTTGATATTCGAGGCGATAAGGTCCGCTTGGGGATTGAAGCCCCGACGGAAATTCCCGTCCACCGCCAGGAAGTCTACGAGGCCATTCAACGGGAGAATCTTCGCGCGTCGAAGATCGATCCCAAGGATGCGCGTAGTTTGGGACGCCCCGGTCCCTCCTCGGCAAATGGAAATCCAAAGTCATAGAGTTTGGGAACGGGTAGGGCCCACAATCGGGTGGCCGTCCCGTTGCCAAATGGGAATTCCGGTTCGCGAGGGTTTGCGCCCTGGTCCGGCATCCTTTAGGACTGTTGAACGAATCATGGATTGGTACGGCAAGCAGAGCGGAATACGGCAAAACAGCCATTGTCAAAAAAAACATCCAAGAAATTTTACGCGCGCAAGTTCGCGACCTAGTCTTCCAAAGTGCCGATGATTCTGATGATGTGTCAGCGATTTCGGCGGCTCGGTGGAAGGGTGTTACAGCGGATCCCCCCACCCCTAGTAAGCACGGCCTTGTGGCCGCGGTGTACCAGGAAACAAGTTATCCGCGTGCGGTCGGTGTCGAGTCAGAACCTCGAAGCCTCCATAGCCTGGCACGGGAACACGATTACTCTCGAACACCGACTGGGCTCGGTACCATCCTCCTTTACTAACTTGGGGTGAAACGCATGACCAGAATTAACACCAATCTCAGCTCTCTCAACGCGCAACACATTTTGGGGCGGACCCAAAGTGGCTTGCAGACCAGCTTGACCCGGCTCTCCACCGGTCTTCGCATCAACACGGGCAAAGATGATCCAGGGGGTCTGATTGCCAGCGAAGTGCTGCGGTCGGAGACCGTCGCCATTAGCCAGTCGATCAAGAACAGCGAACGGGCCAACAACATCGTGGCCACCGCCGACTCGGCCTTGAGCCAGGTCAGCAACCTGCTCAATGACATCCGCGGCCTGGTGCAGGCTTCGGCCAATAAAGGTGCCATTTCCACCACGGAAATCGCCGCTAACCAGGTCCAGTTGGACTCGGCTCTGGAAAGTATTTCTCGTATTGGCCAGACCACGGTGTTCGGCGGCGAGAAGCTGCTCAACGGCAACAAGGCATTCTCCGTGAGCGCCACCGGCGGTTCGCTGGGTGCCTTCCGTAGCACGGCTGACATCACCATTAACTCGTTCGATCCTTCGTTGCACAGCAGCACGCCGGGCGACGACGTTTCGATCGCCGTCACCGCAGCCGCCACCAAGCGCACCGTGGCCATCGTGGGCCAAGACGGCGTGTCGGGCAACAGCGTCAGCTTGAACGACCTGTCCACCAACGCCACGCGCACCACTACCACGCTGACCGGCAACGATTTTGCCATCGGCAACGGTGCCAGCTTCAACGATCTGACGACGAACTCCACTCGTCGTGTCACCACTCTGACCGGCAACGACTTTGCCATCGGCACGGGCGGCAGCCTTAACGATCTGACGACCGCTTCGACTCGCCGCGTCACCACGCTGACCAGCAATGACTTTGTCATCGGCGCGGGAGGCAGCTTAAACGACCTGTCCACCAACTCCACGCGTGCCAGCCGTGCCGTGGCCTTCGCCACCAGCGGCGGCGCCGACTTCCAGGACCTGGCAGGTGCTGGCGCCGACACGATCACGTTCTCGGTGACGGGTGATCTGGGCACCGCGGCGGGCATCACGGTCAACGTGGCCGCCGCCAAGGCCGACATCAACGTTGTCATCAACGCTATCAACGCCCAAAGCGCCAACACGGGTGTCATCGCCGACAACAACGCGGGCGACATCCGCTTGCGTTCCACCACGGTCGGTGCCGCCGCCACGGCGAATATCACCGCGACCGCGGCCACCCAAGCTGGTGATGTTGCCGCCTTCAACGCCACTGTCGCCGGCTTGGTCGCCGGTACGACCGGTGCCGCCACGGCAACCACGTTCAGCATCACGGGCGATCTCGGTTCTGCAAACGTCGTTCTGGCGAACAACGACACACTGATCAATACCTCCACGGTCAACCTGGATGCCTTTGTGGCCCAGATCAACGGTGTTAGCAGCAGCACGGGCGTGATTGCTTCCCGCAACGGCAGCAATATCGAACTGCGAAGCTCGTTCGTCGGAACGGGTGCCTTGGCCTCGATCTCCACCGCTGGTGCCGACGCTGCCGTGATTGCCAACGCCGGGACTCAGGCCTCGGTGGCTGGTACTACGGGTGCCGCAACCGCCACGACTTTCACCGTCACGGGCGACCTCGGCTCCGCCAACGTCGTCCTGGCGAACAACGACACATTGATCAACCACACGTCCGCCAACTTGGATGCCTTCGTGGCCCAGGTCAACGGCGTCAGCGCCCAGACGGGTGTGGTGGCTAGCCGCAGCGGCAACAACGTATTGCTGACCAGTTCGTTCGTCGGAACGGGTGCCTTGTCCTCGATTACCGCGGCTGGCGCCAACGCTGCCCTGGTTGCGGCCGGCGGCACGCAAGCCTCCGTCGCCGGTACCACAGGTGCCGCGACCGCCGTGACTTTCACGGTCACTGGCAACAAGGGAGCCACCACGGTCAATTTGGCCAACACGGACACGTTGATCAACCACACGTCCGCCAACTTGGACGCCTTTGTGGCCCAGATCAACGGTGTCACCGGCACGACCGGCGTTACCGCTGCACGCAGCGGCAACAACATCGTGCTGACCAGCGGCAACATCGGCAGCGGCGGCCTGGCTGGCCTGACTGCCGCCGGTGCCAACGCCGCCCTGGTGGCTGCTGGCGGCACGCAAGCCGCGGTTGCCGGCACCAACGGTACGTCGAACTCGACCACGCTGGAAGTTATCGGCGACCAAGGCCGCTCGGTGATCACGGTCTTGAATGACGCGGTCATCAACGACAGCACCGCCCTGGTCAACGCCATCAACGCGGTAACCGGCACGACGGGCGTCACCGCCTCGACGACCGGCACCGCCGGTGCCAACGTGACCCTGACCAGCAACAAGTACGGAAGTGCCGCGGTTGCCTCGCTGAATGCCATTGCGGCCACGAACTCCGCTGACATCACCACGTTCAACGCCGCTGGCACGCAGTCCTCGACTGCCGGCACCAACGCCGTCGGAACCGTCACCACCAACAAGGGTTCGGCCGCCTTCGCGGCGGTTGGCGAGGTTATCTCCTACAGCGATAGCTTCATCAACCTGTCTGCCTCGACCGACCCCACGTTGGGCAACCTGACCGCCAACTTCGACGTCACGGGCGGTGCGCTGTTCCAGATCGGACCAAACGTCAATTACGCTAACCAGATCAACGTGAACATCACGGGCCTGGACCTGGCGACGTTGGGCCGCAACTTCTCAACCACCGGCAGCAAGGGCATTTCGGCCCTGAAGACCGGCGGCACCGACCAGTTGAGCAGCAGCGACCTGGGGACCGCCGAACTGTTGGTCAGCCAGGCGATTAGCCAGGTGGCCACGCTACGCGGACAGTTGGGTTCGCTCCAGAAGAACGTGTTGGAAAGCAACATCGCTAGCCAACAGAACACCTTGGAGCAAGTCACCTCTGCCCTCAGCACCATCCGCGACGCCGACTTCGCCGCGGAAACCGCCAACCTCACCCGGTCGCAGATCTTGGTGCAAGCCGGCACGAGTGTGCTGTCGATCGCCAACTCCAGCCCGCGGGATGTTCTGGCCCTGTTGCGTCAATAAGCGTTTGACTGAATTCCGCACCGGCTGGCGGGAAGGACTTCCCGCCAGCCGGTTTTTTGTTGATCCCGCCTGAATTTCCCGCCGAATGAAAGATTACGGAGAGTACCGGTGCGCCAGGGAATGGCACGCCCATCGTAGCCAGTCCAGGCGTTCTCTCCCGTTTTCCCGCTCAACCGCCACGGAGTGCGCTTACCTGACGCTTGCCGCATGGCCAACATGGCGGCTGAGCGCGATTTTGTTGTGAGTCTGCGTTTATGGGTACAATCTCCTCCGCGGTCGGGCTGATCAGCGGCCTGAATATTCAAGATATTGTCAGCCAGTTGATTGAACTGGAAAAGCGGCCGGTCCAAACCATCCAGACGAAAATCGAAGCTACCAAGAGCCAGCAAACGGCCTTCTTGGGGCTGTCCGCCAGTCTGCTCTCGTTGCAGTTGCGGGTAGGGTCGCTCTCCAGCCCTAGCGTACTCAAGGCGCGCACGGCGACCACCTCGGCCCCGGACATTCTCACGGCCACTGCCGCGGCGAATGCACCGCTGGCGTCGTACCAGGTGCGGCCGGTGCGCCAGGCACAGCCGCAACAGTTGATTTCCTCCGGCTTTGCCGATGCCACCTCCACCTCGGTGGGGGCCGGCACGATCTCCGTCAAACTCGGCGGGCAAGTCTCCACGAATACCTCGCTCGATACGCTCAATGGCGGCCAAGGCGTGCAGCGGGGAAAGATTCGCATTACCGATCGCAGCGGCGCGACCGCCGTCGTGGATCTGACGACCGCCAGAAACGTCAACGATGTGCTGCAAGCCGTCAACAACAACACCAATATCTCCGTGCGGGCCACGGTCGATGGCGACCGTATCGTGCTGCAAGACCTGACTGGCCAAACGACCGCCAGCCTCAACGTGGCCGAAGCGGGTTCCACCACCACCGCCGCCAACTTGGGGCTGCTGGGGACCGCGGCGGGTAATACGCATACCGGCAGCGACGTCGTCCGGCTGAGCGCTGCGCTGCGGCTCGATACGCTCAATGACGGCAACGGCGTGCGCAAGGCCGCCAGCGTGCCCGACTTCAAGATCGACCTCAAGGACGGCGGCTCGCTTGAAGTTGACTTAGGAAGCGCCTCCACGCTGGGGAGCGTCATTGACCTCATCAACAACCATGCCGACAACGGCGGCAAGGTGACGGCCTCGATCGATGCCGGTGGGGAACATCTCAAACTGACAGACAACACCGGCGGAGGCGGCACGCTTTCGGTTTCGGCCCTGAGCGGCAGCCAGGCGGCAGCCGACTTGGGAATTCTGGGCAGCGAACAGGCGGGCGGAGTCCTGGACGGGCAACGCATCTTGTCCGGGCTGAATACCGTGCTGTTGTCCAGCCTCCGCGGCGGCTCGCAGACGTTGACTAAAGGCGAAATCCAAATCTCGCGGACGGGCGGCGGCACCACGAATATCGACCTTGGCTCCGCATCGACCTTGGCCGATGTGGTCGCCGCGATCAACGCGGGTGCCGCGGGAATTGGCGTCTCGGCAGCCGTCAATTCGTCCGGCGACGGATTGGTGCTTACGGACGCCACCGGGGGCGCTTCGGCCATCTCCGTGACCGATCTTAGCGGCGATACGGCGGCTTACCTCAAGCTGACCGGCGCATCGGTCGCCGGAAAACTCGATAGCGGCGATTTGAGCCGACGGTATATCAGTGACAATACGCGGCTCGACCGTTTGAACGGCGGCGCAGGCATTCAGCGAGGGGTGTTTAACATCACCGACCGCAACGGCCAGTCGGCCACGATCGACCTGACCGATACCGCCAAACAGACCGTGGGCGATGTCTTGCTGGCGTTGAACTCCACCGGACTATCGATCACCGCGCGAATCAACGATACCGGCGATGGCATCTTGATCGCGGGGACATCTGGTTCGGCCCAAGAGATCGCCATCAACGATTTGGGAGGCACAACGGCCAAGAGCTTGCGGCTGGCCGGCGCAGCCAATGCCAGCCACGAGATTGACGGTGCGTTTCGCTACGACATTGAAATCAGTGCCGATGATAAGCTCAACGATGTTGTCCAAAAGCTGACCGCTAGCGGAGCGCCGATCACCGCCTCGGTTATCAACGACGGCGGCGGATTGCAGCCCTTCCGGCTGCTGCTGGGCAGTTCGCGGGCGGGCGAGGCTGGCAGCCTGGTGGTCAACACCGGTACGACCAACTTGAGCTTCGGCACGCTGAACGAGGCCAGCGACTCCGTGTTGGAAGTAGGCGGCAGCGGAACGAACAATCTGCTCTTCGCCAGCAACAGCAATGAGTTTTCCCAGATTCTGCCCGGTTTGAGCGTCAACGTCCTGGGCGCGAGCACCACGGCCGTCACGGTCACCGTGGGCCAAAACAACCAGGCCTTGACGGACGCCGTCAATCAGATTGCCGATAGTTTCAATTCGCTGGCCGGTTCGCTGGCCACGCTCACTTCGTTCAACACCACCACGGGCGAACGTGGCCCGCTGCAAGCCGACAGTACGGCCCGTCAATTGCAAAACGCCCTGTTTGCCGCCTTCACCGATTCGTCGGGCAGCAGCTCCATCCGCTCGCTGGCCCAGATTGGCCTGACGTTCAAAGACGGTCGGGTAAGCTTCGACGAGACCGTGTTGCAAAACCGCATCACCACCGACCCCGCCGCCGTGCAAGAATTCCTGGGCAATGCCGAGACGGGTGTCGGAGTCCGTATCCGGAAACTCATCGACACCTTCACTAGCCCCCTCAACGGCTCGCTGACCAGGCATGTGGATGAGTTAAACTCGCGCGTGACCAGCCTGGAAGAAAGGACAGAGTTTCTCAATGAACGGCTCGAAGCGAAACGGTTGCGGCTGCTGCGGCAGTACAACGGCATCGAACTCGCGCTAGCCAAGGTCCAATCCCAAACATCCGCCATCACCAGCCTGGCGCAACTAGCCGCCACCACGATCTCGTCACAATCCACGAGGTCGAACTAGGAAGTTTTTGGTTTCTAGTTATTAGTTATTAGTTATTAGTTATTAGTTATTAGTTATTAGTTATTAGTTATTAGTTATTAGTTATTAGTTATTAGTTATTAGTTATTAGTTATTAGTTATTAGTTATTAGTTATTAGTTATT
>JBFWUW010000043.1:0-41662 GCA_050247075.1 Pirellulales bacterium | reverse complement strand
TAGTTATTAGTTATTAGTTATTAGTTATTAGTTATTAGTTATTAGTTATTAGTTATTAGTTATTAGTTATTAGTTATTAGTTATTAGTTATTAGTTATTAGTTATTAGTTATTAGTTATTAGTTATTAGTTATTAGTCTTCATCCTTCTGCCTTCATTCTTCTCTTCCATGACTGACGATCCCTATTTTGTTGCTGAGGTTCAAACGGCCACGCCGCAGCAATTGCGGCTGATGTTGATCGAAGGCGCGTTGCGCTATGCTCGCCGGGTCACGGAGCTTTGGGCCGAGAAAAAGCTCTACGAGGCTGGCCAGGCCGTCGATCGTTGCCGCGATATCGTCACGGAATTGATGACCCGCATGAATCGGGCGCGTCAGCCTGAACTCACCGCGCGGGTGGCCAGCGTTTATGCCTGGATGTACTCCGAGATCACCCAGGCCCATATCAGCCACGACATACCGCGGATGGGGGAAGTCATCCGCGTGCTGGAAGTTGAGCGCGACACCTGGCAGCAACTATGTGAACTGCTGCCCGCCGCGCCGGTCGATCACGAAAGTCCGCCAGAAGCCGACGGCCTAGTCGCGTCGGACGACGCCGCCAAGCCACCACTTCCTCCCCCCTGTGATGACGACCCGCTCGCCGATATCTGGAGCCAGCAAGCCTCCAACGGTTTGAGCTTTGATGCCTAACCGCTGCCTTTAAGGCAGCCAGCCGATTTCGCATCAACGCACGGCCCTGGCGCTGCGCCGTTTGACGCTCTCTCGGCACGGCCTTATGATGCAGCGGTTAAGTCCCAGCAGGCCATGCGGTTAGTCCTCTGAGGCCGCCGGCTTGGAAATGTCTGGCGGCACCCCTGCCGTTTTTTCTGGAGTATTGCCTTGACCGCGACCCGTCAGCTCATTCGCGTGGGCCACAGCCCCGACCCCGACGATGCCTTCATGTTTCATGCCTTGGCCAACGGCAAGATCGACACGGGCGACTTCGAATTTCACCACGAACTGGTCGATATCGAAACGCTCAACCGCCGGGCCTTCACGGGCGAATTGGAACTGACCGCCGTCAGCCTGCACGGCTATGCCTATCTAACCGACACCTACGCGCTCTGCCCCTGCGGAGCCAGTATGGGCGACCGCTACGGGCCGATGGTCGTCACGCGGCAGCCAATGACGACGGCCGATCTGAAAACCAAGACCATTGCCGTCCCCGGCACGTTGACCACGGCGTATCTGGCGCTGCGGATGTGCCTCGATTGCGATTTTTCGCACGTTGTCGTCCCCTTCGATCAAATTATCGAAGCGGTCGAAGCGGGACAGTTCGATGGTCAGCCCATTGACGCCGGCTTGATCATCCACGAGGGGCAGCTCACTTATGGTGATAAAGGGTTGAGCTTGGTTGTCGATCTGGGCGAGTGGTGGTTTCACGAGACCGGGCTTCCCTTGCCGTTGGGGGCCAACGCCATCCGCAAGGACCTCGGGCCCGAAGCCATGCTCAAGATCAACCAACTGCTGCAAGAAAGCATTCGATACGGACTGGATCACCGCCAAGAAGCGTTGGCCTATGCCATGCAATATGGCCGCGACTTGGACCAGGCCAAAGCCGACAAGTTTGTCGGCATGTATGTCAACGAATGGACGCTCGATTTTGGTCCCCGCGGCCGCGAGGCTGTCCGCCAACTGTTGGCCCGCGGCCATGCGGCCGGCGTCATTCCCCAGTTGATCGAACCAGAGTTTGTGGCGTAGGCTCGCTCCAAGAATCTGGCAAAAGCACCACTTGTGTTCCCCGGACCTTCCTCGCTTGCCTCCCCCGCGCCCTACCGATCCGACGCAACCACGGCCCGCCCTTCGTCTGTTGGGATGGGGGCTGACGCTCATGGTTTGCCTGGCCATCGTGGGGGCGTTGGGCCTGCTGCTCAGCGCGCTGTTTGGGGCCGGCCCCATCGCCGTGCTGCTGGTCATCATTGTGATCTTTGGGGTGCCGATGTTTCATTACATCATGTGGGGCTGGTGGCTCAGCAGCCGCCTCCGCGATGACTCCGCCGAAGATCCGCCAGCAACCGACGACAGCCGCGGACCTTAGCCGGGCATTTCCAATCATCGGCCATTCGCAACCCACCAGGGCATATCGCCAGCGGGCCAAAACCGGGTAAACTACCCCGACAAGCTGAACTCAACCGTTCAGCCAGTTGTCATCCCCACGGGCCCGTAGCTCAGCGGTTAGAGCAGGGGACTCATAATCCCTTGGTCGTGTGTTCGAATCACACCGGGCCTACTTGCGTCAGAGTCATCCATCATGGGACAAGATGGGACAATCGCCCCAGTTTTGCCGGGGCTTTTTAGTTGGTTGCCGTTCGTCGTTGTGTGCCTCGTGTTTCCCACAACGGGACAACGCGGGACATGCCTGTACTGGCGAAAAGGTAACATTTCCGGTAACAGGGACGGTAACAGGAATTGCCCCCCGGCCGTCGGTTCCCGTGGCCGATTGTTGCTCTGGCCCCGCCGTCGGCAACTGCGGCAGCGGGTCGAGTGCCCCGGTTAAATCGAAGATCCCCAAATGCGTGTAACGGTCGAGGGTCAATTGAATCGTCGAATGCTGGGCCAATTGCTGCGCAGCTATTTCTCACGACATCCTGGAGTTTTCAGCGCAAGTTCTCGCCATTCTAGACGATCGGGGACCGCATTTGCCATGCGGTTGCTTGCTCTGCGTGCCACGGTCACGAGGATGGAGGCATGGCCACCACAACTCGCACCTAGCGCCGTTACGATCACCGCCTCCGGGATCTGGTCCGGTCGACACAAGACATCGATTACGCCATTCAGCGAGGCGTCCCTCGGTCCACAGCTCATGGTTGGCTGGCGGAACCTAGCGCCGAAGTCGTTACCGCCGATGTTCTCAACATGGACGCCCTTCAGCTGCAGCATGAAGTCCTGCGGCTTCGCGCTCGGCTACAGAAGCTGATCGCTCTACTGCGCGTCTTGTTAGTGGTGTTCCGGATGTCGGGCTACTCGCTGAACCAAGCAAGACTGGCGGAAGGCAGCCACAAGCGCGTGCTGCTGCGGGCCATCAATTGCCGGCCTTGCAAAAGGCCAATGAGGTTCGCAGATTGACCTGCATCCAGAGGACGCGGCACAAGGCCGATGCGTCGGTCTGTGCCGACCGTCCTCTGTGCGAGCGTTGCTTGCAGCCTGGCGCCAAGCGTCGCGAGATCACCCGTGACCAGCATACAAAGCGACGCGAGCAACACGCGCTGCACATGGGCGGCCGGAGTCGCAAGCCAAATACGAGAAGCGTCGCGAGGTGGCCGAGATGCCGTTCGTGGTGATCAAGCAGCATTTTGGCGCGAGGCGGTTCTTGCTTCGTGGCCTAGCCAAAGTCCGCACGGAATGGCGTTGGCTGACGACGCTCCCCGGAAGAAACTCTCTTCGTAACAATACTCTCATTTCTGAATCGCGCAACTGTTTTCTGCAAAAGCAGTTGCCGATTCCGAGACCTTTTCGTTCCCCCAAAAACGGAATGAACCGGTATCGATCAAAGAGACGGCCAATTCAAGGAAAAAGCGCGCTCGCTGTTAAACGGCGGATCGATCTTTCGCGACTATGAGATAATCGACAGCGGGATTAACAGGTTCGGCGCGACCTTGTTCTGGCATGGAGCGAAACGCCGTGATCCAATATCGGTCAACTCGACCCGCCACTGCCGAGCGTTCTGGCCTTGGGTGGCGAGAACTCGCGCAGGAAACTCCCAAAGGTCGCGGTTGTCAGCACGGTTCCCCCGCAACCTCTAGATGTTTCGTAGCCAGCTATCCCTGCTAGTTTCGTCGTGATCGGATGCCCCCGAAGGATGGATTGCCCCTTCGGGCCATGCTATCCTTGAATTCAATTCATCGTTGAGGATTTCATGGCAGCGTTAATTCAAGACTCTGGCAACTCCAGTTCTTTGACATTGGTGGCTCGCTTGAAGGCCGGCGACGAAGCGGCCTGGCGGCGGTTCAGTATTATTTATGGCCCGCTGGTCTTGGGATGGGCGTACCGCGGCGGGCTGCTGGAGTCTGACGCGGCGGATGTCGTGCAGGAGACGTTTCAGGCCGTTGCCAAGAATCTGGGTGACTTCCGCCGCGATCGGGCGGGCGACACTTTTCGCGGATGGCTCTGGACCATCGCTCGCAGCAAGCTGCACGATCACTACCGCCGCCGCGCTCGCCAGCCCGCCGCCCTCGGCGGTAGCGAGGCCCTCAAGCGGTTGCAGGAACTGCCCAACCGTCCGCCCGACGACCCGGGCGCCCGCCACGAGTTAGCCGCCGTGGCGCGACGAGCGCTGTCTATTATTCAAACAGACTTTCACCTCTCGACGTGGCGGGCCTTTTGGGGGACTGCCATCGACGGCCGGCGCGCGGCTGACGTAGCAGCTGATTTGGGGATCAGCGTACCGGCCGTCTACATGGCCCGCTCGCGGGTGTTGGCACGGCTTCGGGACGAATTGGACGACCAGCCAGAATCGCTTTAGCAGCCTGTTAGCCGGAAAGTCCGCGACGGGCCTGCTTCAGTAATTAGGTCGAAAGGCATGTTCGCAACTGCTTTCCGCACAATATGTTGCGTGCTTTAGTTGTGGTGGTGGGGGCACCCCCAGCTTGGCGTAGTGACAGATTGTCGGTGGTCGAAAAGTTTTTCCGTTAGGTTCCCGCGTTGTCATGGTTAGGGGCACTTCGTCCTGGTGAAGTCATCTGTCCAGAAATTCGGTGTGTTATGCCCGAGCAAGCTGCCTGCCCTTCCGCCGAGAACTTGCGTTCGTTTTGCATTGGCCGGATGGCCTTGGACGAATGCGAACAGATCGCGGCCCACTTGGAAAGCTGCCAAACTTGTCTGGCCGCCCTGGAAACCATGGCACCGGGCGGCGACACGATGATGTCCGTATTAGAGGCGGTCAACAAAGTCGATGACGGCCTCAATCCGGGCGTACGGAACATCCTGGAGCGGATTCAAACGATCGCTGGCGATTCCGGCCATCGGCAGTCGGATGCTGGCACTTCACCGTCGGCGGGTGGCGAGGTCGAACTCTCCAACATGCAAACGCTGGCGTTCGGCGCCAGTACCGAACCGACTCCAACCGCCGGCCCAGCAGGCCGCCAGCCAGCGCCCGCCAACGGCGGTTTTGACTTTTTGGCGCCTGCGCAGGGGGCCGACGAAATCGGCCGGCTGGGGCCGTACCGCATCCTCAAGGTGCTAGGCCAAGGCGGCATGGGCATGGTGTTTCAGGCGGAAGACCCGCGGCTAGAACGGATGTGCGCATTAAAGGTGATGCTGCCCCACCTGGCGGAACAACCCGGCGTCAAGGAGCGATTCCTGCGAGAAGCCCGCGCGGCCGCCAAATTAGAGAGCGACCACGTCATCCCAATCTTTCAGGTCGACGAGGATCGCGGCGTTCCGTACATCGCCATGCCCTTTCTCAAGGGAGCGTCGCTGGAGGATTGGCTGCGGAAACGCCAGCAGAGCAAACCGGGCCAACCCGTGCCGGTGGCGGTGATTTGCAAGCTGGGACGCGAGATCGCCAAGGGACTCGCCGCGGCGCACGAAAAAGGGATGATCCATCGCGATATCAAG
Source organism: Pirellulales bacterium (assembly GCA_050247075.1). Classification (GTDB taxonomy): domain Bacteria; phylum Planctomycetota; class Planctomycetia; order Pirellulales; family JBFWUW01; genus JBFWUW01. The sequence continues at coordinate 36,070 of JBFWUW010000043.1, read as the reverse complement.
CCGGCCAACATCTGGCTCGATGCCGCCGCCGGCGGGCGGGTCAAGATCCTCGATTTCGGTCTGGCGCGGCTAGCGGAAACACCCAACGAGCAGCACCTGACCCAATCGGGCATGATCATGGGCACCCCCAGCTACATGGCGCCGGAACAAGCCCGCGGCGATGCGATCGACGGCCGCGCTGACTTGTTCAGCCTGGGCGTAGTGCTCTACCGGCTGTGTACGGGGGAATTGCCGTTTAAGGGCAAAGATGCGCTGAGCACGTTGATGGCGTTGGCGACGGTCGATCCGCCTCCGCCCGCCAGCCTCAATCCGACTATTCCCGCGGCCTTGTCGGAACTGGTGACGCGGTTGCTGGCCAAGGAAGTAAACGACCGCTGGCAAAAAGCGCACGATGTTGTCGCCGCGATCCAATCGCTGGAGCGCAAGTTGGCGACTGGCAAGAGCGCATCCTCCGCGGCATCGCATCCATCGGCCGAGCCGCGTCCAGCCGCCGGCCCGGCCGTACCACTAGCACCCGGTTCCGCGCGTTCACCCAAGTCGCGCGCTCACGGTCTTGCCCAAAGTTCCGCCGGGGCGGTGCCTGGCGTCTCCCGATGGCGCGGGCGTCGCGGCATGGCGATCGCCGGGGCCAGCTTGGCGGCCATGCTGCTGGTATTCGCGGCGGCTTACGTCATTCGCGTGCAAACCGCCAGCGGTGAAGTCGTCATCCATTGCGCGGAACCGGGCATCGAGGTCTCCATCACCCGCGACGGCCAGCCAGTTAAAGGGATGACGCTCGAAAAGTCCGAAACGACCGAACGGATAGGCGTGGGGGATATCGAGGTGACCGTGAAGGGTGCGCGGGCGAACGAATTCAAAGTCACGCAAGATAGCACGACGCTGCTGCGCAACGGCCAGATCGTGGTAGGGATTGAATTGATCGGCAAGGTGAATGTCGCCGGAGGAGATACTCCAGCGGCCGATATTGCCACTTGGCAAGGCTGGCCGGCCGATGCTCCGCCGCCCGCGATCGCCCCCTTCGACGCTGACCAGGCGAAGGCCCATCAGCTAGCCTGGGCCGAATATTTCAACGTGCCCGTGGAATACACGAACAGCATCGGCATGAAGTTCCGCCTCATCCCGCCGGGCGAATTCATGATGGGCAGCACGGCGGCGGAGATCGAAGCGGCCCTCAAGGATGTCGGTGAAAACACGTACTGGCAGGATTGCATCAAAAGCGAGTCTCCGCAGCATAAGGTGATTTTGACGCAACCCATCTATCTGGGCGTGAATGAAGTTACACAGGCGGAGTACGAAAAAGTGATGGCTTTGAATCCCTCGCACTACGCTTCGATGGGGATGGGCAAAGAGGCCGTTGCCGGGGTCAAAACGACTAATCACCCGGTGGAAATGGTCAGCTGGAATGACGCGGCGGAGTTCTGTGCTAAGTTAAGCCAGCAGGAGAAGTTCAAGCCATTCTACGAGCGAGCCGGTGAGACCATCAAGGCGCTAGCCGGGACTGGTTACCGGCTCTCCAGCGAGGCTGAATGGGAATTTGCCTGCCGGGCGGGGACCGACACGGCGTACTGGTGCGGTGACAAAGACGAAGACCTGGCGCGGGCGGGCTGGTATGGGGAAAACTGCGGTGGACGAACGCATCCGGCCGGCGAACTGAAGGCTAATCCGTTCGGAATGTACGACATGCACGGAAATGTGTGGGAATGGGTGCGGGACGGGTGGAATGCGAACGAGTACGCCCAATTCCTAGAGAAGCCTGCGATCAACCCAGACAGTCCGTTTTCCGCCAGTTCCGGGCGCGTAGGCCGGGGAGGCGGGTTGTTAAACCCCGCTTCCGTATGCGGTTGTTCGAATCGACTCGCCAACGAAACGGCGACCCGTTTCCACGACGTTGGATTTCGGGTGTCGCTCTCCGTCGATGCGGTGCGGCAAGCGTTGAATGCAGGTGACGACTCATCGCCGAGTGCCACAACTGGCTCGACCGGCACTGCGAAATCGCCGCCACTCGCGGTTGCCCCATTCGACGCGGCCCAGGCCAAAGTTCATCAGCAGTCCTGGGGAGACTACCTTGGCCTGCCGGTCGAAAGGGAAGTCGAACTCCCCGGCGGCGCGAAGGTCACCTTCATGCTCATTCCGCCGGGCGAGTTCCTGATGGGGTCAGACGACGACGAGCAGCAGCGCGCCGTCAAGGCCGTGAAGATCGCGACGAACGGAGAATGGTCACCCACCGAAATCGAATGGGAAAAGCCGCAGCATAGGGTTCGGATCACCCGGCCCTTCTATCTGGGCAAGTACGAAGTCACTCAGGCCCAATGGCAGGCGGTCACAGGCAGCAATCCCTCGGGATTCAAAGAAAGCAAGACTCATCCGGTGGAGAATGTGATTTGGGACGACATTCAGCCGTTCCTGGCAAAGGTGAATGCCAGCCCGGCGCGTGCATGGGGAGAGTTTGTCCTGCCGACCGAGGCTATGTGGGAATATTCCTGCCGCGCGGGTACAACGACCGACTGGCATTCGGGTGACAAAGAGACTGGACTGTCTGCGTATGCCTGGTTCCAGGGCAACTCTGGTGGCAAGACACATGCGGTCGGAGAATTAAAACCCAATTCCTTCGGGCTGTACGACATGCATGGCAATGTTGAGGAGTTGTGCGGAGAAATGTATTCCGGAGACTTCTACAAGCACTCTCCACAGGATGATCCCGCCTTTACCGGCGGTTCGCCGGACCCGGTTCGACGCGGTGCTTTCTGGGGTCAGGCAGCCGTGTACCTTCGGTCGGCCAACCGTGGTTCTTCGCCCCGTGACGCGTGTCACAACGGTCTTGGCTTCCGTCTGGCTCTGACGATCGACATGGCGAAGCTGAAGACGGCGCCGGATGCCACTACTGCCGTTCCCGTCGGTGCGAACTCCCCACCGCCCGCCGTCGCCCCGTTCGATGAAGCACAGGCCAAAGACCATCAGCAGGCCTGGGCGGACCATCTCGGTGTGCCGGTCGAGTACACGAACAGCGTCGGGCAGACGATGATCCTCATCCCGCCCGGCGAGTTTCTGATGGGGAGCAGCGATGAACAGGTCGAGGCCGCGTTGAAAGCGGCCGAGAAAGCCAAAGCAGATAGCGGCATCGACGACCGCATAGGGAAGTCCGAGCAGCCACAACACAGGGTAGTCATCACCAGGCCGTTCTTGATGAGCGCAACCGAAGTTACGATCGGGCAGTACAAGCAGTTTTCTGCCACGGGCTATGTCACGCGGGCGGAACAGGCCACCCGGAATGCAAACGCCCAAACGTATCTCATCGGTGGGAGTGACGACCTGCCTGCGGCGCACATCACTTGGAACGATGCCGTGGCCTACTGCCAATGGCTCTCGTCGCAAGAAAAGCGAACCTACCGCTTGCCCACGGAAGCAGAGTGGGAATACTCCTGCCGGGCGGGCACGACGACCCAGTACTCATTTGGCGAAGATCGAAGCGAATTGCCTAAGCATGCTTGGTACGGCAAAAATGCCGGCGACGGTTCTCATCAAGTGGGTACGCTGCTGCCAAATCCATTTGGCCTGTTCGACATGCATGGAAATTTGTACGAGTGGTGCGGCGACTATTTTGATGAGAAATGGTATGGCACATCCGCTTCCAACGACCCCAAGGGTCCGGCCCTCGGCTCCAAACATGTCCTCCGCGGCGGCTTTTGGTGGAGTTCCGTTTCCGATTGTCGAAGCGCGGCACGCCTCTTCAACTCGCCGTCGTCTCGCAGCAGCCATGACGGCTTCCGTGTCGTAGCGGAATTGAACCCGACAAATACCCCACCAATGGCCGTTGCGCCATTTGACCAGAAGCAGGCCAAAGACCATCAAAAGGCCTGGGCGGACTACCTTGGCCTGCCGGTCGAAAAGGAAGTGGAACTGCCCGGCGGCGAAAAGATGGCCTTCATTCTCATCCCGCCCGGCGAGTTTATGATGGGGTCCACGCCTGAGGAGCAGGCCAGGTTTCTGAAAGAGGCAGAGGCCGCTAATGATCATTGGGGTATGGACACGATTCCCTGCGAAGGTCCGCAACATCGTGTGCGGATCACAAGACCCTTTTACTTCGGCAAGTACGAAGTGACGCAGGCGCAGTGGATATCAGCAACGGGGAACAATCCATCTCAATTCAAGGACAGCGCGGCGCATCCGGTGGACGACGTGAGTTGGGAGGCCATTCAGCCGTTCTTGACGAAACTCAACCAAAGCAATACTGCCGCGAAATTGACCTTTACGCTGCCAACGGAAGCACAATGGGAATATGCCTGTCGTGCGGGGACAACCACGCCGTACCACTGCGGCGAGAACAAGGACGACTTGCGACAGCACGGTTGGTTATCTAGAAACTCCGGTGGCAAGACCCATCCCGTCGGAGAGCTGAAACCAAACGCTTTCGGCCTTTTCGACATGCATGGAAACGTGTGGGAGTGGTGTGCGGATTGGCTTGGGAGAGACTACTACTCAAGGTCGCCCTCCGACGATCCGATGGGTCCCACCGCAATAGCGAATCGCGTACTTCGCGGCGGCGGATGGCGTGGCTACCCGTGGTATTGCCGCACGACGCTTCGTGGCCACAACATGCCGAAGAACCACCGTGACGATCAGGGTTTCCGACTGGCCGCGTCGATCGACACGGAGAAACTGAAGGGAGCGCCGAGTGCCACGTCTGGCTCGCCCGGCAGCGCGAATGCCCCGTCCTCCGCCATTGCGCCGTTTGACGTGAACGTCTCGGCGGGAACTGACGCGCCCGGACCAATGCGGTCGCAGCGCGCCGTCCGCCGCGGATGACGCGGCAAGATGTGCAACAGGTCGTGGGTGACCAGCGCATCGCGCACCGCTCGCCGGTCTACGGCCGCTTGTGGGTAGTGCGTGAGCAGTTCGTCTGGCGCGAAGTCCCACGATGCCCGGGCGGCAGCGCGGCCCCGTTCCACGGTTGCCAGGAAGGCGCCGCGAGCGGTACAGGCGATCGGTAGCCGGGCGGCCCAGAGTTCTCGCGCGGTAGGGCCGCGCAGGCCATCGCGGCGCGCCAGGTCGTTGGCCAGATGCCGCGAGCTTTCGGCGTCTTCACAGGTAGGCAAGCCCGGGCGGCCGTGCCACGCGGCCAGCGCTTCCTGGTAGCCGGCCAGTTGGCCGTTGGCCCGTTCGACGCCGCCGTTGTAACTGGGATGGCGGCTGGGATTGTACAGCGGCGTGATCTGATACGCGGCGAGCAGTGCCTTGGTCCCCTCGTCGCGGAACTGGCCGCCATTGTCGCTCTTCATCACCAGCGGCGGACCATGTTCTTCGAAGAGTTGCCGGTATACGGTCGTCTCCGCTGATTCCATCATCCTCGAACTAATGGACGATGCTGTAGCCGCATGTCAGGGCCTAGCGCTCGATTTCGCGCCGCTAGTCCGAAAGAGACTGCTCTTGCTTTTCAGTGCTGTGGCGGATGTAGCCGACAGCCCGAATGAGCGCGGATGAAATTGCCCCTACGTGCGCGCGTGAAGTAGACTGGCGTTTAGCCATATGTGGCCCTCCTAACTAGGGTTGCGGGTGGTGAGAGCCGCTTGGGTGTTTCCAGCATCCAGGCGGCTCGCCTTATTGTGTCAGGCTGCTGGGTGAATACAACTTAATTTTGTGACTGATGTTTTTGTTGTCCCGGTCTCCGTCTGACCACTCACCGTGGCGTCGGTCGATCTCCCCGTTCCGTTATCGCGGAACACTGAGGTGGTGCTCGTTGAAACTGCCGGGAGCTCGTTTCGGAGCACTATACTGATGTGCTGAAAGTGGCGAGAAATCGCGCAGAAAAGTCCCAAATGTTGTGACGCGCAGCAGGGACTAAATCCTTTCTGGTCTGCGCGGCCTGTGGCCTTTTTGGTGCGGGCCGAGTGAGGCAAGCGCTGCCTATATTCTGTCCAGGAATGGTCGTCGCGCAGGTTAAATGAGCAGCCGGGTCGCCGGTACTCTTGGTTGCAGAGTGGGATCCTGGCCCGGCGATTTTTATTGCGTTCGCGGGTGAGAAGCATTTGAATGGACACGTTCAGGGTTCTGCTTTGGCTGGGGACTTGCCTCTATTGACACTATCGGCTCCTTCACCTTTGAGGTCCGCCATGCTTCCGATTCGCTGGTTGCTCGTTTGTGCGTTGATGTCCTTGGCTGCTGGCCCGGCCGTCGCGGCGGAACCGGCCCAGGTGGAAAAGCAGCGCTTGAAGGAGTTGCTCAAGCTCTATCCCAAGGCCGATGCCAACGGCGATGGCGTGCTGACCGCGGCAGAAGCCCAGGCCTATCGCGCGAAATTGGCCGCCGAGCGGGCGCAGCCAGCAGCCAAGCCGACGCACGCCGACGTGGCGTATGGGCCGCATGAGCGAAACGTCCTCGATTTTTACCAGGCCGAATCGAAATCGCCGACGCCGCTGCTGGTCTATATCCACGGGGGCGGCTTTGTCGGCGGCGACAAACAGCCTGTCTCGGCCGGGGTGCTGCGGTGGGCCTTGGGTAACGGCATCAGCCTGGCCGCGATCCGTTACCGCTTTGTCAACGGCAAGGATGTGCTGTTTCCCGTGCCGCAGCACGACGGGGCGCGGGCGGTGCAATATCTGCGGACGATGGCCAAGGAATGGAACATCGACCCGGCGCGTGTAGCCTGCTTCGGCGGGTCGGCGGGGGCGGGGATCTCCATGTGGATTGGCTTTCACGACGACCTGGCCGACCCCGACAGCGATGATCCTGTGTTGCGGCAATCGACGCGGATCAGCGCCGTCGCCACGTTTGGCGGCCAGGGAACGTACGACCCGATCAAGATCAAGGAGTTGATCGGCGGCCGAGCCTGGGAACACCCTTCGCTATTTCTGGTTTACGGCCTGAAATCCGCCGACGAGGCGCTACACCCCTCGGCCGAACAGCAAAAAATGTACAACGAGGCGGCGGCGATCACACACCTGACCAAGGACGACCCGCCCCTGTTCATGATCTACAGCGAGGAGGACGGCCCGCTACCCGCCGATGCCAAGCCAGGACAGGGAATTCACCACCCCAACTTCGGCCGACAGCTTAAGTCGCGGATGGACGAACTTAAAATTGAGAACACGTTCATCTACACGCCCACGCACAAGGGGACGCCCGCCGAGCTGCAAATGGTGGAGTTCTTCACACGGCATCTGAAACCGGAATGAATCGGCCTGGCCGTGACGTTGCCGGGCCGGGCAGATGCATCGCTTTCCATCATCCACACCAAACGCGTGATCCGTGCGAAGGGGTTTGTTCATGGAGTTTTTGGAAGTACCGGTTTTCGACGATGATCTTTACAAAATGCTGGTTCGCTTCGCGATCAATGCATTTTTTCTGGCGCTGATGCTCATTTTCGCGGTTTACCCCGGCCAGCGTGAACGCGCGTTTGCCTTTACCGCGGTCATGATGAATGTGACCGTGTTCTTCATTTGCTTCACCATGAAGAAGCTGGAATTGAGCATTGGAATGGCGCTGGGCCTGTTCGCGATTTTCGCGGTACTTCGCTACCGAACCGATGCGATTCGCGTGAAGGAGATGACCTACTTGTTTGTGATTATCGGCATCGCCGTCATCAATTCCCTGTCGAACAGAAAGACGAGCTATGCCGAGTTGGCCGTTGTCAATCTGCTAATTCTCGGCACGGCCATCCTGAAAGAACGAATTGTGGGGAGTGACTCGCCAGCTAAGAACAAGGGCAAGGGGGCGAAGAACAAGAAGGGAGCCGGCAAGCTCGTCAAGCTCACCATCGAGTACGACAAGCTGGAATGGCTGGGGGCGGCACATCGCGATGAACTGCTGGGCGACCTGAGGCGTCGAACCGGCCTGGACGTGGTGAAGGTGCGGGTGCGGAATATCGACTTAACCAAATCGTTGGCAATTCTCAACGTCTGGTACAACGATCCGGCCGCGCCGCCCGAGTAGTTGGTTACGGCGATTTGATGGCTATCACCCGTTGCAACAGCCTGGCCCGTGCGAGGACAGTGGCTGATTTCGTCAGTCTTTTGGACCGCGCGACGGAGCCGGGACCCGTGTCGGCCGCGGGGCGAATCCTGGGCCGCCGCCGCGATTACCCCTGCCACGGTTGCCACCTTGGTTGCCGCTGAAGATTCCGCCGCGCGTTTCGACAATTTTCAGGTCGATCTGGCCCGCCACCGCATCGCCCGCCTTCGTTCCGGATTTCGCCAACTGAACGTGGCCAGTCAGGTATCGCTTAGGTCCTCCCGCGGGTCCGCCAAAGCCAAATCCTCCTCCTCCGCCGCGTCCTTCGGTCAAGCTGCCGGTCACGCGAATGGGATCTTCCGAGTCCTGCCCAAACGATTCCCGGGCAATCGTCAACGACATTGTGACAGGTTGGTCGTCGGTCGTGCGGGTACCCGTAAACACAAGACTGACGGGCGAATCGGTGTATTGCGCAGCGGCGGGTGGGCCACCAGGCCCGCCGAATCCGCCACCGGGGGCTCCAAACCCACCAAAGCCCCCTCCGCCAAATCGGGCAATTCGCAATGCTTGCACACGGACTTGCAGTTGGTTCAGCACGAGAAGTTCGTTGTTGAGTTCAACCGTGATATCGGCTTCCCCGCCGTCGGCCGGATCGGGCTTGCCTTCGCTCCAGACGGTTGAAAAAGTCCCATTCGCGTTGCCGATCGGCACGATGTGCGTAGGCGTGCGAGGACGTCGCGGCACAAAGGGCCGCCATGCTTCCAGCGCTGTTTGCAAAGTTGCGCCGCGGGTGTTGATGAATTCACGCAACTCGTCCATTGCCTTTGGCGTACCAGATTGGGATTGATGCAGATGAGGTGTAATGAGTTCTTCGACGCGATCGACCTCGGCAATCATTTCTTTTTCGTTCCAGACTTCATCCAGCAATCGCCGCATTGTGGCCTGGTACCTTTCGGGAACGCCTTTCGTGTGATACAGCCGGTTGGCCAGAATGCCTTGCGCGTAAATCGCCGGCACGCCCTGGCCAAAACTCATCGGCCCTTGGCTGGTAAAGGCGTAATCGGCTCCCCAGGGAATGAAGTACCCTCTGCCATCCGCCGGGTTGAAATAGAGGAAATAGTTGTTCTGGTTCGAGGCATACCCGTCCCAGAAGCCTGTCATCGCCTCCAGCGCCCAGTGGCGAAAGAACGAGTCGAGGTCGATGATTTTTTCAAGTTCGCCCAAGTCGAGCGCCCCGTCCGCGGCCAGCAATTCCGCCAACCGCCTGATGTCGGCACGGTCATTCTCGACTTCGTTTGTTTTCATTTCCAGGTAGTCGAGCGACCCAGGATGAAAGTCGGTCAATGATCCCTCATACAGATTCCCTGACTTGTCTTCAAAAAAACGCTTGAGAAACGACTTCTTAATGCTCTCGACGTTGGAATAGATTCCGAGACTCGTACCGTTGACCGTCACATGGGCCAGATTGCAGCGCGGCGCGGGGTTGCCGGCATCGCGAAACAACTTGTAGGTCAGCAACTGGCTGACTTGCGATTGGTCTTGTTTGTTGTTGTTGAGCGTAAGCTGGCTTAGCCCTTTCACGGGAATTTGTTGCACATACTCGTCAAACTCAACTTTCAGGGAAGGCCGTTGAAAGTCCGCCGATCCGAACGACCCCTTCTTGCGTACACCGACCGATTCGATCTTTTGGCCTTCGATCCAGATATCGGCTTTGAAGTACGTGTAAGAACTCTCGCTGGGCAGGCCCCCAAACATTGCGCTGCCATTGGGGCTTTGGCTGCATAAAAGGCTCCAGTCCCGCGCCGCCAGTTCAATGCGAATCTCAATCAATCGTTCCGGGTCAAGCAATTGATCGCCGTCGATCTTCTTCGCCTGCGCCGCCGCGGATTGCCAGCCACAAAGCAACAGGCAAACAACCAGGCCAGCCGCGTGACTTTTGAAATGCAGAACAGATCTCATGGGTTCAACCTTGGCTGGAACAGCACCAAAATGACGCATCCGCAGGGGACCATTCGCCACGCGAACGTCTCTCAATCGTATCAGAGGACCATTCCAACAGCGAGTCGAGAGTGGTTCGTTCGATTCGTAGGTTCCACCTGGGCGGCGGCCATGTGGCGCATTGCCGCCGTCGTTTAAGATTCTCTTAATCCACCGGTGCTATGATTCTAGTTCGCGGTACTCCAGCATATCTCCAGCAGGCCGCAACCATGCGCCATCTCTTCAGCCTCATAGCCGTTGCGGCGTCGTTCTGCGCGGCCGTGCCAGCTTTCGCCCAGTCGATACCAGCCGGCCAACTGGAGTTCTTTGAAAGGAATATCCGCCCGGTGCTGGTGAAAGAGTGCTATGGCTGTCATTCCAAAGATGCCAAGGAAGTTGAAGGGGGCTTGCTGCTGGACACGCGCGAGGGAATCCGCAAAGGGGGGGAGATTGGCCCCGCGGTCGTGCCGGGCAATGTTGGGCAAAGCTTGCTAATCAAGGCGATCAAGCAGACGGACGATAATCTGCAGATGCCACCCGACAAAAAGCTGTCCGCCGAGGTCATTGCCAACTTTGAACACTGGGTGGCCACGGGGGCGGCGGATCCTCGCGATGGCGAGTCGGTCGTCGTCGACAAATACCAGATCGACATGCAAGAGGGCCGTAAACACTGGGCGTACCAGACGACGAAGAAAGTCGAAGCTCCCCAAGTCAAGCAGGGAGATTGGCCGCGGACCGACATCGACCGGTTTGTGCTGGCGGCTCTGGAAGCAAAAGAGTTGCAACCGGTTGGCGAAGCGGATCGGCGGACGTTACTGCGTCGTCTCTCCTTCGATCTGACCGGTTTGCCCCCTACGCCCGCCGAGGCGGAGGCCTTTTCCGCCGCCAGTTCGTCCGCTGCCTTGGAAGAAGAAGTCGACCGGCTACTGAACTCGCCGCGCTTCGGCGAGAAGTGGGCGCGCCACTGGCTGGATGTTGCCCGATATGCGGAGAGCACGGGCAAGACGGTGAACTTCTTCTATCCCCAAGCCTGGCGCTATCGCGACTACGTCATATCCGCACTAAACAACGACAAGCCATACGACCAATTTATTCGAGAGCAGCTTGCCGGCGACCTGATGCCGTCGGACGACCCAAGAATCGAGGCCGAGCGAACCATCGCCACCGGGTTCCTGGCGATTGGTCCCAAGACGCTCAACGAGCGAAACGGCCTGAAATTTGAGTTGGACGTGGTTGATGAGCAGATCGACGTGACAACGCAGGCGTTCTTAGGCATCACCGTGGCTTGTGCCCGTTGCCACGACCACAAATTCGACCCGATTCCGCAGGCCGATTATTACGCCATCGCCGGTATCTTCCGCGGCACCGCGACGTTCTACGGCACCGTCCGCTACATCAACGCCCAACGGGCGACGCCCTTGATAACGCTCTCCGCTGAATCGGGCGTGACCACGGCGGCGTCCGAATTGTCGGAACGCGAACGGCAGCGAGTCGAGGGCCAACTGCAAGGGGTGCGGGCCTCCATGCGGAACAACCGGGACGGGTTGCAGCAGTTTTTTGCCATGGGGCGGATGGCGCTGCTGCAAGCCAGGCTAGACGCCTATAACGATGATGGCACTCCCAAACTGCTGGCGATGGGCGTTCGCGACAAACCCGCGACATCCCGATCCGAATCCCGGTTCGGCCAAAGACGAGCGTTCGGTGATTTCACCTACGATGGCATGCGAACCATCGGCGACAGCCCGATCTACGTTCGCGGTGAACCCGATCAGCCGAGCGAAGCGCTTGTCCCCCGCGGCACTTTGCAAGTCATAAGGAGCGAGCCGCTCGATATTCCTTCGGCGAGCAGCGGCCGACTGGAATTCGCTGAGTGGATCGCCAGCCGTGAAAACCCGCTGACCGCCCGCGTGATGGCCAACCGCGTTTGGCTGCAGCTTTTTGGCCGCGGACTGGTCCCGACCGCCGGCGATTTCGGCATGGCGGGCCGCCCCCCCTCGCACCCCGAACTGCTCGACCATCTTGCCATCCGCTTTATGGACGACGGCTGGAGCGTCAAGAAGCTGATCAAATACATCGTAATGAGCCGGGCCTATCAACTCAGTTCGACCTCCTATACCGCCGCGATGGAGATCGATCCCGACAACAACTTGTTGTGGCGAATGCAGCCCCGGCGTCTCGATGCCGAGTCCCTGCGCGATGCCATGCTGGCCGTGAGTGAACAACTCGACGAGATGCCGCCGGCCGGTTCAGCCGTGGCGCAAGCAGGCGAAGGGCCCGTGACGAGTTTTGGGCCTAGCCCCGCGTTGGCCGCCGTTAACGATGCTCGCAACAGATATCGCTCGATTTATCTGCCAATCATTCGTGACAACGTGCCCGAGGCGTTGGCGCTGTTCGACGCTTCCGATCCATCGCTAATCGCCGTCAGCCGCGAGCGGACAACCGTCCCTTCGCAGGCACTTTTCTTGCTGAATAACGACTTTGTGATGCGCGCGGCCGATGCGGCAGCCGAAAAGTTGCTGGAGAAAGAGAATGCGGCCGATCGGATTCACGATTCTTTCGTCCGGTTTTTCGGCCGTCCGCCCACGCCCGATGAACAGTCTGGCGCAATCAAATTCATCGACGCGTACCAAATGCAATTGACCAAGGATTCCGTGCCGCAATCGCGGCAAGAGCGCGAGGCGTGGAGCGTGTTCTGCCAGTCGCTGTTTGCCAGCGCGGAGTTCCAGTATCGCGAGTGACCGTCCGGAGCCCAAACATGTTTTCTCGCAGAAGCTTTTTGAAGACGGCCGGATCAGGTTTTGGCTACCTGGCGTTTGCCGCACTGGCTCACGAGCAGGCAGCGCGGGCCAGGGAAGTACAAGATAGCCCGCTAGCACCAAAAGAGACGCACTTCGCGCCACGAGCCAAGCGGGTCATCTTCCTCTGCATGGAAGGGGGTCCCAGCCACCTCGACACGTTTGACTACAAACCAAAGCTCACGTCCGACAACGGCAATCTGGCACCGCCGGGCGTGGGAAGCGGATCTCGCCGCGGCAAAATTCTGGGTTCTCCGTTCAAGTTTGCGCAACACGGCGAAAGCGGCCTGCAAATCAGCGAGCTATTTCCCGAAGTGGCCAGGCACGCCGACAGGCTATGCGTGCTCAACGGCATGCACACCGACCTGCCAAACCATGCCCAGGCATTCTTGCAAATGCACTGCGGTGTCTTTCAGTTCCCCCGGCCGAGCCTGGGCGCATGGGCCTTGTACGGCCTGGGAACCACCAACCAAAATCTCCCCGGATTCATCACGATCAACCCGCCACGGACCAACGGCGGCGCGGCGAACTACGCCGCGTCATTCCTGCCGGCGCTCTACCAGGGGACGCGCATCGGCCGAAGCGGTTTTGGTTCCGGCGTGGAAGTCAGCAACCTGCAAAATAGCCGCCGCTCGCTCGACGCGCAACGCGTGCAGCTTGACTATACGCAGCAGTTAAACCGCGCCGCCGCTGATTCGCTGGGGGGCAATTCCGAGATCGAGGGATTAATTTCGTCGTATGAGTTGGCATTCCGCATGCAAAGCGAAATGCCGGAAGTTTTGGACATCGATCAGGAAAACGCCGAGACGCTTAAACTATACGGCATCGAGGAACCGCGAAATAACGCCGGGAGACCAGGAAGATTTGGCGGCGGTTTCGGCCGTTCGGCCGAAGGTTCCAGCAATTTCGGCCGGCAATGCTTGTTGGCCAGGCGATTGGTCGAGGCGGGCGTGCGGTTCGTCGAGATTACGTCCGGCGGTTGGGACCACCATCGCAACCTGCAAGAATCGCTCACCGCCAATTGCACATCCGTGGACAGGCCCATCGCCGGCCTGCTGGCCGATTTGGATCGCCGCGGCCTGCTCGACGACACTCTGGTCTTGTGGGGCGGCGAGTTCGGCCGTTCGCCATACGCCCAGGGCGATGGCCGCGACCATAACAACAAGGGCTACACCATGTGGATGGCTGGCGGCGGTGTGAAGGCCGGCTGTTCGTACGGCGGCACCGACGACTACGGCTACGAGGCGGTCGAGGGGAAGGTCCATGTCCACGACTGGCACGCCACCATTTTGCACCTGCTGGGCCTTGACCACGAGCGGCTGACTTTTCGCTACGCCGGCCGCGATATGCGGCTGACCGACGTGAAAGGCCGCGTCGTCCAAGAAATCATGGCTTGACCAGGCTGCTCGAAACTTGGCCTGGGCAATCGACGTAATCGCGGCATGCAACGTCTTGCAACGTCTCGCCAAGCCCGCGGTGTCGGGAAGCATGGCGTATGCTCGGCAAGCGACAACGGAAGAAAGTGGTAACAAAGCATCCACAAACGACGCTTGACGGGAGAGTGCCCCGCGACTTTCGCGGGACAATCGGTAACCCTCAAGGCTATAAGGAGTTTGTGATGTCACTTTCCAAAGTTCGAATCGGTGCGTTGAGCCTGGTTATTGCTGCCGTGATGGCTGCTGGTTCCGTTTACGCCCAATGTGGCGGCTACGGCGGGGGTTACGGCTACCGTGGCGGCTATGCGGCCAACTTTCGCGGTGGTTTCCCAGGGGGCTACGGTGGCGGTTACGGCTGGGGTGTCTATCAAAGGGGAGCTGGCTGGGACTATGGCCGCGGTTGGTACAATGGGGCTAATGTCAATTTTCAAGGCGGCCCTGGCCGCTTTGGCTTCGCCGGGGGCAACTTCGGCTTCAATGGAAATATCGACTCCAACATTGGCATCGCCCCCGTTGGGCCAGGTGTGGCCCCCCTTCAGCCAGCCCTGATCGATCCTGGTGCCGGACCAGGTGTTGGTCCGATCGAGCCAATTCCCGCCGGTCCAGGCGTACAAGGCCCCGCTGGCCCCGCCGTGGGACTTGGTTTGCAAGGCCCCGCTGCTCCCGGCCAGCCAGGAATTGCCAACGGCCCGTGAATCCGTTCTGTACTTCGATCCCTTCATAGCCGGCTCAGGAATGATCCTGGGCCGGCTGTTTTATTGGAGGACAAAGTCACCCCAGCTCTGTCTTGAGCTTGGGGAGTCATTCTTCTCTGATAAGCAGCCTGCTGAAGAATTCAATAGGCTGCGCCTTCGCACGGAAGCGATGCCAAAAATAACGACGTAAGTTGTCATTTGCGAGCCGTGAAAAGCTTTGCTCCAGAATTGGCGAGGTTGAAGAACGCCACAATTGTCCACGATGGCGTTTTCTTACGGGCTGATAGCGATATCGAAGCCAGTGAGACACCCGCCGCCGGTGACCGGTGCTAGAAGTAGGGGCAAAATGCCGCCCTCGCAAACGTTTCTCCCATGCGCGTCGGCAATGGAATCGCCTCCTTCATTCAAACTACGCGGGACGGCATTTCTATTTCCAGCCGCTGGAGGTCATGTCGCGAAGTTCGCAACCAGCGTTTTAGCAAAGCTTTAGGTCCTCAACCCAACGGCAATGGCCCCACGCTAGAATCATGGGTGTACCATGGTTGGTTGGGTGTCCCCTGGCGGTTGGATCAATCCAACAGTCCGTCCAGCTCCTCGCGCAGCCGCTTCAATACGCGCGAGCGCGCGGTAAACACGCTGGCGGTACTCATGCCGAGTTCCTGGGCCACATCGGCGGCGGTGCGGCCGGTGGAAACGCTCAGCAGGCAAGCTTTCCAGGTGTTGGGATCGAAATTGTCCCGCATCAGTTCCAACGCCCGATTCATCAGATACTGCTGGTAGTCGCGCTCCCAAAACATCACCGCCGATTCGTCGGGCAAGTTGCGTAGGCGGCCGTCGTCCGATCCAAGCTGCTGCTCGCGGCGTTTGCGTTGCAAACTTCGCCATTTATTGATCGTGACCGTCCGCAGCCAGCCACGAAAGGTCTTTTGCCCGTCATAGTCAAAGTCGGGCAGCTTTCGCATCAACAACAATAGCACCTCCTGGATCAGGTCGGCCGTATCGGCCTCGCTCAACCCGGCCGCCTGGCACCACTCCGCCAAGAGGGGCGTGTACAGGTTGACGAATTGCTTCCAGGCGGCGTTATCCGCGGCATTTCGCACGCGATGCAGCAAGGTTGGCGAAGTAGTTGACATGGACTGCTACATAGCTATTTTGAGGGGGGTGATTTGTGATTTTGGATGGTCGCCCGGAGTTTGGCAAGCCAGCACCGGCAAGATTTCGAAAAGTCCTGACAGGTATTCCACACGGCCAGCGTAATACCGGTGAAGTGCGTTGCGCTTGGCCGCATGCAGCCTGAACAGACTCCGATGCTTCCCCTGGTGGTAGGTTCCAAGATCACCCCGTTACGGCCTGTCCCATGAATGCCATTCTAATTCGTTTCTCGAATGTTCACTCGGTTGTGTTGCCGTTCTTAATGGCGGCCGCCCTGGCCTGCCAGGTGGAAGCGGCTCCCCCCGCCGCCAGGGCGCCGATCGCCGCATCGCCCCTGGAAGAAGCCGCCCAAGCCGAGCGCCAAGGGCAGGGGGAACTTCGGCAAGAACTGCTGGCCAAGGCCTTGCAAACCTCGCCCGACGACCCAGCCGTGCGCTGGCAGAATGGTTTTGTCCGCTACGGCGGAAGGTGGGTCGCCGCCGACAAGATCAAGCCTCTTGCTTCCCTGTTGAAAGCCCAAGACGAATACCGCAAGCTGCGCATGGCTTCCCAGCCGACGCTGGCGAGCCAACTCGATCTGGCCGATTATTGCCGCAAGCACTCGTTGCCAGATCAAGAAAGGGTTCACCTCTCGGCCGTCCTGGAATTGCAACCGGACCATACCAAGGCCCGCGAGCGCTTGGGCCAGCAATTCATCGACGGTGCCTGGCGGACGAAGGCCGAAATTACCGCCGCCCGCCTGCAAGCCAAACAGGCCGCCATTGTTCTCAAAGCCAGCAGTAAGGAACTGCGGCAGATCAAGAACCAGTTTGAGTCCGCCAACAAGCCGTCCTACGTGGATGTGGCGAGGCAACTTATCGAGATGCGCGGCGAGCTCGATTCCGTGGCCGTGATTCCCGCCTGGGAGGTCCATTTATCATCGGCCAATTCGCTAGGGGGGCTGTCGGTGGTAAAGGCCCTGGCGGCCATGCCAGAGCCCGAAGCCTCGCTCTCGCTGGCGCGGCACGCGGTGTTTGCGCAATGGCCAGAAGTCCGCATCGCCGCGGCCGAGGCCTTGAAAGAACGCGATGAGTATTCGTACTTTCCGCCCCTGCTGGGCATGTTGCGCAGCCCTTGGCTGAGCACCTCGCAATTGCTGGTTCAGCCAGGGCAGCCGCTCGTTTATCGTTATACGGCATTCTCGGACGGGGCCGACAAGCGGCAACTGGCCGTTCTGGAACAAGTCTTTTTTCTGAAGGGGGATATCAACTCGGCCGCCAGCCAGGCCCGCGATGCCGCCAACCGAGACCGCCAGTTTCGCGAGGCATTCCTCAAGCAAGAAAACGAAAAGATCCAGGCGCTCAATGCCACGATCGGGGACTTCCTCCGCGAGTTTACCGGCGAGGATGAGGTTAAAACGCCCGACGACTGGTGGCAATGGTGGAACGACCACAACGCCGTTCACGTCGAGGGGAGCAAACCGCTGGAGCAAACCTACGCGGTTGGCTACAGCACCTATGTCGGCGAGAAGCCGCCACCCACGTTCACGCCCGTCCGTCCAGCGTCGAGCAAACCGCAAGTCAAGAAGGACTGCCTGGCTGGCGGCACTCCCGTTTGGACCGACCGCGGGCCGGTGGATGTCGACCGTATTCGCCTGGGAGACATTGTCTTGTCGCAAGACCCGACGACGGGCGAGCTAGCCTATAAGCCGGTGCTGCGGACGACCATGCGGGCGCCCGAGGCATTGATTCGCATCGAAACGGCTAACGGTATCATTCGCGCCAGTGGGGGGCATCCGTTTTGGGTGGCGGGCCGCGGCTGGGTGCGGGCCAAGGAACTGCAACCGGGGATGGTCTTGCACGGTGTCACTTCGATTTCGCCTGTTCAAAAAATTCTAGAGGAGGAAAAGCCCGTCCGCTCCTTCAACCTGGTGGTGGAGGGCTTTCATACCTATTTCGCGGGTACCGACCGCGTGCTGAGCCACGACAACACGGTGCGTGTTCCGGTCGGGCAAGACATTCCAGGATTCCTTCCGCCGGAGACCGCCCCATGAGGATCGACTGTCAAAGCATCATCAAGGGCAAGAGCTGGCGGCGGCCAGCCTCGTTGCCGGTGGCTGTGGTACTGTTTTTCCTCTTGCCGATTCTTGCCGCCTGGCCGGCGGCGGCTCGCGGGCAGGTTTCGCTGCAAGTGAAGACCAAGGGGGGGACGCGGCTGGGGAATGCCTTCTTCGTCACCAACGAAGGGTTGGTCGCCACCAGTTTTGCCTTGGTGCAAGATGCCACCAAGGCCAGCCTTATCCTGCCGGGCGACCAATCGTGCGACGTTTCGGGCGTAGTCGCCGCTAGCCGTGCGCACGATGTGGCGATCTTGATTGTGAAGAAGCCGCCCAAGAGCCTGGCTAAAGAGCAGATCGGCTTCGCCGTCCAACCCGAGTTCGCGGCGGGAGAACGCTTGTTCCCCCGTTTTGGTCCGTTGCAACAGCCTCCGCAAGATCAGCTCACGGTCCCTGGTGCCGTATTGCCGCCCCCCGTCGTCGCACGGCGCATGGACGCGCAAATGTTGCGGTTGGGGTACGAAAACCGCTCGGCCGTCACGCCCGGCCTGGCGGGAGAAATGAACTGGGTGGTGCTGGACCGCGGCTTCGACACCTCCGCCGCCGGCGCGCCGCTATGGGACGCCAAATTCAACCGCATTCAAGGCATGCTTACCAGCCTGATGGGCAGCGACCAGCGGACCCGGCTGGTGCTTCCCATCGAACATGTGGTGAATTTGATTCCGCCGGGCAAAAAGCCCAAGTTCCGGCCGTTGAGCGAGTTGCGCCGGTGGGAAGACAGTTGGCTGCAGTTCGAGCCCAATGACTCAGAGGCAATTGCCGCCGCCCAGCGAGTTCGAAAACTGACGCAACGGCTTTCGGTCTGCCAAGAGCAGTGGAACCTTGCCGAGCAGGCGATTGGGCCGGCCGAGCAGTTTGTCGTCAAGGTCGAGCCAGGTATTCAACCGTTGCGAAGCAAGGTGGCCGAACAACGCGAAAAAATCGCAATGATTGAGAGCTCGCCGGAAGAGAAATACGTCGTCAAAGTTATCAGTTCTGTATTGGACAAAATGACTTGCGATGCGCAGGGCGTTCCATATATTTGGGATTCGAGCGCCAAACCCGGTTCCGTGAAAGTCGCGTTCAGGTTGTCCGCCCGCCAGCAGGCTGAAGTTTCCGCATTGTGGGCCGCGATTGCCAACGACTTTCGCACGCTCGTCGACAGAAACCTGGAGCTTCAATACGCCAAAGCCTTCACCCTGCCGCACGTTCAACGCGCGCAAGACCGCGCCCGCGACGAACTGTTTCTCTTGGCAGATCCTTGCGAGCTGCGCGGGCCAGACGATCACCGTGAACTCTTGGCTCAACTCAACGACATTATCGAACAGCGCGGCGCGCTGGGTGAGTTCTTCTTGGCCCGCGGGCTGTGCAAACTGCGGTTGCGTCAACTGGCCGAGGCCCAGTCCGATTTTCGCGAGGCCGCGGAATTGGATGTCAAACTGCAACCGCTGGCCAATCTGGCCGAGGCCCGCCGCCTGTTTCTCCTTCATGATGAAAAAGGGAGCCAGGAATGGCAAAAAAAAGCGCTGGCTGGCAGTCTCGATCCCCAACAGCGCGACGGCAAGTTGTCGTTCCTGCTGGCCCGCATCGAAATTGACCAAGGCAATACCGTGGCCGCGGCCCATCACCTGGAACGTTCCTTGACTGCCGGCATCGATCCGCTGGAGGTCCACTTGGTGTTGGCCTGGCTTCATGCCAGTCCGCCAGGCGGCCAGGATGCCAACGCTCGCCAGTCGGTAGCGCATGCCAAGGCGGCGATCGCCATCGCCGGCAGCCTGGACTGGCTGTCGCTGGCGGCGTTGGCGGCGGCCCAAGCCCGGCAAAGGGATTTCACCGAGGCCGAAAAGGCCGTGACGCGCGCCGCGATGCTGGCCCCGCCGGAGTTCGCCGATCGATTGGCCCAATGGAAGGCCGAGATCGCCGAGAAAAAGCCGCTGAAACGAGACTGGTAGCAGTTTGACTGAAAAACAATTCGTACCTCCTCGCAGACTCTCATGCCCGTCTGTTTCGAAAACCGCCAACTGGCCGATCTGCGGCGGATCGTCGGCGGACGTGGCTCCGCCACCGACGAGGAGCAATTGGCCCAGCACTTGGACCAGTGCGAGCTTTGCTCTTTGCAAGTCGAGCGGCTGGTAGCAGGCGATCCGATTGCCATTCAGATGCGTAGGGCGATCCGTGGCGGGCGGAAACTACCGGCCAGGAGCGTGGATTTGCGTCTGCCTAAATTGGATGCCCTCCTTGAGGAAGAATCATTTCCCTCTTCAAGAGAGCAAGTTGTCCGCGATGCTCCCGAGACGGTTGCCGGAGGGTCGCCCCAGATGCCGCCCGAGACGATGGCGTACAGTCCGCCAGCGGCGCGCAAGAAGCATAAAGCGATGAAGGTTTCCAGCCCGCCCGGCTATGAGATCTTGTCGGAGTTGGGTCGCGGCGGCATGGGCGTTGTCTATCGCGCCAGGCAGTTGCGGCTGAACCGCATGGTGGCGCTGAAGATGATCTTGAGCGGGCAGCACGCCGGGCCGGAGCACCTGGTCCGGTTTCTGGCCGAGGCGGAAGCGGTCGCCCGCTTGCAGCATCCGCGGATCGTGCAGATCCACGAAATCGCCGAACATCAGGGATTGCCTTTCATTTCGTTGGAATTCGTGGACGGCGGCAGCCTGGCGGCCAAACTGCAAGGGATTCCTCAGCCGCCGCGGCAGGCGGCGGAGATGGCGGAAATGCTGGCGGAGGCCGTGGCGGCGGCGCACGAAAAAGGGATCGTCCATCGCGATCTCAAGCCGGCCAATGTGTTGCTGACCTCGGCCGGACAGCCCAAAATCGCCGACTTTGGGTTGGCCAAGCAATTGGAAAGCGACTCTGGCGCAACCGACAGCGGCGCGGTGATGGGCACGCCCAGTTATATGGCGCCGGAGCAGGCCGCGGGCCGCACGCGCGAGATTGGTCCCCCGGCGGATATTTATTCCCTGGGCGCGATTCTGTACGAAATGTTAACCGGCCGGCCGCCTTTCCGAGGCGCGTCGCCAATGGATACATTGCAGCAGGTGCAAAATCAGCCGGTGGTTCCGCCAAGGCAATTGCAGCCGGGCGTGCCGCGCGACCTGGAAACGATCTGCCTGAAGGCGCTGGAAAAGGAGCCCGCCCGTCGTTACGCCTCCGCGGAAATGCTCACCGCGGAATTGCGGCGATACCTGGATGGCCGTCCGATTCTGGCTCGCCGCGTCGGCGGCTTGGAGCGCGCCTGGCGCTGGGCCCGGCGTAATCCGGCGGTGTCGCTATCGAGCATGCTAGCCGCTTCGACGTTGATCGTCGCCACCATCGTCTTGTCGATCGACAATGGGCGGTTGAAGGCATCGCAACAGGCAACCCGCTTGGCACTCGCTGGCGAGAAGCAACAAACGCAACGCGCTCGAGAACAGACCCGCCTGGCCGAGGAGTACGGACGACAGCAGCAAGAGGCGTTGGAACGCCTTCAGCGGGAAGTGAAAGCGCGCCAGCAAGCCGAATCGAGGCGCAAGCAGGCTGAATCAGACGCCGCCGCCGCCCAACTCGCGGCGGCGAAGTCGGCGACCGATCGCCGAACCGCCGAGGAACAGGCGAACCGGGCCAATCTTGCCAAGTCGGACGCCGAGAAGCGCGCCGAGCAAGAACTGGCCGCCAAGGAACGGGCCGAGGGGCGCGTGAAGGAATTGGTTCAATCGGAGACGTTTGGCGAATATACCAACAGTCTGACGGCGGCCCAGGGCTTCCTCGCCGCTGGCAAGCAACAGTTGGCGGTGGAAATTCTCGATGCCTGCAAGCCTGAGTATCGCGATTATGAATGGCGGTTACTGCGACACTGGGCTGATGGGGCCGCCCCGCCAGAATGGGTTCCGCTGGAGGGATCGCCGGGCCCCATTCGCGACATCATCTTTGACGAGGCGGGAACGCACGCGGCGCTCGTGCAAGACAAATTCGTCACGATCATCAACCTCAAGACGTCCACGGCCATCACCACGTACGAATTGCCCAAGTCTCGAAAACGCATTTTCCTTGGCCGCCATTCGACCGAGTTGTTTTTGCTCACGGATAGTGGCATCATGCGGTTCGACCGCGACTCTCCCCAAGGGGTGTTGAGGAAATCGTTAGGCGGTGTCTCAATCCGCGACCTGCTTTCGTCCCAAGGACGGTTGTTTGCCGTCGGTCGCCGCAAGGACTTTCACGTTGTCCTCGACCCTTACACCAGCAAAAAGTTGTCACAGTTCCAGACTCCCCATCCCGCGGCCATGCTGGCCGCTATTACGGCAGCAGCCGATCGGACCGCCTTCGTGGCGTTCAACGCGGGCGGTCGCGCCGCGATCGCGGGAGAAAAGGCGTTGGCCCTGGTTTGGTTCGTAGACAAAGACGCCAAAGCGCCGCTGGTCAAAGCCGACAGCGTGGCCGTTGCACCCGGTCCCTTGGAGTTTCGCGATCTGGCGGCGGCGTTTTCGCCCGACGGGCAACATTTCATGCTTTGCGACTCCGACCGGTCATACCTGTGGGACGCCGCTGGCAACCACTTAACGGCACCGGTGGAAACGGTTCCTTGGGCCGCTAAAATAAACCCCCGCCGCCGCAGCCCCGATGGTCGCCGCTTTGCCCGTGTGGAACCTCAGCCCGGCTTGCACTTGGTGGCGCTCGATCAGTCGCAAGTCTTTTCCCTGGCCACGGATCGCCCGGTCTATGGCGCTCGTTTCTGTCCCGACGACGAGCGACTGGTCTTGGGCGGCGACGGGGAGTATCAGATCATCTTATGTCCAAGCGGCAACGGGGCCAGGGAGTGAAGGGCATCCAGATCGCCCCGTGTGCCATTCGCAGAAACTCAGCGCCAAGTCGGCCGAGCCTATCCGCGAGGGATGCCTCTAAACTGGTCGCGCCGCGCGTGCCCGCGGCCGATGTGGCGGCCCAACTCAAGGAAAAAGTCGCCGGCAAGGCCGCCCTGCAACGCGCCGCCGCCACGCTGGCTGCACGCTTACTGCCCAAGCTGGCGATTGCGGCCGAGTAACGCGGGCCAGGCCAGACGGAATTTCGCTAAGTTGAGCACCACGCCAAGCCGCTCGCCCGGTCATTCCGGCCAGATGTCAAGGTCTGGCGGCATGCCGGCGAATAGCCAGACTGGCATCCCGTGGTTGCCCGAGGCGCTGAACCGCGTGGGCTGAGTTCGACGCTCCGCCAGAGAGATGACGGATCAACCCATCAGTTCCCGGATGGGGCCGCCTTGCTCCACGATCCGCGTCGGGCGGCCGTTGAAGTCATGGATGAACGTGTTGGCCGAGTCGATCCCCAGATGATGGTAGATCGTGCCCAGAAAGTCGCCAGGACCACAAATGCGTTCGATGGAATCCTCGCCGCGCTTATCGGTCGCCCCAATATACTTGCCGTGCGCGATCCCGCCGCCAGCCCATATATTGGAAAAGGCCCGCGGCCAATGGTCGCGGCCAGGTTGAATCGTGCCCGCCGGACCACTGGCGTCACCTCCACCGGTGCTTGCGGCGTAGCTGATTCGCGGCGTGCGGCCGAATTCGCCGGTGACGACCACGAGAACCTTTTGATCGAGTCCGCGGTCGCCAAGGTCCTCGATCAGCGCCGTGACTGCCTGGTCATAGGCACCAGCGCGGTACTTCATGCCTTCGAAGCAATGCATGTTTACGGCGTGGTCATCCCAATTCTGCACGCGGCCGCAAAGCGGCCCGGCCAGGCTTGTGGTGAGAACGCCGACACCCGCCTCGATGAGCCGTCTTGTCAGCAGTAGCTGCTGCCCCCATTGGTTCAGGCCGTAGCGCTCGCGCACCTTAGGATCCTCCAAGCTGAGGTCAAACGCCTCTTTGGTCTTGGCGCTAGTCAACAGCGACAGGGCCTGGGATTCAAAGTCGTCGAGAGCAGCCAACTCACGTTGCTGGTCAAAGGTTCGCTCGAGCGTGTCGAGCTTTTCGCGGAGCGAAGTGCGCCGATCCAAGCGGCGGACCTCGCCTGAATCGGAGAGGCCGATATTCGGCACGGAGAAATTCGGCGAGTTCGGATCGCCGGAGACCACGAACGGCGAATGAATGTCCCCGAGATAGGCCGGCCCGTTGTAGCCAAGCGGCGGATTGATGCCGACATAAGCCGGCAACGGAGACCGCCGAGGCTCGCCCTTTGAGCGGATGTAGTTGGTGACCGACATCCAGTCCGGAAGTCGCGGCTTTGGTTTGTCGCGCGTATCGGAATCCCCTGACAGAAGTTGCATCGTACCGGCCGGATGCCCACCCGCGGTCTGCCGCATGGAGCGAAGCACCGTGAATTTCTTGGCGATTGCGGCCTGCCGCGGCATCAGTTCGCTGAAATGCATCCCCGGCACGGCGGTTGGGATTACGCCGAACGGGCCGGCATAATCGCTGCCGGAGCCGGGTTTAGGGTCGTACGTTTCCAAGTGGGAACATCCCCCCGGCAGCCAGACCATGATCACGGAGTTTTTTTCACGGCCAGGCAATGCGACATCGCCGGCCTGCTCGGCGCAGTTGGCTTGCCGCCGCAAAATGTCTGGCAGGCTCAGCGAGGCAAACCCCGCCAGTCCCGTCTGAAGGAAGCCGCGGCGGCCGGACAGCACGTTGAACGGTCCGGGACAAACCGTTTGCGACGGAGAGTTTTGACGAGTCATGGCAAGTATCCGAGGCGGGCGAGGGCTACTTATTCTCTGCGGGAAGGACGCGAACCGTGAGTGGTTCTGACACGACAATGTCCACGATTTCTTGCGGATTAGCGTTCGCGGTCGCTCGTTTAAGCGTTTCCGCGGCGACGGCTACCGCGGCGGCGGCAGCCTTCTGACGCACTTGTGCGGCTTCAACCGCTTGCTGGGCAGTCGGCTTGGCATCGTCCGAGGAGGCTTGGACATTCTCAGTCAACTGCTTGAGTTCAGCCTCTATGGCGGCGAGTTCCGTCAACGCTCTCTTCTGCGATGCCTCGGCGGATTCAACCAGGTCCAAGCGATGGCGATACTTGATCACGGCACCGCCGTGGAACGCAAGCTTATACTCACCTGGGGCTGTTTTTAGCGCGGCGGTGTCGATGATCACTTGAGAAGCATCCGCGGTCAGTGCTACATCAGCAGCGACCCGCTCAAAGCCGGCCCCCAACCCACGCAGGCTCGCTACTCCGCCGGAAAACGTACTCCGCCGAGAGTGCTTCAGCGGCACCGTCAGCTTCTCTCCGGCCACCACCGTGAGCGGTTCGGCCGGCGGAGACAAAGTAAGCGGCGCGAACTCCAGCCCGCTGACCGAAACAGGAACGTCACCCAGCAGGCGCGGCGAGGGAATCTCGCCCCACGAATCGGTGATCGGCCAGGCGTGAGAGGCCAAATAGCAGCGGCGGGTGACCGTTTCGCCATCGATCGCGGACCGGCCGACGAAGCTTGCGCTGCTCATAGCCCGCGGTGCGTCGGCAGCGGCGCTGACCAGCATGAACCCGCGTGATTGGCCGGCCGGAATCTTCAGCCCTGTTGCCGTGAGACCTTGCGGCAATCCGTCCATCGCCAGCTCGATCTCGCCATCGAACCCGTCGCGGCGCATAGCAATTACTTCCAGTGCCATGGTTGCGCCGCCCCGGAGGGCGAGCGGCTTCGAGACCGCATTGCGATCACCATTGCGCAGCTCCATATGCAATGCCCAGGCTACAAGCGCGAAGTCGGGTGCCGCCTTGCGGATAATCATCCGGTAAACGTTTCGCGGGTCGCTCCGCGTGCCGCCGAACAGATCGCGAATTTGCAATCGATACAAGCCGTCTTGTTTAATCTCCAACTTGCCGAGCACATCGGATGTGCCAGCGTTATAGGGCGGCCCATCGTAAGCGTAGCCGTTGCTCGACACTTTGACCGGGCTGGGAATGTCGCCGAACTCAGCGACATCCGTTAACTCCGTACCTTTGTCACTGCTGGCAATTCGCTGCACGACGACCACAGGATCTGTCGGCAGCCCTAGCCGCTCGGAGGCGACCTCGACCCACCAGACTTCACCGGCATGGGCCTCAAACTCGAAGAAATCGACATCAGCCGCTGGGTAAAAACTACCCGCCAGATCGCAGGGGAGTGAAATCCGTTGCGACTGGGCGCCATCGTTGTTGGGCTCCACTTCGGCGACGGTTGGCTGTATTGGCAGGCCATGCGGCGGCCAAGAAAAGGCATTCACCTTGCGAGTCGAAGGCTGACGCACGAGCGGTTCCCCGGGACGGAGTTCCCAGAGTCCCAGACGATAGTAGAACGCCGGACCGCCACGGAAGGTCAGGTCGTGCAGTTTGATGACATATTTGCCGTCGGACGGCACTGCAAAATCGAGGGCACCGCCGCGCCGCTCCGCCAGCAGGTCGCGCCCCTGTTCGTCGGCGATGATCACCGTGGCGTCGAGCTTAGAGTCGATCCCGCGGCTCGCGCAATCGACAATAATCCGCTGGCCCTGGCGGGCCTCGAACCGGTAGAAGTCGACGGAACGGGCGGTCATCACGCCGTTACACACCGAATTCAAGGGCAAGTCAATCGCCGTCGCGAGCGACGTGTTGGCCTGTGACTGTAAGACCTCATCGCGCGTGCCAACGCAAAAAGCCCGCGAGGTGGAAATGCCCAATCGCGTCATTACCCGAGCTTCTAGAATTCCGGTCGGGCAGTCGGGTGCGATCGTGACCACGTACTTGTTTTGCTCGGGCTGGCCAGCGGCGTTGAGCTTGCGTGTTGCCGTGATACGGGGGTCGGAAAAGACCAAATCGTCGGCATCCTCAAGTTGTTCGCCGCCGATAGTGACTTCGACCGTGGTGCCGACCTTGGCTCCCATGGGAATCGTCGTAAGCAACCGCGGAGCGGGCAAGCCGACGGATTGCGCGAACACGGCTATTGGCGCGGCCAACAGCGCGATCAGAGCCAGTGCATTTTTCCGAAGCGTCGTGAGCATGGGGGAGTCCTTCGGACAAGTGGTCCGAAAAGCACTAGTGATTGAACAAGAATTCCTTGGTGTTAATCAGCGCCCAGAGCAGGTCCTGGTAGCTTTCGCGACTGGGCGTTGTCACGGGCGTCGTCTGGCCGTCGGCACCAATCAGCGGGCCGTGCAGAAAGTCAACCGCATCCCGCAGTTCCCGCGGATGTGGTTCACGGCTGAAAGCGGCCAGATACAGTTCGCGCACCTTTGCCTCGGTGGGCTGGTCTTCCTTGGCCAGCCGCTCGGCACGGCCAGTCGGCGAAGCTAGTTTCGAATTCATCTCGTTTGAATTCAGCAAGTGGAGCGACTGGGTCAGGCTCGATGTCTGCACCCGTTCGCATTCACAGACACTTTCCCCAGCGGGGCGGCCAAACACGCGCAGGAACTGCGACGAGGCGTTGTAGCTGTTGTCTGGGAGACTCACGGCGCGGGTACCCAGTGGCAAGTTCGCGAAGTCGGTCTGCGTCTCGGCCAGCCGATCGATGGCGTCCAGCAGCACCTCGGCCTGCAATCGGCGCGGGTAATAGCGCGAGTAATTCTGCCGATCGGATAGGTTGTGGTTGTTTGGCACCGAACTCAATTGATAGAGGTGCGACTGGGTGATCACGCGGATTAAATCTTTTAAGTCGAATCCGGATTCAAGAAACCGCTGTTCCAACGCCGCGAGCAAGGCCGGATTCGTCGGAGGATTGGAATCTCGGATATCGTCTTCCGGATCGATCAGGCCCCGTGTGAAAAAATGCTTCCAGTAGCGATTGACGAGTGCCTTGGCGAAGAAGGAATTGTCCTTGTCCACCATCCAATCGGCCAACTTGAGCCGGGGGTCATCGTCGGCGGTAATGGCGCCCACGGAGTCGCCTAGGGCCGCCGGCTTAAGCGGAACGCCGGTTTTCATGTTGATCGCTTGGGCAATTCCGCGCTTGTGGAAAATCAAATCCTCGCCGCGGGTGCCAGACGGCTTACGGCCGACCTGGCTGAAGAACGCCACGAACGAGAAGTAGTCGTCCTGGCTCCAACGCTCGAAGGGATGGTGATGACACTGAGCGCATTGCATCCGAACGCCGAGAAAAAGCTGCGAGACGTCTTCGACCTGTTGCTTCGGTTCCACGACGCGCTTATACCAGGCGACCGGCGGATTGCCGATCACCGTTCCCGTAGCGGCGAGCAATTCCCGCACGAACTGGTCGTAGGGCTTATTCGCCAGAAAACCATCCCGAACCCAGGCGTGAAACGCAAAGTTCGAAACGCGATCACTCTCATCGTCGCGGCGGTTCTTGAGCAGCGCTGTCCATTTGTTGGCGAAGAAGTCGGCGTAGTCTGGACTGCGGAGCAAATCGTCGATCAGGCGATCTCGCTTTGCCGGATCGGAACTGGCAAGGAAGGCAGCGGCTTCCTCTTGAGTCGGCAAGCGGCCACACACGTCGAGCGTCACCCGTCGAAGAAACGTTGCGTCGTCGCAAACAGGCGACGGTGGAATGCCGAGCCGTTTCAAGTTAATAAATGCCAGTTCGTCGATGAAGTTCTTTGCAAGCGGCAGGTCATCAACGGGAGCACCAAGCGGCACCGATGCATTGTAGACGGCGACTTTGCCCTGAAAGCGGACCATCACCGCCACGTTGCCGCAAATCTCGAAGAGATTTACCAACCCGGCATCGGTCACGTCGGCGAATGCCTTGTCGCTTGCTTCGTACAACGACTGATCCGTGACGTCGCGGAGAGTACCGTCTGAGTAGTAAGCGATGACCTTGAGTTGCTGTTGAGAACTTGGGGCGACGACTCCCTCGGAAGGCTGGACTACAAGCTTTTCAATCGCCGGTGCCGTTGGCTGGTCAAAAACCGCACCCTGGCGAATCCAGTCTCGAAGGATAGCATACCCGGATGATGCGGGCGGCAGTCGTACCCCTCCGCCATGCGGGACCAGGCCGGCGGCCTTCAACAGAAGCAGGCTGTGCTCGGGTGCCGCCTGAGACAGCCGGCGTCCGCGGCTTTCGTTAACCACGGCGTCAAAGTCATCCGCCGGCTCAAACCCCAACAGTGACAATTGAAAACCGTTTTGCCCACCTCCTGCCTTGGCATGGCAAACTCCGGCGTTACAGCCAGCCTTGGTCAGCGCCGGTAAGACGTCATTCACAAAGCTGACGCCCGGCTCATCGGCTGTGACGTGCCGCGGGAAGAAAAACGCCAAACCGACCGCCAGTGCGGCTACAAGTTGTAGCAAGACAAGGCCGTGCGAACGAATCTCAGGAAGTTGTCGGACCATACGGTTTAAGCTCAGGCTTTGTCCAGACATTGGCCAATGCGTCGCCAATCTCAGTCGCCAAGAGAGATCGATTTTCCGCCATTGCAGCCCGAATTGGGGCAACAACGAAAGATGCCTCGCCTCGGCGAATTGGGAGCAACATATTCTAACCTGTTTATGGTTGGGCGGCCATGCTTCGATTGGCACGGGTGTTTCGGAGTAGCCAGCACCTGGCCGCCATGATTTACAGCAGTTCCTCCAGCGGACGGCCCGATCCGACGATACTGACTGGCCGGCCAGTGTCATCCTTGAAGTGCGTGTCGAGCGGAACTCCCAGCGCATGATAGAGCGTGGCTAGCAGGTCCAAGGGGGATACCGGCCGTTCCGCCACGTCGCCCCCTCGCTGTTCGCTAGCGCCAACAATTCGACCGCCGCGTAATCCGCCGCCACCCAGAAGTACCGAAAAACAGTTGGCCCAATGGTCGCGGCCGGCGTGCCCATTGATCAGCGGTGTCCGGCCGAATTCGCCCGCGCAGAAGATGACGACATCATTGAGCCGGCCGCGGGAATCCAGATCCTCCACCAGCGCCGCGATGGCGGCATCCAACGGCGGCAGGTGTTGCTCCAGATTGGGCTCGATGTTGTCGTGGTGGTCCCAGTATCCCGTGTTAATCGTAACACAGGTGGTACCAGCTTCGACCAGGCGCCGCGCCAATAGCGCGCTTTGGCCATAGGCGTGCCGGCCGTATCGATCGCGCAGTTGCGGAGCCTCTCGGCTGAGATCGAAGGCCTCGCGAACGCGGTCTCCGGCTACCATTTCCAAGGCCTGTGCCTTGAAGCTGTCGAGCCCTTCGAGCGTACCGGACTTGTCGATGTCGCGCCGGAGCGTATCGAACTGCTTCAGTAAGGTTGCCCGGTCCCGCAGGCTGTCGAGTGCCAGCCCCTTGGGAAGCGCCAAGTTCGGCACGGAGAAATTCTCGGCGTTCGGATCGGCATTCAGCTCAAACGGGTTGTACGCCGCGCCCAGATAAACGGCCCCTTGATAGCCAAAGGCCTCAGCCTTGGGTATGCAAACGTAAGGTGGCATGAAATCGGCGTTGGCCCCTTTCGCCTTGGCGATGACCGAGCCAAACGACGGCTTTTGCGGGGCATTACGCGCCAGCGTCGGACCAAAATAACCGGTCTGCATCCAATGGGCCGACGGCGCGTGAATAGCGTTGCGGTGGTTTACCGACCGTACAATCGAAAGCCGGTCCATCACCGCGGCTTGCCGAGGAAATCTCTCGGTGACCTGCATGTCCGGCACGCAACTGGCGATCGGCCGATAGGGGCCGCGAAACTCGGCCGGTGCGTCGGGCTTCATATCCCAGGTATCTTGCTGGCTTAAGCCGCCGTGGGTCCAAAAGACAATCAGCGACTTACCCGGCGCTGGGCTTGAGTTCCCTTCATTCGGAGCGGACCAGGCCCGCTGGCGCAAGACATCGGCCAGCCCCAAGCCCAATACCGACGCGCCAAGTTCGATGAAGTTTCGACGGGGGATTTGCAACATATTTCTTACGGTCGATGTGTCTAATGGTTGAACAGGAATTCGTTGGTGGCCAACAAGGCCCACACTAGCGAGCGATAGGCTTCGCGGCGGTCCGCATGCGATTCCAAGAACGCCAACGCCGCGTCCTGCTCCTTGGGCAGTGGCGGACGGGCGAACACCCGGACGAATATCTCGTTGACGGACTCCGCGACGGGCTGTTCGCTAGTCGCCAATTTGCCGATATAGCCGTCCTCGGCAGTCAGCTTTTGGTGGATATCATTGGAATTGATCAGCTCCAGCGTCTGGCCCAACGACGGCGCGTCGACCCGTTCGCACTCGCAGGCCGAGTTACGGGCAGGGCGGCCGAAGATATCCAGAAAATGGCTCGGTACGGCCTCGTCCGGCAGGTCGATGGCCCGCGTACCGGCGGGGAATTCGCCCGCCACGTTGGGAAACTTCGTGGGTACCTCCAGCACCTGGCTTAGCGCGTCGAGCAGTACTTCAGCCGGCATCCGCTTGGGGTAATAGCGAGCGAAGCTTTGTGCATCGTCACGATTCGTTTCGTTGGGGATCGAACTCAAGGCATAGGCCGACGAAGTGCAGACATCGCGAATCAACTGCCGCACATTGAAACCGCCAGAAACAAAATTGGCTGCCAGGGCATCGAGTAGTTCGGGATTCGATGGCGGGTTGGTGCTACGGGCATCGTCGATGGGGTGGGTGATCCCTCGCCCCAGGAAGTGGCCCCACACGCGGTTGACCATCGTGCGGGCAAAGTAGGGGTTGTCGGCCGATGTCATCCATTGGGCCAGGTCGCGTCGCGGGTCGTCGTAACGCGATGTTGGAAAGTCAGGACCGCCCAGCGGCCGCGGTTGCATGATGCGGCCGGTGCGCGGTTGAATGACACGGCCTTCGTCGGCCAAAAAAATCGTCTCGCCGGTCGGCACCTCGGCGTCGGCGAAGCCCCCTTTGCGGCCGACGCGGGCAAAGACCGCCGCCAGTCCGTAGTAGTCGTCTTCGCTCCAGCGCTCGGTCGGGTGGTGATGGCACTGGGCACACTGGATCCGCAGTCCCAAGAACGCCTGGGCGACCGATTCCACGTAGTCTTGCGTCGTCCGCACCGTGCGGTGCCAGACGGCGGGGGGATTAGTCTCTTGGCTCCCCGATGCCGTGATAATCGCCGTGGCGAATTGGTCATACGGCATGTTGGCCGCGATGCTATCTCGTATCCAACCCGCGAAAAACGCGCTGCCCGCCCGCTGCTTGCTGGTGCTATAGCCGCGGCCGCGGTTCCGCAGGATGTCGGCCCATTTGAGCGCGAAAAAGCTGGCGTGTTCCGGGCGTTCCAGCAGTTGATCGACGAGCAGTTCCCGCTTATCCGGACGGGCATCGCTGAGGTAAGCCGAGACTTCCGCCGGTGTGGGCAACGTACCGCAGATATCCAGGCTGGCCCGGCGGATGAACTCCGCGTCTGTAGCCCACGACGAGGGACCGATTCCTAACCGTCGCCATTGGCCCAGCAGTAATCGATCGATATCGGATTTGGCGAACGTCCGTTCCCACTCGCCCAAGTCGGGGGCTGTTGCATTTGTGCGGACGGTGCCATGGAACACGCGAAATTGATCGCCGTAGCGGACCATCACGGCAAACAAACCGCTGCGGTCCTTCACCGTGATGAGGCCCTCTTCATCCACGTCGGCGATGCCGGGTTCGTTCGATTGATAGACCGCCTGCCGGGTCACGTCGCGACTTGTGCCATCGGAAAACCGGGCGATGACTTTCAGTTCCCACGGCGGAGCGGCCCGCTCGAACACTTGAGACGGCGGAATGACGGTGATCTGTTCCAACACCGGGTCTTCGCTCGAAGCGGGAGACGCACCCCGTGCAATCCAGCGCAGCAGAACATGGTAGTCGTCGGAATTAGCCTCAAGCCGCTTCCCTCCGCCATGTGCGACCGTCGCCGTGGCCTTCAGCAACAGCAAGCTGTGCCGCGGTGCCGCCAACGACAGCCGCCGTCCACGAGCTTCCTGCACGATTGCCTCGTGATCGAATTCCGCCTCGTAGCCCAGCAGCGACAAGCGAAAGCCATTCTGGCCGGTCGCCTTGCCGTGACAGCCGCCGCTGTTGCAGCCCAGCTTGGTCAGCAGCGGGACGACGTCCGTCTGAAAATAGACCGGGCGATCGGAAGTTGCCGGCTCCGCTTGGATGGCTGCGGGATTGAAGCAGGCCATGACGCCCCAAAAGAGCCACAATCCCAATTTCGGCGAGCTTCGCGGGAGGTAGTTGGTCATTCGCTGATCCCCAACTCCAAGAACTGGCTGCCGCGGTAGATGGGCTGGTCCTCGACCGTGCCGACCGCTTCAAGCCGAAGAAACAGGAGCTGTCCCGGGGTGGCGTCCTCCGTGGCGATAACCTGAATGGCACCTGAGTTTTGTTGGCTGGTGAAGGTGACGCCGCGCCCGCGAATTCCGACGACTCCTCCGGGTGCCGCCAACACCGTGTGGACCTTGCCGATGAAGCCCTGCAGTCGATCTGCCTGGTATCGGACTTGAATGGTCTGCCCGCGTGAGATTTTGCGCGGCGTGCGCGGGTCGACCGTGACGCGGATCCGGCCTGGCTGCACTTGAATTGTGAGCGGGTTGCTGTACGTCGTCAGACGCGTCTTGCCGTTCTTGAATTGAATCTCGGTCTCTGCCTGAATCGCGAACGTATAGGGGCCAGGAGGCAACGAAGCCGGAATAGCCAGGCTGATCCAGCCGCTGTTCTGGCCGCGGTCCAGCGTGGCGAATGTGCTTTCCATGGTTTGAGGCAGGCCGACGCCGCTGATCTGGATCGATTCTTCCGCACTCGTATGGCGTTCGATCAAGACATTCACATCGACGATGCTGCCTTGAAACACATCTGGCTGGCTCATTACGGCGGTAATCAGCAAGGGTGACTCTGGTGCCACCCCGACAGGCGTGTCCTCGGTGATTCGTCCCCAGCCAATCGGCTGGCCAGCGCGAACCATGGTACCGCCGCGAACGGGCCGGGCGATTTCGGTCGCACCCGTCAACGATTGCCCGATCAAGGTCAGATTACTTGTCACGGGTGCCGCGCCCCTGCTAGCGGTCAACACTAGCGGCGCGCGATCCTCGCCGGGACCGATCCAGGTTTCTGGGCATTCGATGCCGGCGGGGACGTTTTCGGCCGTGATGCGAATGGGCCCAGACATGCCACGGCGGCGGACGGCGATAATTTCGGCCATTTCACGGCCTCCACGCCAGACATTCAAGCCAGTTGGCAGATCACTTCGGCGAGGAACGAGAGTCAGGTGGAAATCAGGCTCCTCCCGCCGTACCGACAGGCGGTAGGTTCTGCTTGGGTCGGCGTCGGCACCGCCAATCAGATTTCGCACCAGGACGAAGTATTGGCCAGTGGCGGGCACCACAAACCGTCCGGAAGGATCGCAGTGATTCGTGGGAAATCGCATTCCTCCAAAGTTTCGTAGGTCGTCCGACAGACGCAATAGTTCTCGCTGTTCAGAGTCGATCACCGCGATATCCAGATCGAGAGTCGATCCGATGCGTTCTCCCAATACTTCGATCCAAATCACCTCGCCTTTCTGGCATTCGAACGAGAACCAATCTTGCTCATCACCGGCAATGAGTTGGCCGCTGACTTCGCAGGGCAAGGCAATTGGCTGGGCGGCTTCTGGACGATGGTTTTGCGATAGGTCGCGCACGACGGGCACATCGGTCACGCCGATCATCGCCGCCACATGGCCGGCCGCGTGACGATAGGCAAAAGCGTCCAGCACCACTTGCGAAGGCCGCAAAGGCAGCGGCGTCAAGCCAACTGTTGATAGCGGCAGCGAGAGCTCGACCTGGTCGAGTTGAGTCGGAATAGACGCCGTCGCGCCCGAACTCTCAGCCAGCGCCGCCTCGGAAGGCAGCAAATTCTGCCCGAACAGCGTGACCACAGCCGATTGACCATTCTGCACCACGACGGGCACAACGAACTCGACTCGGGGAGACATGTCGAAGTCAAGCCGGTAGACATAGTCACTCCCGCCCAGATAGGTCTGGTCGAACAGCTTGACCCAATAATCGCCATTAGCCGGCGCACGGAAATCAATAACCGGATCGATGCCCCGATGCCCCCGATTGACGGCTATCCGCCTGCCTGTCGCATCGAAGACTTCCAGCACGCCATGCAGCGGTGAATCAATCTGCCAAGCCGACAAGGCCAGTACGACGCGCTGTCCCGCCAGCGCCGTGAAACGGTAGACATCGAGGTCTCCCGGCTTGCCAATACGGCCATTGAGCACACTGTTCAGCTCCGCCCCTTGCGCTTGCTCGTGGGAGTCGTTCGGTTCGGTCTCTTGCTGCTCTGGCTGATTGCCAATGCGGAAGGCCCGCGGATTGCTGACTCCGTATTTCCCCACCACGCGCACGTCGCACAGCGCGGGCGCAACGTCTGACGAAACAGTCACCAGGAACTGGTTGCCGTCCACTTCTTGCGACGTGATCCGCGGATCGGCAAATCGGAGTGCCGACAATTCATCAATGTCGGCTCCCTCGACCGTCACGCTGACCGTCCCCCCCGCCTGGGCACCCGCGGGAAAGACGCTGTTGAGGACAGGACTGGGAAGCTCAGCGCGAAGGTCGCCGCCGACAGACAGCAATCCTCCCAGCGCTACTGCACGCATCAGGTCGAGCAACCCGTGGCGGATGCACTTCGGAACGGTTTGCATCCGATGTTCTCCGTACTCGTCAGGGGGACGAACCGACTTGTAAACTGGTCGATAGTGTACGACTGACGCAAGAAAACTCGACGGAACCTGGGAAAATGGCCAAGGCCCGGATTATATAAGCAACTGTTGATTGGAACAATGGCCCGTTCGCTGGCCATGCACATACTTTCGCCCCTGGCCAACCGGCCTGCTAAAGTGTTGGAACTGGCTAGACGCGGATTCTGACCGGCGAGGGACGAATCCCGTTCAGGATTCCGATATTCCGAGCTTGCTCCCCCGAGGCCTGTTTTCCCCCGTTCATGGTTGGCTGGCAAAGGAGTCTTCTCTATGCGGCGACGCACGTTTCTTGGAACGGCCATGGTCGTTGTCAATGCTTCCCCGCTGCTCGCCGCCTTGCGCGGGGCAAAGTGGGACGACGCAGCCGAAGTGCTCGAGCGGGCCACGCGGTCAAAGCAGGTCGAATCGGCCGTCTTGCATGTGGCGCAAGGAGACGATTCACTCACACGCCATTTTGGCCAGGCCGCCTCGGGCGATGCGATGTTCCTGC
>JBFWUW010000042.1:0-58323 GCA_050247075.1 Pirellulales bacterium | reverse complement strand
GGGCGCAGCCGTTGCGCGCTGGGCCTGGAGGAGCCGTCTCCTGACAGTGCAGGCCACATTCCTTACCTGCACCACACACCATGTTGGAACAGGTAACGCGGCCGCGCGGACGAAAAACCCCACGATTTCGCGGAGAAATACGCCTTCGCTACCTGCACCACACCGTGAAATGGTGCAGGTAACGTGGAACAAGAACCGCTCAGCCATCGAATCGGAACCTACCAATGGAACGTCGATTGTCGCTTTCAAGAGACGGCGATCGGCGACCATCCTTACCTGCACCACACCCCCGTGGTGGAACAGGTAGGGTGGAACGGGAAACAGGTAGCGTGGAACGGGAAGCGTTCTGCCGTCGCGTTCACTGGCCAGGTAACGGCTGTGGCGAGATATGGCGGCAGTCGCGCGGCCACGTTTTTTTCGCGCCAGCTTGCATCTTGCTATCGGTGCAATTACGGTCATAGGGGTTGTGACGGCGGCGAAAAAATGCCGCATCGGATTTTTCTGGCCGCCCGCTTCGCCTGGCCGTCGGTTTTCCGCGTCAAAAAGTGAGGTTTTCTGGCGGAGGTCCTCGTAATCGGCAGAAAAGTTCGCGTCAACACCCCAGTTTATCGAATTAGAAAAAAGCGCCTAAAATCCTTGAATTAAATGCTAGTGTTGCTATTGTTGGTTGGACCGATTCGGTCGAAGCCAATCAAGCGTTTTCCAGACCCAGGGGAGCGAGAATCATGAGTTTACAGAAGTGGACGGTTGCAGCAGTTGTTGGTGCCGTGGCCTTGTTGGCCAGCGGCACGGACGCACAAGCCTTTTGGTGGCGTCATCACTCCAGTGGCGGAAGCCACGGCAGTTGGGGGTCGTCGGGCGGCAGTTGGGGCTCGCACGGCAGTTGGGGCTCGCACGGTAGCTCCGGCTCGCACGGCAGTTGGGGTTCGCATGGTTCGCACGGTGGATTGCTTCATCGCATCTTCCACCGGCACCATAGCTCCGGCGGTTACGGCTCGTCGGGCGGAAGTTGGGGCTCGTCGGGTGGTAGCTACGGTTCTTCCGGCGGCTACTCTTATGGTTCGTCTGGTGGATACTCGTATGGATCCTCCGGCGGCTATTCTTACGGCTCGTCGGGCGGTTCCTCCGGCGGCTACGGTTCGTCGGGCGGATATTCCAGTGGCTACAGCATTGGCGGTGACTACGGTGTGCCAGTCGATGGCGGTGCCATTCACGGTCCAGCCGTTGGTGCTCCCGTCGATGGCGGTGCCCCCGCCGACGCCCCAGCCGGTCCGGCTGACGGCGGTGCCGATCTGCCCGCTCCCGATTCGACCCGCTACGGCACCTCGGCCACGTTGTTCGTATCCGTTCCAGCCGATGCCAAGGTGTGGGTCAACGATCGCTTGACCACCAGCACCGGCACCGACCGCCGCTACATGTCGAGTGGTTTGGAAGCTGGCCGCACCTACAGCTACACCGTGCGTGTAGAGGTCGTGCGTAACGGCGAGACAATCACCGACACCAAGGTGGTCAAGCTTAATGGCGGCGCCAACAGCCAGCTTGCGTTCAACATGGACAGCGAAGCAGTCCGCACCGCGTTGATCCTCAAGGTTCCCGCCGACGCCAAGGTCTTCTTGGCCGGCAAGGAAACCAAGGCCACCGGTGAGGTTCGCGAGTTCGCCACCACCAAGCTGACCAAGGGCAGCGAGTGGGCCACCTATCCCGTCCGCGTCGAGGTCAGCCGCAATGGCGAGACCCTCGTCAAGGAAGAAACGGTTGCCTTGGCTGCCGGTGAAACCCGCGAAGTCGCTATCGACTTCGACGCTCCGCAAGTCGCTGACTTGCGTAAATAACGCTGTTCTTTCGATCGGGTGTTAGCGGTTGCCAGTGCAGCCGCCCCTCCGGTCGATTGTAACAACCAAGACGCTTGCAACCCTCGCACGGGTAGTAACCCGTGCGAGGGTTTTTTCGTTGGATAACCTGTCGCATTCTAACGAAGAAAGCCACAATGCCAGTACTGCCGGTTGCGGAACTGGCGGGCCATTTTTTGAAAAATCAACCGGCGGATATCCGAAACAACCTAGAGAGTTTACTCATACCACAATCTCGATGGTGTTTCGCGTGACCGCTGTTCTTACGCCCCTAAGGCCCAAGCCCATGGCCGCCACCAAGCCCGCGATACCGCCGCCACCAAGCCTGGTGCGTTGGCAAAAGCAAGCGATTAGCCTGTTGTTGGCGATGCATTTGGCGGCCCTGGTGATCGCGCCGATGGCGGTAGCGCCACAGTCAATTTTGGCCAGCGACTTTTGGTCCGTGGTGCGGCCTTATTTAGAGGCCTGCTACCTCAATCATGGCTACCATTTCTTCGGGCCCGAACCGGGACCAAGCCACCTGGTCCGCTACGAAATTGAACTGCCCGATGGGCAACAGGTAGCGGGCGAGTTTCCCAACAAGCAAGAACATTGGCCGCGGCTGCTGTACCACCGGCACTTCATGCTCTCGGAGCGGCTCTCGGCTGGCGACGTAAATACGCCTTGGATTCAGGAGTACGCGCGCAGCTACGCCAGGCACTTGCATACGCTGCACGGGGCCAAGTCGGTCACGCTCTACTTGCGGACACATGAATTGACGCCACCCGGCGCTATCGAGGAAGGTTTCAGGTTGGACGACCCGCGTTCGTACCACGAGGACAAGCTGCTAACCTACACGGGAGAAGCGCCGTGAACACGACCTTCAACTATGTCCGAGAACTATGGACCAGCGCCATTCGCGGATGGGACAAGTTTTGGTTCACGCCGACCGACCCGGCCGTGTTGGCGATGATCCGCATCCTGGGCGGCGCCATGCTGCTCTACACACATTTTATCTGGACCAAGGACTTTGACGCCTTCTTTGGGCCGCAAGATCCTTGGCTCTCGGCCAGCGCGGTACAGGCCTTTCAAACGGGCGCTGTCGCTCCGACGGGCTCGCCCCGTGGAACCGGCGATACCACTCCGGTCGGTCCAATCGCCGCCGGCCGCCAACCCGGCCTGCCGGAAGCGGCCCGAAACGATACCCTCGCGGCCGCGGTTCCTGGACCAGTTGCCCAAGGACCTGAAATGATCGAGGCTGTTCCCGCGGTCCCTGCTGACGATCGGTTAGCTCCGGCGGGCGAAAGCGAGCCTCGCCAACCCTGGCGCACCTTCGCCTGGAGTTGGTTCAAATGGACCGATTCGCGAACGGCATTGTGGGCCTTGCACTTTTTATCACTGGCGGCTTTTGCTTGTTTGCTGGTGGGATTCAAGACGCGACTGGCGGCCATTGTGGCGTTCTTGGCTACGGTCTCTTACGTCAACCGCGTGCCGGGGGCCTTGTTTGGCCTGGACCAGGTCAATGGCATGTTGGCCATGTACCTGGCGGTTGGGCCATGCGGAGCGGCCTGGTCGTTGGACCGCTGGCTGGCCGCCCGCCGTGCCGGCCATGCGCTGGCCGTGGTGCCTAGTGCCGGGGCCAATATCTCTATCCGGCTGATTCAACTGCACATGTGCGTGATCTATTTCTTTGCCGGGATCGGCAAGCTGCAAGGCGTAAGCTGGTGGGATGGCACCGCCATGTGGCAGGCCTTTGCCAACTTGGAATACCAATCGCTGGATATGACCTGGATGTCGGGCTGGCCGCGGGTGATCAATCTCATGACGCACGTCACCGTGTTTTGGGAGATCGCCTTCTGGGCGTTGGTCTGGCCGCGGTTGACCCGGCCGCTGATGCTGCTGATTGCCATTCCGTTGCACCTGGGCATTGCCATCTGCCTGGGAATGCCCACGTTTGGGCTGGCGATGCTGATTGGCTGTGCGTCGTTCTTGTCGCCAGCGTTCGTACGCGGGTTTGTCGGCTGGTTTCGTGGATTGCTGCCTCTCAAGGCCGGCCAACCGCAAGCCGCGCCGGCTTAGGAACTGGCCCGGAATAACTTCCGCGGTTTTTCTCCCTCTCCCTCTGGGAGAGGGCCGGGGTGAGGGCTGCTGCGCCATGGAGAATCGTTCGTTGTATCCCCTCTCCCCAACCCTCTCCCGGAATACCAGGCGAGGGGGCAAGGAAAGGAATTTATTTCGGACCATATCCTTAGTGGCCCAGAAAGCAAACAAGGCAATTGCTGCCTGTCCTCAGCCAGTTGTTTCCACCCACTCGCGGGCCGAGCGAACCTCTACCAGCGGCTGCACCAGGTCGCGCGGGATGAGCGTGGGCCAGTACGAGAAGACCGGCCGCACCGTGCCGCGCGCCGAGGTATAGCCCGCCAGTCCGGCCGGGCCGGATGTCGCCAGCGGCGCAAACTCGCGGGTGAACCGCTCGACCGCTTCGCGGCTGGCATCGCGGGCGGACATGCGCAGCATGATTTCACGCGGTTCGCCAACCGCGGGCATTCCCGGTACGGCCTGGCCCGTTCCCAGGAATTCCACATGCGTTTGCCGCAACGACAGGCCCGCCCGCTTCAGACGTTGCCAGATGATATCCGCGCAAGCCTGGGCTTTGGCCAGGCAATCGTGCCCGTATACTAAAAGTTGCCCGCTGGCCATGTAACCATCGCGATAGGCCAGCGATACCTTAAGGGTGTCTGGAGCCGGCCCGCCCGTCGCTCCGCGGACAGACACGCGGTTTGGCCCAGCGGATTGCAGTTCGACGGTCGTAAAGTCCACGTCAACATCGGGCGTGAGATAATGCGCCGGGTCGCCGATTTCGTAGATCAATTGCGCGGCGACCGATTGCCGAGTAACAGCCCCGCTGCTCCTTTGCGGCTTGGTGATGACACAACTTCCGTCTGGCTCCAACTCGGCGATGGGATAGCCGACATTCGCCAGATCTTGCGACTGCCAACCGGGAAGATACGCCCCCGTGGCCTGGGCACCGCACTCGATTAAATGCCCCGCCACGCTGGCACCGGCCAGACGGTCGGCATGTTGCCAACCCCAGCCAAACTCATGCACCGCCGGCCCGACGGTGAGCGAAGCATCGGCCACGCGGCCCGTGATGACAATTCTCGATCCTCCTTCCAACGCCCGCACAATCGGCGCGGCCCCCAAGTAGGCGTTGGCGCTCACCACGGGTTGCGTCAGTTCGCTCAGCGGCTGTCCGGTGTCCATGTTCTCAAAGCGGCACCCGTCGGCTTGCAACTTCGCCAGGCGGGCTGTCAGGTCGTCGCCCGTCACCATGCCGATCATGGCCTTGTCGAGTCCCGCGGCCGCTAACACGGCGGCTGCCCCCTTCGCGCAGGCCCTGGGATTAACTCCACCGGCGTTGGTGATAATCCGCAAGCGCGGCTGCCGGGCCAAGGTCTTGGTGAGTGAAGCCAGCACTTCGATAAAATCGTTGGCATAGCCGGCCCCGGGGTTCTTCTCGCGCAACCGGGCCAAAATAGACATGGTCAATTCGGCCAGATACTCCAGCGTCAGATAGTCCAACTCCGCGCCTTCCGCCAATAGGCGCGGCGCGTCGATGTTGTCGCCAAGAAATCCCGCTCCGTTGCCAATGCGAAGGGTCATGCGAACCGTCTCGTGGAGGTACGTCCGAGGAGCGTGCGGACAGGCATTTCCATCATTGTGAAACGAGCAGTTTCTCCGCGGCGTCGCGGCCCAGCGATGTCTCTTGCCCGGCGATTTCGATCGTCACGATACCGGCTTGCGCCTGATTGGCCCGCACGGAACCCCGCGCGCCGAGACGCAAGCCCGACTCGCTTAAAAACCGCAAGAATTCCGGCGATTGATCGACAACCCGTGACAGGCGGAAGGCAAACCCTACCGGGCACTCCAGCAACGTGCGCGTTTCGTCCACATCCAACGAACCGTCGGCCCGCGGGATGGGGTCGCCGTGCGGGTCGACCTGGGGCTGTCCCAGAAAGCTGTCGATTCGCTCGATCAGCCGGTCGCTGACGGCATGTTCCATGTTCTCGGCCTCGGCATGGACTTCGTCCCAGTCCATGTTCAGCGTCTTGACCAGGAACAATTCAATCAACCGGTGCCGCCGCACGACGCGCAGGGCTAACTTCTGTCCGGCTGGCGTAAGCGATACTCCTTCGTAAGGCGTATAGGTTGCCAGGCCGCTCTCGCTCAAGGTCTTGAGCATGCTGGTTACGGTGCCGGGGGATACGCCCAGCGCGGAGGCGACCTTGCCAGTGGCGGCAGTCGCGGCCTGGTTCTCCGACGAGATCTGATAGATCGCCTTGACGTAATTTTCCACCGTTAAGCTGGCCAACGCTATGCCTCCTGGGACTCAAACAACACCATGCTGGCCGTAAATCCATGCACGAAGTTTTTGCCGCCGATAGGGCCAATCTCACCTCGCGCAAAAAAGCCCGCCAGCGGCATGTTGGGATGCCGCTCTTGGATAGCGCCGGCGTCGTGATCGGCCGTGCCAAACATTCGCGTGCCGCGGCCATTGCAGGTGAACAACAGGCCGCCCGCCGGAACACCGGTCCCTGACTCGGCCAGTAGCGACCGCAGGTCGTCATCCGCCGACTCGGCATCGCGCAGATGAAATTGCACGGTCTGCCCCACGCGGACATAGTCGCCAATGGCAATCGCTCCACTTTCGGGATCGGCACCCACCACGTTGCGGACCAGAAAATCTCCACGGCCAAACTGTTCTTGGTACTCATTGAGCACGCGGCCCACATGCAGTCCGCGTTGCGCCAAGGCTTGTTCGGCCTCGGACAGCGTGGCAAACAACTCTTGCAGCACCGCCAGCGGCGGCCGGCCTGACAGTTCTTGAATCAGATTGCGGTGTGCCTTGGTAATTACATAGTGCCGGCCGATCGGGCGGCATCCTTGCGAGACGACGGTTCGTACCGTCAGCGGACCATGTAGCAACGCCGCGACCGCTCCGCGGTCGTAGAGATTGCGGCCCAGGAAGAGCTTGTTCTGGCCAGGCGTCCAACCGCCACTGGCCATGCCCCCCACGACCGGGATGCCTGGCTGGTCGTCGTTCAATCGCTCCAACAACACGTCCGCAGGAAAGCTGAACGGCTCGCCCAGTAGGAGCAGCGTCGAGGCGGCGGGCCAAGGCCGCGGCAGGTCGTCCGGCCAGCCAACGATGGTGCCGCCCTCTGGCGTCTGAGCCAAATCGAGGTGCATCGGCTGCACTGACACACCGGGCAAGGATGCCACCCACAACGACATGGCTGGCTGGTCTTCAATCTCGCGGTCCCCCCCCACGATCGACTCGCCCGTGCAGCCCAAGAGTGCCGTGGTATGCAGTTCGTCGCACAGCCGCGCGGCCAACTCGCCCCAGTCGGGCCCGTGGTGTTGCGAGAGGAATAACATGGCCAGATCGGGCGGGCCTGGCAACTGCCCGCGGACTTGCTCGCACACTTCAGCCACGGCCTGCGTAATTTCGGCCGAGGTGGAAAGCGCGGCGGCCATCGTGGGCCGGTTGATAGCGGTCGATTGTGCCAAACGAGCCTCGGGCGACAACGGCGACGGAGAACGGCAATTCGAGAAATCCTGACTCGATTGATGATAACGGTCTGAAACGTGGGCCGAAAGGTAGCCCCACGCCCGGTCTCGCTGTGCGGACCTTGCTCGTACCATCGGCATCGTCCCTACGACCGTCTTACTTCCCCCTGAATTGCGGCGGCCCGCGAAGATAATGAGTTCGCTCCGCGGCCAACGCATGGCCTAACCTTGCACAGACGGCGCACTCCGTGCGCGTATTGCCGCCCCCAAGCGCAATGACTGGGAACCATTGAACATGCCCCCCTTGTTTGAAACCGTTACCGACCTCGCCGCCGGTGCCGATATTTTGCGGCGACGTCCCTACGGCGTGATTGAGATTGCCGACGGCCAGTTGCACCGCATCGTGCTACGGCCCTGGCCCAAACTGGTCTGTTGGCCGCAAATGGCCATGTTCCAGCGCTGGCCGGCGTTGCGCGGGCGGGGTGACGCCTGCCGGCTCTACTACAATCAG
Source organism: Pirellulales bacterium (assembly GCA_050247075.1). GTDB lineage: Bacteria > Planctomycetota > Planctomycetia > Pirellulales > JBFWUW01 > JBFWUW01. Next base: position 50,412 of record JBFWUW010000042.1, on the reverse strand, counting down.
CCGCGTTGGCATCGAAATTATCTGGCCCTGAAATACGTCGTCTCCACCAACGACGCTAGTTTTCGTTCCTTCCGGCTAGCCGCTATTATCCTGGACGAAATCGCCCGCATCAAACGCAGCGACGCCATTCTCTGTGATGTGGCCAACGCACGCATCTCCGACCGGTTGCTAACCCGCTGGAACTGGCAACCCCTCCGTCCCGACAGCATCCAACGCCTCTTCATCAAGCGATTCTACGGAAACTATCCTGCGACGAACTCATGCCACAATCACGCCCTGTCCGAAACAGCGACGTTCACACTGGCGGAATAGTTTTCAGTCTTCAGTCTTCAGTCTTCAGTCTTCAGTTTTCAGTTTTCGGTTTTCGGTTTTCGGTTTTCGGTGTTCAGTTTTCGGTGTTCAGTCTCCATCCTTCATCCTTCATCCTTCATCCTCCAGCCTTCAGCCTTTCCCTCCCCTCCCCTGGCAGCGGAACCGGTTTCCAGGTAGAACGAAACGCCTTCGGGGCCTTCGTTTTTTCAGCCGTTCCTTGCCGCCATGACGCAACTACCGCCGCCGCTTAATCCGCCTGCCCGCGTGCTGTTAGGGCCTGGTCCCAGTGACATTCATCCCCGTGTGTTACGGGCCTTGGGTGCCAATACGGTGGGCCACTTGGATCCGTACTATCTAACGCTGATGAACGACATGCAGGGAATGCTGCGCACGTTGTTCCAGACGAAGAACCCCATGACCATGGCGATTAGTGCCACGGGGTCGGCCGGTATGGAATGCACGGTTGTGAATCTGGTGGAACCGGGTGACCCGGTGGTGATTTGCGTTAACGGCGTGTTTGGCGAGCGGATGGCCGACGTAGCCCTGCGGGCCGGTGCCCAAGTCACGCGGGTAGAGCGTCCCTGGGGCGAGGTCTTTACGCCCGCCGATCTGAAAGATGTGTTGGCCAAGGTTAAGCCCAAGGTCGTGGGCATCGTCATGGCCGAGACATCGACTGGTGCCTGGCAGCCCATTCCGGAAATCTCCGACCTTGTTCACAATGCCGGCGCAATGCTACTCGTCGATGCCGTGACGTCGCTAGGGGGCGTGCCGGTGGAGGTTGACGCCTGGAACATCGACGCCATTTATTCCGGCAGCCAGAAGTGCCTGAGTTGTCCGCCGGGCCTTGCTCCGGCGTCGTTCAGTCCGGCGGCCGTCGAGCGCGTATTGGCCCGTACGACTAAGGTGCAAAGCTGGTATCTCGATATTTCCATGCTGGCCAAGTACTGGGGATCGGAAAGGGTCTATCACCACACGGCCCCCATCAACATGACCTACGGCTTGTACGAGGCCTTGCGGATCGTGCTGGAGGAAGGACTAGAAAGCTGCCACCAGCGGCATGCACTCAACCACGCCGCACTCAAAGCCGGGCTGGCGGCGATTGGCATTGAGTACACCGCGCAGGTGGGCCATCAATTGCCGATGCTGAACGCCGTGAAGGTTCCCCAAGGTGTCGATGATGTCACCGTGCGCAACGCGCTCCTGCAGCGCTTCAACATTGAAATCGGGGGGGGGCTAGGAGCATTCAAGGGCAAAGTCTGGCGCGTGGGGCTGATGGGCTATGGCTCGCGAGCGGGCAACGTGCTGCTGTTTTTGTCGGCGCTAGAACAACTGCTGGCTGAGCAAGGCTGCCGATTCGACCACGGTGCCAGTATCGCCGCCGCCAATGAGCGGTATCACAAGTCCAAAACGGAAGTCGCCTGAACCTTGAGCGGTCGCCCTAAGTTTCTGTGCGGCAAGGGCTTGATTCGATGGTGTTGAAATCCGCGAACTCTTGCTTGCAGTGCAGGCACCCTCTGGTATGCTGCCGTGCGCTGGTGGCGAAGGACAACTGCACGCAAGGAGGATGGAAATGCTGGTTCTCTCGCGAAAAGTCGGCGAAAGCTTGTGCATCGGCGACAATGTCACCGTGACGGTGGTGAGGATAGGTCCCGGCATTGTGCGGATCGGCATCGACGCCCCGTCTGAAGCGGTCATTGCCCGCGATGAATTGGTGCCGAACCGCGACCAGGCACCCGGCAGCGCTCCGCCAGGCAACGGCGCGTCAAACCCAGCCGATCCCAAAGATTGCTAACTTGCCCCTCGCTTGCCGTTGCTTACGGCAAGGGTTGCTTGTCAGACCACTCTTTCCACTGGGCAAAGGCCTTTTCACGGCTTTCGGCGGAACGAAAACCGAGCTCCGAGAGATCCATCTCTAAGGCGTCTTCGTTATCGAGGCCTTCAAATCCGTAGTCCGCCAGCGACTGCCCGGTCAGGCAGATCATGGCGGCCAGGGCCGCGTCTCTTACCTGGCAGACGACCGTTTCTCCATCCTCTTCGTCTTCGTATTCGCCACAGGGAGACTCGTCTTCGAGCAGCTTGGAGAGTGTCGCCAGGTGCTGCTTCTGGCCAAACTTGGCCACGGCCATCACGGCATAGGGCCGCAGATAAGGCTCCATGGCTTCGTCGGAGATTAGCGACAGCGCCAAGTCCAATGTTTCCGGCAATTCAAACTGCTGGGCCAGCATCATGTTTTGTGCCCGCAGGCCAATGCCGGCGGTTAAACTCTTGCGGACCCACTTCCCCAGCAACTTACGCATCGTGGCCGAAGTGGGGCCTTCGCTGATGGCTTGCGCAAATGGGCCTTGCCAGACCAACCCAGCCACGTAAGAAGCGGCCTCTTCCGACAATGCTACATCCGAAGCCGACGCCACGAACATGATCGCCGCCACGCGGCCAACCGAAGGTTCCACTTCGGATTCGTCGAAATCCTCATCCCAAGCCGCCTCTTGCATTTGCCGCGTGCGGGCCTCCAACGTCTCGGCTGCTACGCGGGGCGCGGTCTCGGCTACATCCAGCAAGGCGGGTTCGCCGCGTTGCATTTCCACAAACAGATGCCGCGTGGCAGGCTCGTTGCCAAATAGATCGCGGAAGCGGACCCAGCACGGCAGCCCGTGCGCATCAGCGGGGGAATCGTCCGCCGCGAACGAACGCAACCGCTGTTGGAAATCTCGTTCCAGCACAATGTCTAATATACGCCTCGCGCGGACGCGGACTTCCGCATCGGGCGAGCGTAGTACTTCCAACAGGGCCTGTTTGGCGGCAGGGCCAATTTGGGTCAACTGCCGGGTTGCGGCCTCTCGCTGCACGAAAGACGATCCGCCCAATTGCGCGATCAGTGCTTGTATTTGAATGTTGAGCGAAGTGGATTCAACCGCATCCTCCGCGGCGATTGCCAGCCCGCTGTTGTTGGCTGAGAATAGTGCCGTTGCCAACACGCAACTGGCGGCAAGCAATGCAAGTCGAGCGCCAAGCATCTTCGATCTCCCGCTTCACTGGCTAAAAGCCTGGGCAAACGCCTTCCGCGATTGTAACTGAACCGCGGCGGCCTTGGCTACAATGTTGTCTGTATTTCCTGCCCGGTGCCACGCTTGACATCGGGCCTTGCGCGGACGTATCAACGATTAGCCATGAACAACGCACAAATTGCCGCCGTCTTCGACGAGATTGCCGACCTGCTGGAATTCCAGAATGCCAACCCTTTCCGGGTGCGGGCCTACCGCAAGGCCTCGCGAATCATTGGCGATCTGACCGAGTCGGCGTCGGGCATCGTGGCGGACCCTGCCCGCGAGTTGACCGAGATCGACGGAATTGGGGCGGATCTGGCGGAGAAAGTCGCGACGTTGCTGGCTACGGGGGACGTGCCGTTGCGGCAAGAACTGGCGGCACAAGTTCCGCAAAGCGTGATGGCGTTGCTGCGGATTCCTGGCCTAGGCCCTAAGAAAGCCGCGGCGTTGTTCAAGGAATTGGGAATCGCCACGCTCGACCAACTACGGGCCGCTTGTGAAGAGCATCGGGTTCGCGAACTGAAGGGCTTTGGCGCCAAGACCGAACAAACCATTTTGGCCGGGCTGGAAATCGCCGGCGAGGCCGAAAAGCGGTTCTACTGGTCCGAGGCGGATGGCTACGTTCAGTCGATCTTGGAACACCTCAAGGCTTGCCCCAGCTTGGAGCAAATTGAAGCTTCTGGCAGTTATCGGCGTGGAAAAGAGACCGTTGGCGATTTGGACTTTCTGGTCGTGTCAAACGATTCATCCGAGGTCATGGATCGGCTAGCGGCCTACGAAGGGGTCTCCGCGACGTTAGCCCGCGGCGAAACCAAGATGTCGATCCGTCTGGCCAATGGACTGCAGGTCGATCTGCGCGTCGTGCCCGCTGAGTCGTTTGGCGCGGCGCTGCAATACTTTACCGGATCAAAGGATCACAATGTTATCCTGCGCGGCATGGCCAAGGACCGCGGGTTAAAGATCAACGAATACGGCGTTTACCGGGGCGAAACGGCCATTGCCGGTCGAACGGAGAAGGACGTTTATGCCGCGCTCGACCTCCCCTGTTTTCCACCTGAAATCCGCGAGGCCCGCCGCGAGTTTGAATGGGCGGCCGCCGGCAAGTTGCCCGAGTTGATTTGCCTGGAGGACATTCGCGGCGATCTGCACATGCACACCACCGAGACTGACGGCCAGAACTCGCTGGAGGAAATGGCCGCCGCCGCGCAAGCCCGCGGATTGAAGTACATCGCCATTACCGACCACTCCAAACGGGTCAGCATGGCCAACGGCCTGGATGGCAAACGGTTGCTTAAACAGTGGAAAGAAATCGACAAGCTTAATGAAAAGCTGGCGGGCTTTCGTGTGCTAAAGGGTGTTGAAGTCGATATCCTGGAAAAGGGAGGGCTCGATATCGAAGACGAATTCCTGGCCCAGGCAGATTGGGTCGTGGCTAGTGTTCACTACGGCCAGAACCAGCCGCGCAACCAGATCACCCGGCGCATTGTCGATGCCTTGGCCAACCCGCATGTTTCGGCAATCGCGCACCCAACGGGCCGACTGATCAGCCGCCGCAAACCGTATGAGGTCGATCTCGACGCGGTCTATGCGGCAGCTAAGCAACATGGCAAGTTACTGGAGTTGAACGCCAACCCTGCCCGGCTCGATCTGGACGATGTGGCCTGCGCGGCTGCCAAGTCGCACGGAATACCGATTGTGATCTCGACCGACGCACACAGCGTCGGAGGATTAGAAGTACTGCGGTTTGGCATTCTCCAAGCCCGCCGCGCGGGGCTGACGAAAGCCGACGTGGCGAATACGCGATCTTGGGACCAGGTGTGCCAACTCATTGGCCAAGACAGATAGTCAACTTGACGCATAGAACTCGGTATCTAGGTATACTGGCAAGAAGTGCCTGGATCCCGCCAAATGGCCACAGCGGCTTTTCCGAATGCATAATCCAGCGACAACTTTTGGCTCTACCCGCGTGTTGCATGGCGGCATGTTGGCGTTAGGAGCGTTGTTGCTGGCGGCGGTGGTCGGCCTCTCCATCGCGATCGGGGACGATGGCGGCAGTTTGACCCGCAATATGATCCGCTTGTCGTTGGCGTGGTACTTTGTTTCGCTCAGTCTGATGCTGTTGTTGCGCCCGGCCGATTGGTCAGCCAAGACAGATCAGGGGGCCTTGGCCCGTTGGTGTTGGACCTGGGCGTTGGCCTGTTTTCTGGTGCATATGCTGCTGGCGTTTCACTTCGTCCACCATTGGTCGCATGCGCACGCTGTCGAAAGGACTCGGCAGATCAGCGGCCTGGGAGAAGGTATCTTCTTTTCGTACTTGTTCACGCTGTTGTGGCTGGCCGATGCCATTTACTGGTGGTGCCGTCCTGTCCGATATGCCGCCAGGCAGCCGTGGATCGGCAGGGCCTTGCACGGTTTCATGCTATTTATCGTGTTCAATGGAACGGTCGTGTACGAATCGGGCATGATCCGGTGGGCCGGCTGCGCTATGTTCGCGGGCTGGGGCTTGCTGGCCTGGAGAAGCTGGCGGCGCAGAAAACCTTGGGAGCCGGCCACTGAATCGTTCGAGGGCCCGGCATGAAACCGCTGCAAGCCGGCGATACGGTCCCCGCTTTGTCAGCCACCAGCCATGATGGCCAGAAATTCTCGTTGCAGGATTTTCGCGGACTGCAGTCGGTCGTGGTCTTTTTTTATCCCAAAGACAACACCTCGGTCTGCACGGCCGAGGCATGTTCTTTTCGCGATGCCTACGAGGACTTTGTCTCGGCCGGAGCAGCGGTCATCGGCGTCAGCAGCGATCCGCCCGACAGCCATCGGGCATTTGCCGACAAACATCGGTTGCCGTTCTTGCTTGTTTCCGATAGTGACGGTACCTGGCGGCGGGCTTTTGGCGTACCCAAACCGCTCTGGATCTTGCCGGGGCGCGTGACCTACGTCATCGACCGCCAGGGGATTATTCGCCATGTTTTCAGCGCACTGATGCAAGGCCCCCAGCATATGCAAGAGGCCTTGCAAGTTGTGCGCGAATTGAATGGCACTACCAGCCAATAGCAGGGCCGGACAATTTGCCCCTTAGGTCGTTGGCCCGTATTGCGAGGAAGTACGGGTAGCCCGGACCCGACGTTTAGCACTCGAGGGGGCCGGCCGGTTCGACCGTTGCGGCGATTGGCCATTGGCGGGCTGTACAGCGCGGTCTTCCACGACCTTGAGCGATCCCTCGACGATCGTCTCTTCCACCGCCTGCTGGGGCATGCTGTTCGCCGCCCCCGAGGCAGGGTGACGTGGAGCCGGCTGATTTTTTCTCTTCGCCAGCGTCGGCGCTTGCGGCCGGGCGGTTCGAGTCGAAGTCTTGCCGGTTGGCTTGGCACTTGTCCGCGGCGCAGGGGCACCTGGACGAACGGCGGTCCGGGGAGCCGATGGCTGTGCCCCGCCTACATTTGCCCCGCCAGAATTGGAATGGAAACTGAACGGGACATCGCTGGTGCGCTGCGGCGCGGAGGCTGTCTGCCGCGGCTGACGCATGGCATAAGACTCCACCTGCTTGGGCTGACTAGCAATGGCGGAATGATATTCCCCGCGAGGACGCATACCATACCCAGGGCCAGCCGAATGTCCGGGACCAGGCGTGTAGCCAGTCCCCGGCACGTAGCCGCCGCCAGATTCACAGCGGGCGCAGCCGCCGCAGGCCAGGCCATGGCCGCAACCCTGGCCGGTGTACTCGCCGCAGCAATTGCAAGGGTCGTAGCAGCAGGGGGGATCGCTAAACCACTCGTTCCAGTAGAACTTGCCGCACCCGCCCCCTTTGCAGCCCCCAAACCAATTGCGCGGGCATAGCTCCGCCAGGCACCATTTGCCGAGATTGTGGTGGCCAACATGGCTGTTACAACATCCGCCGCCGCAAGGACAGCAATCGCCGCCGCCACAGCCACCACATCCGCCGACCGCGCAACCTCGGCCCCAATCGTCGGCCAGCCACATGGAGCAGTCATCTTCGCATGCATCGCCACAATGGTCGCAGCGACCGTGGTCCCAGCAGCCGTCGTCGCAGCATGGATCACAACGGTCTACACCGCCATCGCCGGCCCAACGCCCGAGCCAGCCGGAATGGCCGCCGCAACCGCAGTCCCCGCCGCAACTGTCGCAGCTTTCGCTGTAATCGCACTGGTTCGTGCAGGAGCCACACCCTCCGCAGGGACAACATCCATTGCCAAACGGGCCGTAGGAGTGCCCGCAAACATGAGGTGCCGACCACGATTTGCGCCAGGCGGCGGCTTCGTGCAGGCACGAGCAACAGCCACTCCCTGCGCTCAACATTCCGGCCAAGGCCACGGCGATGAGGACGCGATTCATGGGCCAGTGCTTCCTTTCTTGTGTGCGGCTTTGGCCAACAACGGTGTTGTCGAGCGACGGAAGCCGTGCTAGCGATCTCATGCCGCCTGGCAACTTTCCATTGCCAGGCAGTCTATTGGAGGCCGGGGAAGCGTTTTCCTCGGCAAACAGTAGCAAACCCAATTGTCCCAATGGACAACACTCGCCATTTGGTATCGGCGGAACAACCGTCAGAATCGAGAGAATCCTCAAAATGCCCGTGACCGGCAAAGTTTGCCTCGTTCGCCAGCTATCGATGCAGGCGACAGTCGTATGGGCCAAACGCCTACATTCTTTCCCGCGGCTCGCACGGCGGTTAAGATCGAGGCCTGCCTTGTCCGTTAGGACATTGAGCAATTTGCCAAACCTGCCTTGCCAGCTACGGATTTCCGCCGCAGCCTGCTGACCTTTAACTAGCTGATCGAGTCGAGGCCCTTGCCATGCCTGGTACACTTCCCATCCAGACCATCAACCATCTCGGCCGGCTGACCAAGCGGTTGCAAGAGAGCCGCCGTTTTTATTGCGACGTGTTGGGCTTTCGGGAAATTCGCCGCCCCAATTTTGATTTTCCCGGTGCCTGGCTGTTTGGCTACGGGTTTCAAATCCACCTCATTCAGAACGACGGGGCGGGCGACCCGGCGGGAGAAATCCAAACCCGCGTCGAACATTTGGCGCTGTGGGTCAGCGACATGGACCGGGTGGAACTGCTGCTTAAAGAACACGCCATTCCGTATCGAGTGAGCCATGTAGCCAACACGGGTGTCAAGCAGATTTTTTTTCGCGACCCCGATGGCCACCATATTGAGGCGGCCAACTACCCGCCCACGCCCGAATTCATTTAGCCCCACCGATCGGAAAAAACCGGTCGAATTGCTTGACCAGGGTGGGCGGGCTGCTAGTCTATTGTTTGCCATGCCGAACTTGTAAAGTTTGGGCGGTTTTAGATTCGCGGGTTTTTCACGGCGCGCGTCCGAGGACGTGAAGCTGGTGTTGCGCATTGGCTCTCTGGCAGTGCGCCAGCCGCATCGCACGAGGCCGTATCCCAACGTGCGAGCATCTTCGGCCTATAACGGCGAGTTCTTGGCGTAACCATTTGGCGGTGGAGGCCAATTAACCCTGTATGGCCGTGGCGCGGCTGTTTGCTTTGGGGTGCGTTGCATCCGTTAGATCGTTCACTTAGTTTTAAACCTGTTACTTTTGCCCGTTGTTTTTCACGTAGTTTTTACACCTGGCTTTGACGAGGCTTCCATGGCTTTGCAGACTGGCTCGCGGCACTCTTCGACCTTGAATGCTCCGCAAATGGACGAGGCCGATCTTCAGGCAGCTCAGCGGCTGGCCGCCATCTACGAACAAATGAGCGAGCAGATGAGCCGCGTGATTGTCGGCCAGAAAGAGGTCCTCAAGCAGGTGATGATCGCCCTGTTTTGCCAGGGCCACTGTATTCTGGAAGGCGCGCCGGGCCTCGCCAAGACATTGATGATTTCCACGATTGCCCAACTTCTCTCGCTCAAGTTTAAGCGCATCCAGTTCACGCCCGACCTGATGCCGTCCGACATTACCGGCACGGAAATCTTGGATGAGGAAGAAGGGACCGGCCGCCGGCGGATGCGGTTCATCAAGGGTCCGCTGTTCGGCAACATGGTGCTGGCCGACGAAATCAACCGCACGCCTCCCAAGACCCAGGCCGCGCTGCTGCAGGCCATGCAAGAGTACAAGGTGACAGCTAACGGCGAGGATTTTCCGCTGGAGAAACCCTTCCTGGTGCTAGGCACGCAGAACCCCATTGAGCAAGAAGGCACCTACCCGTTGCCAGAGGCCCAGTTAGACAGGTTCATGTTCAAGGTGCTGGTCGACTATCCCACCTACGACGAGGAACTGGCGATTGCCGAGGCCACCACGTCGGGCGATCTGCCAACATTGAACCCGATCCTCGACCGTGAAGACATCATCAATTTGCAGAAGATTGTCCGCAAGGTCATCGTGGGCCGGTCGGTGGCGGCCTACGCCGTGATGCTGGCCCGGGCCACGCGGCCAGGTTCTGACGAAGCGCCTGACTTTGTCAACAAGTACCTTACCTGGGGGGCCGGTACCCGTGCCTGCCAGGCGATGTTGTTGGGTGCCAAGGCCAACGCGCTGCTGGATGGCCGCGTCCACGTTTCGACTGACGACATTCGCTACGTGGCTTTTCCCGTTTTGCGCCACCGCTTGGTAACCAGCTTTACCTCCGAAAGCGACGGCGTGACGGTAGACCACGTCGTGGAAAAACTGTTCGAAGTCGTGCAAGAACCGGCGGAGTGATGCCATTTTTGATTTTTGAATTTCGATTTTGGATTGACGGGAGCCTGGGGGGTGAACGAGGCGGATCTGAAGCAGCGGACAAAAGAGTTTGCGTTGCGGATCATGAAAATGGCAAAGGCTCTGCCCAAGGATATTGCCGGCGAAGTTGTGGCCAAACAGATCATGCGTGCCGCGACTTCGGTGGCGGCCAACTACCGCTCGGCATGCCGGGCGAAATCGAAGAAGGACTTTGTGGCAAAACTCGGCATTGTTGAGGAAGAAGCGGACGAGACGCTGTTTTGGCTGGAGATCATCGCGGATTCCGAAATGCTTTCGGCAACTCGTGTGCAACTGCTACTTGGCGAGGCCGACGAGCTAGTACGGATCGTTACCGCATCCCGCAAAACAGCCTCGCAACGCCTGAATCAATAGCATTGCCATCCAATCTAAAATCCAAAATCCAAAATCTAAAATGCCTAACCGCTTTCTCGATCCTGCTGGACTGGCCCGCGTGGGCGGCCTGGAATTGGTTGCGCGGCAGGTGGTGGAGGGGTTTCTGTCGGGCCGGCACCGCAGCCCCTATCATGGGTTTTCGGCCGAGTACCTGGACCATCGCTCGTACACGCCTGGCGACAATATCCGCGATCTCGACTGGAAAATGCTGGCCCGCAGCGACAAGTACTACATCAAGCTGTTCGAGGATGAAACCAACCTGCGGGCGTATATCCTGCTGGATTGCTCGCGGTCGATGGAGTTCAAGAGCGGCGAAATCGACAAGCTCAGCTACGGCAGCTATCTGGCGGCGGCGCTGACCTATCTCATGCTGCGGCAGAACGACGCCGTGGGGATGGTGCTGTTCGATAACCAGGTGCGCGAGTTTTTGCCCCCCAAGGCCCGGCCGACGCAGTTTCGCCGCGTGCTGGATTTAATCGAAAACGTCCAGCCGCGCGAGGATACCGACGTCGGCAAAATGCTGCACCAGACGGCCGATCGCATCAAACGCCGCGGGCTGATTATTCTGATCAGCGATCTGCTGGACGATGAGCAAAAAATCGCCGACGGCTTGCAGCACTTCCGCCATAACAACCACGAGGTGCTGGTGCTGCATGTGATGGACGATGCCGAGTTGACCTTTCCGTACGACCGCTTGACCCGCTTTAAGGATATGGAAGGCGTGGGGCGCGTGGTGACCAACCCCAAGAGCCTGCGAAACCGCTACCTGGCCCGCATCAATGCCTTTACCGAGCGCGTCAAACAAGACTGCTTTGAACGCAAGATCAGCTACAGCCTGGCAAAAACCTCCGAACCCTACGACCAGTTCCTGGCGGCCTATTTGGACAAGAGGTCAAGGCTAGGCTAAAGCATTGGCATTTTTGATTTTGGATTTTCGATTTTTGATTGCCGGAAACAGTCGGAGAATTCGGTAGCCATCCGTTGCGGGCCTAAGCGTAAATTGACTTCAATCCAAAATCCAAATTCAGAAATCTAAAATCTCGCTATGCTTCCCGTTTTTCTCAACTCGCCGCTGCTTTGGTTTCTGCCGTTGGCGGCAGTGCCGATCGTGCTGCACTTGTTGACATTGCACCGGCTGCGGACGGTGGAGTTGAGTACGTTCCGGTTTCTGTTTGACAGCTACGTGCAGCAACGCCGCCGCATGCGCTTCTTGGAAGCCTTGCTGGCCTTGTTGCGGACGTTGTTTCTGCTGTTCCTGGTGTTTGTGATCTGCCGGCCCGTCGTGCAGCACTGGAGTTCGCTGTTCGGCGGCGGGGGCGGGCGCGATGTGGTGATGCTCGTCGATTGCTCCGCCAGCATGAACGCCCGCTCCGGCGGAACTTCCTCCATGGAACGGGCCAAAACGGTCTCCTTGGCGATTGCCAAGCAGCTTAGCCGCGACGATCGGCTGACCCTGGTGCGGGTGACGGCCCAGCCCGCCGAGGTTTTCAGCCGGTTTAGTTCCGATGCCGAAACGATCGAAGAGCAAATCAGGCAACTGCAATCGAGCCCGTCGCGGGCCAATTTTTATGCCGCTTTGAACCATGTGTTTGGACCACAGGCCCAAGGCCGTAAGAAGACGCAGCTTTACCTGTTGACCGATTGCCAGACCGGCGGCTGGCGCGAGGTTCGCGACCAACCGCTCGACCGGCTGATTCCGGAAGATGCCAAGATAACCGTCATCAATGTCGGCTCGGCGGAGATTAGTTCCAATCGGGCCGTGGTCGGCAGCGCGCCGCGCGAAAGCCGGGCGATAGTGGGGCTGCCCGTCGTATTGCGGCCCCGCGTGGCCAACTACTCCAAGACAGAGACGTTGGAAGTCCCCATTAGCGTGGTGGTCGGTGAGAAAGAGGTGGCACGCACCGCGGTCACTCTCAAGCCGGGTGAGTCGCGCGTTCGCGAGGTCGTCTACACGCCGCAAGAACCGGGCTATCTTCCCTGTCGGTTTGAGATTCCGACCGGCTCTACCTCCGATCGTTTTCCCGATGACGATACGTTCTTGTTCACGCTGCAGGTGGTGCCGCAAGTCAAAGTGCTGCTGGTCAATGGCAGCCCGCCGGGCGTGGATCCCTACGACAACGAAGGCATCTACCTGCGGACGGCGCTAGCCAGCACCGTGGCCGAACAAACCGCATCGGAAGCCGCCGAATTGTTGCCGCAAGAAGACTTTATCAAGTCGCTGGAGATTCACGAAATACCCGAGGCGCAGCTCACGACCGAGTCGCTCAAGGATGCCCGCGTGGTCATTCTGGCGAATTGTGGCACGCTCAACGACCAGCACTTCGCGTGGCTACGGGACTACGTCGCCAAGGGGGGCGGCATGTTGATCTTGCCGGGCGACAAAGTGAATCCCGCGCAATACAACGACCGCTTCTTCAAGGTTCCAGGCCCGCAAGAACAAGTTATCACCGCTGCCACGTTGGGCCCGCCGGTGGGCGACGCCGACAAGGCCGGCACTTTTGAACGCTTGGGCGCGATCGACTTTGCCCATCCGGTGCTGAGTGTGTTTGACGATGCGGACGCCAGTTATTTGAGCACCGCGTTTTTCTTTCGCCGCTTTCCCTTAACGATCGACGCCGAGAAAGGCAATTCGTGGCCCCTGGCCGAATTTGCCGGTGGCGGCGCGGCGCTGGTCGAAAGCCGCTTTGGCGATGGTATTGTCCAAGTCGCGGCGTTTCCGGCCAACAGCAAGTGGACGAACCTGCCCCTCAAGCCCGAGTTCGTGCCGCTGGCCCTGCGGCTGGTGAGCCACCTTTACCATCGCCCTGATCTGGAGGCCCCCAGCGTCGTGGCGGCCGACGGTTCCGCGGAAATTGGCGTTTCGCAAGAGTGGTTTCCCGCGGAGGGGACCGTGGCTGGCCTGTCGGGCGGTGCCGATAAGATTGAGTTCAAGCGTTCTGGCACGCGGTTGCTGGCAGCCTACGACCGCACGACCGAAAAGGGCTTTTACACCGTTACCGTGTTTCAAGGCAAAGGTGCCGAGCCCAAGGGCAAAGCCATGTTTGCCGTGAATTTGTCTCCCGACGAATCGCGTTTTGATACCGCTGACGAGGACCGCTTTCGCGAGTGGCTGCCCGATGTGGAACTGGCCATGGTGGATGCCACGGCTGAGGCCGAGCAACTGTACGGCGAAGTAGGTGGAGAAGCCCGTGAGGTCTGGCGGCCCCTGATTCTGTTGATGTTTGTCATCATCATTGCCGAGTTCATGTTGGCCACGCTAGGGGGCGGGCCGACCGACAATGAAGAGCCTGTCACCGTCATTGACCGCATTCGCAGTTGGGCACCAAATAGTTGGGTGGGCAAAATGACCGGAGCCAGGCATGAGGTGGGAGTGGAGTGAGGCATTTTCGATTTTTGATTTTGGATTTGCGATTGCATTAGGATCGCAGTCGATCAATCCAATCAAAAATCGGAAATCGAAATTAAAAAATCTTGTCACGGAGATTGCCACATGCACGTTTCCCAGAATGGACAGCCGGATACGTCGCCGATTGAACGCTTGATTGACAACACTCGCCGCGTGTTGCGGTCGAGTTGGGTAGCCACCGGTGCCGGCCTGACGCTGGGCCTGTTGCTTGGCACCATGGTGGCCGTGGCCTTGGTCGACTTGTTGATTCCCATGTGGCCCATATTTCGGTGGCTGGCTTTGGCGCTGGTGCTGGTGCCGGCGGGCTGGGCTGGTTACGTGGGTGTGTTTCGTCCGCTGGCCCGCAAGCTCAAGGCCGGTTTCGTGGCCCGGCGGATCGAGAAACAACTCCCTGGCATTCATAATCGCCTGGTTAGTTGCGTTGACTTGCAGAACGAAGACAAACGGGCCCGTGTGTCACCGGCGTTTTACCGCAAACTCGTGACGGAAGCCCTTGACCGCATCCGAAGTTTCAACCCTAAGGTCGTCGTCGATTACCTCAGCCTGAAACGGGCCACAATCTTCGCCGCGTGCAGCACAGCCGCGCTGTTGCTGGCGTTTGTGCTGTTCTACGACCGGCTGCCGACCGCGCTGGCCCGCGTGTTTGCACCGTGGGCCGATATTCCGCCCGCTTCGGGCGTAAAATACGACGTGACCGTACTGGTTCGGCGGGGCGACGTGCAAGATGGGTTGCTGGAGGAAGTCGAAAAGAAGCAAGGCAGCTTTAGTGCCTTGCGCGGCGACCCGCTGGTGTTTTCGGCCGAGGTGCTCAAAGGCAAGCCAGAGACCTTGACGCTGGAAGCCTGGCCTTTGGAGGGAGGCGACCCGCTCTACAAAGGTCTGGTGCCGCAAGACGCGGCGACTTGGAACTACACATTGATTGGCCAGGAAAAATCGTTCGCCTATCGCGTGCGAGGCGGCGGCACCTGGACCAAACGGGGCGTGGTGACTATTGTCGACCGCCCCCGCATCGTCGAATTGCGGACGAGGTTGTATTATCCGGAGTACATGGGCATTTCCGAGCCTAAGGTGGGGGCACCGCAGGTCGCCGATGTCGTGGGCCCGATCAAGAGCCAGGTCGAGGTCGAAGTCCACGCCGAAGGCGAAGTGCAGACTGGCGTGATCCAACTGGTCGAGCCAAAGCTGGTCTCGCACGAACTGAAAGAACGTCCTGAAAAAGTCTGGTTCGAGGCCGATCTGCCTCCGGGCGTAAAGTCGGTTGGTACGTGGGAGTTAGTCCAAGACCACGAGGGCCGAAAAGCCCATACCGAGCCAACGGTGGCGGGCGAGCATCAACATTATTTCGTCGGCGACGTGCATGGCCTCAAGGTTGATCCAGCGGCCGGCTTGTTTGCCTATGTTTGGATTGATCCCGATCACCAGCCCGAGGCTATCGCTCTGCAGTGGAACGATGGGTCGGGCTGGGAGCATCGCGCGGTCTGGGGCCAAACTTCCGCCATTTCATCGGGCACGAAAGGAACCATTAGCAGGCACGAAATGGGCCCCCTGCCCGCCGCCGGTAGTTGGCAGCGGCTGGAGGTGCCGGCCAGCGCGGTTGGCTTGGAGGGTGCCACGTTGCGCGGCATGGGATTCTCGTTGGTGGGAGGAAAGTGCTATTGGTCCAAGTCGGGCACGCTAGGCCCTTCCAGGATTGAACGGGAGGAAATGGTCGCCATCGGCAAGCCCGAACAAATGCGCAAGTTGGAAGACGGCGTTTGGTCTGGCCGGTTCACGATTGCCGCCAATGGCTTCTATCGGGTGGAATTGCGCAACTCGCTGGATTACGCCAATCAGACCATGAAAGAAGGCAAGATTGTCGCCATTCCCGATAATCCGCCGCAAATCGCCCTCGATCGTCCGGGGACCGACATCACGTTGAACGAACCGGCCAAGGTTCCGCTGGTGATCGCGGCTCGCGACGATTTTGGCCTGCAAGAAATTGTGCTGCAGACCCGCCTGAATGACGCGGATGCGCCGAGCGAGTTGTCGCTCAAGAAATATTCTCAGGCTGAACGGGGCGATAATCTGCTGGCCTCGCTCGACGTACCCAGCTTCAACCTGGTGCCTGGCCAGGTGCTGCGTTATCGGGCCGCGGTCCGCGATAGCAAAGGGCAGACCGCGGAGACGCCAGAGTTTATTGTGCGGATAGCCAGCGACGAACAGGCGGCTGACAAGCAACTAGCCCGCTTCGAGCAGCAAGAAGATACATTCCGCGAGAAGCTGACCAAGCTGATCGCCGAGCAAGAGAAGATCAGCGAAAAGGTCGAAGCCCTGCAGGCCAAGTACGAGCCGCTAGAGGAAAAGGTCGCGGCAGCCGAAGCCGCGCGCGATAAAGAGGCCGCGCAACAGCCGCCAGAATCGGCCGACAACCCTGCCAATCCGGCCGAGGCCAAGCCAGAGAAAGCACCGCTTCAACTAGATGAGGAAACCAAGAAGCTGCTGGAGGAACTGCGGACGGAACTGGCTGAACTGGCCAAACAAGAGGAACAAAACGCGCAATTGGGCGAACAGGTCGCCAAGGACGTGCAGGCCATGGCCGATGAGGCAGCCAAGCAGCAATTGTTGCCGCAGCCGATTATCGATCAGGTTCAACAGGTGCGGCAGGCCTTCGAGGAAATGGCCTTGCAACCGCTGAAGGAGTTGGCCAACGAATTCAAGCAAGACGCCCAGGTCGATCCAGCTGAAGCGCCAGACGTCGATCAATTGGCCAAAGACAGCGAAGCCGTCCAGCAAAACCTGGAAGCACTGCAAGATCGCATTGAAGCCCTGGCCGACGCTCAGCAGCAGATGAAGCAAGACCCGGAAGAAGCATTGGCCATGCTGGAAAACGCACTACTGGAGCAAAACGCCGAGCTTTCGGCCAAGGATCTGGCCAACTTGCGCGATCTATTGGCCCAACAGCTAGAGGATCTCAAGCGCCTGGCGGAAGGCGAGGAGCAGGTGGTCGAAACCGCCGACAAGGCTCCCGAGAATCTGCTGGCCGCCCTGGAGAACGAGCAAGCCAACCTGGAACAAGAAGCCCAGGCCGAACTGGATGAGACGCGCGAGATTCAAAATATGGTCAAGCCGGAGAAGTTGAATAAGAAGGATCCGCAGTTTCCCCAGGCTCCTTACTCGCCCGAGAACGATGATGAACTTCTGGTAACTCCCGAGGAAGAAGACACCGCTGAGGATCCCGCCGACGAAGACGCCAATGCTGAAATGGACGAACAAGACGGCGCCCCGGAAGACGCCGAGCAAGACGAGGCGGACGACGCGGAACAAGACGAGGACGAAGAACTCTTCTTGCCGGCGCTGGGGGGACCCAAGCCGGTCCTCGACCCGCGTTTCAAGGATAAAATGCGTCCGGTGGAGAAAGACCCGCCCAGGGACGAACAAGCCAAGGACGAACAAGCCAAAGACAATCCGCCACCCAAGGACGGCCAAGAGGCACCGGACGCGAACGAACGCCGTCGCGATGAGTTGGCGGACCGTGGCAACGAAGTCCTCAAGAAATTGGATCTGGCCAGCCAGGCGGTTGAGGCCGACAAAGAGACACTCGACAAACTGTTGGCCCAACTGAAAGAGGCTCTGAATCCGGGCGAAATGCCCGCGGAAATGGCTGACGACCAGAACGCGGATGGCGAAGATTCGCAAGATGAGGCCGCTGACGAGACCGCGGATATGCCCCCCGCCCAGGCCAACAACGCACCGCCGGGCAGCCAGCCCCCCAACGGCAAGCCGCACGCCGGCATGGAGGAGTCGCAGGACGAGCCGTTGTCGCCGCTTGACCTGGCCAAGCTGATGGAACTCATGCAACTGCCTGAGATGCAACAAGCATTGGAAATGGCCGCCCGCGTCCGCGAAATGCGGCAAGCGGCCAAGCAGGCCAAGAATCAGAATCCGCAACAGCCACAACAAGCCAGCCAGCCGTCCCCCAGCCAGACTCCCAAGGGCAACTTGACCGGCACGCCGGCCATGGGCATGGCGGGCGAACTAGCCAAACTCGATCTGGAAACCCGCACGGTCATCATGAAGATGCCTCCCCGCGTGCGCGAAGAGCTCATCCAGGGCATGCGCGAGCAAGGCCCCGCGGGTTACCGCAAGTTCATCCAAGACTATTTCCAACGCCTGACCAAAGCCAAGTGAAAATGATTTTTGATTTTGGATTCTTGATTCGCGATTGAAACACGAAGCGTGGACTTAGGTACCGCTTTGTGTTTCATCGAATCAATCCAAAATCGAAAATCCAAAATCGAAAATCCCCATGCTCCACTGGTTTCTACGCACGATCGGCGCTACTGACGATTTCGTCACGCACCTGGAAGATGTCTCTCTGGCGTTCCATTCGGCCGAGGTCTTGTGGCTGCTGTTACTGCTGCCGTTCGCGGGTTGGTTTATCTATGCACGGCAACGGAACAATCTGGTGACGGTGCCGCGAAAGCTGGTCTCGGCATTGACCTCCACGCGGGTCTTCGTTCTGGCGATGCTGGTTTTCATCCTGGCGGGACCGTACCTCAAGTTGCATCACGAGTACGAGAAGCGGCCCATTGTCGCCTTGCTGTTCGACCAATCGCAGAGCATGCAGTTGCCCGCTGGTCCCTACGAGGACGCGCAGCTTTTGCCAATCGCCAAGGCCGCCGGCTACCAGACATCGGGCGAACAGATAGACGCCGAGGCACGCAAGGCACTCAACCGCATTGCCAGGGCCAAGTTGGCGCAAACCGTGGTGCAAAACAGCCGTAAGGAACTGCTCGAGCCATTGTCGGAAAAGTACGACCTGAAATTCTACTCGTTCTCACGCGAGGCCCTGCCTATTTCCGTTGATTCCAAGACGCTAGAACTGCCCGAACCCCCTTCGCCCGGCGGGCCATCCAGCTACCTGGGCGATGCGGTCTCCACCGTGCTTGAGGAAGCCGCCGGCCGGCCTATCGCCGGCATCGTGCTGTTTTCCGATGGCGTCAACACGGGTGGCGTGTCCCCTTCCGAGATTGCCTTGGCGGCGGCCCACATCAGCGCGCCGATTTTTTCCGTTCCGGCGGGCGACTCCAAACGCAAGGCCGATGTGGCCATTGTCGATCTGTTTGCTACTGGGCTGGTTTCCGTCGGCGACCAGGTGCGGGTGTCGGCCACCATCGAGTCGCAAGGATTCGAGGGGCGTCCCGTTAAGGTAGAACTGCGGGACGGCAAGACGGTGCTCGACTCCAAGGATCTGGTGCTGCATAACGAGCAACAACAGATTGACCTGACCTTTAAGGCCACCTCGCCTGGTCCCCGTTATCTGAATGTGGTTGTGCCGCCACAGCCCGAGGAACCGGAGGAACTGCACGACAACAATACCGATACCGCCTTCGTGCGGGTCAGCGACGAAAAAATCAAGGTGCTGTTTGTCGATGGCACGCCGCGCTGGGATTTTCGCTTTCTCAAGAATGCCATGCGGCGCGACAACGGGCTGGCTGGCCGCACGGAGAAAGAGCCGGATATTGCCGTCGAGACGGAACTGCGCCGCCGTCCAGAAGGTGCCGCCTCGATCTTTCCCACCAAGATTGACGACCTGGCTGAGTACCACACCATCATCCTGGGCGATGTGTCGCCGTCACTCTTACACGAGGGTGCCCTCAAACTCCTCAATGAGGCCGTTCGCGATCGGGGCGTGGGCCTGATTATCGAGGCCGGCCCCAACGCCATGCCCCATCGGTTTGGCAGTGAACTTACCGACCTGCTCCCTGTCAAATTGCAGCCCAAGTCGTCCGGCAGCGAGGCCGAAGTCTACAAACCGTTCAAGCTGGAGCTAACGCCCGAAGGGGGCATTCACGATGCCATGCGGCTGTACGATGATCCCGGCCGCACCGCCAATGTCTGGACGCAGATGCCCCCCTACTACTGGAGTGCGGCCGTGCAGCGTGCCGCGCCAGGCGCATCGGTGCTGGCGGTCAATCCCAACAGCCAGGGCCGCTGGGGCAAGCTGCCGCTGATTTCGTACCACTACGCCGGGGCGGGCCGCGTTATGTTTGTCGGTACCGACTCGACCTTTTTGTGGCGGCAAAACGTGGGCGACCGCTTCTTCTACCGTTTTTGGGGGCAGGCCGTGCGGTTTGTGGCGCGCCGTAATGAATCGGAACAAAACAAGAGCCGCATCGAAGTCCGCCCCGTCCGCGCTCAACCGGGCGAAGAGGCCATGATTGACTTGTACGCTTATTCCGCCGACGGAACACCTCGCCTGGAACCCCGCTTGCCCGTCACAATCAGCAGTGCCGGTGCGCCGCAAACCGTGGAACTCGTGGAGGATCCGGCTACCAAGGGGCGCTTCACGGGCGGATTCACGCCTCAAGAGTCGGGCGACTATAAAATTACGTTCCAGTCCGGCGCGGAACCGGTGGAAGCCCAGTTTCGCGTGATGACTGCGCCGGAGGAGTTGCGCCACCCGCACGTCGATCGCGTCGCCTTGACGCAACTGGCCAGCAGTTCTGGCGGGCGGATGGTGGAGATTTCCGACCTTGCCACGATTCCTCCCGATCTTAAAGGCGAGACAAAAACCGCCTCGCTCGACCGTCAAAAAGATGCATGGGACAACTGGCTGACATTGGTGCTATTGGTCTGCGTCTACTCGCTGGATGTAGGCTTGCGCCGGCTAGCTGGGCTTTCGTAGCAGATATTCTTGCCCGAGAATGAAACGAACTTGAACATAGGCCGCCCGATGAATCAACGTATTGCCCTGTCGCCTCTTGCCGGACTATTGGCCGCCACGGCCCTGTTCGCCCTGTTGCCATCAGCCGCGCTAGCCCAGCCCGCCAAACCCATTTCCAACGATGAGGCTGCCCCGCTCTCCGAGACGGTGGTTATCGAACGCGTGACCACCGCCTTGGACAAGTCGATGGAGTATTTACGGTCCAAGCAGCGCCCGGACGGCGGTTGGTGGGAGAACAACGCCATCAATGGCATTGCCCTGATGTCGTTCATGGGGCGCGGCCACACGCCCGGCCGTGGTCCCTACAAAGACGTGCTGGAAAAAGGCAAGAAGTACATCTTGGCCCATTGCAAACGGGACGAAAAAGCTAACACCGCCTTTGTGGCATTCGGCACCATGTACGAACACGGCATGGGCACGCTGTCACTGGCCGAAATGTACGGCATGGATCCCGATCCCGAGTTGGAGTCCACCCTCCGCGGGGCAGTCAATCTTATTCTGCAGAGCCAGTCTCCCGCGGGCGGTTGGCGGTACAGCCCCACACCCACCGACCAAGACATGAGTGTCAGTGTGATGCAGATCGTGGCCATGCGGGCCGCCAACAATGCCGAGATTCCCGTGCCGCAAGCCGCCATCGACAAGGCCGTGCAATACGTCCGCAGTTGCGCCGCTCCCAATGGCGGCTACGGCTATCAAGGCCCTTCGGCCGGCCCGCAAACCAGCGCCGCTGGGTTGCTCTCGCTGCAATTGCTGGGACATGTGGACGATCCCGGCATCCCCAAGACGTTGGATTACCTGGCCAATCTCAAAATCGACTGGACCAACCAGACCGGCGTGAATTACTTCTACTATTTCCACTATTACGCCATGCAAGGCAACTACCAGGCAGGGGGCAAATACTGGAACAACTGGCACCCGCAAATTCGCGAACTGCTGTTGAAGCACCAGAACGCGGATGGAAGCTGGGATTGCCCCCCCGGCACGGCCGAGGCCGCCGAAGGGACCGTCGGCCCCAACAAGGTATATTGGACGGCGCTGGCTTCCCTGGTGTTGGAGGTTTACATGCATTACTTGCCGGCTTATCAAAGATAAAAGCATTTTTGATTTTCGATTTTTTTGATTTTGGATTGATTGATGCGAACTGTCGCTCGCTTTTTAGCTGGAATGTTTTTGGCGGCGCTGCTTGGCGCTGGTTGGGGGGGCGATTGCGCGGCGGCGGGTGGCGGCACGGTTGCGGGTACTTTGCCGATGCCGCGCGAGGTGAAATCGGTCGTGGCCCTCGATCGGACTAACAATAAGCAATTCGCCGGCACCATCGATCGAGACACGGGAAAGTTCACCGTGGCTAAGCTGCCAACAGGTGGTGCCTACGATTTGATCGTCGATATGGATGACGGCAGCCGGCTGGAGGGGCTCGACATGGCGGTGCCTCCTTCGGAATATGTAGACGAGCTGCCGTTGACTGAGGAAGATACCAAGACCATTCACGACAAAGCGCTCGCCTCCAACAAGTTTGAGAACATCGTGGAGGTTTTGGCCATTTACGGCAACGAGCAGCACGCCGTGGTGCTGATGAATAAACTCCGCACCACGCCGTTTTACGAATCGAAGCCGGGCGAGATCGTCTGGCGGGCGGAACTGTGGCGTTTCGAACGGCCGGAAGATACCTGGGCCAAGGTGCAAGATGGCTCCTGGGGCCTGCTCTACCGAGAGCGGCTGCAACAGAAGGCTTACGACCGCAAAGCCATCACGTTCGATCCACGGCTTGGCGGCCTGCGTCCGACCGACGAAGAACCAGCCATCGATCTTGGCGGCATTGAACCGCCCGACCGCAAGCCGGGCATCAGAATACGAGACGGTGAATCTCACACCCCACGCGTCGGAGGGAATTGACGATGAACAGCCGCTATCGCCCTAGCTTTGCCCAGTTGGCCGTCTTGGCCGCGGTGGCCGTGCTGCTGGCCTTGTCATCGCTGGCCGCCCAAGAACAAGCCCAGCGCAAACTGGGCACCTGCGGCCCTCCGCCGCGCAAGAACCCCGAGCGCCAAACCGCCGCCGAGGGAATGCCCCCCTTGCCACTGCCGGCCACGCCGCTGCGCCGCAGCGAACCCAAGGCCGAACCGACCGCCCCGGTGATGATCGCCAAGTTGGAATACGGCACCACCCAAGATTGGAACACCGATCCCGGCGACGTCGACAATCTCATGCGGCATTGCCGCTACGAACTAGGCGTGTGGTACGGCTGGAAGCATCTCAACATTAATGAGCTCGTGGCTGGCCATCAGGCCGGCAAAGAGAGCAAACTGCCGATCTTGTACATCAGCGGCCATGAAGCGTTCGAGTTTTCGGAAGACCAGCGGGCCGCCTTGCGCCAGTATATTCTCGATGGCGGCACCCTCTTGGGAGATGCCTGCTGCGGCCGTCCTGACTTTGCCTCGTCCTTCCGCCGCGAGGTTGCCATTCTGTTTCCCGACCGGGCCTTCGATCTGTTGGAGACGGACCATCCGGTCTACCGCGCGTACTACCCTTACACCAACGTCCACTACCGCACCTACGACGGCGGCGTGATGAACGAGTTCCAAGGCCCGCCGCAACTCATGGGCATGAATATCGGCTGCCGCACGGCCGTTATTTTTACCCCGTGGGATATGTCATGCGGTTGGGACGAACATACCCACGAGCATGGTTCGCGGGTGTTGCCGGGTGACGCCATTCGCCTCGGCATCAACATCATCAGCTACGTGGCGGGCGAACGCCAACTGGGCGAGGCCCAGGCCGTTACCCGCGAGGTGCAGGCCCCTATCGAGCGGCCGCGGCAGCTTTTCACCATGGCCCAGTTGCGGCATCAGGGCGACTGGAACCCCGACCCCAACAGCACCTATCAAATGCTCCGCTTCGTGGCAATCGACAGCAGCCTGGCGGTTGGGTTCGACCTGAAGACGGTCGATCCGCAGGAAAGCCAACTTGCCCCCTACCCGTTCTTGTATCTCACGGGCCACCGCGACCCTAAATTCAGCGATGAGGAGATCACCGCGCTGCGCCGCCATTTGCAGGCGGGCGGATTCATGTTTGTCAATAACTGTTGCGGTCGGAATGCCTTCGACCAGCATGTGCGCACGCTGGTAGGGCAAATCTTCCCCGACCAGCCATTGGATGCCGTGCCGGCCGAACACGCCTTGTTCCGCTCGTTTTTCACGGTGGAGAACGGCCGCGACCGGCAGACCAACGCCGAGCGCCCGCTGGAACTGGAAGGCATTACCATCAAAGACCGGCTGGTGCTGGTCTATTCCAAAAACGACACCGTCAGCCAGCTCAAGCAAGTCAGCGACCCTTACGGCAACGGCTACGACGCCGATAGCTGCCGCCGCCTGGTGCTGAACGTGGTGGCTTACGCTTTGCAGAACTAATCGTTCGAATCATTTTCGCCCGGCAATCCGCCGGCCTACACCTGGAGTCCGTTTTTCATGTCCACCGCCCAAAAAAGCAATCCGCTGCGCACCGCCGAGGCCGCCACTGGCGACGAACTGGCCGCCATCGCCAAACTGGGCCAGGCCCGCGGCCGGCTCAAGCAAGAGATTTCCAAAGTCATCGTCGGCCAAGAGCACGTCGTCGATGATTTGCTGACGGCCATCTTCTCCCGCGGGCACTGCCTGATGATTGGCGTGCCGGGGCTGGCCAAAACGCTGATGGTGCGGACCATTGCCCAGGCCATCGACCTCAAGTTCAACCGCATTCAGTTTACGCCCGACCTGATGCCGTCGGACATCACTGGGACCGACATCATCGAGGAAGACCGCGCCACCGGCGGGCGGAATTTTCGCTTTGTTGAAGGGCCCGTTTTCGCCAACATCTTGCTGGCTGATGAAATCAACCGCACGCCCCCCAAGACGCAAGCGGCCTTGCTGCAAGCCATGCAAGAGCTGGAGATCACCGCCAGCGGGCGGACGTACACCTTGCCCAAGCCTTTCTTTGTGCTGGCCACGCAAAACCCCATCGAGCAAGAAGGGACCTACCCGCTGCCCGAGGCGCAGTTGGACCGTTTCATGTTCGATATCCGCGTAGGCTATCCCAAGCCCGAGGAAGAACTGGAAATCGCCAAGAGCACTACCTCCGATGTGACGGTGGAGGTGTCGAAAGTGCTCAGCGGCGACGAGATCCTGCACTTGCAGCAGATCGTGCGGAAACTGCCGGTCAGCGACCATGTGGCCCTGTACGCCGTCAACCTGGCCCGCGCCACGCGGCCCGACGACGAAACGGGCGCGGCCGCCATCACCAAGGAATATGTCAACTGGGGAGCTGGCACCCGCGCGGTGCAATACCTGGTACTGGGGGCCAAGGCCCGGGCGGCCATCAGCGGCGAATACAACGTCACTTGCGCCCACGTCCGTGAGGTCGCCCCGCTCGTCCTCCGGCACCGCATCATCACCAACTTCCATGCCGAGGCCGAAGGCATCACGCCCGACAAAATCGTGAAGCAATTGCTGGAAACGGTGAGTGAGCCGAAAGCCAGCGCCTACCAGTGAGCAACATTTTAGATTTTGGAGTTTTGATTTTGGATTGAAAGTTAAGCCGGCGTACTCCATTTATTCCTCCGGAGAAACATGACATCGCAGCGATAACCGCTGCGGGCCTCCTGCATTTCAATCCAAAATCAAAAATCCGATATCGAAAATCCCCATCATGCCTTCCGCCCCCTACAAATACTTCGATCCCGCCGCGCTGGCGCGGTTGAAGAACATGCAAATCGCCGCGCGGCGCGTGGTCGAGGGGTTTTACGCCGGCATGCACAAGAGCCCCAACAAGGGTTACTCCATTGAGTTTGCCGAGCATCGGCAATACACGCCGGGCATCGACCCCAAGCATATCGACTGGCGGGTGTTTGGCCGCCGCGACAAGCTCTACGTCAAGCAGTACGAGGAAGAAACCTGCCTGCGTTGTTACGTGCTGCTCGACCGCTCGACGAGCATGGACTACCGCCACGAGGGAAAACTCACCAAGCTGGAATATGGTTCTTACCTGGCGGCAAGCCTGGCCTATCTTATGGCGGGCCAGCACGACGCCGTCGGCCTGGTGACATTCGATGACGCTGTCCGCGACATGGTTCCTCCGCGGCAAGGGACTGGCCATCTGCGGGTGCTCATGGACCGGCTGGAACGTACCGTGGCGGGTGGCGAAACCAGCCTCGCCAAGACCATCCACCACCTGGCCGAAACGATCAAAAAGCGGGCCTTGATCGTGCTCATCTCCGACCTGTTCGACGACCCGCTAGAGTTGCTGGCCGCGCTCAAGCATTTGCGGCATGCCAAGCACGAGGTGATCGTACTGCACACGTTGGACCCCGCCGAGGTGACGTTTCCGTTCGACGACGTGACCCGAATTGAGGATCTGGAAACCTCCCACGAAGTAACCAGCGATCCTCGGGCGTTCCGCAAGGCCTATCTGGAAGAGCTCGCCAAATTCCTGGAAATCATCCGCGGCGGTTGCACCAGCGCACAAATCGACTATGCCCTGGCCGAAACCGACCAACCGTTTGAGATATTCCTGGGACAGTATTTGGCGCGCAGGCAGATGATGTAAGGCGTGCCATTTTTGATTTTGGATTTTCGATTTTTGATTGTTGAGGAATCGATATCCAGATTGCGCCGGCCGCTTCATCTTTACAATCGAAAATCCAAAATCAAGATTCAAAAATCCTTCGCTCCCCATGTTCACCTTCCTCTCTCCACTCTTCTTGATCGGCCTGGCTTCGGCGGCGATACCGCTGTTGATCCATTTGAGCCGCTCGAAGAGAACCAAGAAGATGCGGTTCTCCACCACCCGCTTCTTCACAGACCAGTTTTTGCGGTCGTACCGCATGAGCCAGCTCAAGGAATTGCTGCTGCTGGCGCTGCGGATGGCGTTGTGCGCGTTATTTGCCATGGCCTTGGCGCGGCCGCTGTTCTTGCCCCCCGGCCAGTCGTTGCTGGCCGGACAAAGCCGTTCGCTGGTGCTTGTCATCGACAATTCCGCCAGCATGGGCTATGTCGAGGAAGGCCAGACTCTGCTGGCCAGGGCGCAGTTGGCCGCGCGCCGATTGCTGGACGAACTCCGTCCGGGCGATACGGCTTCGGTTGTGCTGGCTGCCCGCAAGGCGGCCGGCCCTGAGACGCTGTTTCCCGAGCCGACGCCAGCCCTGAACGACGTGCGGCAAGCGGTCGAACAGATTGTCCCCGCCGAGTTAGGGACCGACCTGGTAGCCGCCGTTGCCCGGGCCGAGCAGAT
Source organism: Pirellulales bacterium (assembly GCA_050247075.1). Classification (GTDB taxonomy): domain Bacteria; phylum Planctomycetota; class Planctomycetia; order Pirellulales; family JBFWUW01; genus JBFWUW01. Next base: position 23,588 of record JBFWUW010000042.1, on the reverse strand, counting down.
ATTGCGGTCGAGTGCGGCCAAGAGCAAAGAGGTTTATGTCCTCAGCGACCTGCAAACGCGAGGCTGGGAAGAACGCGACGATCCCTCCACGGGCGAGGCCGAAAGCCGCAACTTGTACTTTGTCGTCCGCTTGCGTCCCGACCAGCCAGAGAATCTGGCGGTGACGAGCGTCAATCTGGCTTCGGCCCGGCCCATGGTGGGCGTGCCGTTTTCCATTCAGCCCCATGTCCTCAACCAAAGCCAACGCGTGCGTGCGACGACCGTGCGGTTGTTCATCGACGACCAGCAAGTGGGCGAGCGGCGGCTGGAGGAACTCAAAGCCAACCGTTGGTCGGTGCCGCGGTTCCATCATGCCTTTGCCGCGCCGGGCTGGCATCGCGGGTATGTCGAAATCGAAGACAGCGGTTTGCCGGCCGATGATCGCCGCTATTTCGCGTTCGAGGTGCTGGACGAGGTCAAGGTGTTAGCCGTAGACGGTGCGCCATCCGCAGTGGCGCGGCTGGACGAGCTGTTTTTTCTCAAGAATGCCCTGACCGCCAGCATTGGGGGAAGAAGTTCCATCAAGCTCGATACGGTCGAGCCGGCGGCACTGGCCCAGGCCAATCTGGATAGTTATCCGTTATTGATTCTGGCCAATGTTGAGTCGCTGGCGGCTCCGTTGGTCGAAAAGCTGGAGGCCTACGTCGATGGCGGCGGCCGGCTGCTGTTCTTCTTGGGGGATAAGGTTTCGCCAGCGTTCTACAACCAAAATCTGGCCGGCACATCGCGGCTGCACGGCGGGTTGCAGCCAGGGCGGCTGCAAAAGATTGAAGGCAGTGCCACGGCCGATACCGACGTGGCATTCATCGGCGGAATTGACGAAGGGCACGCAGCCTTGTCGGCCTTTGGCGAGAACGACCTGGGCAACCTGGCGGGCGTGACTTTCAAGGCCCTATGGCGCGTCGAACCGGGCGACGCCCGCGTTATCATGCGGACCGGCGGCCAAGAATCGGGCTTGCCGCTGTTGCTGGAGAAGGACTTTGGCAAGGGGCGGGTGCTGCTGTTCGCTTCAACCTGCGACCGCGACTGGACGAATCTGCCGGTGCGACCGGTATTCTTGCCCTGGATATATCGCCTGGTCAGCTACATGGCGCAGCAACCACTGGCCGCGGATGGCTTCTTTGCCACGGGCGACCGCGTCTCGCTGCCGGTTTCGGCGGCAGAGGGGCTAGGCCAAATTCTCATCAAGCAACCCGACGGTTCCCTGGGCCATGCGATTGTTACCGACGATCCGGCTGCGCCGCTGGCCTACGATGGTGCCATGCAATCCGGCGTTTATTCGATTAGTGACGCCGCCAAACCGGGCCAGCCAGCCAGATTGTTCGTGGCGAATTTGGAAAACCACGAGTCCGACCTGGCCTATCTGGATGATCTGCCGCAAAGCGCCGGCGACAATGACAACGCCGAGAAGCTTGTCGAGGCCGAATTGAAGCGGCTGCTACCCGGACGGCCGCTGGTGACCTACGTGGCCGATGCGGACCGCCTGCGCGAAGCGTCCTTGGCGGCCAGACGCGGATTTCCATTGTGGGATATCGTGCTATGGATCGTTCTGGCCATCGCCCTCTTCGAGCCTTGGCTGGCCAATCGTGTCAGCTTGCGCCATTATGCCAGGCCAGTGGAGATCGCCGCCTCGCCCATCCGCCGTGCCGGCAGGGCCAGCATGGGCGTTGAACGCGGTCCCAGCGAACAGCCCCCAGCGGAAGCCACGGCACCGTAATAATCGCCGGCAACGCCCGTATGTTAATCGGTTACAACACAAACGGACTGGCCCACCACGATCCGGGTGGCGGCTTGAAGTTGCTGGCGGATATTGGCTACCGCAGCGTGGCATTGACGCTAGATCACGGCTGGTGCAATCCACTTTCGGATCGCGCCGCCGCCCAAGCCGCCGTCATTGGCCAATTATTGCAAGCGTTGAAGTTGAGCTCCGTCGTCGAAACGGGGGCCAGGTTCTTGCTCGACCCTCGGCAAAAGCACGAGCCAACTTTGGTCTCGTCCGATGCGGCAGGCCGGCAGCGGCGGCTGGAGTTCTTGCGGAAGGCGGTCGATCTGGCCGCGCAGTGGAACAGTGACTGCGTCTCGCTGTGGTCAGGCGTGGTCCACGACAACGCCTCCGAAAACGAGGTCTGGGAACGGCTGGTGCCGCCGTTGCGGGAACTGCTGGCGTATGCCACGCAACGGGGCGTGGCTCTGGGCTTTGAGCCTGAGCCAGGCATGTTCATCGACACGATGGCCCGGTTCGAGCAGTTGCTGGAAAAGGTCGATGGCCCGATGATGAAACTGACGCTGGACATTGGCCATCTGCATTGCCAGGGAGAAACGCCGCTAGCCAGCTACATTGGCCGCTGGGGACCGCGGCTGGTGAATGTCCATATCGAAGACCTGCGCCGCGGCATCCACGAACATCTGCCCTTCGGCGAGGGAGAGATCGACTTCCCGCCGGTGCTGGCCGCGCTCCAGTCAAGCGGCTACCGCGGCGGCCTGCATGTGGAACTCGGCCGCCACGGCCACATGGCTCCCGCCGCCGCCCGGCAATCGTTTGAGTTTCTCTCGAACCTGCTGGGCTGAAGCGGCGAACTCACCGCGAAATCTTGTTCATTCGCGGCGCGGCGCGGTATGATAAAGAGGTTCAATAAGCCCTCGGTCCCGCCGGTTCCGCTGCGTTTGGTGCTGGCAACTCATGGTTGCCTGAACCAAGCCAGGCCCTGCCTAGAGCGAATAGCCACGCGATGATTCAATTCATAGTTGCACGCTGCGCCACCTTGGTCTTTCTGCTGACATTGTTGGCGGACATGCATGCGGCATGGGCCCAACAGCCAGACGAGCGGCCGGTCAATTTCGATCGCGAAATCCGCCCCATCCTGGCCAAGAACTGCTTCAAGTGTCACGGGCCGGGTGAGAACGAAGCGGGCCTGCGGCTGAATACCTCAGCCGATGCGTTTGCCAAGTTGGACTCCGGGGCGGTGGCCATCGTGCCCGGAAAACCCGACAAGAGCGAGTTGCTGCATCGTATTTCCTCAACCGAGGAAGGCATTCGCATGCCGCCCGAGGGCAAGCCCCTCTCGGCCGAGGAGGTCGCCAACTTCCGCCGCTGGATTGAAGCGGGAGCTAAGTGGGAAGACCATTGGGCGTTTCAGCCCGTCCAGCCACAACAGCCCCCCAAGGTGAAGCAATCGGCCTGGGTCCGCAACCCTATCGACGCCTTCATTCTGTCGCGGTTGGAGCGGAACAACTTGCGCCCCGTGGTGCCCGCCGGCAAGGCCGCGTTGTTGCGCCGGGCCTATTACGATCTGACCGGCTTGCCACCAACTCCGGCCGAGACCGATGCGTTCCTAATGGACAACTCGGCCGATGCTTACGAGCGCGTGATCGACAAACTGCTTTCGTCCGAGCGTTACGGCGAGCGTTGGGCAAGGCATTGGCTGGATGTGGTCCGCTTTGCCGAGACCAACAGTTTTGAGCGCGATGGCGTCAAACCCAACGCCTGGCGCTACCGCGACTACGTCATTGATTCGCTCAATGCCGACAAGCCCTACGACCAGTTCATCCGCGAACAACTCGCCGGCGATGAACTCCCTGGCGCAACGCACGAAACCATCATCGCCACGGGCTACTATCGGCTGGGCCTATGGGACGACGAACCGGCCGACCGCGTACTAGCCCGGTTCGAGGGCTTTGACGATCTGGTGACGACGACCGGGCAGGCATTTCTAGGCATGACGATCAATTGCGCCCGCTGCCACGACCACAAGATCGACCCCATTCCACAGGCCGACTATTACAAGCTGGTGGCCTTCTTTCAGGATGTGCCGCACTACGATCCGGGCAACAGCCAGACCGACATTTCCTCGCCGGAACTGCTGGCCATGTTTGCCGATTATGACCGCCAGAAACGCGACCTGCGCGAGCAACTGCAGCCGATCGAGCAGCGGGGCATCGTCAAGATGTCGGCCGAGGACCAGCGCAAGAGCGAAGGAAACGACCGCGAGAAACTGCTGAAGGAAAAGCTCTTACAGTTGCTTTCGCCGGAGGATGCCGAGCAATACAAGGTTCTGAAGGCCCAGTGGGACGAATTGCAGAACCGCCAATTGCCTGCCCGCGAGTTGGCCTTGAGCATACAACACAGCAACCCCCGTCCGCCGGCCACGCACGTCATGCTGCGCGGCAACCCGCGCAGCGAAGGGCCCGAGGTTCAACCCGGCTTTCCCGATATTCTCAACGCCCCCGACCCCGTGATCGAGCCGGCCCCGCAAGGTGCCCGCTCGTCGGGCCGCCGCACCGTGCTGGCCAATTGGATCGCCTCGGCCGACAATCCGCTCACGGCGCGGGTGATGGTCAACCGCGTCTGGCAGCATCATTTTGGCCGGGGGATTGTGCGGTCGCCAAATAACTTTGGCCTGCAAGGAGACGCGCCGACGCATCCGGAACTGCTCGATTGGCTGTCGGGTGAGTTTGTGCGTAACGGTTGGAGCTTGAAGAAGCTGCATCGCGCGATCATGCTCTCAAACACGTATCGTCTGTCGAGTGCCGCCGATCCGAAAGGCTTGGAGGCCGACCCGACGAACAATCTCTTCTGGCGGTTCAATATGCGGCGGCTGGGGGCCGAGGAGATCCGCGACTCCATCCATGCGGTGACGGGCAAACTCAATCTGCAAATGCACGGGCCGGGCTACTACCCAGAGATTTCCGCCGAGGTGCTGGCCGGGCAATCGCAGCCGGGCGCTGGCTGGGGTAAGTCGTCACCGGAGGAACAAGCCCGGCGGAGCATCTACATCCACGTCAAACGGTCGCTCATAACGCCCATTTTGGGCAGCTTTGATTTCCCCGAGACCGACAGCAGTTGCGAGGCCCGCTTCGTGACGACCTTGCCCACACAGTCGCTGGGAATGCTCAACGGCAAGTTCGTCAACGACCAGGCGGTGGAATTCTCCCGCCGGCTGCGGGCCGAAGCAGGCAAAGACCCCGCCGCGCAAGTCCGCCTGGCCCTGCGTCTGGCCTTGTGTCGACCGATCAGCGACGAGGAAGTTGATCGCGGGGTGGCGTTATTATCCGTGCTGAACGAAAAGTATCGCAGCGACAAACTGCGGCCTCTGGAGCTGTATTGCCTGGCGGTTTTGAATTTCAATGAGTTCGTGTATTTGGATTGACGACTATGACCAAACCATCCACCCCCGGCGGTGCTTTCTGTGGCCGCACGCGGCGAGAATTTCTGTGGCAAGCTGGTGGGGCTTTCACTTCGGCTGCGCTAACGGGGTTGTTGTCTGGCGATGGCTTTCTCGATGCGCAAGCCGTGGCCGCCGATGGCGTCAGCAAGTACGCCAACCCGCTGGCTCCCAAGCCGCCGCATTTCGCCGCGCCGGCCAAGAGCGTGATCTTTTTGTTTATGTACGGCGGGCCGAGCCAGGTCGATACCTTCGACCATAAGCCCAAGCTTTACGATCTGGACGGCCAGACGATCCCCGTCAAGACCAAGGGCCGCGGCGGTGAGAAAAACGAGGGCCGCGTCGTCGGACCCAAATGGAGCATGAAGCAATATGGGCAGTCGGGCCAATGGGTTAGCGAACTCTTTCCGCACCTGGCGACATGCGTCGATGACATTGCATTTCTCAAGTCGATGACCGCCGATTCGCCCATCCACGGCTCGGCCATGCTGCAAATGAACTCCGGCAAAATTTTGTCGGGCGCGCCGGCGCTGGGCTCTTGGGTCAACTACGGCCTGGGGAGCGTCAACGAGAATCTGCCCGGCTTTGTGGTCATGCTGGACCCCACCGGCGGCCCAATCAGCGGAGCCAAGAACTGGTCCAGCGGTTACATGCCCGCCACGTACCAGGGGGTGATCGTCCGTTCGCAAGGAGCGCCGATCATCGACCTGAGCCTGCCCCCCGGCATGACCCGCGAGACGCAGCGGACGCTGATCGACGCCATCAACGCCGAGAATACCCGGCACCAAACGGCCCGCATCGACAACACCGACCTGGCCGCCCGCATCAACAGCTATGAGCTGGCGTTCAAGATGCAGCAGTCGGCTCCGGAAGCGGTGGATCTGTCTCAAGAGACGGCGGAAACGCTGGCGCTGTATGGGCTGGACAACCCCCGCACGCAAGACTTTGGCAAGCGCTGCCTGCTGGCGCGGCGGCTGGTGGAGCGGGGCGTGCGGTTCATCCAGCTTTACTCGGGCGGCAACCACAACGACAACAACTGGGATGCCCACGGCGACCTCAAGAAGAACCACGACTACCACGCTGGCAACACCGACCAGCCAATCGCCGCCCTGTTGAAAGACCTGCGGCAACGCGGACTGTTGGACCAAACGCTGGTGGTGTGGGGGGGCGAGTTTGGCCGCCAGCCGACCGCCGAGTATGCCCAAGGGACCGGTCGCGACCACAACTCTTACGGCTTTACCATGTGGGTGGCCGGTGGCGGAATCAAGGGGGGCCAAAGCGTCGGCGCTACTGACGAACTAGGCGCGGCCGCCGTGGAACGCCCCTTCCACGTCAAGCACCTGCACGCCACTATTTTGCACCAGATGGGGTTGGACCCCAACCGCCTGTCATATTTCTACAGCGGCCTGGATCAAAAGCTGGTCGGCGTGGAACATGTAGAGCCGATCCCGGAGTTGATCGGCTAAGCGTTGGCTAAAGCAGCCGCGATGTTAGCCGATACATAGGAAAGTCCGGAGCGAGAACGGCGCGTCACTGGGCCGGCGGCAAAGCACACTCAATGGCTTAACGCGTAGGTGACGATGTTGGCCGCCACGCGCATGGCGTCGTCCGGCGATAGGCCCTTGGCGTAAGCGTTGGACTCTCGATTGACGGCGCTCATCAGGTCGAAGGGGGTGTAGACCACTGCCAGCCGGCCGTCGATGAACAGGCCGAAGAACTCCGGGTATTCCAACGTGGGGTCGTCGCGCAGCGCGGTGGGGGTGTACTCCACGCGGTCGATGGGGTTCCAACCGCCAGCAAACAGGGGATGCGTCGGCGGAAGCTGCACCAGTTCGCCATCGGGGATGGCCTTCTTCAATTCGCGGCGAAAGGCCGTATCAAATGGCTTCAGCCCCGCCGCCGCGGTGGCCACCAGCAAGCCGCCGCGCTCCAGGTAGCCGCGCATGCCTGCGGCTTCCTCGGCAGTCAGTTGAAAGTCGTAGTGCCCTGTCATAAACAACAGCGGAAACTCGCCCAGCAGCGGGTCATCCAGGGGCACGGCATGGGGCGCGTAATCGACATTTACGCCGGTGTTTTCCTTCAACCCCAAGAGCAGGCTGTTCTGCAAGGCTGGGTTGACATCCCAACTGCCGCTATAGGCCACGGCCGCATAGCGAAAGACATCGCCTGGCGCGGTGCGGCCGTCATACACTGGAAACTCCTGCGCCAAGAAACGCCCGTACTCGGTGGCCCCCAACACATAGGCCACCATGTTCACGCCCAGCCGATAGGCCGACTCACCCATCCAATGCTTGCCTTGCGGGTGGTACGGCTCGGCGCTCCAGGCGGCACCCATGCCCACCGGAGCCAAAATGGCGGCCGCCCGCGTGCCAATGTCCAAAGTGTAGACCTCGGGCGGCTGCATGAACTGCACGCCGTTGACCAGGGTTTGGGCCTGCTGCACGCGGTAGCGGGCATTGAACAAGGGGTGGTCTGGCGGGGAACGAATGAACCGCTTTTGCGGGAAGACCTTGCGCATTTCACGGACCACCGCCTGCGAGAACTCGTCCCGGCCGCGGGCGGCATTGAACAGAATCGTCCCGCCTTCACTGATGAACTTGCGGAGATTTTCGACCTCTTCCTCGGTGAAGGTAAAGTCGTAGTCGCCGGCCATGAACAGCAGGGGAATATCGACCGGATCAAACCCTGGGCTGGCCAGTGGCTTGGTCGCGTACTGGTAATTGTTGCCGTCGGCCAGGCGCTCGTTGGCCTGCGACATCAGGTAAAAACCGTCGTTGGGAAAGCTCTTCCATTGCTCGAACTGCTGCACGCTGCCATCGGCATGGACGTATTCCAGCGTCTCGCCGTACTCCAGCTTGTACATCACCGTCAGATTGGTTGGCGGCGGCGGGGTACGGGTTTGGGTCTTGCGTTGTGAAGGGCCAAAGTCCGGGATGATGCCGGTGTCCTCGCCGCTGGCCTCGGTCTTGGGCGGGGCTTTCACCGGCGGCGGAGGAGGTGCCTCGGCCGGGGGAAAGGTCACCTTGCGCTGCCCCCAGGCGGATGTGGGAAATGCAGCCAACGGCAAGGCCAGTGACAACGCGGCCCAAGGCAGCCAACGGACGCACCGGCCAGCGTTTATTTGGTTGGTTTTTCTCATGGCAGCGTGACCTCAATCGTGGGCTGGTTGCCGTTTGGTTCCGCTCGGAACCAGTCGGCTTGCGGTGTCACGGGCATCGACTTTAGCACTTGCCGAGCGCCGCCGGCCGAGCCCGCGGGGCCAAGCACGTTCAAAATATAGCCGGGCGCGGCGGCTGGCTTGGCCTCGGGATCGAACGACCAACCGCGGACGATGATAGGCTCCAACGTCTTGGGGAGCGGTGTCAAACCGTTCTTGAGCAGTGGAGCGGGCGAGTTGCGAATGTTGAGGTCTTGCGCGCCGGGCGGCAGTGCCGCGGCGGGCTGGGCCGTGACGACTTCCACCGATACGCCCGGCGGAACCTGACCGCTGACTTGGGCGACCAGGTAACTCAGCGATTGCACGGTTGGCGGCCGCGGCTTGCCCTCTTTGACGGGCTCTGGGGTAAAGCTGGGCGAGAAAACGATCTGCTCGGGCTGGATGTCGCAGTTGAGCAACCGTAAAGGGCCGCTGACGTAGTGAATGAAATAACCATTAGGCGTGGGGATCAACTCGCGAACCACCAGATTGGTGCATTGCATGTCGGCGCCAGCATGGTGATAGGCCGTCTGGCAACGCTCGATGAGCACATCTTCCATGGCTCCCCGGGCACTGGTCATGGTCATGCCGTGCGGGCAGTCGCGGATGGCCATCCCCTTGAACATGAAACCGGTGCCATACCAGTAGACGCCGGAATCGCATTTCTCGATGACGTTGTCTTGCATCACGCAGTCGTTCTGGCCATAGCAGGTGAGCCCGCCCGCGTAAGTGCCGCGGATGACGTTTCCGCGGACTTCAATCAACGGGCAACTGCTGATGTACAGCGCCGCGGGCTGCAATTTAGGCAATTCCTGGCGTTCGAAGCGATTGTCGCGGACAACGGCCGAATCGCAGGAGGTAAGCTTCAGGCGGCCCGTCCCGCGAAAGCCGCAGCGGACGACGTTCAGCCGTTCGCCAAGCCGGGCACCCGTGTTGTCGATGCCGGTGGCCTCGATATTGACGTTCAGCAGTTCGGCCCGTTGCAGATCGAGGGAGGCTCCCGGCATGGCTTCCAAAAGTGCCGTGGGATCGGAAGGCAACGTGGCGAGCGTTCCCTCCGGGGGTTGCTCGAACGCCGGCGTGGGAGACATGATGACCGCATTGAAGCGGCCCTTGGGCAGGCCGCCGCGGCCGGAGACGATCAGCCCGCCCCCCTTGGCGAAACGCAACACGCGCTGCTCGGCCTCTTCCGCCAACAACCGCAGTTCGTGCTGGTCCTTGGCCGACTTGGAGGCATCGAGCTTGATTAAACCATAGCTCTCGACGACGTTAGCGGCGGAGAGCACCACCCGGCCCATGCCGGACTTGAATGTCAGCGCGCTGCGCGGATCGAGCGACAGCAACTGGCAAGTCACTCCCTCGCTGTCATCGCGGTCAAACACGACCGTATCATCGCGGGCAATCACCACGTCATCCTCGGCCGTGGGGACCGCCCCGCCGCGCCAAGTCGCGGGATCGGACCAGGTTCCTCCACCGACGGAGTTGGAGTAAATCTCGGCGCTGCAAAGCGGTGCGGCGGACAAGGCAATGGCGGCGACGAAACCGAAGGCAAGGTATGAGGTAGAAGGTAGAAGGTAGGAAAGAAAGGTGGCTCGCCGCGAAATGCCTTCACGCGATCCGCGATTTTCATTCGACACTCGGCACTCGTCATTCGGCATTTCCTCTCCCTCCTTCAATGAAGTTACTGAGCGCATCGAGCTGGCGGTCGCTGACGGCGCGGACGGTCAGGCCGTCGATCTCGATCGCTCCGACCGTCAACATCATCATGGTGACGTGGCCGTCTTGCGCCAGCGGCGGGGCATCCAGCGCAAAGCCCGCTTTCCGCCAGGCACCATAAGTCCGCTCCATGAAATAGGTCCCTTGCCCCTTGGTGGGATGCAAGTCGGTCCCTTCGCCATAGACATATAGATACATGTGCGGGTTAAAGCCAGGCGCGAAGGCGTACAAGTTGTCTCGATACCAACACTCGACCCAGTAATGCCCGCCGGCCGACAAGTTGGGGAGCGGGCGATCGTAAGTGAAATAGCCTAGATACGTGGGATGCGCCTCGGCCAGGGTCAGGTGGTCTCCGCCAAAGCCCAGCCCGCGAACCGGCTTGAAAATCTTGAAGGTTCCAAACGATTCTTCCTCGCCAGGCTCAAAGCTGGTCAAGAAGTCGGCGAATTGGGGCGGCTTGGCCGTGGCCTGTACGTCACCCGACTGGTCCGCCGCGCGAGCTTGCCTTGCCAGTAGCAATTTCTGGCGATCCTCCAGCTTTTGCTGGGCATAGTATTTGGGGAAAGCCTTCTCGAGCTGCTCCAACCACTTCAGTGCCTGGGGGATATCGTCCAGCCGGGCGTAACAATCGGCCATGCCGTGCAAGGTGCGGTCGCGATAGCCCGACCATTGCCGCAGTTGCAGCAAGACCTCGTAGTTTTTCAAAGCATCTTCATACCGGCCGGCAAAACGGTCGCTCTCCGCCCGCATGAAGCGGTACAAGCCTTCGAGCTTTTGTTCCGGATAGTTGAGTTCGATCTTGTCCAGCAGCATGCGAGTCTCGCGAATGTCGCCCGATCGCAGTTTTTGCTCGGCTACGCGCAACAGCGCGCCGCGGGTGACGGCCTCGGCCTGGGCGGTGGCCAGAAAGTCTTCTCCGCCCAGCGTGGCGGCCAAGCGGTACAATTCGCCGGCGCGGGACAAATCACCCGACTCGGCCAGCAGATCGCCCCAGCGAATAGCAGCCACGCGGAGGTCGGGGTGTTCCAGCCGGCGATGCTCTTGCAGAATGGTTTCATAGCGGGCCAAGGCCGCTTCCGTGTCCTTAAGCTGATGATGATAAACGCCCGCCGCCGCCAATTGCACGCCAACTTGCAGCGTGGGGAGTTTGGCGAACTCCTTGACCGCCGCGTCAATCGTGGGCTGCAAATCGGCCGTTTTGGCCTCGTTGCCCAGCGCCTCGATCAGCAGGCTGTAAAGCTGGGCGCGAAACTGAGGGTCGAGCCCGTCGGCTTGCAGCCGGTGCCGCGCGAGTTGCGCCAGCAGTGGCCAACGATCGGCGTGGTCGCAAGTCCGCAAGAAGTCGAGCACCAGGTCTTGTTGATCGGGCTTGAATGCTTTCCAGTCGGCGTTGGCCAGCGTGTGGATGGAGAGGCCGATCGAGAAGGGGCTGCTTTCGCCCGGCGCGCCGTAGACGTAGATGCGGCGCTGAAAGGCCGGCAACTGCCCGCCGCAAGAGAGCGAAACGCGATACTCGCCCGGCGCGAAGTAAACGTGCCGCGCGCTTCGTCCACGGCCGGTGGTGCCGTCGCCAAAGTCCCACTCCAGGGAATCGCCGTCGGGCAGATCACCCTGCGCTTCAAACCGCGCTAGGTGAAAAGGCGCGCCCCCGGCGGTTATCAGCGTATCGTCAATGCCAAAGCCGAAACTAGCGCCGGGGGAGGGACCAGCCGCTTCCAGTGCCGCGACATGGGCAAAGTCGGGGCGGGCGTAGTTATCGTAGGTAATGTACGACCAGGTCTTGGCCTCGGGTGGAACCCACAACAACATACAGCCGCCATAGCTGTTGGGGTTTTCCAACAGCGCATGGTACACCTCGACCGTATGCACGCCGGCGGTGAGCTCCAGTTCCGCGCCGACCGATTTGGTGGGAATATTGCCCGTCATCCGCGGGTTGGTGCCTGGCCGGTCGCAGACTTTGAAGCCATCAATGAAGAGGAACGACGCATCCTCGGAGTTCACGAAGAAACGGTAGATGCCGTCGGCTTTGATATTGAGGTGTCCGCGATAAGTAACAGCATAGTTACGCGGTACGCCCGGCCGGACGGGATTGTTGTTTTGAACGATGTCCGCGACCAGGGAGTTGGCCTTGACCGGTTCGGCTTTCGACAGGCCATCGCGAACGGTGGTCCAACTGGTTAGATCGCCGGTCCAGTCGCGGGCCTCCATGACGATCCCCTCGGGAATGGGCTCGCCAGAAGCGGGTGCCGCCGCCGGATTGACCCCATAGGCCCAATACCAGACATCGGCACCATGCCGCGGAAACTGAATCAGCGTGTCGCCCGCCGGCGCGTGGGACAAAACGGCGACAGGCAGTAGCGTGCCGTCCGCCGTTTGCACGGCAATGTCGGAACCGTCGGCTTTCAACCAGCCGCCCGTTGGCAATCGGGTGACAATCGACTTGGAGGTTGAGGCCGCGACATCCAGCCCTGTCACCCGCAGTGTATAGCGCACCTGATAACCGGCCAGCCAGTTGGGCGGTTGTTCGGGGATCGCCTCGACCGGGTTGTGGGGCGGGGCGGCGGCAGGGTCGGCCTCCTGGGCGCAGACGGGTGCCGCGCAACACAACATCGTCAAACAACCAGCCAACCGCACAAGGGCATAACGGTTGGCGGTATGTAAGGCGTTCGTGTTCCGAGTCATCCAAGTTATCCGTCGTTCGTTATCTAACATGAGATGCGAAACTTTGTCGCCCGGGCCGCTGGATCCGCCACGATCCGTTTGTTTATTTCGGCTCGTAGGTGATTTTCAACTTCCAACCTTTTGGAGCGCCCCACAACGGCGAGTGCATGCGGACGTACGATCCTTCGTCCTCACTTGTCAATAGCCATCCGTGGTTGGGGACGGCACCGGCGTACCACAGTTCGACATCCTCCGTGACGTTGAAAGTTTGTTCCCCTCCGCCGCGGACCAGGCCGCTGGCCGTGGCTTTGGCGGCCCGATCTTGGCCCACGCCGTGCGCGCCGGGTTTGTTCCATTCCAGCCTTTGCGGGCGCGTCATGCGGTATTGGTGGCAGACGCCGGCTCCCCATTCTTGCAAAATGCGGCGGACGCGCAGCCGCGCGCCATTCGCGGGCGAGACCAACACATGCGGTACGGTCCACTCGGCTTTGGTGATGCGTTGGCCGGGCGGGATTTTTTCCAGCGGGTAGCGAATAAGAAAACTGCTCTTGGGAACCAAGTCGATCGAATTATTGCCATAATCCGCGACGTTGTTGGCCGTGCCGGCCCAACTTAACCGCGGTGCGTCGGAGGAGATCGTGGCGATTTGCTCGCAGTCGCCATCGGTCAAGACAATCGTCTTGCCGCTGGCGACTGGGGGCCGTCCAATCCAGCACAAGGCAATGACCGCCAGCACAAGGTGAAAAAGAGTCGGCCTGCTCATGGTGCTTTCTCCACGGGGACATACAAGCGGCTGAGCCGTTCCGACCAGGCAATGGCCTCGACCGTGGGATTGTTGACGGCCATTTTCACGGCACTTGTCTTGAAGCGTCCGCTATCGTCAAGGTCGATCAGGCAGATGCTGTTTACCGCGCCTATGGCCAACTGGTTGCGGGTTGCGAGCACAAGAGGAACACTATGCGTCACCAGGCCGTCCACCGAAAGAATTCGCGGGGTAAGCGTAATGTAGCCGTCGGCATGTTGCAGCCAGACCAGCCGGCCGTCGTAGCTGAGCGTGGTGACGTACAGGGCCGGCTGAACGGGGTGTACGGCTACGCGATAGCGATATGGCACATAGGGCTGGAGAAAGAAGCAATTAAAATGGCCTGATTGGTCGGTCAAATGCCAACTTACGGGGCCCGAATGCCCGGTAGTCAAGACGGTGCGGCCATCTAAGGGCGCATAGTTATAGGGAGCGGGCGAACCCGCGAAAGAATACAAGGAAACATGAGTGGCCCGCTTGGGGACCAAGGGCATGCCAGATGCCTTGCCTTGTTCGAATGCGGCCATTTTGGCCGCGCGGGCCGCCGCACCGGCGGCCAAGTCCAAAGGCGCGGCGGCCAGTTCGTCGGGTGAGACATGCGGCACCGGCGTGGGCGGTTCGTCGGCCTTAACCAGTGCCGGCAAGCCGTCCGCTTCCAAAAAAATCCAGCCGATCGCCGTCACGGCCTTTTTCTGTAACGTATCGTATTGCCGCATGTTCGGGACGTACAATCGGTCGCGGGCCGCATCGAACGCCATGCCGCCGGCAATGCTGCCGCATGAAAAGCTTTCTCCTCGGCAGGTGGACATGAGCAGCCGCGGCGGAGACTCTTCCAGGCTGTAGATCCACAGATGATCGAACTCAACCGCTAACGACGGATCGAGCGGGACGAAAGGCTCGGCAGGCTCGACATCTTGCCAGACGTACACCACCGGTTGCCGAGGATGGCAAACCACGCCCAGCACATTCGTGGGGCGATTGGCCAACGATGCCGGCTTGGGCAGCATCATCGTGGCCGGATCTTCCGCCACCACCCCTCCTTGTGGATCTAGCTTGTGGACCGAAACATGCGCGGTGTGCTTGTCGTGATGGATCGTCACGACCGCGTTCGCAGGATCGCTAAAGGCCATTCCCCGCGTCAACGGCGCGGTCACGGTGGTTACAAAGTCGAGCGGCGTCTCTGGGATGGTTTTCACGCGCAGCTCGCGCTGGGCGTGCGCCGGGGCGGCTTGGATCAGCACGCAAGTCAACACCGCCGCCGCAATAACAAACCGGGATGGGTGCCGAGTGAGTAAATGTTTCATGGCGCGGCCAGCCTTTCGTAATAGGTCTTGACCGCTTCCTCGTAGCCGGGCGGAGCGGCACGGGCCGGATCATCCAGCACGCGGCCGCGAACCGCTTGCTCGCGCGACAGGCTGGCCTGAAACCCGGAGTGGGCCTGGTGAAACACCGACAGCGCCCCGCGAAGTTGTTCCAGCGTCTCTTGCTGCAAGCGGAATACCTCGGCCGAGGGACGGTCGTTAAGGCTGTGCAAGTGGGCCTGCATTTGGTCAATCAAATGGTCCAAGTGGTCGGTCGGCAGATACAGGTTCTTAAGATCCTTGCGAATCGTCTTCAACCGCTCAATGATCTGTTCTTGCTTGCTGTTCATATCGCGCAACATTCCGGCCACTTCGGCATCGAGCTTGCCCCCTTGGCGTTCGACGATCGACTGTTTCTCTTGCGGCTTGTCCATCCGTTCCGCCAGGTCGTCGGTCCATTCGCCAGCGTCGTTAAGGCTGAAGTGCGTATCTTCCGACTCAACCTTGCGGCCCCCGACGCCCGTGGACGTATCTTTTTGCGGATCGTCGCTCAAGGTCTCTTTGACACTGCCAGCCTGGTCGGGGGAGCGTTCTTGCCCCTCTTGCACTTTGTCGCGGCCGCGGCGGTTGATCGACTCGTTCCCCATGGCTGCACCGTGGGCGCGGGCACCTTGCCGCCCCACGCGCGACGCTCCGCCGACGTTGGTGGTGGGCGGCTTTTGGTTGCCGGTGGCGGCGGCAGCGGCGGTGGAATTGAGATCGCCCCCTTGTTTGCCAATGTCGCCCGGTTCGTTGATGTTGAAGGCCGCGTTGAGATTGTAAGTCTCATAGTTGGCCTGCATTTCGTCTTCTTCCTCTAGCAGGTCGCCAACGAGATCCTCGAACTTCTCTTGGATGTGCGGCTTGACGCGGTTGCTTTGCCGGTCGGACTGGTTGGGGAAACTGGGCGTCTTGCCGGGTGACGTTGCCAATTTAAGGATGTCGAACTCTTGCCGTTTGCCGGTATCCGCGCCTTGCAGGCTAGCCACGGCACTATCCGGAAAGAGGTACATCTCTGGCTTGACTTCTTCTTCCGCGCCGGCCTTTTTGTCGCGGGCAACTTCCGCCATGTGAATAATGTCTTCCAGCTTCAAGCCGTCGGGTTCGTCCAGCATGTCCTCGGTATTGCCCGCTTTAAGCGCTTCGAGCTCGGCCTGCATGGCCAGATCGCTTTCGTTCAATTCGTCGAGCGCGGCCAGCACCCGGGCGGCCGCTTCGGCCTGGGCCTCGTGCAGGCGGTTGTAAATCTGGTCGAGCAATTCAGCCGCTTGCGACTGCTGCTCGGCGGCGGCACTCCATTGGCTGGCGGCCAGGGCCTCGCTCGCCGCGCTTTGCGGGGCACTAAGCTCCTCCGAGCCAAGAGAAGAGGACGCCAGGGAGAACGCTTCGGACAGTTCCGACTCGGCATCTTGCACGCGCTCAGCAATGCCGGCAAAGGCGGTCTCGGCCAACCCGCACAGTTCCTTTAGTTTGTCTTGACGCCGTTGCGAAGTCTCCGCGGCGGAGGCCGGCACATTGGTTGAACCATCCGCGCGGCGCAGCGATTCATCGCGCAGGGCGGCTTGGCGATCGGCTAGCATCCGCAGATAGGGCATCATGTGCGCCAGTTCCCAGTCTTGGCGGAACCGCGTGTATTGCTCGGCGATTTGCTGCAAACTTACCACGGTACGCTGTTGCGTGGCGCGGGATTCAGCCAAGGCCGTGCGGCGGCTGGCCGCGTCGTCGCGCGTGGCTACGCTGTCGAGCACGCGAATGCCGCGAATCATTTCCGTGTCTGCCAACATTCCCAGGGACAGCCGCAAGTTGCCGGCCTGCGGCACCATCTCGCGGGCAATCCGGCCTGTCGTTTGCCGCAGTTGGTTTTGCTCGGCCGAACGGGCCGCTGCCGTAGACAATATCTCTTTGACTCGCTCGGGCTGGTTGTCGTCCAAGGTAGGATCGGCATCGAGCTTGCGCACCCACGTATCGCTGGCGCGATGCATTTCCTCGGCGGCAGCCACCACACTCGCCAGCTCGGCCTCGCTCCGCAAGATTTGCTCGTACAGAATCTGCAATTGGGCCCCTTCGCCCGCCACAATTAAGACGTGCGTTGGGCCGGCGGCCCAGCGATTGGCCCGGTCTGGATGGTAATCCTTGGCGCGGGCAGCCAACTCCAGCCGATCTCCTTCCGCCGCCCCCACCGCGGAGGCCAGCAGTTCCGCGGTCTGTTCAACCTTGGTTTGATGGTCGGCCGGCCAAATCTGAATCGCTTGCCAGCCATCCTCTGGCTCGTTGGCGGCATTATCGGCCGCCGGATTCTGCTCGTCTTCCTTGCCGGCAACAAGGGGTGTGCTGCCGCGTTCGATGCGGCGGGCAAACAGTCCGGTTTCAGCCAGGGCCAGATCGTCGCTGGCGGAAACCCGCAATTCCAAGGGGGAGTCGAGCGGAACTTCGCCGCTGGACGGCAGGCCGGACAATTCCAGGTGGGGAGGTTCATCGGCAATCACCCGCGCATTGTGCCAGGCACCGCGATGGGGCGGGCGTCCGTCGCGCTCGGTTTCCAGCGAGTATTCGTTAATGTTGTCGAAGGCCAGCGTGCCGGAGAATTCTTGTTCATTCATCCGGGTAAGTGGTATGCGGCTGGTTGTTTCCGCATCAGCATTCTCCACGGTGGAATGCCGGGCCAGCAGCGTGGCCTTATCCGCCGGATAGTCGAGGATCAACACCAACTCGGCTCGTGTTCCGGCAATGGCTTCCAGATCGCCCGCCGACTCCACCGTTTTGGCCGGCTGCCCGACGTATTCGGGATAGTGGTAAGTAGCCCGCACGCGCGCCAGCCGGGCGGGCGTTGGCACTTCAATGCGGTAATACTGGCTGGTGAAGTCGCCGCCGCGGACGGCATACGACAGGCTGCGTTCAACATTGCGCACGGTGTAGCTGGCGGTATCGCCCGTCACCGGCACAATGTGCGAGGTTCGCCGCTCTCGGTCGTCGAGCAGCACGGCCAGTTCTGTTGGCCGCTCGCCGCGAATCCGCACGAAAATTTCCACGTCGCCCGTCGCTTCGATATCGCCCGGCTCGACAAGCAGCACGGTGCGATAGACCGGATCGATCGAAGCAAACGGCAGCAAAATCCGCGCTGCGGATGTGCCGAAGCGATCCGGCTGCCACAACCATCCGGCCAGGACGGCCACCACCAAGCTTGCCGCCACGGCCAGCCAGACGGCGGTCGGACGCCAGCCCACGGCCCCCTGCAACGGCCGGTCTTGCAGATGGCGGTGATTCTCTTGGATCAAAGCATCGCTAAGAGCGGCATCACCCGTAGAGGCATCTCGCGCAATCTGCAAGGCGTTGATGAGCCGGTTCTGCAAGCCGCCCGGCGTGCGGCGTTCGATGGAAAGGGCGATTTCGTCCTCGGTTGCCTTCCGTTCGCGCCAGTGCATGAGTAAGCCGCGTCCTAGCCACACCAGCACGCCGGCCAGCCCCGCCGCCACCAAGGCTCTGCCCAATACCGGCAGATGCACCAGATTGTCGATCAGCACGGCGGCCAAAAAATATCCCAAGAGGGCCGAGATTCCCCACCCAAATGCCTGTAGCCAGCGCAAGCGCTGCCAGCGAAGGCGTTGGGTTGTGACCAGATTGCGAAGCGAATCGATACGTTCGGTCATGGTGGTCCCGTCTTAGACAAAGTAGCCGGCGGCACCATGTTGACTGGCGAACAGGTTTAACCTGAGGCAGCCAAAGCGGGGCGCAACGTGCAAGCCGGGCGTGTGGTCAAGGTTAGGTGGGAATTCAATGGGCAGGCAAGGCTTTAGTATACCCGACACGCTTCGGAGAAACCAAGTCTGTAGGTGCGGCTTCGCGCGCGTGCCCGGTTTCGGTCGTGGCCGTTAAATCGTAGAATGAACACGATTAGCAACTTTCCCCCAGAGAACTCTTTACTTTGAACGTTCAGAATCCCATTGATTGGCCGCGTCTGGCGAAGCTTATCCATGCGCATCGTCGGTTCACCCTCACTAGCCACGTTAAGCCCGACTGCGATGCGCTGGGGAGCGAGGTTGGCCTGGCGGCGGTTCTGGAGTCGCTGGGCAAGCAGGTGGCCATCGTCAATGCCGATCCCGTACCGCCCCATTTGCGCTTCATCGATCCCGAGCAGCGTATCAAGCAATTGGGGATCGATATCTCCGCCGAATCCGCGGTCGACTGCGATGCCTTGATCGTGGCCGACACCAGCGCCTGGATTCAGCTTGGCGCAATGGGCGACGTGCTTCGAAAGACGCGCGGCACCCGGCTGGTGCTGGACCATCACGTCAGCGAGGACGACCTGGGGGCCGAGTATTTCAAAAACCCCCAGGCCGAGGCGACAGGCCGGCTGGTCGTGGAGTTGGCCGACGAGTTGGATGTCAGCCTTACGCCGCGGATTGCCGCCCCGCTCTTTACGGCCATCGCCACCGATACCGGCTGGTTCAGGTTTTCCTCCGTCACGGGTGATACCTTTCGCACGATTGGCCGGCTGATCGATGCGGGTGCGAAGCCGGCGGTGATCTACAACGCCTTGTACGAACGGCACACATTGGCCCGCGTGCAATTGATGGGGCGAATTTTAGCCAGGACCACGTCCGAGTTGGAGGGCCGGCTGATCCACACCGTCGCCTTGCAGCAAGATTTTGTCGAGACCGGCGCACTCCCCGGCGATACCGAGGATCTGGTCAATACCACCTTGGCGGTGGCGGGTACTCAGGTGGCCGTCTTCTTTAGCGAGCAACCCAACGGCAGTTTCAAGGTCAGCTTCCGCAGCCGCTGCGAGGTCGATTGCGCCAAAGTGGCCGAACAATTCGGCGGCGGCGGCCATCGCGCGGCCGCCGGTGCCACCGTCACTGGCGATTGGCCCATTGTGCGGGCCAAGGTTTTGGACGGCGTCCGGGCCGCCATGACATAGCCGGATTGAATTTTCTCGTTGCTGATTCCGGGGCCGGCCGTCAGTAATCGATCAGAAGAGCGCCGTCAGCGGCGTTCCCTGGCTGATGCGTATGGGCCGGTTAAGCTGGTCTTCGACCATCGTTTCGGAAGAGTGCCCAAAAGCGTGAAAGATGGTGGCCATGAAATCGTCGGGCGTGACCGGCGCATCTTTGACATAGGCCCCCACGCCATCGCTGGCGCCGTATATCTGCCCGCCACGAACGCCGCCGCCAGCCAGTATTTGCGAGTAGCAGGGTGCCCAATGGTCGCGGCCGGCGTGCTTGTTGATGCGGAAGGTACGGCCAAATTCACCGGCCACGGCTACGATGGTCTCGTCCAACAGGCCGCGCTGCGACAGGTCTTCCAGCAAGGCTGAAAAGGCCCGGTCGAACGAAGGGCAGCAGTAATCGTGCGTTAGCTGTTGGATGCCGGTTATCTGGCCGTCAACTCCGCACGTGTCCGCGTCAACGCCGTGATTGTCCCACAGATTAAATTGGCAGCCCTTCTCGTCGAAGAAAGTCCAAAAGACGTTGACCACCCGCACGCCCGACTCGACCAACCGCCGGGCCAGCAAGAAGCTTTGGCCATACTCGTTGTGTCCGTACAAGTCGCGCAGGCTGTCTGGTTCGCGATCCAGGTCGAACGCCTGGTTGGCTTCGCGGGAGGTCAGCAGCGTGAGGGCTTTCTCGTATTCCGCCGACCAGGAAGCCGCGTGCAAGTCCTGGCGGAATCCGCCGGCCGCGAGGTTCGGCCCGTTCAATAGATCTAGCCGCGCCGTAAAACGTCCGCGGTCGATTCCCTCTGGCAACTGCAAGGCGTCGAGCCGGACGGCCCGGTCGGAAAGTGACCCTTTCTTTTCCTTATCGAGCACGATGGGGTCGTAGGCACTCCCCAAAAAGCCCGCCGATTGCCCTTTGTATTGCGGCCCGCCGGTGGTGAACGGCCGCGGCAAGATCACCCACGGGGGCAGGTCGCCGCTGGCTCCATTCAGGCGGTGCAGAATGGCACCCAACGCGGGATGGTCGTTCCGCGAGGCATGCACTTCGCTCCGCGGTTGCGGCAGTTGCCCCAACAACGACCGGGCAATGCCTTGGTCGTGGCCGTTGTCGTCGTGCGTCATGGAACGAATGACCGCCAACTTGTCGGCGTGCCGGGCCACCCGCGGGATCAGCTCGCCAAAGCGGATTCCCGGCACGTTGGTATCAATCGGCTGGAAGGTGCTGCGGATGCCTTCGGGCGCGTCGGGCTTGAGATCCCACAGGTCGTGCTGTGAAGGTCCACCGCACAAGAAGATGAAGATGCAATTCTTGGCGGTCCCCGTAAATGCGGCCGTGGCCTGTAGCTGGGCCGGCCACCAGGGTGTCAGGCTCATGGCCGTCGCGCCCAGCGACCCCATCCGCAACAGGTCGCGGCGGTGCAGGCTGCCATTGGCCCGGCGGGCCGGAACGAGCGAGATCATGGACAAGCATCTCCCCGAATCAAAGGTCTTCGCCGCCAACGGCGGGCAAAATGTCCAGGAGCGTACTGTAGTGGCCGCCGGGTGGTGGGTCAAATGGAGGTATGAGGTATGAGGTATGAGGTATGAATTTGTGATGCGGAAATGGGTCGTGCGGTTTAGATTGAGTGCGCGAGCAGCGGTGGAGCAAGATTCGGCCGCATGGCAGTCGCGCAGCCGCAGACCATTGGTAAACAGCCGGAGTATTGTCCGTGATGGCAAACCACGACCCGCCGCAAGACCGCCCGGCACCTAGGCCCTTTCAGTTTGGCTTCTG
The DNA here is from genome assembly GCA_050247075.1 of Pirellulales bacterium. Taxonomy (GTDB): domain Bacteria; phylum Planctomycetota; class Planctomycetia; order Pirellulales; family JBFWUW01; genus JBFWUW01. The sequence goes on along the minus strand of JBFWUW010000042.1, from coordinate 1,962 downwards.
GACATTGGCCGAGGTAGTGGCGGGAGTGGCGATTGCGATGGCCGTGATTGTGGAGTTGCGAGAGCTTGCGCACTTGGTCTTGTTGCCAGCGCTGGCGTTGCTGTTGGCCGGTTGGTCCATCGGATGGGCCAAGAATCGGCGCTCGGCGTTGCTGTTTGCAGTCTCTTTGGGTTGGGTGGCTGGGTTGTTCTGCTTGGCTCCCACAGTATCGACTCCTCTAGAAGCAATCCGACGGAACATGTGCTCGAACAATCTCAAATATATAACGCTGGCGCTACACGCTTATCACGACGATTACCATGTGTTGCCGCCCGCGGTCGTCTACGATTCGCAAGGCAAGCCGATGCATAGCTGGCGGGCGCTGATCTTGCCATTCTTGGGTACTGCCCCAGCAGGCGTCTACGACTACAGCCAACCGTGGAACAGTCCGGCGAGCGCTGTGATGATGCCCTCCGTGTACCGATGCCCCTCCTGCAATGCCCCCGCCAACACAACAAGCTATTTCTATGTCGTGGGTCCGGGCCGCGAGCGGATTGAACGAGGGGTGGCCCTCGATGAACTCGTGCATCAAATGGACGGCACCCCGGATACGATCCTGGTCGTCGAATCGAACACGCTGCTGGCCGACTGGCGCGAACCGCGCGATCTGTCGATGAAAGAGGCACTACGCCCCGTCAATTTGCCCAGCAAGCCCTGCATTTCCAGCTTGCACGGCACAAGAACTCTTGAGCATGTTTACCGTGGAGTCAACGTTGCCACGGCCGATGCTGCCGTCCACTTCATCTCGGACGATTTGGACCAAGAGATGCTGAAGGCCGTATTGACCGAAAATGGGGGCGAAATCATCGACTGGTCCAAGCTCAGGGGCATCCCTGACCGCCGGTGGGTCGTGGCCTGGCTGATCTGTTGCACCATCTTCTACATAGCGTTTATCCTCTGGCGGCACTGGCCGAGGACCAAGGCGCAACCGATCGAGTAATGGGATGAAATGAGGTAATGCCGATTCCACGGACAGGGGAGTTTGTTATTTCGGGCGTTGAAGGTCTTCTTCGTATTGCGCTGGGGCGAGGTAGCCCAGCGCTGAAGGATATTCTGTTGCTCGTGCTGGCAGTGTTGGGCGTCAGTCATTTACAATCCGAAGTGTCAGAGGACAGGAACCCCGGCTAAACGTGTATGGTCTGGGAGCCAGCAACGCCTGTGTCCTCTGTGGGGAAAGCCCTTTCCAGAAGTTTGACGCACTGTCGGATCACTAACGCCTCATACGGCAGATGGGGGTTCCTCCCTGATGTACCAGCGAGGCGAGAAAGTGATCGACCTGCGGCAGAGAGAGCTCCTTGGCCGACATGCTTGCTTCCCTTCGTCTTTCAAAAAACGTGCGTTCGCACGGCTCGTGGAAATACGCGCCGTATTCCTACCGCTCCGTTCCACATGGCAGTCTTCTCTGTTGCCGGACGAGGGCGGGGTAAAAAATGGCAACCGCATCGTGTCAACCGCGGCGTTTCAGGGATAGCGTGGGACAATCCGCTTGTCCCACTTTGCCGCCTACGAACGCAACCCGCGCATCTCAAGAGCGCATCTTGGCAGAGCGTCAGGCTCAGGCAATGGTAGTTTCACAGGGACGGATGGCTGTCCCCAATCTGCCCGCCAAGTACCAGGGGGCCACCTCGTTCGCGTACTGGTCGCGGGTGGCGGCGTCGATGGCACCCACCGCAAAATCGCGAACCGCCACGGCGGTCGTCACCCGCTTGCGGTAAGCCGACACGGCCATGTCGTTGACTTAGACGTACAAGCCATTGGCCATGCCGATGGCATACACAGCATCGGCGGCGGCCCGTTCTTCGCCCAGAATCTGCTAGACGGAGGGCATGGCGACGATCGTAACATGCTGTTCTGACAACATTTACGTCGAAACCGCGTCACCAAGCGAGGCTTCGCTCGAATATTGGGTGTCCCCCGTTGCTG
>JBFWUW010000041.1:0-61554 GCA_050247075.1 Pirellulales bacterium | reverse complement strand
CCGAAACAGCGGTCCATCGGATCAAGACAATCTTCGGCGGGGGTTTGAAAAACCGACTTTTCGAAAACCAATCCACCGAGGCTCGTCTGAGATGTAGGATTCTCAATCAATTCACACAACTTGGAATCCCTCGTACCGAATCGAGTTAGTCAACAAAGCCCCGTCGTAAAGTCAATCGCCGACAGTTGGTTCCAATGGGCCTTCAGGAAGGTGTTCCAAGTTGTCGTCCGCTTGCGCGTCGGTGCCGGCTCAATGCCGTTGGCTTTCAAAATGTTCCCCACCGACTGGTCGCTGATCGCATGTCCGACATTCCCCAGCGCGTCGGCAACCCGGTCATAACCCCAAGTTGGGTTCTCCCTGGCGAACTTCAGCACCAGGTCCGCCACCTCCCGCGGCACCGGCGGCCGACCCGGCGACTTCCGCTTATCAGCATGGTTCCACTTTTTGGCCACCAGCATGCGGTTCCACCGCAAAATCGTATCGGGCGTAAACAGCGTGCCAACCTGTTCCATCAAATTCCGCCCCAGCAGCTTGCCCTTGACCGCCAGCGGGCAACCGACGGCACCCATCCATTGTTGGGTACGCCTGGTTCAATCCCTAAATCACGCCCGCGTCACATTGCGGAAGCCAGCCCAGGCGGAACTATTTGCCTGCCGCCAGCCGTTGCATTTCTTGCTCGACCACGGCCAGCTCGTCCATGTTGTTGATGCTGAGCGATTCGCAAGGGAGCAGCACGTCCATGGCCAGCACCTGCCGGCCCGCTTGCTTCAGCACGCCTGGGCAGTCGGTCAGGTAGTATTCTTGTTGGCGGTTGTCGTTGCGAATGTGGTCCAAGGCATACAACAGGTCGGCATTGTTGAAGACGTAGCAGCTCATGTTGACTTCGGTGATCTTTCGCTGCTCGTCGGTGGCATCTTTTTCCTCCACGATCGCCGCGAAGTTGCCCTGTTCGTCGCGCACCACGCGGCCCAGGCCGGACGGATCGGCCTTGTGGACGGTCCCCACAATGCAGGCCGGGCGCGAGCGGTCGAATTCGTCCAACAGTTTTGTGAGCGACACTTGCTGGACCATGGGCGAGTCGCCCGTCACCACCACGACCGGGCCATCGTGCCCGGCCAGTAGCGGCCGGCACATCATCACGGCGTGCCCGGTGCCGTGCTGTTCTGGCTGCGGAACGAAGTGCAGTCCCTTCCGCTGCGCCAAGGTCTGTGCGACGAGATCCTGCCGGTAGCCGACCACGGCCAGCGTTTGATCGACCCCTACCCCTTCCAAGGCATCAAGGACGTATTCGATCATCGGCCGGCCCAGCACCGGCACCAAGACCTTGGGGAGTTCCGACTTCATCCGCGTCCCCTTGCCGGCAGCCAGCACCACGGCGACTCGCTTAGCCATGCGTCGATATCCTTTCACGAAAAAGCAACCGGAAGAAGTCCTGGTGAAACGCCATCTTGCCAAGATGCGGCCTAGGCTGCCAGGGGGTTCCTGGCGGCTGCATGGAACGTCTGGTAGGGTGGAGCCGAAGGGCACGGCATCCTCCCCAGGCGGAATTTGCAATCATGCGCTGGCTACTGTTGATTGGAAGCGGTTTGTTGTTAACGGGCGGGCCAGATACGAGCCGGGCCCAGGAAGAGCAGCCGGTGGTCTACGACCTGGTGATCGACGGCGAGGCTTTCTCGGTGGAGAGCAACCGCGAGGTGACGCTTTCCAGCAAGAAGAAAAAAGGCGTGCAATACAAGGTCGCGCTTCGTCTGGCGCGGCAGCAGCGCCGCGTTCTCAACTCGTTGCAGTTTGATTACGATCTCGGTTTCGATGTGGAAGACGACGGCGGTGCCGAGGTTCGCACCGTATTGCTGACCCACGAGCTGGGGTTTTCGCTTTCCGTGGCCGACTTGGGCGGCCTGCTGCCCGAGGAAGCGCGGGCCAAGGTTCTCGATAAACTGACGGAGGCCATGTCGAAGCGGCTTGAAGCGGAGAAAGTGGCCGACCTGCAAGTCTCCCAGCCGGAGAATCGCAAGTTTAAGAAGGTGACGGCCCGCGAGGTTCAATTTAGTTACACGGACAGCGACGGGTTCAGCCGCGGGGGCGTGATCTTCGTGGCCGCGACGGATAAGACCTGCTGTACCTGTACGCTGGAATACTTTCTGCCCGACAAGGAAACCGCGCTGTCACTTTCCACCAAGACACTCGGCTCGATTCGGGCCCGGTGACGGACTCGGCCCAGGCCAGGCAATCCTTTCAACCTATCGTTTCACGCGGTCGCATGATCTGTCCCCCTCCTCCACCGCCACAAAGAACATCCGGGCAATGTTGGCGGCTGTTGGTGATGGCGGGTGTGGCCCTTTTGTGCATCCGATCCTCGGGCGCGTTGGCGGCGTTGCTGCCCATTGCGACTGACGGCATGGCGCTAACAATTGGCGGGGCCAACTCCGCCGAGATGGCGGCCCGGCTGTGGAGCGGGGCGCTAAGTGCGTTCTTCATCGTCTACTTCTTTGTCGTTGGCGGAGTGGTGGGGAGCTTTTTGAATGTCGTAGTCTACCGCATGCCGATCGGCAAGAACTTGTTGTGGCCGGGATCGCGCTGCCCCTGTTGCGATACCCCCATCCGCCTGACCGACAATATCCCCATCATCAGTTGGCTGCGGCTGAAGGGCCGCTGCCGGGCCTGCGATTGTCCCATTCCGCCGCGTTACATGCTGGTGGAGTTGGCCACCGCCACGATCTTTTTGGGCCTGGCCCTGCTGGAGCTATTGTCGGGGGGCATCAATTTGCCGTACCGTCCCATCAATCCGCATGGGGGCGTCTATTGGATACTGTGGGAAACCAAGTGGGATCTGGTCGGCATTTACTTGTTTCATTGTTGCCTGGCCAGCATTCTCATTTCCGCCGGCCTGATTGTGTGGGACGGAAAGCTGTTGCCCGGCCGGTTGGTGGCCTTTGGCCTGGCCGTGGGATTGTTGTTGCCACTGTTGTTTCCGCTGCTGAGGCCGCTCCCTTGGCGTGCCGATTTAAACATCGCGGGTACGGCCTGGCGAGGATTGGTCGATGGGCTGCTGGGTTACGCCGCCGGAATTCTCGGCGGAATGTTGTTGAACAGCGCGGCGATTCGCGGCCGCGCGGGACTGCATCGGGGCCGAGGGAGTGTCGATATCTTGGCGATCGTCGGGGCGATGCTCGGTTGGCAAGCGGTGGTTGGTGTCGCGGTCTGGACCGCCCTGGGACTGACCACGCAACAGGTGTGGTCCGCCGCCCGCGGAGTCGCCCGGCGATGGCCCGTCGGCTGCATGGCGGCTATGGCGGTGTCGCCACAACTGGCGCTGTGGCGCGTTCAGCACGAATGGCTGGCCCGATTTGACCGGGAGAGTGGCCTGGCGCTGCCGTTGGCCATGTTGGCATCAGCTGCCTTGCTGTGGCTGACCTCGCGCATTCTGCCCGAGCCCAGCGAAATCTCTCAGGCCGATGAACCAACACAAGGCGGCGAGCAACCCGACTCACCGCAACCGCTGGCTCCCCCAGAAGCGTCGGAGTTCGATACAATCGCCTAGAGAATGGAAGTCGGGCCTGCGGCGCAGCATCATCTCCGTCGTTCCCATCTTCGACAATGAACCTATCCACGACCGGCTTAAAACATGACAACCGCCGCCTCGCCTCCTTATGCTTTCTTCACCGATCTGGCACGCATTATCAACTCGGGCCAATCGCGCAGCTTGTTGCTGTCGGGCAATATCCACGATTTATTCCATGCCAAGGGGAACAGCGCCGACGGCGGGTACGTGCCGCTGGTAACGTTTTTGACGGAGAAGTGCCAGGTTCGCGGGCATATTTTGCTGGTCTATGAATTGAACGGCCCCATTCGGCTGGCCAACCCGGCCGACAAGGCCCGGCTGCGGTCGGGCTGGGTGGCCTGGAAGCTGGCGGCCGACATGGAGCAGCTTCCATTGCTGGCCGCTGGCGATAAGAGCCGGCTGCGCGAGCAAGAGATGCTGGAGAACGCTTTCGACGCCAACCTCATGGAAGCCATCGGCAATCCCACGATGGCGCTGGAATTTTTGCGGCAGTTGACGCTTTGCTCGCGGGACAGCGGGCCGGGGGGGCGGCCCTATCTGGCCGAGAACCTGCTGATGATTATTGAAGCGGCCGACATGCTGTTGCCGGCCGGCAATGGTGATATATCGAACCTGAACGTGGCCGACCGCCGCCGAGTGGCGATTGTCCAAGACTGGTTTTCCGATCCGGGCTTTATGGTGGGGGACGACTCGGTGGTGATGATCGCCGAGTCGGCCAGTTTGGTCCATCCTCGCGTCACGCGGTTGCCCAGTGTGCTGACATTGGAAGTTCCCTCGCCGGACGAAGCGGCTCGCGAGCATTACATCAATTGGTTCATGCAGGCAGGCAGGCCGGCGCTGGGCAGCCATTTGCAGCCGCCCAAACTGTGGGGCAGCAGCCGGGAACTGGCCGCCTTTACCGCGGGCTTGTCTGTCCATGCCTTGCGGCAATTGTTGATTGGCGCGGCGCACTCCGGCGAAACCTTGCAGCCACCAACGGTGATTGCCAAAGTCGAGGAGTTTATCGCCTCGCAATTGGGCGAGGACGTCGTCGAGTTCAAAAAGCCGTCGCATTCGCTCGACGATGTCGTGGGGTTCAAGCAGCTTAAGGAATTCATCCATAAAGAGCTGATTCCGCGGTTTCGCTCGAGCGGGCCCGATGCCTTGTCGGGCGCGGCGGTGGCCGGCCCCATCGGCGGCGGCAAGACCTTTATCTTCGAGGCGGCCGCATCTTCGCTTGGCTTGCCGGTGCTGGTTCTGAAGAATATCCGTAGCCAGTGGTTCGGCCAGACCGATGTCATCTTTGAGCGGTTGCGGCGGACGTTGGAAGCCCTGGGCAAAGTTATCATCGTGGTGGACGAAGCCGATACGCAGTTTGGGGGCGTGGGAGCCGGCGCACACGAGACCGAGCGGCGTTTGACCGGCAAAATTCAGCAGATGATGTCCGACCCGGCCTTGCGCGGCCGGGTGATCTGGCTGTTGATGACCGCCAGGATTCATTTGCTGTCGCCAGATATCCGCCGCCCCGGCCGCGTGGGCGACCTGATCATCCCGGTGCTAGATCCCGAAGGGCAGGACCGCCTGGAATTCTTGCGGTGGGTACTGAAAGGGGTGGCCGCGGGCCCTATCGACGACGCAGCCCTGGCTCGGCTAGATGGGCTGACGCCGGGCTATTCGGCGGCGGCATTTGCCTCCTTGCGTTCGCACCTCAAGGCCAAGGCGATCGCTGGGCCGTTATCGCTGGACGCCATTGCGGAAATCGTCCGCGACCATATTCCGCCCGCCATTGAACTGGCCCGCCGCTACCAAACATTGCAGGCGTTGGTCAATTGCACGCGCCGCTCACTGCTGCCCAACCCTACGGTAAGTGACGAGCAGCGGGAGGCGTGGAGTTTGGAACTGCGCGCGCTGGAACTGCGAGGCGTGCAGTAGAAAGTGGAGGTATGAGGTATGAGGTATGAGGTATGACAGACCGAATTAAGACGGCCTATTCCCTATCGGCGGCTGATTTTTTTGAGGACTTCGATTCCCCGCTCGATCACCTGATCTTCCGCGGCGTAGGAGATGCGGAAGTGGGTGTCGGCCCGGCTGAAGATTCCGCCGGGGATGACCAATAACTGGTTGGCGATGGCCTCGGCCACGAACTCTTGCCCAGTGCCCCAGGGGACTTTGGGAAAAGCGTAGAATGCGCCCCCCGGCACGACTAGCTCGTAGTCGTTAGACAGGCCGGCTACCAGCATGTCGCGTTTGCGGCGGTAATCGTCAATGTGGGTCTGCATGTCCACATCCAGGGCCGCCGCCGCGCCCCATTGCAAAGGCTGCGGGGCGCACACAAATGTATACTGTTGCAGTTTGGTCAGGGCCTCGATCACGGCGGTCGGCCCGTGGGCGTAGCCCAACCGCCAGCCCGTCATGCCGTAAGTCTTGCTGAATCCGTCAATCACCAAGGTTTGCTCGTTGAAACGGGCAGCCGACGTAAATGGTTCGTGGCAAAATGATCGGTAGATTTCGTCGCTAATCAGCGGAATGCCGCGCTCGGCGGCCAGTTCCGCCAACCCGCGAACCTCCAACTCGCTGGCGACATACCCGGTGGGGTTGGAAGGACTATTGAAGAGTATCAACCGCGTTCGCGGCGTGATGGCGGCGCGGACGCGGTCGAGGTCGATGCGAAAATCGGGATAGGTATCAACAAACACTGGTTTGCCCCCCGCCAGGGCAATCAGCGAGGGATACATCACGAAGTAAGGATCGAATAGCAACACTTCGTCACCGGGGTTGATCAACGCCAAGACCGCCAGAACAAGTCCGCCGCTGGTGCCGCTGGTGACCAATACGCGGCGATCGGAGTGCCCCCATTGTTGATCGACGGCCGCTTGCAACTTTTCTCGCAGCGCGGGAATGCCTTGTGTCACGGAATAGCCGTTCTTGCCGTGGTGAATGGCATCCACGGCCGCCTGCTGAATGGGCTGAGGCACGTCAAAATGCGGCTGCCCGATGGATAGATTTATCGGGTTGGTCATCTTGGCGGCCAGGTCGAACACCTTGCGGATGCCCGAACTGTCGAAATGAGCCATCCTATCGGACAAGACAAACGATTGCGGCATGGGAAACGGGGACCAATGCGGGGGAATGAAACGGTGGCCGCGGCGCGCGGCAATCATTGAATGCGACGACATTATGCGCTTTGTCCCTGCTGGCAGCCAGGACCGCCGCGCGCAGCGCTGGCAGCACGGTTCACGAATGCAAGGCCAGCGGGCCAGTCACTGCCAGCGCGTTACTTGGGAGGATATAGAGCGGCTTGGAAAAGCAATCGCCGTTTGAGAGCCACTTAGCGAAGGCAATGACATCGCTGCCATTGTCCGGCCTGGCAAATTCGCGTGATTTTGCGGGTGGGCGGCAGCCGATATCGTCTTGGCCCCGCGGCAGGGTCGTTGGTATAGTCCCGCCCCGACTGGCGACCATATCGACCGGCACTTGTTCATTTCCAGCAGACGATTGGCCCGTTCAACATGCTCAAGGCTCACCGCAATGTACTCGCGATGACGGCTCTGTGGCTGGCGGCCCTGGCTGCGCAAGGCTGCTCCTCGAAGGGCTGGGTGTGGTCCAAGCCCAAGGACCCGTTGGCCAACGTGGAGACACCGGCCAAACGCATCGAGAAAATGCGCCTCTTGGCCAAGCAAGCCCCCAAGATGTCGCCGGAGGATCAAGACCGCGAAACCGCGCGGCTGGTCGTGGAACTGCAGCAAGAGGCGCTCGACCCGGCGATGCGCGCCGAAATTGTCCGCACGCTGGGTGCCTTCCGCAACGATACATCGACAGCGGCGTTGACCGCGGCGATTGCTGACGAACATCCAAAGGTCAAAATCGCGGCCTGCGAAGCGTGGGGAAAACGGGGAGGTGCCGAAGCGGCCACCAATCTGGCGGAAGTCTTGTCGGAACATACCCAACCGAACAATAAGGAAGACATCGACGTGCGGCTGGCGGCCACGCGCGCGCTGGGAGAAGTCGGTGACCAAAGCGCCACAACCGGCCTGGCATTGGCATTGGAGGATCCTAATCCCGCTATGCAATACCGGGCGGTCGAGTCGCTGCAAAAGGTGACCGGCAAGAAGGGTTCGAATGTCGAGGCGTGGCGGCAGGCCGTTAAAAGCCCGCAGCCGTCCCGCATGACGGTTCGCGACCAATTGCGAAGGTTTTTTTGAGGAACGACACGGATGTACCGTCCGTAGCCCGATTGTCGTAGCTTGCTTGCCTCTCAGGCAAGTGGCATGAGATCGACCGTGAGTACTTATTGTTTGTTGAGGATTCTGATGCTGAACGCCGCCATTGCCGTTCTCCTGGCTTGGAATATCGCTGGAGCGGAGGTTACCGCCGACGAACCGCCACAACCCGTCGTCGACAAAGGCCACGGGCCGGTCGTTAAATCGGCCAAACGGCTGAAGAGGCGGAGTACCAAGATCAAGCCTGCCTCCATGGAAGCGGGGGACGAAGAGGGTACGCCCGCACGGTCGGATCAGAACCCGCTTAAGGAACTCAAGCCGTCGTCCGAGTGGAAGACTCGCAAGCCTTCGTTGCGAACCGCCAATCGGGGGCCTCAGCCGACAAAAGCCAAACCAGCGGCCGACAAGGGGAGCCAGGTACCAGAAGACGAGCGTCCTCAGGACAAGCGAAAGCAGGCAGCGACGCCGGTCGAATCGGCTCCTGGCAAACTGCCCGAAGGAGTCGAATCGACGGCCATCGAGTCGAGCGATGAAGACGCTGCCAGCGACGATCCATTCGGCGAACCGTTGGAAGATGATGTTGATGAATGGGAAGAGGACGAGTGGAGGGACGAAACCGACGCTGATGAACTCGACGACTTTGACCAGGATTCTAGCATCGATGATAGCGACGAAGAGATTGAATCCGAAGAAGAGATGGAGTCCGAGGAAGAGAGCGAAACCGGCGACGACGAGGACGTAATTAGCGATGAAGACGCGGAAAGCGATGAGCCCGCGACAGCGGATGAATCGACGGAGCAGCCTTCCACTTCCTTACCGCCGAAAACCGAACCGCGGACTGAACCGAGCGCGGACGAACCATCCAAGCGTTCGACGAGCAATCCCAGCACCGATAAGCCCAGCAACGACAAACCGTCTGGCGGCACGACAAAACCGGAAATCTCCAAGCGTGATAAACCAACCACCGGTCTGCCCAACAAGGCCAGGCAGCCGCGCACCGGGCCGCAATCGCCCCAACACTCGGCCCTGCCGCCGCTCGATTCACAGTCGATTTTGCGGCGAGACCGGCTGCGCAAAGCCTTGGCGACGTACTATCAACGGCCCGTCAATGCCCGTGACAATACTCCTTGGGAAACCTTTCACTGGGTAATCGCCTATAACGTCTATGCCGAAATCCTGGCCAATGGACCGTGGGGCAACCGCACCAACGCCGTCGGTTGGCTCTGTTTCAACCGCCCCTGCAAAGGCCAGTACTTGCTGACCCTGGACCAAGGCAGAATCAAGGCGCAATACGGCGTGGGATTGCAGGGCCACGAAGGGCAGTTCTTGGCGATCTTGGCACAGTCGCGGGTGATGATCGACTACCCGCTGCGCGTCGGCAACCGCAACTTCACCGTATCGGACCTCGTTCGCAGCGAGATGCTAGGCTGCCAGTCCGGGACCGAACTGACCTTTAAACTGATCGCCTTGTCGCACTATCTGGAGCTGGATTCCCAGTGGAAGAACTCCGCTGGCGAAACCTGGGATATTCCCCGGCTGATTCGGGAAGAGATTGCCAAGCCGATTCAGGGAGCGGCTTGTGGCGGAACGCACCGCCTGATGGGGCTGAGCTATGCCGTGCGAATGCGAAAACTGCGCGGCGAGCCGATCGACGGAGAATACCGCCGTGCGGAAGCCTACGTGCGGGACTACCAAAAATACGCCTTCTCGCTGCAAAACGCCGATGGTTCTTTCAGCACCAATTGGCTGGCCGGGCGAGAAGCCAAGACCGATGTCGAACGCCGCTTGCAAACGACGGGGCACATTTTGGAATGGTTGATCTTCTCACTCCCCGACGCCGAACTCAAAAATCCGCGGATTGTCCAATGCGTGGATTTCCTGACAAACATCCTGCTTCAGGAACCGAACCGCGAATGGAAGATTGGCCCCTTGGGCCACGGGCTGCGGGCATTGACCTTGTACGATCGCCGCGTCTACGAGGCTTATGACCGACCGGCACAAGACCTGGCCAATGAGCATGACGACGAACAGGCCGACGAGGCCGAACTGGTGGAAATGGACGCCGTGCCGGCGGTGACCAAGAAACGCCCCATCGAGGACAAGTCATCAATCCGCACGGCCGCCAAGCCTGGGCCGGCGAATGCCGTACCAACCGCGGAATTATCGCCTGAGAAGCGTTCCCAGGTCTCCTCACCGAAAGCGGACGATACCGACGATTCAGCAGAGGAGGACGCCGCGGAGTTCGACGAGCCGTCTGGTGAAACTCCCTCCGACGAAGATACAACGGGAGAAGACGATCAGGCGAACTTGCCTGAAGACCTGGCCGACGAAGATGACGAGCACGTGGACTTGGCCGACGACGAAGACGAAGTCGCGGATGAGCCATCCTCCGACGATGACCAATCCAAGGAGACGAAAATCGACAAGAAAGTTGAAACGGCCGAAAAGCCGGGACCGCTAAGAGAAACGCCAACGTCCGACACGGAAACCGACCGGAACGCTCCCGTTCGTCGCGCACCGCGGCCTTTGCGGAAGCCATAGCGCCTTTTTTGCGGGCTTGTTCGCCCGCCAGAGGGCTTGTGCGTGACCTACATTCTGTATGTTGATGACCGTCTGCTGGTCCTCGATAAGCCGAGCGGTCTGCTGGCTGTTCCAGGCCGTGGACCCGACAAACAGGACTGCCTGGCCAGTCGGGCGTTAATACAGTTCCCCTCGGCGCGCGTGGTTCATCGCCTCGACCGCGATACGTCGGGCGTCTTTGTGATGGCCTTGGATGCCGAAACCCAACGCATCCTGGGGCGGCAATTCGAGGAGAGGCGGATCGCCAAGACGTATCTGGCGGTGGTCGCCGGTATTGTTTCTCAAGAATCAGGCCGGATTGACTTGCCCTTGCGCAAGGATTTCGACCATCCGCCTCGGCACATGGTCGATCATTTGCAAGGCAAGCCGGCCGAAACCGAGTGGCGCGTATTGCATCGCGGCGCGGATCGTACCTGGCTTGAACTGCGTCCCCGGACGGGCCGTTCCCACCAACTGCGGATCCATCTGCAACAGATCGGACACCCCATCCTGGGAGATCCGCTCTACGCGACCGCCGAGATTCAGGCATTGGCACCGCGGCTGCTGTTGCATGCCGCATCGCTATGCTTGGTCCATCCGTCTACAGACGCGGCCCTGACGGTTACTTCGCCCTGCGGCTTCTGGCCGATCGTGGAGACGTAAAAGGCGATTCCATCGGCGACGGAATCGCCTCCTACGGAAAAGGTTGCTTACACTGCAAAATCCGCGAGGCAAATCATTAGGTTGAGATTCGCTCGCATTCGGCTACAATTAACTTCGATGGCGGTGATGCTGATCCTCTCCCTGCGTCCCCTGGACCGGCGCGGCAAGATGCCGCCAAGAAAGCCCAATGAGTGAACTCCACCACGAGTGCGGTGTTGCGGCCATCTATCATTTGCCGGGCGGAGAGACGAGCCGTCTTTGTCCCGAGCAAGGGCCGGAGGAAGCCTCGCGGCTCATTCCGCGGATGCTGCTCGACATTCAAAACCGCGGGCAACTTTCGGCGGGAATGACCAGCTTCAACCCGCACCGCAACCAGTTGATCGACACGTACCGCGATTTGGGCAGCGTTAGCGAAGTCTTTCGCATGAGCCGGCGGGCGAAATACGAAAAGCTGATGCAAGAGTATTCTGGCCGGGCAGCCATTGGGCAGGTGCGGTACGCCACCTGCGGTGCCGAAGACCGTAGTTATGCCCAGCCGTTCGAGCGGCACCACCTGGAAAAGCACAAGTGGTTCAGCTTTGCCTTTAACGGGCAACTGGCCAATTATGACATTCTTCGCGACCAACTGCTGGCCAACGGCCAGCACCATCTGGCGCGAGAGACCGATACCGAAATCATCATGCACGCCATCAGCCACGAGTTGTCTGGCGACCGCCAGCCAACACTGGTGGAGGTCTTCCGCAATATCGCCCGCAAGTTTGACGGGGCGTACAACATCGTGTTTCTCAATGCGCTGGGCGACATGGTGGTGGCACGCGACCCCTTGGGAATCCGTCCGTTGTGCTACGCCAAGGAAGGTTCGCTGTTTGCCGCGGCCAGTGAAAGCGTGGCCCTGCTGAATTTGGGCTTTCGCCCGGAGAACATCAAATCACTGTTGCCGGGCCAGTGTGTGACGATTCACGATGGCGTTTTTGAAGTGCAGACGTTCGCCACGGCTCCCCGCCGTGCGCACTGCTTTTTTGAATGGATCTATTTCGCCAACGTGGCCAGCACCATGGATGGCCGCAGCGTTTACCTGTCGCGAAAGTCGCTGGGCGAAGAGCTTGCCCGCCTGGAACGCGTTCCGATCGATGACGAAACGATCGTCGTGCCAGTGCCCGACACCAGCAAGGCCGCGGCCGATGCGATGGCTTATCGGTTGCGGGTTCCCTCGTTGGAAGGCTTGATTCGCAACCGCTATGCCGGCCGCACGTTCATCGAAGGGAGCGGCAACCGCAAGCACAAGGCCGAGACCAAATACACGCCGCTACGAGAAGTGTTGGAAGGCAAACGAGTCTTTCTGGTCGAGGATTCGATTGTCCGCTCGACCACCATGAAGGTCCTGTTGGACCGTATCCGCAGCCAGGGCCGCGCCCGAGAGATTCACGTCCGCGTGGCCTGTCCGCCCATCGTTGCTCCCTGCTTCTACGGCATCGACATGTCTACGATCAACGAGTTGTTCGCCCCGAAGTTCATGAAGGGGGGCTCGATGACGCCCGAGGTCGAGGCCGAGATGGCCGCTTCCTTGGGGGCCGACTCGCTGCGCTACTTACCGATCGACTCCATCGCCCGGGCTATACGGTTCGACAGCGACCAAATTTGCCAGGCGTGCTTGACGGGCGACTACCCCACGTCCCACGGTCGCCGGCTGCACCAAATAGCGCTTCTCAACGCCGGCCAGGCCAGCAGCGGAAGGACTTATGAGGCGGTCGCTCCCGCCGGTGTGCGATAGGCGGTCTCCTTGTCGATCCGCTAGCGGCCAAATCCGCCGGTTCCTAACGGCAATTCTTGCGTTTGCCGCTGTGGAATTCCGTAAGGATTCCTTCCACGGCGAACCGGCCGGATGGGCCAATCAAGTCCAATATTGTTGGCTGGTAACTCTTTGCGCTTTTCATCCACGGCGGAAGAAGGCCGACTACGCGAGAGTGGCACGCTACGTGCATACCTCGGCGGGTTGCTACTTCGTCCCATGCCTTGCCAGGGTGATTTGCCATGCATTTTTCGTCGATTCCGGGTGGTCAACAGATCGTGGGCGCATGGAGCAAAGGTGCCGATATGGTGCAGGCCTCTCTGGGGGCCGCCGCCGGGGGCACTGCTACGGTGCAGCCTGGCCAAACGGGGCCTTCGACTCTGAAAAAGATCGTCGCCCAATACGACCTGACGCGTGTTTCGCCTCGCGAGTTTTCGGAGTTGCTCGACCGGCTGAAGCAGTCGGGGGCCCTATCCGACGCGGACTTTCAGGATCTGGCGGGTATCCGCCTGGAACTGGACAAGGCGGACTTCAGCCCGGACGAGACGGTGAATTTGCTAGAGCTATTGAGCGGCCGTGTAGCGGCACTGACGAGTGAGGCTGCCGGCAATATCAATCAGGAATCACTTTCCTCGGCGCAACGGCAGTTGGCCTGGGTCAGGCAGTTTTCATCGCAACCTGTTGGCCAAGGAGAAATGCTGGACGTTACGGTGTAGAAGCCAAGCGTTTCCTGTCAGGAAACGTTTTCGCGTTTGTGCAGTCGTCGTCCTGCCAATTCCGGCGAATGAGGACTGGATGCCCGCCATGAGGCGATGCCCTTCTGACATCTCATGATATTTCGCTTATATTACCTCAGCCTTCAGGCTAAGCCCACGCCCCTAGTTGATATGGGTGGCAAACACTGGACTGGGGGATCGTGCCGGAAAATTTTTCCTTGACGAAACCTAACCGGTTTCATACAAGGTACTAAAGGGTAATTGCATATTCGGCGGGTTCGATCTTTTCCTCGGCCGTTTCGGGCTGAAACTAGTTTCTCCGGCGATGCGGGTTTGGTGGTGGCATTTCCCCTGTTTCATTGGCGGCCAATTTTTCCGAGGCTAATCCCATGGCCCAATTGCGCAGACGCAGTGGTTTTACACTAATCGAGTTATTGGTGGTCATTGCCATTATTGGCATGTTGATTGCCCTGCTATTGCCCGCCGTACAGGCGGCGCGCGGTGCTGCCCGGCGTACCAAGTGCAAGAATAACCTCCGCCAACTGGGCATCGCGGTGCACAATTTTGAGCGCAACAACGGCTCGATGCCCCCTTATTTTTGGTATCACCCAAACCACGGCAACACGTTTGGCAGTTGGTTTGTTTATTTGACTCCTTACGTGGAGGCGAATGGCGCTTGGGAGGCCATTACCCATAGCCAGACAACTAATTTGGGTGCTGCCAATTGGGGTCAGGATGTAACCGTCAGCGGTTCCTCGGGCACGTGGGTTCCGGGAGTTTGCTTGGCCCAGGATTGCACGACCGTGAGCGGTACGGAAGAGCATGTGGGGCATTCAACCACCTACTCTTACCAAAGCTGTACCTGTACCCAGTGGCAGAACGGAGACTCGGGCCACTGGGATCCCCCACCGGATCAGACTTACACCTACGGTGGTTTCCTGGGAATCGATGCCGCCGCCGAGGCGTATAATGTGATGAATTTCATGACCTGCCCGGCCGATCCATCCACGCCCGCCAGCGGGTGGATTGCCTGGCGATATTCGCGCCCCTGGGCCGTTACATCGTATCAGGGTAACTGGAGTGCCTTCACCGATGGCAACGTGGCCGGCGCTCCCTGGAATCCACCTCAAAAGTTCAATTTAATTGGCGACGGCCTGTCCAATACGATTATGTTTGGCGAGGGGCATAGTCGATGCGATGGCACCTACCGCCTGCAGTTTTTCAGCCCTACGACAGCGCAGTGGGGCCAGAACGTCACGCACAACTTTGGTATGAATTGGATTCCTGAAGCCAACACCTATATGTTCCAGGTGATTCACTCGACCAGGAATTGCAACAATTGGCGGCTGCAAGGAATGCACAGCCAACTGAATGTGGCGATGTGCGATGGCAGTGTGAAGTCGATATCGCCATACGTAACGCGAAAAGAACTGACAGACCCACTCAAGGATGGCGGCGTTATTGGCGGTCAGGCGGTGATGGGGACGATTAATGGCGTCTGGGATCGGCTGTGTTTGCCCAACGATGGCGAGCATGCCGGTGCGGACGCTGGCGACATCAACTAGATCGCTGGACGGATGCCAAGTTTTTCGTCCTACCAAACAGCCTAGGAGCGACGATATTCGCGCTTGGGCTGTTTTTTTGTCACCCTTTAATGACGTGCACAACAAACGCCGTGCCAACCCTGTACCTGATGCGTCACGCTTGGGCCGAGGAAGCCGATGGCGTGTGTTGGCCCAACGATGATCTTCGACCGATAACCCCGGGGGGCAGACTTCGATTTCGGCGGATGATCGACAAATTGGCAAAACGGGGCCTGTCTCCGGGCCAGATATTCACCAGCCCGTTAGTACGCTGCGCGCAGTCAGCCGCAATCGTTCGCCAGGCCCTGCGCGAAGAACCCGCCATTCATGAGCGTACGGAGCTGGCCCCAGGGGGTGATTGGTCTTCACTGCTCGCACATTCCGCCGCACTCGCGGGCGACATTGCCTGGATGGGGCACGCGCCAGATGTTTCGACGGGACTGGCCCGGTTGATCGGTGGTCCCGCTGCCTCCATCCGCTTTGCCAAAGGAGCGGTGGCGGCAATTGCTTTCAACGGTGAAATGGCTTGGGGGCAAGGCGAACTCCGCTGGCTGGCCACGGCCAAAATGCTGGGTATCGATTGACTCCTCAGGCCCGTCTTGCCCAAGGCACATCGGCCACATCGGCGGCGGCATTGGCCACTCGCGCCAGCACAAACAGCAGATCACCAAGCCGGTTCAAATAGACCAATAGCGCCCCGGAGATGTTCTGGTCGGGCAGCACGGCCAACGTGACGACCCGCCGTTCCGCCCGGCGGCAAACGGTGCGCGCCAGATGCAGCACCGCAGCACCGCGGGTGCCTCCCGGCAGTATGAACTGCCGCAACGGTGACAATGCCGGCTCGAACCAGTCAATGGCCTGCTCCAACGCTTCGATTTCGGCCTGGCCCATGGTGTGAGGCAACCGGCCGGCCGCATCAACGGTAGCTAGCTCGGCCCCTACATCAAACAGCTCATTTTGAATGCGGTTCAAAATCAAATCCATTTCCGCCGGCAAGGGCTCGGTCCGCGCCAGGCCGATCAGGGCATTCAATTCATCAACCGTGCCGTAGGCTTCAATTCGGGCGTCATCCTTGGGTAAGCGTCCCCCGCCATACAGGCCCGTGCTGCCGTCGTCGCCAGTCTTGGTGTAGATTTTCATGTGTCGCATGTCCCGCTTGGGCTGGCGTGGCCTTGGGCCTGCCGGAAGTTGATTTACTTTCCGCCTTCGGTACTCGGTATTGTACAACCGTAACGTCGGTAAAGCGCAAAGGCCCGCCCGGGGTGGTGAGACAATCTTGCCTTTCGCGGGCATCGCGAATAAACTTTTGGGCAGCCCCGCGCCGCTACGATGGGCTTGATTCCGGCGCATGTTTCCCATGTCCAATCTTAAGTTGCGGCAGCAGATCGCGTTCGACGCGGCCCGGTTGATGTATTCCCGGCAAGAGTCGGAGTACTACCGGGCCAAACTCAAGGCCGCCCACCGTCTCTGTCGCGGGTGGGTAAAACCGGCCGACCTTCCCAGCAATGCCGAGATTCGCGATCAAATCCAGCTTTTCGCGCGGCTGCACGAAGGGGACAAACGCACCGAAAACCTGCGTCATATGCGCATCGAGGCTTTGCGGTTGATGCGGCTGTTGCGGCCCTTCAAACCCCGCCTGATCGGCAGCGTACTGACAGGGCATGTGCGGCAAGGTTCCGACATCGACTTGCACGTTTTTTCCGACAGCATCGAGGCCGTGGAAGGAGCGTTGCAAAACGAGGGCTTGGTCTACAATGTCGAGCGCAAACGCGTGCGCAAGCATGGCGAGGAACGCATCTACACGCACATCCACGTCCGCGACCGGTTCCCGTTCGAACTAACCATTTACGCCAGTAATATGGCGCACCATGTCTTCAAAAGCTCCGTCACCGGCAAGGCGATTGAACGCGCCAGCGTGGCCGAACTGGAGCGGTTTCTGGCGAAGGAATACCCCGACCTGGCCGTCAGCGATGCAATCGAGGCGGCGGTCGAACAATCGGCCGCCAACGTCGATCGTTTTCAAATCTACCAGATGTTGCTGCTGCCGCTGGAAAGGGTCAAAGGCGATCCGCGCTGGCATCCCGAGGGGGATGCTCTGTACCACAGCCTGCAAGTGTTTGATCTGGCCTCGCACGAGCGGCCCTACGACGAGGAACTGCTGCTGGCGGCCCTTCTGCACGACGTCGGCAAAGCCATCGACCCGACCGACCATGTGGCTGCCGGCTTGGAATCGTTGGCCGACTTTATCACGCCCCGCACTTACTGGCTGATCGAGCACCACATGGAAGCGCATGCCCTGCATAACGGAACGATCGGCGCACGCGCCCGGCGGCGGCTGACCGAACACGAGGACTATGACGAACTGGTTCTGCTGGGAGAGTGCGACCGCGGCGGCAGGCAGCGCGGCGTCGATACGCCTGACCTGGAGGAAGCCCTCGATTACATTCGCGAGTTGGCCCGCGCGTGCGGTGAGTGAATTGCTTCTTGCAACATTTCCCTCTCCCTCTGCGAGAGGGCCGGAGAGAGGGTTTGCAAATTGGACGGCACCTCGCCGCATCGCCCTCTCTTCAACCCGCTTCCGGAGTACCAGGAGAGGGGGTCTCGGCGATGGAATCGCCTTCTGCAGGCACCAAATCGGCTGTCATAGCCGTGGAGCCTTCGGCTTCAGCGGCGCTTGCCAAGACAACGCCCCCTGGGTCTTTACCTTGCGTTTATATACCTTGTCGCCGCAAGTGGCGAAGAGGATGTCAAAGTTGGGGCCGCCAAAGGTAAGGTTGGAAAGTCTTCCGTTGGGCGTGGGGATGATGCAGTTGACGCGGCCAGCCTGGTCGCACACCTGCAAGCCCATCCGCGTGGCGACATACAAGCGGCCGTCGCGATCGACCCTCATGCCGTCGGCACCGCTATCATCGTCCGCATCGCGGACATGCAGATGGAAGTACTTTTGTTTGTGCCGCAGTGTTCCGTCGGGTTGAATCTGGTAGCTATACACCCAATGCGACCGGCTATCCGCCACGTACAGCAGCGATTGGTCGGGCGAGACTGTCAGCCCGTTGGAGAATTTCAGGCCGCTATCGACGACCTGCTTTTCACCCGCCGCGCTGATATGCCAGACCTTGCTCGGTTCCTTGCCATCCCACCCCGGATTCGTGACGTAGATACCGCCATTGTGCAGCGGCACCAAATCATTTCCGCGAAAGCCATCCGCCAAAACGGCCTTTGACTGGCCATCGGGCGAATAGGCCACGATCTGTTCCGAGCCGCCTGCCACGGCAATCAAGCGTCCGTCGGGTCCAATCCCTTGGCCGTCTCCCCGTAGCGAGTCCTCCAAAAAGACGCTTGGTTCGCCGTCCGCTGCCACGCGGTACGTTTTGCTGTTGCCCACATCGTTGAAGAAGACCTCACCGGCGGCGTTGGTGGTGGGGCCTTCGGTGAACTTGTAGCCTTCTCCCACTAGTTGCCATTCCTCGCCAGGAATCAGAATCTCTTGCAATTGCGGCGATCCAGCACCCGGCACAATGGGCCGCGGCCAATCCTTCCAGAGCCAGCGCATGGCGGCGGGAAAGACCTCGGTGGCCTGTTTTCCGTCATGGCCCCCTTCGCCCCAAACATGATCAACCTCGTATCCGGCAAATCGCAAGGCCCGTTCCATCTCTTGATTGGCCATCCACCAATCGCCGCCGTAAATATTCAGGTCGTTGCTGCCATCCTGCAAGAAGATCCGCAACGGCTTCGGCTCAAACTTGCGAATCAACGTCGGGTAGTTATTGCCGCCGCGCAGGCCGACATAAGTTCCGATCGTACTGAAGACGCGGCTGAATGCGTCGGGACGCTCCCAGGCGGCGGTAAACGCACAGATAGCGCCGCTGCTGGCACCGCCGATCATGCGGTCGTTTCCCTCGTGCGAGAGGACAATGGCGCGGCCGTCCTCCGCCTTCTTGGACTCGACCTCCGGTAACAACTCTTCCAGCAAGAAGCGGGCGTAATTGTCCCCCAGCCCATCGTACTCGTAGCTGCGGTTGAATCGGTCGAGCGCGTCATCATGGGATGCCAGGACTCGCCCATGCATGACAAACACGCCAATGGTCACCGGCATTTCGCCGGCGGCAATTAACTGGTCGAAGACCGCGGGCGCGTTGTATTGCAGCCCGTCCTGGTTGACGTAAACGCAAGCAGGCTTGGCGGGGTCGTACTGCCGGGGAATGTAGACCCAGTAATCGCGAATCGTACCTGGGAAAATCTGGCTCTTTTCGAACGAGTATTTGGCAACCTCGCCCTGGGGAAGCTCTTGGGCGGAAGTGGTGACGGCTGTGGCGACGGCGGTCAAAGCAATCGCCGCCATCCAGCAGTTACGATGGATCATGGTGGTTCTCATGGATAGTTGTAACGTGCGTTGTTGGGAAAATAGCAGTCTGCCTGGCAGCATGGTATCGTAATCGGCGGCAGTGCGCGGTGCGAGGAATGCCGTCGTGCAATGGCGCCACTGCGCGAATCATGCCCCGTGGAGCAGCCGCGCGGTTAAAATACACGCCAGCCAACCCGATGCTTGAACCAAGAGAAATCGGCCATGAACAAAAATTCTCGCGGCGGAAATTACCTCGCTCCCTTGTGTCTGGCCCTTGTTGTCGCGGCGATGGGTGCCGCCGAGATGGCCGCGGATGAGCCGGGGCAAACGTCCAACTTTGTGTTTCGCGATGCGACCGAGTCGGCCGGACTGATGCCACAAGTTGGGCAGATTCAGGGGCACGCGGCTGGTTGGGGAGACATCGACGGCGATGGCCATATCGACCTGTACGTGGCCACCTTTGCCCGCGAGGAAGGCAAGCGTAATCTGTTGTTCCGCAACCAGGGGGGACGGTTCACCTGGGATGAGCAATCCGAGCCCCAGATTGCCACGCGGGCCACCGGCGCGGTCCTGGCCGATCTGGACAACGATGGCGATCTGGATTTGTACGTTTCCAGCATGCCGCAGCCCAAGAGCGGTGCCCTAGGCTGCTCATTATTCCACAACGATGGCACTGGCCAGTTTGCCAACATCAGCCACGGCAACGGTGCCTGCCCGACGGAGTTTGGCGGACGGAGCGCGGCCGTTCTCGATTTTGATGGCGACGGACTGCTCGATCTGTTGGTGGGCGAAGACCCCTTACCGGGCTACAACGGGTCGAAGACCAAAAGTTCGCGATTGTTTCGCAACCTGGGCGGGCTGGCGTTTGAAGACGCATCGGCGGCAGCGGGCCTGCCCGCGGAAACGCCCGGCTTGGGGGTGGCGGCGGCCGATATCAACAATGATGGCTGGCCCGACTTGTTTCTGGCATCGCACGCGGGCGGAAATGTGCTGTTGCTGAACGACGGATCGGGGCGTTTTAAGGAGGCCGCCGGCTGCAGAGAAACATTTGCCTGGCCCGAGGCGGGTGGGGACAACATGGTTTGCGGTGTCTGCTTTGGCGATATCAACCGAGATGGCCTGTTGGATGTAGCGCTCGGTCCCCATTTCAAGGCACCTTGGCAAGAACCTGTCGCCATTCGCCTGTATATCAATCGCGGAGTCACCGCGGGCCAGCCCCGTTTCGAGGAGATTGGGCAACAGGCCGGCTTGCTGCCGCTGGCCATGAAGACTCCGCATGTGGAATTGCAAGATTACGACAACGACGGTTGGCCCGACCTTTCGACCACGATGATTAAGTTCGCCGACGGCCAGGCCTATCCGGTGATCTATCGCCATCTGGGGCTGATGGAGGAAATGCCCAAGTTTGCCACGGATGTCCTGGCCAGGAACGACTTTCCCACTCCCGCTGACGTGGCGATGCGACGATCGGGCCCGTTCTTTGAGAAAATGCTGGCCGACAAGAAAGTGATCTACACCGCGCCCGGCCCGTCGGGCGATTACGACAACGACGGACGGCTAGACATGTTCCTGCCGAGTTGGTGGGAAGAACGGCCATCGCTGCTGCTGCGAAACGAAACCCCAGGCGGCCACTGGCTGGATGTACGGATTGAGGGGAGCGGCAACGTCAACCGCATGGGGATCGGCACGCGGATTAACGTCTATTCCGCCGGCAAGTTGGGCCAGGCTGCTGCTCTTCTTGGCAGTCGGGAGATTGCGGTGGGCTACGGTTATGCGTCCGCCCAGCCCGCCATCGCCCATTTTGGATTGGGGGATCACGAAGCCGTGGATGTGGAAATTGTCTTCCCCCACGGTATCGGAAGCACAACGCGCGAGAATGTGGCGGCCGATCAGCCGTTGCTGGTCGAGCGGAAGCCGTAAATTGCTCGCGAACTCAGTCAACATCTTCAACCTCGAAGGCGAACATCATGCGATATCCGTGTATTCGGCAGTCGACAATTGCCCTTATTGGTCTGGTGATGGCGGCCATATCAGGACCGTGGTTGCGGGCCGAAGAGCCAGTCACCTATCCGCCACGGTTGCCCGGCGGGGAGGCCGTTGTCACCGATTCATCGGGTGAGTTCTTGCGTCCGGCGGGTGAGTTGCGCGAGGGTGTCGTGATTGCCGCCACGCCACCCACGATCGACTTCTTGTACTACCCTGGCCAAGACTACGCCGGCAACCCCTGGTCGAACTGGGGGGACAGCTTGGCCGTCGGCGATCGCTATTACGCTTCCATCGGCGACCATTTGGCTCCCGCCGGCAATGGCTATGTCTTCGAGTACGACCCAAAGCAAAAGTCTTTCCGCAAGTTGCTCGACTTGAAGAAACTCCTCAACATGCCAGAGGGGCATTATGCTCCCGCCAAAATCCACAGCCGGATAGACCTGGGCAGCGACGGCTGGCTGTATTGTTCAACCCATCGTGGTTCGACAAAAGTTACCAGCGACGAATATCACTACCAGGGCGACTGGGTCGTGCGTTGCCATCCGCAGACCGGCGAGGCGGAGGTTGTCGTCCAGGGACCAGTCCCCAAACATTGCATTCCCACCAGTGTGCTCGACCCCCAGCGGTTGATTTTTTATGGCGGTACCGCCGAAGGGACCGATGCCCCCGACAAAGGGGTGCGATTTTTTGCCTACGACATCGCAAAACAAAAGGTGCTGTACACGGGACCAGACGGCCCTGCGCGATACCTGATTTTTGCCCCGTCCACGGGACGGGTGTACTTCTTGCCGGGCAGCAACGACGACGGCCAGTTGCTGCGTTTCGACCCAAAAGCCGGTGGGCCGCCCGTGCAAATTGAAGCGAAAATTGGGCTGCGTGCCGCCACGCAAGAGACTTCGACAGGCAAGGTCTACTCGGTTTCCACGGGCCAAGGCAAGAACAACGCCATGCTGTG
The DNA here is from genome assembly GCA_050247075.1 of Pirellulales bacterium. Lineage (GTDB taxonomy): Bacteria > Planctomycetota > Planctomycetia > Pirellulales > JBFWUW01 > JBFWUW01. Next base: position 39,197 of record JBFWUW010000041.1, on the reverse strand, counting down.
GGAATTCGATTCGGCCAGCGAGCGAAGCCTGCCATTGGGCGAAGCGGCGGTGGGCAAGCAGAGCTACATCGCCTCTATGGATGCCGACCAGGCAGGCCGTTACTTGTACTACGTCCCCGGCGCACATGGAGGGAGCGAACAAGATGGTGCCGCGGTCGTCCAGTTCGACACCCGCACCAAACAGCGCAAGGTGATCGCCTTTCTGCATCCGTTTTATCAACAGGCCTACGGCTGCACGTTGAAGGGGACCTACAGCACCGCGCTGAGTCCCACGGGAGACAAGCTGTACGTCACTTGGAACGCCAGCCGCGGCACCAAAGTCTGGGATTGCTGCGCCCTGACGGTGATTCACATTCCCGAAAGCGAACGGCTGCCATGATGGCTTTTGGCCGAGATTCGAGAAAAACTTGCCTTTTGCCAGCGGCCCGCGAAAATGGTAGCGAATGGAGAAATAGACCCAGCAATATAACCCTGCCATAGTTTCCAGAGGCTTTCGTCGCGCTGCTGGCGTGGCCAGCGGCGTGTTCCCAGGTGCGATAGAAACGAGTCGCTTTTCGGGAGATGTGCCATGAGACGCCTTGCATGGTTGGTGGTCTTGAGCGGTTGTTGTTTGGCATCGTCCCAAGTTTGGGCTTGTCCCGACCGGGAACAGAGTGATCCTTATCAGCCCAGGTACGAGCAAGAGTATCGCCCTGCGTCCCCCCCGGCTCTTTATCCCTCGCTCGCCGCTGTGGCGCGGCAAGCCGGCCGCTGGTGGCCAGTCTCCAGCGGCATAGCCCTGGGAAGCGTCGGGTTGGTCGGCATCGGCTTCTTCACCGCGCAGCGGCGGACGAAGTAGAAGCCGCTGGGATTGTAGGCCACGAAATCACCGCCCGCCGGTTTTCGTGGCCATTCCAAGCGTCACCGTTTACTCGTGTACCTTCACGCCGGCCGCTTTGAGGGCCGGAAGCTGCTGCGTCTTAGCCGCTTCCGACAGGGGATTGCCAGCCAGGTAGAGCCGCAGGTAGGGAGCAAAACGCTTTTCTCCAGCGGCGTCGGCTTGGGTGCTGGCGACCAGCGGTGCCAGGTCGGCGATTTTGCAGCGTTCCACCAGCAGCATCGACAGCCGATTGAGTTTTTCCAAGGGGCCGATCGACTCCAGGGGGTTGTCGCTTAGTTTAAGAAGCGACAACTGGGTTAAGGAGCCGATTGGTTCGGCATTCGCGATTTGATTGCCGGCCAAATGCAGCGACGCCAGTTTGCTTAAACCCGAAAGTGGTGCGATATCCGCAATCTTGTTTCCGGACAGGTCGAGCGACATCAGGCTGATTAGGCCGGCCAACGGGGCAGCGGAGGAGATTTGGTTGTCCGAGGCGTCGATATATTGAAGGCGGGTTAGCTCGGCCAAGGGGGCCAAATCGGCTACCTGATTCTTGGAGATATCCAACGATTGCAGGTTGGCTAGCCCCTTGATGGGGGTCAGATCGGCCACCGTATTGCCGGCGATATTGATGAGTTGGATGTTGGGACAAAGCTCCAGGCCCGCCAGGCTGGCGATCGACTTGCCTTTGGCTTCGAAGATGAACACTTTCTTCAAATCATCCTCCGTCAATTCGTCGGTCTTACCCCGTTTCTCCAAGATGTAATGCCGCAATGCGGCTTCCAAATTCTTGTCTTGAAAGGTCACGGCCTGGGCCGTGGAAGCGGCGGTCAAAACGCACGCCGCGGCGAAAGCGGCAAAGAAACCAATCGGTCGAAGAAGTTGGCGCATGGTGAAGCTCCTCATTTTATCGGTGGCAAATACCGAACATCGGTTCGATCTTAAACCGATTGCGGAGGCAATTCAACGGAATCACGTCATCGGATGTGAGTCCATCAAATGGCGGCCCAAGTCTTGAGAGGCGAGGGCACCTCGGATAGCACGGATTTCACGGATGAGTTATTTCGGTCGATGCGGCTGGGGAAATGGAAGCCGCATTGTAACCGTCGGAAACGTCTCCTACAGGACGATCGGCGATCAAAGCTGGTCGCGGCGTCGCTTTGGGAGCTTACCCGTGAAACAAACGTTCCATTTCTTTGTGCGCCGCGCAAATTGTGGATCTAGGCGAAACTGGTTTGAAGGCGAGTTTCGCGGAGGTTTTCCAGGCATTCGATAATGCAACGATAACGGTCCACCTGGTTTTCGGGGGTGGTGCTTGGCTGCGGGAGCCGTCTCCGACGGCGACCATTGGCGCGCCATCCTGGAGGGCCGAGACCGCGAAAAGCGCCGTATTACTCAGGCCGGCTAGCGCGTCGCCGCCTAAAACAGCGGGATCGCCCCGCTATGAGAAGAACCACGAATCGAACGAATCGAACGAATAGGCATCCCACGGTACGAGTTCTTCTAGCCGCTGCCCGCCCCCTTTTCCTCGCGCGGGTTTCCACTTAAGAGATTCATTCGTTGGATTCGTTCGATTCGTGGTTCTCACAAAGCCTCGTACAATTGCCGGTACGCATTCAACTCGCTGGCAATGCATTATCTTCAAATGTCTGAAGGTTTTCGTAATCCTCGGCGATCATGGGCAAATCGTCAGCCCCCCAAAAAAACTCACGCAAAGACGCAAAGGCGCAAAGAGGTTCGATAAGCGGGATGCCTCGACTCGCGGCGGGAAGCTTCCTTGCGAATACTCCCTTTGCGTGCGATTTCCTCGGACGTAATGCTTGTCGGCTCGCCCGAACGCTCCCTGGTTTCTTTTCTTGCGAAATAGACGCATTGGTTGCGGCTACGCCGCGCCGTGCTATCCGTGGTTCCTCAACCAACGAACCGTCCGCGTACCGCATGCCATTTGGTGGAGACCGTGCCGCTTCGTGCAATCGTCACTCTAACGTGATGGCGATGGCTGCCGAAAAAACCTCGCCAGGGCCAAGAACCCGCAGGCCCGTCTGTTGCCCGTCGATGGAAAGCCGGAAGGCGTCGGGGACGCAGGTGTACGGCTCGATGCAGATCGCCTCGCGATGGGGCGGGTTGTAGACCACGCACTCGCGGAAGCTTTCATCGAACACAATCCGCAGCATCCGCCCGTTGGCGGCGTCATGAATCCAAGCGGTCGCCTGACCGCTGGCCGTCTTAACCCCGGTAAACACATCGTCCAGCTTCGTGTCGCTAAACGGCATTCCGGCGGCCAGTTTGTCGTGCAATTCGGTATGCAGCTTCTTGCCGGTTGGCAACAGATCGACCAGTTCCCACGACTCGCTAATCGGCACGGTCACGACACATTCTTCGGCCGTTCCTTGCGTTCCCAGTGGCAGGCGAAAATAGGGATGTGTTCCCAAGCCGAAGGGCAAGTTGCCTTGGCCGGGATTGCGGATCACGAACCGGTTGTGCAGCGTGTTGCCGGCCAGTTCATACGTGGCCGAAATATGGAAGTCGCTCGGCCAACGGTCCAAGATGTCCGGCGCATCGACCGATGCCTGGAACTCGGCGGTGACTTCGCTATCGGATCGCGAAGTCACGCGCCACGGCCGATTGAGGACAAAACCGTGGATGGCGTTGCCGCGGCCGTCGCCTGTTTCCAGTTCGTAAGTCCGCCCCTCGAACTCAAAGCTGCCCTCCTCGATGCGGCCGGCAAAGGGAAACAAGATAGGATTGCCGCTGCCACTCGCTCGTTCCCGCCCCGATTCAAAATCAGGGACGGACCACAGCACTTCGGTCGTCTTTCCGCCGTGGATGGCCAGAAAACTGTAGCAGTTGAATCCAAAATCGGCATGTATCTTGGCCGAGGAACCCTTGGGCGACTTTAGCGTGATGATGGGCATGGTGGAAGCTGCACTCTTAGGTGAGGGATCTTGAAGGACGTTGTCTGGCCCGCGAGTGGCGGACCGATCCGCAACAGGGCCGTTGAGGCGATTGATGGCAATGTCGCTGGAAGTGTTGCCGGTAGAGTCCTCCGCTACTGCATCAATTTTGACGTGCAAGGGGGCGCGCGCATACTGACGGACGGCGACCATTAGCAGAAACGTCAGGGCCAGCAACAATGCGCTGCGGCGGACTTCGCCCGGTTGGCCCCCCGCCAGAGCAATGGCCGACAGGTGATGCAGCAGCCCCAGGGCCACGGCCAAGGCCGACGCCATCAGGCAGCCCGCCAGCCAACTGCCGCCCAAGAGCTGCCCCCGCTCCTGGTCGGGCAGCAGCACAACCAGCACAAACCCGACTGGCAGTTGCAGGCAACCGGCCGCCAGCGCCAGCCGCGCGGCACCCCGTTTGATTCGCAAGGCATCGGCTAAGGTAGGTTCTGGGTCTCGTAGATTTTCCAGACGCCAGGCCGCGTAGACCGCGGACACCGCCAGCGATGCCAAGCAGAAATGGATCGTTCGCGTCAGGATCTCGGGATCGGCCAGCAAGGCGACAAACCGCTGCCCGCGCAGCTCGGGCCGGGCGGTCAGGGCGGTGATGGCCGCAAAGAGCGGCGGAAAGTGATACAGCAAGTCGGTAGCCGCCAGAAGGGCCACCAGCCGGTGCCAGCCGTGCCAGCGAAAACGGCCCCACGACCAGACGTACAACACCATGCAAGCGTAGTAAAAGGCCAGTTCGGCTACGCCAAACTCAAACCGGCCGCGGGGAATGAACTCCCAGGCCGTGAAATAGCCGCTCCCCTCGTGACGCCAGGACAGGAGCACATTGACCAGCCCCAGCACAATGCCCAGCGACAGCCAGTGCATGGAAACGCGGGCCAACTTCCGCCCCAACCTTCCCGCCAGCGGGTCGTCCCGGCGGTACTCCCGCCATTCCAGCCAGATACAGACCAAGGGAATCGAACCGGCCAGCCCCACGGCCAACAAGTGTCCGGTCATCACGATGATCTGCAATAAATCAAACAACGCAGCATCCAGCCGAGTCAGAGGGCGTACAGGCCGAACTCTCCCACGGACGCATTATAGGGCGGCTGCCCGGCTTCGCCATGCATGGGGTACTTGCCGGCGGCCGCCGCGGTGCGAAAAATGAAATGGTCCCTGTTGCAACGCGCGCGGCGGTTTGAAATACTCACGTCTGCTTGGAGCGGCGTAAGGCTCGTTGCTTGGACACTTCCTTCCATCCTTCTGATTGCACAAGTATGGCTGTGTCGTTTTTCTCGAAGCTGTTTTCCGCGCAAGCGCGGACCCAGGCCACCTACGAACGCGGACTGGCCAAAGCCAAGGACCGCAAGCTCGAAGAAGCACTGGTCGATTACAACACCGTCATCGAAACCAAGAATGTATCGCCCGAACTGAAGGCGATGGCCTTGCTCAACCGGGGCATCTTGTTCGCCGCCCAAAGCGATTTCGACCGGGCGCAAAAAGACCTGGAAGCCGTCATCAAGCTTCCCAATGCCCCCAGCCATGTACAGGCTGCCGCCAAGGAAAAACTAAACCGGGTCAATCGGCGTATTCCGTAGAGGTGGTGTCGCAATTCGCGGGTCGAGGCACCGCCGGGCAGGCGGTATTCACTGCAATACCTGCCGCGCCGCTATGCCTTTTTGGCATTGGGCCGGGTGACGCTGCCGTCAGTTTGGACTTCCTTGGAGTCGATCCAGGTCATCAGGCGGCGGAGTTGGCGGCCGACCGCTTCCAACCCGTGCTCGCGCTCGCGGCGGCGACGAGACTTAAAGGCCGCGGCGTTGGCCTTGTTCTCCAAAATCCAGTCGCGGGCGAATTCCCCATCCTGAATTTCGCGCAGAATTTTCTTCATTTCGGCCTTGGTCTCGTCAGTCACAATCCGCTCACCGCGGGTGTAGTCGCCGTACTCGGCCGTGTTCGACACGCTGTACCGCATGTAGCTGAGGCCGCCCTGGTAGAACAGATCGACGATCAACTTCAACTCGTGCAGGCATTCAAAGAAAGCCATCTCGGGCTGGTAGCCGGCCTCGATCAGTGTGTCGTAGGCCGCCTTGACCAAGGCGCTAACGCCGCCGCACAGGACAACCTGCTCGCCGAACAAGTCGGTCTCGGTCTCTTCGGCAATCGTGGTCTCTAGCACCCCTGCCCGCGTTCCGCCGATCCCCTTGGCGTAGGCCAAGCCCAGCCGCCGCGTCTCTTCCGTTGCGCCGGCACCCAAGGCAATCAGGCAGGGGACGCCGCCGCCGGCCACGTATTCGCTGCGTACAAGGTGGCCGGGGCCCTTCGGGGCGATGAGCAGCGTGGCAACGCCGGCGGGTGCCTCGACCTGGCCAAAATGGATATTGAACCCGTGCGAGCACATCAGCGTGCTCCCCTTCTTGAGGTTCGGCTTGACCTCTTGCCGGTAGATATCCCCCTGCACCTCGTCGGGCAGCAGCATGTTGACCAGATCAGCCTGCTTGGTGGCATCCGCGGCCGACATCGGCTTGAAGCCGTGGCTGGCCGCCAGGTCAAAATTGGGCCCGCCTGGCCGCTGGCCGATAATGACATTGCAGCCGCTGTCTTTCAGGTTTTGCGCCTGGGCGTGCCCTTGCGAACCGTAGCCCAAGATGGCGATAGTCTTGCCCTTGAGGAGCGACAGGTCAGCGTCGTTGTCGTAAAAGATCTTGGCGGCCATGGGTGGTTTCCTAAGTTGAAATAATGTTGTGTTTGATGGTCCGTGATGGGTTGAGCGGTCGCGCGGGGAGTGGATGCCCCGCGCATATGCCCGGCGACTTAACTGGCCGTGGCGGGGGGCTGTTCGCACTGCCGTTTGGCCCCGCGAACCATGGCGATGCGCCCGGTGCGGACCAGTTCGACGATACCAAACGGCCGCATGAGGTCGATAAAGGCCTCCAGCTTGCGCTCTTGGCCAGAGATTTCGATCATTACCTCGGCCGGAGCGACATCGACGATCCGCCCGCGAAAGACATCCGAGAGCTCGCGAATTTGGCTGCGGGCCGTGCCGTCGGCGGCGGAGACTTTGATCAGCATCAGGTCGCGTTCGACGAAGTCTTGCGCGCTGACATCGAACACCTTGACGACGGTGACGATTTTTTCGAGTTGCTTGCGCACCTGCTCCAGCACGTTGTCGTCGCCAACCACGGCAAACGTCATCCGCGAAACCTCGGAATTCTCGGTCTCGCCGACGGCCAGACTCTCAATGTTGTAGCCGCGCGATGCCAGCATGCCCGAGATGTGCGCTAGCACTCCCGGTACGTTCTGGACGATGGCGGACAAGACATGCCGCATGACGCAAACTCGCTAAAACAGACGAAAACCCAATCTAAAAAACAAGTTGCAATGATAGCCGTGCCCCCGGCGAGGGACAAGGGGCCGGGCCGTTTCGTGCCAGCTTTACCGGCGTTGCCGGCAAACGCTTTAGGGGGTGAATACAGCAGGCTGGCATTTTTGCGATACCGGCATTCGCCGATTGCGAACGCCAGCTTAATATCTGGCCGACGATTGGCTAGGTACGCCCGCTTAAGAGGATAACAGCGACATGCCCTATAGAATCGCGGGAAGGGACTTCGCCCCAAGGATTAGCCAGTCGTCTCAACAACGCACAGGTCTGGGTTGGCGGGCGCTGTTGTGCCTGGCCCTGTATGCCGCCAGTCTGGATTTGGTGGCGCTGGGCAGCCGCACGTTGAACTACCACGAGGTGCTGTACGCCCAGCCTGCCCGCGAAATGCTGGCCAGCGGCGACTGGATTCAGCCCCGGTTGATTGGCGTCCCCTGCAATCAAAAGCCGCCGTTGACCACCTGGTTGATCGCGGCCAGCATGGCCCTGTGGGGAGATTCTGAATGGGCCGTGCGGCTGCCGAGCGTGCTGGCCTCTGCCTGGCTGGCTGCCGTAGTGGCGGGCTTGGCTGCGCGATGGCTAGGCCGCCGCGCGGGCCTGGCCGCCGGCCTGGTCCAGGCCACCAGCTTTTACGTATTGCGGCAAGCCCGCACGGCCGAAGCCGATATCTTTTTGTGCCTGGCGGTCGCCCTGGCCATGAGCTGTTTTTCGATAGGGGTGGTTGATGGAACTCGAGCAACCTTTACCAGACGCTGGCTGCCGGCTGGGTTCTATCTGGCAGCTGGATTGGCGTTCTTGGTCAAAGGGCCGATCGGCCCTGGGTTCATCCTGGCGGCTTGCGGACTATTTGCCGTGGTCGAACGGCGGCGTGCGGTGTGGCGTTTTCTGTTCGATCCGCTCGGCCTGGCGCTGGTGACGTTGTGTGTTGTAGCCTGGCCGTTGGCGGCCTACGCGGCAGACCCCACCATCTTGGACGATTGGCGGTTGCATCACCTGGGCCGTTTCAGCGGCGAATTGGGCCGCAAGAGCGGCTTCTATTACCTCTACACCATGCCGGCGGTCCTATTGCCGTGGACTCCCGCGGCTGCGGTGGGAATTTGGCTGGCGGCCCGGCGCGGCTGGTGGCGCACGCCGCAAGCCCGGCTATTGGCCTGCTGGATTTTGCCCGGCTTGCTGGTGATTTCCATGTGCGCCTTCAAGCGCAAGCATTACTCGGCACCGCTGCTCCCCCCGATGTCGTTGGCGGCGTCACTGGGGCTGGTGATGCTGTTGGGGCATCGCTGGAAGCGATTGCCCTGGCAGGCGGCAACATTTGCCGCGGTTTGGGCCGTTGTGGCCGGGGTGCAATGGGGGCTGGCCCGTGGCGGCGACCTCTACCGCCCACAGGCGGAATTTGCCGAGCGGATTGGGGAATTGGTTCCACAGGATGCCACGATTTCGCTGATTCACATGCCCGAAAATCAGATTACCTACTACGTGGACCGACCCATGTTGCGGCTCGACCGTGGCAACGGCTACTTGCGGAGCGCGGCGGACGGCACTCTGGCGGGCCAATTTGTGCTAGCGCCAGAACGCATCGTCAAACGGCTGGAGAAAACGGCCATCGTCGAGCGATTGGATGCCTGCCAGCCCGATGCCCCGGAAGGATTGCGATTGACGCTGCTGCGCATTGGCAGGCCATTGGCCAGCAAAACAAACCAAGCCCGCGACAAGAAAACTGCCGCGGGCTTGGGCGATATGGCACAATCGGCGAAGCGTTAGCGCTTGCTGAACTGCGTGCCGCGACGGGCACCGCGAAGTCCGTACTTCTTGCGTTCTTTCATGCGGCTGTCGCGCGTCAGCAGATGGTTTTGCCGCAGGGCTGGCTCCAACTCGGTATCGAGGGCCTTCAGCGCCCGGGCAATGCCCAATAGGACCGCGCCCGACTGGCCGGTGATGCCGCCGCCATGAACGCGGACAATAACGTCGACCTTTTCTTCTTGCCCAGTGCTTTTGAGCGCGGCTAGCACGTTGTTACGGTCTTGGGTGCTGTGAAAGTAGTCTTCCAGAGTACGTTCGTTGATGGTGATCTTGCCATTGCCTGGACGCACGCGGACCCGTGCGATCGACGTCTTGCGGCGGCCGGTACCCAATGCATCGCGAACCGCGGGAGCCTTCGCTTCTACCATCGTTTCCCTCTAAATATCGTGTGTGTCAGCCAGACTCTCCAGAATCTGGCGTATCCATGAGTATGTTGCTGATTGCCCCGCGAATATGGGGCGGCTTACTTGACGCCTGCCTCGCGAGCCTCGGGCAGTTGTGCCTGATGAGGATGCTCGCTGCCGGCATACACCTTGAGCTTCTTGATCATCTGAAAGGCCAGCTTGTTCTTCGGCAGCATGCGGCGGACAGCCTCGTTGATGATCAGCTCGGGCTTTCGCTCCAGGCGTTTCTCGGCCGTTTCGGCACGCAGCCCGTGATAGCCGGTGAACCATTTGTACTGCTTTTGCTGCCATTTTTTGCCGCTCAAGGTGACTTTGTCGGCGTTGATGACAATCACGTAGTCGCCCGTATCGACGTGGGGCGTGTAGGTTGGGCGGTGCTTGCCCATCAGAATCATGGCGATATCGACAGCCAACCGGCCCACGGCCTTGCCGCTGGCATCAATCACAAACCACTTGTGCTCAAACTCGCTAGTCTTGGCAACCCACGTCTTGCCCGCCGGGTTGGGTTTTACGGTCTTCTTCTTCGCCGTTTCAGTCGTCATGATCCGTCTCGGTTAATATCCGCTGCCAGAAAACAACAATTTCCACGCCAAGCACGCTAGCTGCCTGTTGGGGAAAACGAGCAGCTTAACGCTTTCTCCTTATCTGTTCAAGGGTTGCGAAAGGGAGAAAGGGGAATAGTTGGGGTGGGGGGGGCGGTGTTCGGTGTTCGGTGTTCGGTTGCGTCTGGATAATTCCAATAGCTGATGGCTGACAGCTTCTCCGCCTTCAGTCTTTCACCTTTAGCCTTATTTTCGCGCGGTCTTGCTGCTCGACTTCTTCCAGGTTGTCTACGCTAAGTTGGCCGCGTTGATAGAGATATTCGACGTGGGCACCTGTTTCCTCCAGGGCCAGCAGGACATGAAAGCCTTCAACCTTGGGGTACATGGACTGGCTGATTTGGGCCACGGTCAGGGCGGAATCGGCGTTGCGGAGGATGTCCAACACGCGGTCGAGCTTGCGCAAGTGGCCCGCTTTGATGCTGCCAACGCGGCTTGGCAAGTCGTGGATGGGGCCTTCGTGCCCGCCAAGCGAAAGGCGAATACCATCCAGCCGGCGGACCTTCTCCAAGGCCTCCAAATAGTGGCCTAACCCGGTGTAAGCCGTGATACTCTCTGGGGCCTGGTGCGGGCTGGTCCGTTCCAACACATGGTCGGCCGAAAGCAACACATCCCCCAGGCGGATACAGACCTGGCCGGGACAGTGCCCCGGCGTATGAATGAATTCCAGGCCATCCAATTTCTGGCCATCGACCAGCGAAATATCAACCGGCACGCTGCGGACGTGCTTTTTGGAAAAACCGTACATCTCCATCATGGCCGGCAGCAGTTCATCATCAACGCCCGCTTGCTCCAGAAAAAACCGCAACCCTTTCGTGGCCACGACCACACGCTCCTCGTAGGCGGTCAACACATGGCGGTCGAGTTCGTGGATGGCGATTTGCGGCGGACCATCATTCCAAACCGGCAGATCGAGCAGCGCCGGAACTCCGCCAAAGTGGTCGATGTGCCCGTGCGTCACGATAATGCGGCGAATGTCCTTTAATTCAACCGCTTCGCCGAACTCGGTGCGGACGGTTTCCAGACCCTCCAGCAATTGCTCCGTACACTTGCCGTAACCGCTGCCGGCATCAACCAACGTGGGCGGCCCGGCCCCCAACAAAAGGTAGGCATGCACGACCAACGTGGGGAAGGCATCGCCCGACATACGATAGATGCGGACACCCGTGCTGGTATCGAAGCGTTCGACAGGGGGCAGCGACATGGGTAATCCTTCATGGTCGAGGCGGCAAATGGCCTGGAGGCCGTCGGCAATCGCTTCAATCAAAATCCTCGTTGATCAAGGAATAGATTCTGGCATCGTGCGGATGCCCATGCACCCGCAGGCGGCGACGAAAGACTCCTTCGTGAACCGCGCCAGCTTTCTGTGCCACGCGTTGGCTGGCGGTATTGTCCACGGCGGCCACGATTTCCACCCGTTGCAAACCAACATTTTGCAAACCCCAGCGTGCCAACAGCCGCGCGGCGGCCGTGGCCAACCCGTGGCCCGTGCGGCTGGTTTGCACCCAGTAGCCCAAATTGGCCCGCAGCCGCAAGTCGTCTATCTGGTTCAAACCGCAACCGCCAACCAGCCCTTCCACGCCGTGCTGTTCGATGACAAACGAGTACTCGGTCCCTCTGTGCCAGGCGGCTGCCCGCGACTCGACCCATTGTTCGGCCTCTTCGCGGCAGTACTCGGCGTGGCACCAGGGGAGCCAGGCTTGCAGTTCGGGCAACGAACCACGCACCGCGTGGTACAGGTAGTCGACGTCGTCCAAACGAAACGGCCGCAGCAGCACGATTTCATCGGAAAGTTCGATGGGATCTGGAATACGCATGAATCGGCCGGCGGATGAGATCGTACGCGGATTGTCGCCTTCGGAGACGACTTCTACAGGGTGAGCGGCTAGGAAACATCGGCGATGGAATCGCCTCCTACAGTTCAAACATACAACCGCAGCACGGCTTCGGCCACGCAGGCTGGTTTGGTTTGCCCTTTGACTTCAAAGGTTTGCCGCAGGGTAACCTGGGCAGCACCCGACAAGTCGCTGACTTCCAGCAAGTGCAGCCGCAGCCGCAATTTTACGCCGGCCGCCACCGGCGCGGGAAAGCGCACGCGATTCACGCCGTAGTTGACTGCCCACTTTAGCCCCCGGATTTCAAAGATTTCGCCAAACAAGGCCGGTCCTAGCGACAACGTCAAAAAACCGTGGGCGATAGTGCTCCCATAGGGTGACTCGCGGGCAGCCCTTTCCGGATCGCAGTGGATCCATTGCCGGTCGCCCGTCGCCTCGGCAAACTGGTCGATGCGCTGCTGGGTGACTTCCAGCCAATTGCTGACGCCCAACTCCTGCCCGGCCAGGGCTTTAAGTTCGGCAATTCCTTCCACGATACGCGGTGGCACATCAATGCTCCGAAAAAACTTCGATCACTCTTGGGCCGCCGCTTTTGGCGCTGGCGGCACCAGTTCGATGATCTGCACATCGGCGAAAAATGCAAGTCCGCCATCCGTCGACAAGCGAAACTGCGAGATTTCGTGTGGTTTCACCGGAACCGTGCCCACGATCTGGTTGTCGAAATAGGCCAGCCAGTGGGTGGCATGGCGTTCTACTCGCATCTCATGGAAATTCGGATCGTCCGCGTTTTCTTGCGGAAACGGCAGCGGCTGGCTGGCATTTGTCAGTGGTGCCCGGTCACCGCCACGCGAACCCAATACGACGCCATCGCGGGCTGCCCGCAGCACGTAGCGCGGCGGCTGTTCGGTTCCGTTCTCCACGAGCGCAAAGTGCAGTTCCGCGGCGTTTGCCTGCAATAAATCGAAGGTCAAGTTCAAACGGTAGTTGTCCAACGGCGGCAGACGGCTGAAGGCACGGCGGGCAACGCCATCTCCCCGCAAGATACGCGATCCCTCCTGATCGCGCCCGGGAGACCATGACCCTTGCAGCGGCAGCCACCCGCCCAAGGTCTCGCCGTCGTAGAGGTTTTGGCCCCATGCTCCTGGGGTTAGCAGCACGGTCGGTCCTGTATCGGCGGGGGGCCGAAGCCAGAGCCAAGCGGACAATGCCGCGATGCCGACGACAGCCGCTGCCATCGTGGCGAACCGCGGCCCAGGACCGCGGTTTGGCGGGGGTGCGGGTTCAACGGCGGAAGGGACCGGCACGGCGGTCAGCAGGGTTGTGTCATCGCGCGATCCGCGAGCAGCGAGAGCTGGTTGGGCGGCCATGACGAAGGTAGCATCGACCGACAGCGAGCCGTCGTGCAAGATGCGGTCGATTCGCTCGAAGAGGTCGCTGTAGGATTGAACGCGTCGTTCTCGGTTGTTGGCCAGCATGTCGGAAATCAATGCTGTAGTAGCCGGCGACAGGCCGGGGGCAAACCGTTCGAGCGGATCAGGTTCGCCGGTAAGTTTACGCGCCATGATTTGCGGCAAGGTCTTTTCCGAAAACGGCGGGCTGCCGGCCAACATGTGGTAGACCGTGGCACCCAAGGCGTAAATATCAGCCCGCGCGTCGACGTCCGAGCCTTGAAATTGTTCCGGGGCCATGTAGCGGGGCGTTCCCAGGGCGCTGCCGGCCAGTGTCAATCGGTCGTCGGCCTCTTGCTCGGTGGTAATCAGGGCCAGGCCAAAGTCAGTCAGCTTGAGCATTGGCAGTCCTGGGGGCAACTGGCTCCCTTCGGGCGGCTCGACCAACAGCATGTTGCCCGGCTTGACGTCGCGATGGACCACCCCCAGCCGGGCAGCTTGGGCCAGGCCCGCCGCGGCTTGCCGGGCCAGTCCCCAAGCGGTGCGTTCGTCGAGTCTTTCGCGGCGCTGTATAAAGGCGAACAGGTCTTCGCCGTCGATCAGCTCCATCGCCAGATAGAGCCGGCCTTGGTGGCTGCCAAAATCGTAGGCCACGACGATGTTGGGGTGGCCCAATTGCGCCACCGTCATGGCCTCTTGCTCAAAGCGGGCCAGCATCGTCGGTGCCGCCGATTGGCTGACCAGCACCGTCTTGAGTGCCACGGGCCGGCCCAAATTCTTTTGGCGGGCGCGATATACCACCCCCATGCCGCCGTAACCCAGCACTCCCAGAATCTGGTAACCAGGGATCGAGGAATTGGGCCGCCGGAGCGTTTCGACAATGTCGATCTGGACCGCGTTCAGCGCGCCCCGATCGAGCGCCAAGCGGGCCGGCGAAACCCCGCTGGAAGCCGACTCCTGGGCCAGTTCTCGCGAGAGTTGGTCCGAGATCATCGACTGTTGGGCGGCAACGACAAAAAAATCGGCATCGTCCGCCGGTTGGGCCGGCGTGCTCATGGGGCCGGCGCGCTGGGGGGCGGCTGCTCGCTCACCAGAATATCCAACTGGTTTAACAACGCCTTGATCGACGGGCGATCGGCCGCATGCGCGCCAACATAAGCAAACCGCACCTGCCCTTGTTTGTCGAGTATGTAAGTGGAGGGTTTGGCCAAATCGCCGCGAATCCCCAGCCGGTCGACCGCCGCCATTTGTTCGTCCAAAAGCAGCGGAAAAGGAGGCTCGCCAGGGCCGGTCTTGGACTGCGCTTCCACCGCCTTCAAGAACGCTGGCACGCTGCTCTTGTCGCCTGGGTAGACGGCCAGCACTTCCGTGTCGCGTTTGGCGAACTCCTGGTAGTTAGCGGCCAGTCGCGAAGTTTGCGTGGTGCAAAACGGGCAAATCTGCCCGCTAAAACCGCGCGTGAAGACCAGCACGATATTCTTCTTTTCGTGAAAGTCTTGCAGCGTGACCTGGTTGCCCTTGATGTCCACGAAATGCAGATCCAAATTATTGGGATCGACCGTGGTGTTGTTTTGGGCATCGTCGTTGAAACTAATCGGCGCGGCACTATAGCCGTAGGCGACTGGCGCGGTGGGGGATGCCGGAGGTTGAGGCGGTGCCTGGTCGCAAGCGGGCAGACCAACGGCAACCGCCATCCACAGCCCTGCCCAAATCGATCGGGCGGAAAGATATTGCTTGCAGCGCGCCGTCGCCCGACCGCTGTTGGTTGGTGAATGGAGACTCATTTCTGGCTCGCTAACGGCAAAGGACGGGCATACAAAGAATCGGCCTGTTTCGATTCTACGTTCAAGCCGCATCGAATCACAAGCAAGCCAGTGCCATAACGGCCTGAACCGTGCCGTATTGCCATCCGGCGAACGTGGCGCCACCGGCCGCGCAATTACTCCTTCAACACCCGCAACAGTTCAGGCAAGGCGGTTACTCCGCGGGCCACCAGCACCACGCCTTCTTCCTGAATCGTCCGCATTTTGCACTGGCGGGCGGCGGCTACCAGCGCAGCTTGAATTCTTTGCAACGTCGCGGGGTCGGTCGAGCCCAGGGGGGGGACTTTGGCCAGTGTCTGGCGGAAGTTGTCATCGGGAATCAGCAATTCAAAGATGGCGGCCCGGCCGCGGAAACCTATCCCCTGGCACTTGTTGCACAGGCGTGGTTCTTCCTTGGGATCCTCAACGGGCAAAGGCCCTTCATGCGGTGCATAAAAGGCCGCCACCTTGCCGGGCGGTATGCCCAATTGCATCAGCACTTGCGGCGGCGGCGGGTAGGGCTTCTTACATTTTTCACACAAGGTGCGCAGCAACCGCGAACAGAGGACCCCTTTGACTTGCGCGGCGAATTTGGCCGTGTCGCAGCCCAGTTGCAACACACGCAGCAAGGCGTCGATACAATCGCGGCCCCGGCCGCCGGCAATCACCAGCCGTTTATCCGCGGCCTGCGCGGCCAGCAGATTGACGAGTTCTCCGTTGACCAGGTCGCGCGTCACTAGCACGTCTGGATAGGTGCGGATCAACCGCTCCATGATCGACTGCGGCGTCTGGTTCTGACGCGAGTCGTAGGTGCTCTCTGGCACGATCGGGACGTTCTCGACGGCCTTTTCGGCCTTGGCTTTGTCCTGAATCTCGACAAAGTTGCGCGTGAAGCGGTCCGCCGAACGCAGCAGCGCATTGAATGTGATCGTGAAGCCGTGGGTGGGGGGGGACGCGATCAGGATAATGCCGCTTTCGTTCGCCAGCATCTCCTTGGCTTGCGGGACCATCGACTCACGCATCCCCAGGTCATCCGCCGTTTGCGGTTTGGTTTCCTTGGGGTCTTCCAGCTTGAGCATGGCCCGCTCGCCCGTGGGCACCCCTTGGCTGGTCAGGTGGCAATCGTATTTTTTCTTCTTGTATTCCGCGTTGAACTTGCCACGCTGGGCCGCTCGGCGCTCGTTCATGTTCAGGGCGGAAATCACCTTCATCACCGCCAACATGGCATCGCCCGTCGGCCGGTCCAGGGCCGCCGTGTTGATCCAGAAGCCATCGACCTGGTAGCGGACAGCGACCGCTTGCGCGGTGTAGTCCAGCATGATCTGCTCGGCCCGGCGGCGGAGGGCGTCCACCAGCAGTTTTTGCACCATGATAAACGCCGGCGACCGCTTGGCCGTCAGCATGTTGATATTGTCCTCGCGCGGCGTCGGCGCGCCGCGGGCAGACAATTCGATGGGTGGTGCTTCTTCTTCGTCTTGCGGCTTGGCCATGGCGGACGTTTTCGGTTTTCAGTGTTCAGTTTTCAGTGTTCAGTTTTCGGTGTTCGGTTTTCGGTCGGCAAGATTTATTGAATTGGAACGCGATTGAAGTGCTGCCGTGTGGGCGATCGATCGATATTGCGGCTCCAGCGAATCACTGAACACCGAACACTCCTTTACAATATCCCAGGTGCTTTAACATCAATCCCCTTCAACGCCATGCGAAGCTGATCGACGTTAGGGGCGACTTCAAAGGCGGTTTCGCGGTCGATGAGCTCTTTGTCAACCAGGCTCTTCAGGCTCATCGTAAAGTCTTGCATGCCGTCGTTGGCGCCAATGCGGATAGCGTCGGGCAATTTAGACTCATTCTCCTCTAGCACCAGTTTACGCACCGTTTGGTTGAAGGTCATCACCTCGCAGGTCGGCACGCGTGGGACTCCGGGTTTGATCGACCGCAGCAGCTTTTGGGCCACGATGCCCTTCATGTTGAAGGCCATGGCGCTGCGCAGCGCCGGGTGCATCTCTTGCGGAAACAGATCAAGAATACGGCCAATGGTGGACGACGCGCTGGAAGCATGGATGGTTCCGAAGACCAAGTGCCCCGTTTCCGCGGCGTGGATGGCCGTCATGAACGTCTCCTCGTCGCGCATTTCGCCCACCAGCATGATGTCGGGATCTTGACGGACCGCCCCCTTCATGCCGAACATGAAATCCTTGCAATCCAGGCCGATCTCGCGCTGGTTGATCAGGGCCTTTTCCTCGGTGAACACGAACTCAATGGGATCCTCCAGCGTCAGAATATGGACTTTCTCGCGCTGGTTGATGTAGTTCAACATGGAGGCAATCGTGGTGCTCTTACCCGAACCGGTCACGCCGGCCAGCAGCACCATTCCCTGGTCGTACAGGCACAAGCTCTCCATCACGGGCGGCAAGAACAGCCCCTCAAAATTGGGGATTTTGTTGTTAACCCGCCGCGCCACCAGGCCGGGGTGGCCAAATTGCTTGAGATAGTTGACGCGAAAACGCCACTTGATGCCGTCGACTTCCACCACGTAAGAAAAGTCGGCACCGCCGGTGTCGTCGAAAATGGCCCGGTTCCGCGGACTCAGCAGCGGATAGAGCATTTCCCGCATTTCTTGTGCGGAAATGGGCGGCCGGTTGAGCGGCTGCAAGTATCCCTTGGTGCGGATGTAAGGGGGTTTATCAACCTTGAGATGCAGATCGCTCCCTTCCAATTTGACCAACGCCCGAAAAAGCTTGTCGATTTCGTTGGGCTTGGCGGGTACGGGAACCTCGGCCGAAAGGCCGACGACCGAATCCGGGCTGGAAGAATGGGCAGATGGTTTCATGTGCTGGCAATCCTCGTTCCTTAATTCCCCTGTCGCGTTATCGTTTGCTCAGACGGCTAGGCGCTGGCCCGCACCGGAATGCCGCGAGCGGCCATGATTTGTTTGGTCTGCCCAATGCTGAATTCCCCGAAATGAAAGATGCTGGCCGCCAGGGCCGCATCGGCATGTCCTATCTGAATGGCGTCGGCCAGATGCTCGGGCCGGCCCGCTCCGCCGCTGGCCACCACCGGGATCGACACGGCCTTGCTCACCGCCGCGGTAATCTCTAGATCATACCCGTTCTTGGTGCCGTCGGCGTCCATCGAGGTAAGTACAATCTCGCCGGCACCCAGCCGCTCAACCTCGCGGGCCCAGGCCACGGCTTCTAGTCCGGTCCCCAGCCTTCCACCGTTGATGTGGACCTCCCAAACCTCCCGGCCATCCTTTTGGACGCGCTTGGGGTCGATATTGACCACAATACACTGGCTGCCAAAGCGGTCGGCGGCCTGACGGACAAAGTCTGGGTTTTGGGGCGCGGCGGAGTTGATGGAAACCTTGTCGCAGCCCGCATTGAGCAGTTGTCGAATGTCTTCAATCGTGCGGATGCCGCCGCCTACTGTCAGTGGCATGAAGATCACCTCGGCGGTGCGGCGGACCACATCGAGCATGATCGCGCGGCCCTCGTGGCTGGCGGTAATGTCCAAAAAGACCAGTTCATCGGCCCCTTCGGATTCATAGCGCGCCGCCACTTGCACCGGGTCGCCGGCGTCACGCAATTGGACAAAATTGGTCCCTTTGACGACCCGCCCCCGTTCGACATCCAGACAGGGAATAACTCGCTTGGCCAGCATGAAATGAATGGAACAACGTCGATGGCTATAGGCTTGCCAACGGCCACCACCGCTCTCGCCCACCGGATCGGCCGAATCCAACAACGTCAATTTACGCTGTGGGTAGCTCCGGGTCAACGAAGTGAGCGGAGGGAGCCGTTTCACGTTGGGTGGCTGTTACGTATGATGGGGAGGCAGTTTTCGGTTTTCAGTGTTCGGAGTTCAGTTTTCAGTGTTCCAAGGTTCTCTTACGGCTGATAGCTGACAGCTTTTCGCCTTCATCCTTTCGCCTTCCGCCTTTCCCATGCATGATCCTCGCATTGACCGTCTGGCCGGGATTTTGATCGACCACAGTTGCCAGTTGCAGCGGGGTGAGAAGGTCTTGATTGAAGCATTCGATCTGCCCGATACGGCACTGGTTTGCCGTTTGGTCGAGTTGGCGGCGGAACGTGGGGCGCAGCCATTTGTGGAGTGGAAGAGCAACGCCGTCTTGCGCTCGCTGTACAAGACCGGGGCCGAGGCCAGTTTGGCGCTGGCCGGGCAGTTTGAGCGGAACCGCATGGAGCAAATGGATGCCTACATTGGCATTCGCGGCGCGGCCAATAGCAGCCAATTTGCCGACGTTCCCCCAGAACAGATGGATCTGTACCAACGGGTCTGGTGGCATCCCGTGCATAGCGAGGTGCGGGTTCCTAAGACCCGCTGGGTGGTGCTGCGTTACCCGACCGACTCCATGGCCCAGGCGGCTAGCATGTCGAGCCAGGCCTTTGAGGACTATTATTTCTCGGTCTGTACGGCGGATTACGAGCAAATGGCCCGCAACCAGGAGCCACTGGTCCAGCGGATGAAAGCCACGGACCGCGTGCGGATTTCCGGGCCGGGGACCGATCTGGAGTTTTCCATCCGCGGCATGAACGTCCGCCCTTGCCACGGGCAGCGAAACATTCCCGATGGGGAAGTCTTCACCGCGCCGATCCGCGACTCGGTCAACGGTGTCATCCGCTACAACACCAAATCACTCTATCAGGGGACGGTTTTTGACGGCATCGAGTTTGAATTCCAACAGGGTAAGATCATCCGAGCGACTTGCACCAACGAACCGGCCCGGTTGAATGCCATCCTCGATTCGGACGAGGGTGCCCGCTACATTGGCGAATGGTCGATCGGCTGCAATAACGCCGTCCGGCGGCCAATGCTCGACACGCTGTTCGACGAAAAAATCGGCGGTTCGATCCACCTCACGCCCGGCAACGCCTACGACGAGTGCGACAACGGCAACCGCAGCCGCGTGCATTGGGATCTGGTCTTGATCCAAACGCCCGAGTACGGCGGCGGCGAGATTCACTTCGACGGCCGGATCATCCGCCGCGACGGACGTTTTCTGCCTGACGACTTGCAAGGGCTGAATGCCGGCTTTTAGAGTTTTTTCCTAGGTGGTGGCGCAATGCCTACTCACGTCAGGGGCAACCGCTGGATTGTAGTTGGAGCGAGTCAATGGTCGCTTCGCACTCGGCTATCCTTTGTTGGAACAACTGGATTTGCGGAAACTCCTCGGCCCACTTTTTCCAGGCCCTTACGCGATCGTGTTGAATCTTTCGTTGCTCCGCGATGTCGACACCCTTGGGTAGCGGCAATAGAAGGTTCATGTAGATCGTGGCCGCGCCGGCCAGATCGGTGCTAACCTTGTCCAAACTCTCTTGATACCGCGGCCGCTGCGGAAACCTTCGCGCTAATTGATCGCGTAACAGCCACGATTTTGCCGCCAGGCGTAACCCGTCGGCGTTTTGCCGCGACATTTCGTGGCAGTAGGCCATGTTGACGTAGTTTCGCGAGAGCTCACTGGCCGCGTCGACGTCGTTGGGCTGTATTGCCAGCAAACGATCCAAGAGCTCGTTCGAGCGACCGTAGCCATCAATGGCCTTGCTAAACTCTTGGGCTACCAGGTGCTGCATGGCAATT
The DNA here is from genome assembly GCA_050247075.1 of Pirellulales bacterium. Taxonomy (GTDB): domain Bacteria; phylum Planctomycetota; class Planctomycetia; order Pirellulales; family JBFWUW01; genus JBFWUW01. The sequence goes on along the minus strand of JBFWUW010000041.1, from coordinate 18,603 downwards.
TCCCCGTAACCTTGGGCCAAGCCCATCAGGTGCCTGGAATGCACAGGCTCTGCCTTGACAAGTTGCTCCCAAATGGCCATTCCCGCTTGAGCCTGTTGGGCGGCAAGGTCGGGCAGTTTCTTGTCGCGCCGATAGAGTTCCGCCAGGCCCAAATGCCCCAGTGCCAGCATGTGCGAGAAATGGACATTATGTGGACTCATGGCCACGCACTGTTCCAGTTGTCCAACCAACCGTTTCCGTAGCTCAAACGCTTCCGCGAATTGCCCGCGGCGGACCAGTTCATCGGCGACGTTCTTACAACTCAATGCCAGTTCGGCTCGAAACTCTGGCACGTCGGCGTTTTTGTCCACCAACGTTTGGCGAAGCGCTAGTGATCGCTGAAACGACTGCAAGGCGTTGTCGAACTCCCCCAGATCTTCTTGCGCTTGCCCTAACGAACCATAAGCGCGAGCTAGCTCGCTACGATCATCCGGAGTGGGACTCTTGGGCAGCAACTCTTCCCGCAATTCCACCGCCTGTCGATAAACGGGAACAGCCTCCCCAGGCCGGCCGGCGGCCCAATGGTTGTGCCCTATTCCTATCAGGCAATCAGCTAACAAGCCGTCCACCCGCCCGCCGGGCGCCTTCAGTTGCAATTTAGCGACCAACTCGCGAGCGGATTGCAATGCCGTCAGCGCTTCGTCGAATTTCCTTTGTTCATAAAAGAGAAAGCCAGCCTCCATGCGGCTACGTGCGCGCTCAACCTGAAAATCAATGTCCGCCGGAAAATCTCGCGCCACCTTTTCACGGATGACATCGGATGCCCGTTGATGTTTGCTCGCCTGCACAATATCACCTTGGCGGATATTTACGCGGGCCAGCCGAGTCAGCACTGCCGCTTGTTGCGTTTGCAAGCCGAGTTCGTTCGGTCGTTCACCCTGCAACTGCTGGTAGATCACAATGGCCTGCTGAAAGTTGGCCGCGGCTTCCGCCAACGATCCACGTTCGACGAGGATGCGGCCGACACGTTGGTGGGCGTCCGCCACTTCCGCTTGCAATGCGCGGTCATCCTGGCGCGAAGCCGCAAAATCCTGAAAAAACACCAACGCCTTGTCGAGCAAGAGCTGGCGAGGCCTTTGCATGCCGTCACCCTGAAAGGCCGCGTTCTCGGTAGCCAGCACGAAGTGCTCGCGAATGGCTGCCCGCGCTTTCCGCGAAGTGTCGTCGGCCATTTCCCGCCTTTGCTCGGCCAACCGCCACATCAGCGTCGTTGATGCCAAACCGAGCAGCACGACCGCGGCCAAGGCCGACAATAGCGCGGCCACAACCGGTCGACGGCAAGCCCATTTCCAGGCTCGGCCCGCCAAGCGGATTGGTCTGGCGACTATCGGCTTGCCATCCAGAAAACGCTGCAAGTCATCGGCCAGATCGGCAGCGGATTCGTAACGCCGTGCAGGGTCTTTGTGCAAGCACTTTAGGCAAATGGTTTCCAGGTCGCGTGGAGCCTTGGGCTGCAGTCGTGTGGGAGGCACAGGATCGTCGGCAATCACCTGGGCTACGGTATCCCAGGGAGTTTCACCTCGAAATGGCGGGCGGCCTGTTATCAGTTCATAGAGAATTGCACCCAAGGCGTAGATATCGGTGGCAGCTCCCAGGCGTGAAGTTTCGCCCCGAGCCTGTTCGGGCGACATGTAACTGGCGGTGCCAATCACGGTTCCAGATCGGGTGTGCTCGTCTGATTCCAACCGTTTCGCGAGCCCGAAGTCGCTGACTTTGGGTTTCAGCGGCCTAGCGCCCAGCCCTTTAACAGCCGTATCGTGGGACTCCTCATCGGCCAACAAGATATTCGCAGGTTTAAGGTCTCGGTGGATGATTCCTTTATCGTGTGCATGTTGAATTGCCGTAGCCAGACAGGCCACCAATTCGGCGGCTGCGCGGGCCGGTTGCGGTTCGCCCGCGATCCGTTGTCCCAGATGGCCTCCCGGTACAAACTCCAGCGAAAGAAAGGGTTGGCCGGCGTATTCACCAACTTCAAAGACTTGCACAATATTGGGGTGTTGCAAGCTTGCGACCGCTTCCGCTTCGGCCCGAAAGCGATACAGATCGTGACGATCGGCATGATGGCCCGCCAACAGCATTTTGACAGCCACAATTCGCCCCAAGCCGGACTGTCGGGCTTTGTAGACCACGCCCATGCCCCCCCGCCCTAGCTCTTGCAGCAATTGGTACTTGCCGACTTGGGAGGGGACTTTTTCCGCCCGCTCGGGTAAGGGGCTGGTGAGAATCATGGGAGCCAGCGCCCAATCCGTTTGCGAGGATGGATGGGAATCAAATACCGATTGCACGACTTCAGCCAGGTCGCGAAAACGCGAGACGTACTCTTGGCACACGAGGTCTTCGCGCAGTGAGAGCCGGTAGTCCAATTCCAGGGCCAGCAATTCATTCAATAGCCGCCCATGCAGGTCCGTCGGACATCGCACCAGATAATCCTCAATCCGCGGCCGGGATCGGGCGTGCCAACGGGACTCAAACTCGTCGCAGAGATGATCGACAAGCCGCACCTCGTCCACGTTGCAAGGCCATGATCCCGGATTGACATTTGGCTGAGGCTGGGGAGTCACGGCCGTATCGGCATCGGCCAAGGCTCGCCGGGCATCATCGGTGCTCGGAGACATGCTCACTCCGGTTGGGTCCAAATCTCGCGAATCAAATTTAGTTTTCGCTCAACCGTGCGGGTCTGTACTTGCAGCCGCCCGGCGATTTCGTCGTTGGTGTAACCTTCCATCTTGGCGATAGCCACGGTTCGCAGTGTTTCGTTTTGTAGTTGGTCCAAGAGTCGGCCGCATTCCTCGGTGAGTTGGGCGGAAAACTCCGGGCTGGGCTCGCTGCCGACGACCTGGTCAATTGCCGCGCGCTCTTCCCCATTCAGGTTCTCGACAAACACGGAGTCTCCCCGAACGAGTCCGCCCCCTCTTTTTTGGCGCAGACCGTGCTTTAGCTGGTCCACGGCCTTGCGGGCAGTCAACACAACTAGTATTTGCCAAAGGTCTTGCCGATCATCCAGCCGCGGGAATCGGCCTTCCGCGGCACCAGCACAAAAACTATGAAAAGCGTTCAGGACGACATCTTCCTCGTCCGCCACCCGCCGCGGCGAATCGCCCAGCTTCTTACGCGCCAGCGCCACCAGACGATGATAGTACCGCTGCCACAACCCCGCCGCGGCTACGGAGCCGCCTGCTCGCAAGTCCAAAATCCATTGCGAGATCGAGCCTTGGTCAGACATGGGGCAGATACTCTCATAAGGGCCGCGAAGGTCAAACTACGATGGTTGACTTCGGGAGATGTCCGTGGCCGTGAGCAGCACGGCCAGGAACAAGCTTAGTGCGCCCAGCGGAACCAACCATACTCCCATGCCGGGGTCGCCTTCGTAAACAAAGGTGCCTCCCAAGAAGAAGCCTCCAGGCAGCAGAATACTGGCGGCCATTAGCAAGGCTGAAGCCAGACGGTGGCGGCCTAGCATTTTTCGGGGCAGGAACCAATAAGTGGCCGCAAACGCCACATGGACCAGCGACAGCAGTGCGCCATGCGCGTGGGCCAAGGTCCACATTAAGCGGCGAATCTCCGAGTCTTGCTCCAAGTACCAACGAACCTTGAAGGCATGCAACATCTCTAGCGTAATCCCCATGACCACGAAACAGAGCAGCGACCACCAGGCAAATTGCAGATGCAACAGGCAAAGCGATTTCAGGTCGCGGGGAGATTCGTCGGGCAACGCTGCTGTCCTTCCGCCATGCCGGCTATTCGTTGATTCTCATGGCCCGATCGTCCCGCTGCCGCCACAACCGCTCAAACTCCGCCTGCAACAGATTCCCCCGCCCGTCCAGCAGAACAGCGGGCATAAGCGCGGCCGATGACGGCTGTTCCGACTGTTTCCAGATTTGCAACGCTTGTTGGTGCGCAGCCGCGCGATCCGATGGGGGACCAATGAAGTTGTAATCGAAACCCTCAAAGGCCGGCAGCCGTTTGAGCGACCGCAATGCGATATAACGCACGGCGTCGAAGCGGTCATCCAGCAACTGGGCCAGGTACGGAGCTTGCCAGTGCCGGCCCGAAGCGTCCAAGGCGTCGCTCCAACCCAGGCTCCAGGCCATCAGCGCGCGTTGCCCGGCATCGCCGCGCAGCGTCCATAAGACCGAGGCCGCGACTTGCCGCTCCTCCTCCGATAGTTCCGGCTTGGGAATTTGATACCAGTCCGCCAGTTTGTCCGCCGTCCATTCCAGCGTCTTATCCAGATGGCATTGGTTGCAGGCATTGGGCCGGCCCGTCTGCTGGCTAACCGCCGCATTGGGCGAACTGATTTCATGGCTGCGAATAGCTCGCAACAAGCCGTAGGTGGTGTGGGGCATGTGGCAGTTGTAACAACTGCTGCCCGACGAATTAGCCGCGTGGTGCGAGTGCTGGACCAGCAGGCCTTCATCATTGAACCGCGTATGGCATTGCAGGCAGGCGGCGTTGCCTTCCATGTGCAATTTGAGTTGGTCGTTGGCCCATTCGGAACGGGATCGCGGTTCGTCCCGCGGCTGGTGCATCTGATGGCACGACAAGCACGACATTTCACCCCGTTGATAACAGGGCGATTCGACAAGGCCGTTGAACTCGCGGCCGCTGGCCTTAATCATGCCGTCTGGCCAAAAGCTTTGCGCTTCGGCGGGGTCCGGGCAATTTGTCGGCCGGTCGGGCATCCGCTCGAGCAAACCGCGAAAGAGATAAACGTTGGGGTCGGCTGTCAGATCGTCTCCTGGCCGATACGAGTTGCCGTGCCGTTGCCAGCGGCTGAACGCGTCGCTGTCACGGTTAATCATCACCACATGGCATTGGGCACAGACATGCGAAGCGAGATCGTGCGGCAGCCGCGCGGGGTTGACGATCGTATTGTCCGCGGCCCCCTGTAAGTGTTGCTGATAGCGGCGAATAGGATCGCTGTTGGCCCGCGCATGGGCGGCACCGGGTCCGTGGCAGGCCTCGCACGAGATGCCAAACTCCGCAGCCTGCGTGGCGGTGGCTGGGTCGGGCAGGCCTGGAACTTGTGGCACTGCTCCGCCCGTCGGCTGCGGCCGGCCGTGTGTCGTGTGGCAGCGCATGCAATTGACGCTCCAGCGGCCAGAATCGGACCGCATCACGGCCAGTTCCGGGCGTTCCTCCAGGCACAAATCACCCACATACGCCGAGTGCCGGGGTATCCACTGCTTCTCGGCGCACATGTACATGTACGGAAACATCGTCAGGCTGCGGGAATTTGGTGATGACTCCAACCAATACGCCTGCCGGGTGTGTGAACCGGTCGTCATTACCACCGGCGATATGGTGGTCAAAGGGGGATCCTCAACCTGCATTTCCACCATGAATCGCGACCCTTCCTTGAAGAGCCGGGCCTGAAAGTCCTTTCCCGACATCCGCACATCGTTGAAATCGCCAAGCACGCTTTCTTCGCTGGCGACTTGGGTCATCGTCCGATGATAAGAATCGTGCCAGGTGGCATGGTTGTGGGGATGGCAACTACGGCAAGAGTCCGATCCCACGTAGCCGTCCGCCTCGCGTTGCAGCGGCCGATTGGCAACGGCCGATTCGCCATCGGCGGGTTGCTCGGTCCAAAACATTTGGATGGCCACCATCATGGCCGCCAGCCCGCCCCACAGAGCCGCGATGGCTTTATTCGGCACGCGCTGGCCAGTCGAGGATTTGCCCAGCAGCGCCCATAACGGCACAACGGCAAGCACCAACAGGACATTGAACGAGAGTGATTCAATATCCACGGGACCGATCCGCCAACAAAGAGAGCCTGACCTGGCAACGAACAACTCGTTTCATGGTATCTCAGCCCCCCGTGCGGTCAAGTTTCTGGCGCGCCGCTGTAGGAGGCGATTCCATTGCCGACAAGATTGTAGGAGGCGATTCCATCGCCGATGCCTGTAGGAGCCGACTCCGACGGCGACAATCGACTTGGTTCCGTTCCATGCTGGCCCAAGTTACGATAGATGGATGAACCCAGCGCAGCCGGAAGTCGTTTTCCAATCCGATCCACCCCCTCGATTGCCGCCGCGAAGTGCCTCCAGCCATAAAGGTGATTACGGCCGGGTGCTGCTGATTGGCGGCTCAAAGGGGATGGCGGGGGCGATTGGCCTGGCGGGCATGGCCGCATTGCGCAGCGGGGCCGGGTTGGTCAAACTGGCCGTGCCCGATGCAGTCACCAGCGTAGTGGCGGCCTACGAACCGTCTTACATGACTGCGAATCTGCCGTGCGACGATAGCGGCTGCTTCAGCCAGGCGGCTCGGCAACCACTGCTGGAACTTGCTTCCGGCGCCACGGCGGTCGCCTGTGGGCCTGGCCTGGGCCGGTCGGGCGAACTAACCGCCATCGTTGGCGAATTGTTTACCACGCTGAAGCAGCCCGCGGTGTTCGATGCGGACGCTCTCAATGCACTTTCTACCCAGCCTGATTGGCTTTGCCAGCCAGGGGGACCGCGCGTGTTGACGCCTCATCCGGCCGAGTTCGCCAGATTACTGGGTATTCCCCTGGCTCAGGCACTGGCAGAGCGCAACCAATTGGCGGCGGCAGCGGCCTTGCGCTGGGGAGTGGTGCTGCTGGTCAAAGGCAGCGGCACGTTGATTACCGACGGCCGCCGATCAGCGTTAAACACCACGGGCAACCCGGGCATGGCCACGGGCGGCACGGGCGATGTGCTGACGGGGATCATCGCTGCGCTGCTCGGCCAGGGCCTGGCACCCTTTGAGGCGGCCCGGTTGGGGGCCTATCTGCACGGCTTGGCCGGAGATCTGGCGGCGGATGAACTGGGGCAGACAAGCCTGACCGCCAGCGACTTGTGCCGCTATCTGCCGCGGGCGTTTAAGTCTTACGTGTAGGGTTTAGACGCCGTAGGGGTATTTCGACGCTGTAGGAGGTGTTTCCAACGCCGATCCGGCCGGATCGTCGCCGTCGGAGACGGCTCCTACATGATGATCGGCGATGGAATCGCCTCCTACAGGCACACAAACCGCCAGACCCTATTCCGCCGTTGCCACGGTCAGTTCGCGGCTGACTGATTCAATCTGATGCGAGCCGATCGCCGGCTGCTCGTCGGCATAGCCCACCAGCAACGCCAGGTCGCATAGGCGATTGATTCGCCGCGGAATTCCGCGGGATTGCTCATGCAAAGCTAGCATGGCGGCGGCGTCGAACACGGGGTGCGGCACGCCAGCCGCGGCCAAACGGTGGTTGACATAGGCGGCGGTTTCATCCAGCGTGAGGGGCCGCAGCACGCACTTGACGGAGAGCCGCTCTTCCAGCGGTTGGCAGCGTCCAATCATCGACAACAGCGGCGATTGCCCCAACAATAACAGAGTCAGGCAGGGCTGCGAGTTGACTTCAAAGTTCAACATCAGCCGCAAGGCTTCCAGTGTGGCAACATCGTCGATCAAGTGGGCTTCATCGACCACCAGCACGGCATGCCGGCCTTGCTGGGCGTTGTCGGTCAAGAAAGTTTGCAAGCGGCGGACGCTGTCGCGCACGGTCCGCTCGGCCGAGAGCGGCGCACCGAACTCGTCCGCGATGTAGGCCAGCAACTCCTCGGTCGACATCTGCGGAAAGACAATGTGTACCAAAGGCGAGCAGGTCTCTGGCAGATCGTTTTTGAGCAGATGCAGCAGCAAGGTCTTGCCGGTTCCGCCCGGCCCTAGCAGCAGCGCCGCAGCGGCATGCGTCTCAATGGCATAGCGAATTTGCAGCATGACGGCCCGGTGCGCTTCGGATGAAAAAAAGAAGCGGGGATCGGCACCATGTTCGAAGGGCTTTTGCGTGAACTGCCAGTAAGACTCGTACATCGGTGCATCCTTGCGTTTAGCTTTCCAGTTCAATCGTGGCTGTAGGAGGCGATTCCATCGCCGATGCTCTCTCTCCCGCTACTCCGGGAGAGGGAGAACAATTGCTGCAGCTACTCCGAATCAGTTCCCTATGCAGCGGCTACAAAGTTCTTCGCGACTTCCACCCGCGGTATCGCGCGGAGTTGCGAAAACAATTCCTCATTGGCCGCTGAAGTCTCCGCGCGTACATCTTGCACGACAATGGCCGATTGAAACCGCGTGGCTCCGATCAACCGGGCCAGGCCCTGGCTGTCGTCTTCCAGCGGCGCGGCATCGACCAGAACGATGTCGTACTCATCCCGCATCTGCTCTAGGCTGCGGGTGAGATGGGCCGTGCCGGTCAACAGTTGCCAATCGGTAACAGGCCCTTGCAGCGGCAACACCACCAGGCGGTCCTCCATCGACTCGACTAGCGCTTCGTCCAGGGCGATTTCACCTCGCAGGACTTGCTCCCACCCGGCTTGGGGCAACAGCTTAAGCTGACGCACCAACTGGCCCTTGGCGAAGTCTGCATCGACCAGGGCCACGCGAAGATTTCGGGCGGCCAATTGCCGCGCCAGGCAAAGCGTCATGGTGGTGCGGCCCTCACCCCGACGTTGGCTGGTTACCAGAATCATCTTTTCACCGCGCCGCGAGCGCGCCAAGACTTCGTCCGCCGCCAGCGACAATTCCCCTTCGGCGGCCCGGCCCAGTGACTGGCAGATTTGCGGCCAAGGGAGCCGATCGACCTCGAACAAGGGCCGCAGGCGACTGAACACTTCTTCTTTCGCCTGAACCGAGGAAAGTACCGGTTGTTCGTTCAGCGGGGCGGGAATCGATGCCGGAGGCGGCGGTGCCACAACCACGGGTGCCGGTTGCGGCGTAATCGCCGGTGCATGCGGTTTAAGGGGTTCGACCAATTGGGGCGGTGCTTCGGCTGCCGGCAGAGCCGTTTCTTTTGCCTTCGACAGTGGGGCGGTCGCGGCGGTCGTAAAGCTCGAAATGTGGGGGCCCGAAGGTTGAAGCGATGCCACGTCAAAGCGCAACACCGCGATTGGTTCGCCAACCGCCGTGGGCGTTTCGACCGGTGCGATTGTCGGCGCGGGTGCCACAACGTCGGGCATGGCGGCCTTGGGCGTCGAATCGGCCGTGGATTCCGCTTGCAACGCCGCTCGTGTCAGCGAGCTAAGAATATGCGGCGCGGGCGGTTCCACGCGGGGTTGGTTGGCTAGGCTCGAAACGGCAATGGAAACCGATGACAACAGATCGCCGATCAAGGGCGATGGCACCGGTGCGGGGCGCACGGGCTCAGGCGCGGCGTACTTATTGCGCGCCGCGGCCTGCCGTTGTTTGCGGTCAACCTTAATAAAGGCTCGGTCGAGCTGATTCATGAGTGGCTTCCGCGGGGGTTGTTTCGACTCGTTCGATCGTCCCTTTCAACACAGCGCGGCCCGAATAGGCCGAATCTGGCATCCGTAGTTCAACGGCGGGCGGCTCGCCATAGGGATCGACTTCGGTACCGTTTGGGGCAGGCGGCACGGCAGGCATGGAAGGGACCGGCTCGTTTTCCCAAACTTGCTCTGGCAGCGCTTCGCCGCCATTTTCTGGCTGCAAAATTTGGGCATCTGGAGCGGCTGGCTCCCACTTGGGGGCTGGTTCCATGGGGGGAACATTGCCTCGCCCACCCGTCCACAGCCATCCAATTAACACGCCCGCGGTAATGCCGACCAAGGCCAGCATGATCGTGGGTTGCAATGCCGCCAGCTTCGATTTCCAGTCGGCCGAACGCCATGCATTACCGGACTTGAGCGCCGCCAAGGTGTATGGCTTCGGCTGGGACGTTGAGTTGCTGGCCGAGGCCGTGGCTCGTGTAAAGTGTGGCGATTGGGAGACTGCGGCGGGGCCGGAACTAGCGGCTACGTCAACTCGCACTCCCTCGTTCGTGGCCGGAAGGCTCTTGGGCAAATCGGTTTTTGGCTGTTGCTCGGTCGTCTTGGCCGAGATCGGCGTCAAGTCGGGCAGATGCACGATGACGCGTCGATTGCTAGGGCTAACGGCATCTGGCGGGCGAAGATGGCGTGTCGCACGACGCCCGGCAGTGCTGGGCGTCTGACCGCTAACGGCGGGGTCTGGTGCGGGGGGTGACATCGCGCTGGCCTTGTCGATGGAAAATGACAGCTTGAACGTAGCGATTGTGCCGACTTTGCGGCCTCTTGGCACTTGTATCGGCGGCACATTGAACAGACTTGAATCTAACGGTTGTAATGCCCCCGTATGGGGCGGGATTTTGGCAAGCTAGGCAAGCGAAGTCGCCTTGCCGCTATTTCGTAGCTGTGCGATAATTGCAGCGAAAGCGCTGCCAGCCAGGAAGTTGCGAACTTCTAACCTGTCAGGCTTGTCCTGTTGATGCGTGGCAAGCCACCCCCACCGCCGCCTGATTCTTGCGCGCGAGTGGTGATTCCCGTTATTTGGCGCTTCCCAGTTTCCCTGCTAGATACCTGAATTATGCCCAACCAGGCCGCCCCGAGCGCACCTTCTCAGATCGAGCAATTGCTCGATGAACGCATCCTGATATTGGATGGGGCCATGGGGACGATGGTGCAGGCGCTGAAGCTGGACGAAGCGCAGGTCCGCGGCCAGCGGTTTGCCGGCCACCATAAGGACTTGATCCGCTTCACCGATATCCTCTGCCTGACGCATCCCGAAAAAGTCACACAGATCCATCGGCAGTACTTCGAGGCGGGCGCGGATATTGTCGAATCGAACTCCTTCGGCGCGACCTCGGTGGTGCTGGACGACTTTGAACTTCCCCACGATTTGATCCACGAATTGAACGTGGCGGCCATTCAGTGCGCTCGAAAGGCCGCCGATGAATTCACCGAACGCGATCCCCGCAAGCCACGGTTCGTAGCCGGTTCGATCGGCCCCACTTCCAAAACGCTGACGGTCTCCACCAACGTCGAGGATCCCACCGCGGTGGCGGTTTCCTTCGATCAAATGGTCGAAGCGTACCGCGTGCAGATCGCCGCCATGATCGAGGCGGGCGTCGATCTGCTGCTGCCCGAAACGGCAATCGACACGCTCACGCTGAAAGCCTGCCTGTTTGCCGCGGCCCAATGTTTTGAAGCTTGCGGCCGACAGGTGCCGTTGTTGGTCTCCGGCACGTTCAACGAACATGGCCGCACGTTTGTCTCCAGCCAAACGGTGGAGGCCTTTTGGAATTCGATCTCGCACGCCCCCTTGTTGGGCGTTGGGATGAACTGCGCCCTGGGACCGGAATTGATGCGGGCCCACTTGCAAGACCTGGCGAATGTGGCCCCCACGCGGATCATTTGCTACCCCAACGCCGGTCTGCCCGACGAGTTTGGCAAATACACGCTGGAGCCGCGGCAAATGGCCGAGATGGTGGGCGAATTCGCCGACAACGGCTGGGTGAATATCGTCGGCGGATGTTGCGGCACAACGCCCGCCCACATCCGCGCCATTGCCGAACGGGTAAACAAGATTCGCCCCCGCAAGCCGGGTCCGCCCTCGCCTTATATGCGGCTCAGCGGCACGGAGGCCTTCACGCTGCGGCCCGAGAGCAACTTTACCATGGTCGGCGAGCGGACCAACGTCACCGGCTCCAAGGCATTTGCCCGTCTGATCTTGGGGAACAAGTTCGACGAAGCGGTGAGTGTGGCCCAGGGGCAGGTGGAGAACGGCGCGAACATTATCGACGTCAACATGGACGAGGCCCTGTTGGACGGCGAAGCCAGCATGACCCGTCTGTTGCGGCTGATCGGCAGCGACACGCAAGGGGCGGGCCGCGTGCCGGTGATGGTCGATAGTTCTAAGTGGACCGTGATCGAAGCCGGCCTGAAATGCCTGCAAGGCAAGGGAGTCGTCAACTCCATTAGCCTTAAGGCGGGCGAGGCGGAGTTTTTACAAGCAGCTCGGCTGGTCCGCCGTTACGGCGCGGCCGTGGTGGTGATGGCCTTCGACGAACAGGGACAGGCCGTTACGGTTGAAGACAAGGTCCGCATTTGCCAGCGGGCCTTCAAGCTGCTGACGGAAGAGGTCGGCTTTCCGCCGCAAGATATCATCTTTGATCCCAACATCCTCACGGTCGCCACCGGTATCGAGGAGCACAACCGCTACGCTATCAACTTCATCGAGGCCACGCGGCAAATCAAACAGCTTTGCCCCGGCGCAAAGATATCGGGCGGCGTCAGCAATATTTCGTTCTCGTTTCGCGGCAACGATGTCGTCCGCGAGGCGATGCACTCGGCCTTTCTCTACCATGCGATTCAGGCCGGGTTGGACATGGGCATCGTCAACGCCGGGCAACTGGCCGTCTACCAAGAGATTCCTCCCGAACTACTGGAAAGGGTGGAAGATGTATTGTTCGACCGTCGGCCCGACGCCACCGAGCGGCTGGTGGAGTTCGCCGATTCGGTCAAGCGTCACGGGAAAGCCGCGAGTGGCCCCGACCTTTCGTGGCGCAACGGCACGGTCGAGGAACGCCTGTCGCACGCCCTGGTCAAAGGGATCACCGACTTTATCGAGGCCGACGCCGAGGAAGCTCGCCAAAAATACTCCCCAACGCTGCGGATCATTGAAGGTCCGCTGATGGACGGCATGAGCATCGTGGGCGACCTGTTCGGGGCGGGCAAGATGTTTCTGCCGCAGGTCGTAAAAAGCGCCCGCGTGATGAAAAAGGCCGTGGCCTATCTGCTGCCGTTCATGGAGCAAGAAAAACTGGCTGCTGGCGACACGGCGCAACAAGCCCGCGGCACGATTGTGCTGGCCACGGTCAAAGGGGACGTCCACGACATTGGCAAGAATATCGTCGGCGTGGTGTTGGCCTGCAATAACTACAAGGTCGTCGATCTGGGCGTGATGGTCCCTTGTGAAAAAATCCTCGAAACCGCCGCTAAGGAAGGTGCCGATCTCATCGGGCTGAGTGGCCTGATCACCCCTAGCCTGGACGAAATGGTCCATGTGGCCAAGGAGATGGAGCGGCAAGGCTCGAAATTGCCGCTGCTGATCGGCGGAGCCACGACTAGCGCCAAGCACACCGCCGTGAAGATCGCCCCCAGTTATCAGTTGCCAACCGTCCACGTGCTGGATGCCTCGCGTTGCGTCGGTGTCGTTGAAAAGCTGCTGAGCACCGAGCTTCGTCCCGCCTTTGAGCAAGACAACCAAAAGGCGCAGGCCAAACTGGTCGAAGCCTTCAAACGCCGTGACCAGGCCAAGCTAGTATCGTACGCAGAGGCGCTCGCCCGGCGGTTTGCCACCGATTGGAGCACCGTCGATATTCCTCAGCCCCGCACGCTTGGCCGGCGCGTGTTGCGGGACTACCCGTTGGCCGACCTGGTAAACTACATCGACTGGTCGCCCTTTTTTCAGGCCTGGGAGCTGCATGGCAAGTACCCGGCGATACTTTCCGATGCTACCGTTGGTCCGGTTGCCCGCGAGTTGTTTGACGATGCCCAAGAGATGCTGGCCGAACTGATCGAGAAGAAGCAGATTACGGCCAACGCGGTGTACGGGCTGTGGCCAGCCAATTCATCGGGTGACGATGTCGTGCTCTACACCGATGAATCGCGGCGGACGGAACTGGCCCGCTTTCACATGCTGCGGCAACAGTGGGAACGGGTTGGCGTGAAATGCTTTTACTCACTGGCCGATTTTGTCGCGCCAATTGAGAGCGGCCGAGCCGACTACATGGGTGCTTTTGCCGTGACCACTGGCATTGGTGCCGATGAACTGGCCCACAAATACGCGTTGGCCCAGGACGACCCCAGCGCCATCATGGTTAAGGCTCTGGCCGACCGTCTGGCCGAGGCCTTTGCCGAACGGATGCATTTGCAGGCACGCTGCGATTGGGGCTACGGCTGCCAGGAGCAACTCAGCGGCGAGGACTTGATCGACGAAAAGTACCGTGGCATCCGCCCCGCGCCGGGCTATCCAGCCTGTCCCGACCACACGGAAAAGCGGGCGCTGTTCAACCTGTTGGGGGCCGAGGCCGATGCCGGCATCAGGCTGACCGAAAACTTTGCCATGCACCCGGCGGCCAGCGTCAGTGGCTGGTATCTGGCCCATCCCGAAAGCCGCTATTTCTCCGTCGATCGCCTTACACGCGACCAAGTGGAGGAATACGCCCGCCGTAAGCAGATGCCGCTGGGCGAGATCGAGCGGTGGTTAAGTCCCAATTTGGGATACGAGCCGGCCTGAAGTTAGGCTAAAGGCCGTAGACCGTAGGAGGCGATTCCATCGCCGATGCGGCGGCACGGATCGGGCCAATCGGCGATGGAATCGCCTTCTATAAATACTTTCCATTTTTTTGCTTGACCCACAAGGCGGATCGAATATGATGAGAGCGTGATATTGAGACTCATTCTCACATCGGCCAAAAAAAGCTGCGAAAACCAAAGCTGCCGCCGAACGAGAAATCTCCCACGCTGAAGTATTGCCATGAGTCCCGCCTACCAATGCGACTCGAAAATCGTCTGCCGGTGCCTAAAAATCACCGAAGCTGACATTCTAGATGCCGTGGAGAACGGCGAGTTGCAAAGCGTACAAGACGTCGTCGAGCAAACCGGTGCCGGAGACGGTTGCACCGCCTGCCGCCGCACCATCCTGGAATACGTCCTCAGTCGCCGTAATGCGGTGGCCCTGGGCGAGTGCGGCTAACCAGCATTGTCCGGTTTACGCCTCTGGGCGTTTCTCGCTGCCCAATACTCGGGTTAGCGTTTCACGGACTTCTTGCTCGATCTTGCCCTTGAACATCATGGCGGCAAAGGGAAGCTCGGCATCGAGCACGACTTTTCCCGGTTCGGAGGTAACCGTCCCTTTGACGTTAAATCCGTACGTCGAAAAGCTGAAGGTGCCGGAATTCTCGCCCCATTCTTCCTTGAGGTTGCTGAACTTGTCGCCGTGCCGCTCCTTGATCTTGTCCATCAGTCCCATCAGCCGATTCTTGACATCCTCGGCGTCCAACTGGTGTGGCACGGGTATCGACAGTTTGGGCATGGTCGCATTCCTCAAGAAAACAAGTCCATCGGCATTCCAAAACCGACGGCTATTCTATGCCGCCGGGCAAACGATGCGATAGTTCAATTTCGATTCCTACGCCAGCAAGCGTTCCTTCAGCCCGCTCAGCAGGCCAATCGCGTGGCCGATTTCATCCTTTTGTCGCTGCGGTTCTTGGGGAATCTCGCGTTCGACCGTGAGCGGCCCCGTGTAACCAATCTCTTGCAATGTCTTGAGATAGTTGTACATCCCCACGTCGCCTTGACCCAGGGGCATTTCGCAGCCCCACTCTTGCCCGGGCCGGCGGGCCCACGTGCCGTCCTTGCAATGCACGCTTTTCACATACTTTCCTACCTGCCGCAACGCGGCGATTGGCTCGCCCGTGCCGTACAAGATCATGTTGGCCGGGTCAAAATTGATGAACAGGTTGTCGCGCCGGACATCGTGGATGAACTGCAACAGGCCGTCCGCGCATTCCTGGCCCGTCTCCAGGTGCAGGGCCTGTCCATTGCGGTCGCAGTGGTCGCAAACATCACGGGTCACCTTGAGAATCTCCCGATACAAAGGCGCGCCTAAGTCGTGGGGAATGAACCCCAAGTGCAAGGCCACCACATCTACCCCAAGCTGCTTCGCAAAGTCGGCGATTTCCTTCATCTCTTGGGTGCGTGCCGAGCGGGTCTCCGGCGGCACCAGGCCCACGGTGCGGACCACGGTGGGAATGTCGGCATAGCTTTCACCCTCGAAGCCGCCAAAGACCGCGGTCAGCGTAATGCCAAAGTCGTTCAAGCGGGCCAAAAAGGCCTTGGCCTTGTCGGGCGTGCGGCTGGCTTTGGCAGGCGCATGCAGTTGAATGGTTGGTACCCCCAACTCCTTGGCGACCTCCAGCTTGACTCCCAAACCGGCATCGAGGCTGGCAAAAACACCCAGCGGCCAAACATTCATCGGAAAAACTCCCACGGCAAAAAGGTTTCTATCGCTCGAGATGCGGCAACGGCACAACGCCACGAATGATGCGATGTTCCGCCGGCGAATGCAAGACGCTGGCGGAGATTACCGCCAGGTTGCTCAACAAAGTTCCATGAGGCTCTGGACGCTCAGGCCGACACCAGGTGGTTTTTGCTGGTCGCGTACCACCAAGACGGCATGCCAACCCGCGGCACGGGCCGCATTGAAGTCGTTCGCTTGGTCGTCTCCCACCAGTAGCAATTCCTCGGGATTCAATTCCAGGGCTCGTTCGATGGTTTGAAAGAATTCGCGGGCCGGCTTGCGATAGCCTACCCGCGTCGAGGCATAGACCGCGGCAGCCTGGTCCAGCGGCGGCATGGCCGCCGCCAGCCGTTCTAAACGCAGGTCAAAGTTGGATGCGATGCCCAGACGCAACCCCCGCTGGCTGAGATTCAACCAGGCTGGGGCCGCGTCGTCAAACAACCGCCAATGCGCCGGGACGGCGAAGTGCTCCCACAATGCCGCGAACAGACCGGCCTTTTCCGTTACGTCATCAAAGACTTCAGACACTATTGCCCGCCAGCGGGCTCGTTCGCGTTCTTCGCTAGCGTCCAGAGCATTGTCGGCGTCCAGGGCCTCTTGCCGGGCGAATGCTTGCCTAAACCGAACAAGAATCTCGTCTTCGTCCAGGCAAGATCCGAAGTGGCACCCCACCTTGCGGTAGGCTGGCGCGACGGGCGGTTCCGGATGGATCAGCGTCCCCACGGCATCGAACAGCACGGCTCGAACCTGGGACGGAATGGCAAAGGAGTTCAGCATGGCAAGTTCGTTATAACCGCTACACCCAACACGGCCAGACGCCGCGTATAGAGTGAACGCCGACGAATTCAAGCGATTGTCCGGCACGTTCATGCGGGCGGCCGTATGCTTGACTTGGCGTGTAGTCAATTAACATGGACGCTTGGCGGGGAGCAAGTTCATCGTGGTGGCGCTGGTACTCTTCGTGGCGATCGTCAACATCGGCCTGGGCGTGGCCTTGGCCGAACTGTGGTCGCGCGGCCGAGCCGAACCTGCCTTGCTGCCGCCACGATCCGTGGTTGCTTCAAGATATCCACCGGTGGCCCAGCCGATGGCTGCCATGCCCGTTTCGCCCCCCATTGCCGAGGAAAGCGAAGGGCATGACTCGCCTGTTCCCGACTCAAGCGAGGACTTGTCGACTTTCCTGCCCGAATTGGCCGAAAATCCGCCACGGACTCTGGAAGTCGATGCCTCGGCCGTGGAATCGCGGTCGCACGATATCCCGGCCGAGTGGCTGTCGATCTTGGGTTCGATCGGGCCGGTAAACAGTTTCATCGAGGCGGCCATCGAGGTCTTGAAACTGCAAGTTGGCGAATACCGCGACCAACTGGTCGAAATCGACCGCCAGGTCCGCGGGCTTACCGCCGAGTCGGGCGACATCGCCCGCGCGGCCTGCTTGGGCGTGCTGCGCGAAGTAAATCAAGAGTGGAGCGAACAACAGCGTGCGGCCCTGCGGCACTTGCGGGACCACCAGGCGGCCTCCAGGGAGTACGCGCCGCAGGGACTATCGTTGATCGACATCCTCGAACGGCAGGCGGGCCAAATTGAAAGCATGTTCCGCGATACGGCCGGTTTGACTTTTGCCCCTGACTTGGAAGGCGACCGCCAGTCGATGTTGCACGAGTTAGGCCTGCTGCTGGATCTGGCGCACGAACTGCGCGACAGCATGCAGGAGTGCGCCGTGCAAGTCCTGCGTCGAGAGGAGCGGCTGGAAGCGCTCGACAAGGCCCGTCTCTCGGACGAGCAGACCGGATTGCAGAACCGACTGGCGCTAGAGGGAATCTTCCACCAATGGTGGCGGAACGACCCCTCGCGGCAGCGCCGGTTGTGCGTTGCCATGCTCGACATCGACGGCTTTGTCGACCTAAACCTGCGGCACGGCTGGGCCACGGGCGACCGCATGCTTCGCGGAATCGGGGCCTTGATCCAGGATATGGTGCGCAAGTCCCGCGGCTTCGACCGCGTCGGACGCGTTGCCGGGCAGCGGTTCTTGTTCTTCTTCGGCGAAACCGGACCTCGCGGCGCGCAATGCGCCATCGAGCGGATTCGGCAATCGCTGGCCGCGACAACCTTTGAAGACCGCGACAGCGATCTGCAAATCACCTGTAGTTGTGGCGTGCTGGAGGTCGGTCCCACGGAATCGACCGATGAAATCGTGGCCCGCCTCAACGACACGTTGGCTGCGGCACGGCGGCAGGGCGGCAACCGCACGGCGATCGACAACGGCAGCGGCCCCATCATGGTCGATGCCGTACCTGTCAAAGTCGCCGCCCGCATTGTGCGGCTGCGCGATTAATTCCCGGCCGCCGGACTACGGCTGCTTGGCGGCTGGTTCTTCCGCCGGTGTCTCGGCTGGGGCTGCCGCCGCGGGTGGTGGCGGTTGCAAGGCATTGGCCCGGGCTACCAGGTCCAGGAACTCCGCCCGATAACCGTGCGGGTCGGCCCCTTTGCCCTCCGTCGCCAGTTCCTTGACGGCGTCGAACGATAGATTACCGGCAAAGGGAGAACGACGCAGCAGCATGCCAAACCCGGCCACGGCGGCGGCAAACTTGAACTCGCCACTGGCCGCTCCGTAGGCCGCGCCGGCATCCTTCACCGGAAATTCCAACAGCGTGCTGGTATCGCCGTCGGGCAGCTTGTAACGCAACTTGAGGGTTAGCAAATCCCCCTCGGCCGCGGCTGCAGTCA
>JBFWUW010000040.1:0-62904 GCA_050247075.1 Pirellulales bacterium | reverse complement strand
AAAAGACGGCCCAGTCACGCGGCGGCAGCGCCGGCACGGAGGAAGCCGTCGAAATGGGGCTGGACTTTTTGGCCCGGCATCAATCGCCCGATGGCCGCTGGTCGTTGAATGGCTTTGCCCAAGGAATGACGGAAAAAGAATACCAGAATTCCGGCCTGGGAGAGATGAACTCCGATACCGCCGCCACGGGGCTGGCATTGTTGTCGTTTTTCGGGGCCGGCTACACCCACCGCGACGGCAAATACCGAGACGTCGTCAACGCCGGCCTGGCTTTCTTGATCGAACATCAAAAGGCCGACGGCGACTTGTTCACGGGCGTGGGCGGTTCGAACTACTGCTGGCTCTATAGCCACGGTATCGCTTCCATTGCCCTGTGCGAAGCCTATGGCATGACGCAAGACCCGGCTGTTCGCGAGCCGGCCCAAAAGTGCCTGGATTTTATTGCCGCGGCCCAAGAGCCGGGCGTGGGCGGTTGGCGTTACGTGCCGCAAGTCGGTTCGGATACATCGGTCAGCGGCTGGCAAATGATGGCCCTCAAGAGCGGCGAGTTGGCGGGCCTGGAAGTTCAGTCGAGCTGTTACCCGGGCGTGACAAAATGGCTCGACACGGCTCAAGGAGCAAGCGGTGTCCCGTCTCGGTACGCCTATCGGCCTGGGGCGCAGTTTAAGGATCAACGCGAGCCAAGTACCGTGATGACGGCTGAAGCCTTGTTGATGCGCCTTTACCTGGGCTGGCAGCGCAACAACCCGCATTTAATGGCTGGTGCCGATTATCTTCTGGAGAACCTGCCCAACGTCGGCACCAAGGAAAAATCGCAACGCGATGCCTACTATTGGTACTACGCCACGCAGGTCATGTTTCAGGTGGGGGGCGAACACTGGAAGTCGTGGAACGACCGATTGCGGCCCTTGCTGCTGGAAGGCCAGACCAAGACCGGTGCCATGGCCGGAAGCTGGGATCCGCTTGGTCCCGTGCCAGATAAATGGGCGCGCAAGGAAGGGGGCCGCATCTACCTGACCGCCATGAATCTGTTGATGCTGGAGGTCTACTACCGCCATCTGCCGCTGTACCAGACCTTGGGCGAGCAAGAATTGCCGCCGCAATAGGGAGCCGCGAAGAACCTCCTCCATGCGGAATATCGAACTCAAGGCCCGCCTGGCCGATTTGCCGGCAGCACGGCGGGTAGCCTTGCAACTGGCCGCGGAGCCGCGGGGAATCTTGCGGCAAACCGACACTTACTTTCATTGCCGCCACGGCCGCCTCAAACTGCGCGAGACCGCCGGGCAGCCGGCGCAATTGGTGGCTTACAGCCGGCCCGACCAGCCAGATTCCAGGGGCAGCGATTACCAACTGGTGGCGGTTGCCGATCCGGCAGCGCTCAAAGCGGCGCTGGCCGAGTCGCTAGGCGTGCGCGGCATTGTGTTAAAATCGCGCGAGCTGTACCTGTTGGATAACGTCCGCCTCCACCTGGATGAAGTCACCGGGCTGGGCACTTTTCTGGAGTTTGAAGCGGTCCTGGGGGATGGCCAGTACGATACCGCCGGCCACGCCCAACTGGCGCGCCTGTCGCAAGCGTTTGGGCTGCGTTCTCAAGATTTGCTGTCGAACTCCTACAGCGACCTGGCGGGCCTCGATCCGTAGAGATTGGTGGCTTCACCTAAATTTAGACAAACTTTCTCTCCTCGGGCGCGGCTGGACCAGGTTCCAATCGCGGAGCGATCGCCGCGCCACCGCCAAACTCTTCCAGGTCTCGTCACGCAACTGTGATGAAATTTAAGCCGATTGTCCCACACCTGTATCCGGGACAATTGCTTCGCGGCGCGGTAATATCCGTGTTGCCTTCTGGCGATTGTTTTTTTCCTGTTTGGTGATGGCATGCCCACGAACCCTTTGCGGATGTTGCCGAGCGTCGGCGATTTGCTGGAGCACCCGCAGCTCAAGAAACTTCGCGACAAGGTCAGCCATAGCGTGATTGTGTCGCGTGCCCGCGGCATTCTCGACGAACTCAAACACGAAGTGCAAGCCGCCGCCGCCGAGGTCCGCCTCCCCAGCCCAACCGAACTGGCCGAGCGCATTGCCCGACGGATTCTGCAATCGAACGAGCCGTGCCTGCGGCCGGTGATTAACGCGACGGGCGTGCTGCTGCATCCGCGTCTTGGCCGAGCTCCGCTGGCGGAGGAGGCCATTCTGGAGATTGCGGCGGTGGGACGAGATTACTCCAGCCTCGACCTGGAGCAACCCAGCGGCAAAAGCCCGCCGCGCGAGGCGGCTGTTGCCGGGCTGCTGCAAGAGCTAACCTCGGCGGAGTCCGCCTGCGTCGTCAACAACCAGGCCGCCGCCGTGTTGTTGGTGCTGGCGGCGCTGGCTAAAGGCCGCAAAGCGGTCGTTTCGCGAGGCGAATTGCTCGAGGCGGCCGACCATTTTCGGTTGGCGGACGTGGCCGCGACTGCCGGTGCCGGCCTGTGCGAGGTTGGCGCCACGAATCGGACAAGGCTGGAGGATTACCGCCAGGCCATCGACGGACAAGCGGTCGATGGGCAAGCTGCCTTGTTGTGGCAAAGCGATGCTCACGGCCACGCGGCGGGCACCGCGGAAGGGGTTGCGCAAGCGGAACTTGTCCGACTGGGACAAGAAATGCAAATTCCCGTCGTGCGACACTTGGAACTTGGGGCGCTGCTGGACCCAGCCGAATTGGGTTTGGCCGGGCTGTCTAGCACGGCCCACAGCGTGCGAACTCGCGCCGATCTGGTGATCTTGCCGGGTGATAAACTGTTGGGCGGGCCAGCCTGCGGAATTGTACTGGGCCGGCGGGAACTGATCGAGCGGTTGACGCGGCATCCGCTGGCCAGGGCTTTACGCGCCGACAAGTTGACGTTGGCGGCGCTGGCGGCGACGCTGCGGCTGTATCGCACGCCTGATGTCGCCCGGCGGGAGATTCCGATACTGGCACTGCTCGATACGCCCGTGGACAATCTCAAAGGCCGGGCCCAACGGTTAGCGCCGCAACTGGCCGCATTGCCCGCCATCGACACGGCCGAGGCGGTGCCCGGCCAGGCCTGTTTGGAGGATCCCGCCATGCCCGGCCAGCAAGTCCCCACCTGGTGCGTGGCCCTGCGACCCGCCCGGCAAGACAGCGGCCGGCTGGCGAAATTGCTGCAAGCCGGCGTCCCTTCGGTCGTGGGCCGAGTTGAACAAGACAGGCTGCTGCTTGACCTACGGACCGTCTTCCCCCGCCAGGACCAACAGCTCATCGAAGCCATCGCCGCGATTGAACCGGCCGCCAGCGCCTAACTGAAGACTGAACACCGACAACGCAAGCCCCTCCCCATGAGCATCTGGCACTACGCCAACTACCTTCCCCCCGTCGCCAGCCAGCATCGAGTCACGCTCGGCGAGGGAAACACGCCCTTGCTAAGGTCGCGACGGATTGGTCCCAGCGCGGGCTTGCAAGAGTTGTATTTTAAGTTGGAGAACTGCAACCCGACCGGTTCGTTCAAGGACCGGTTCGCGGCGATGGCCGTCTCCGATATGTCTGCCAAGGGGGCCAAACTTTGCCTGGCAACCAGCAGCGGCAATACCGGCTCGGCCTTGTCGGCGGGATGCGCGGTGGCGGGCATACCGTGCTACATCGCCGTGGTGGATGGAGCGCCGGCCAACAAGCTGCGAAACATGCACGTCTACGGGGCCAAGACCTTTAGCGTACGCGGCTTCGGCAGGGATCCAGCCATTTCGCAGGGGGTGATGGACCGGCTACGCAAGTTATGCGACGAACGCCAGGCCTCTCTGCAAATCAGCAACTATTTGCATTCGCCTATCGGCATGATCGGCTGTGAAACGCTGGCCTACGAACTGGCCGAACAGACCGATGGCCGCCTGGACCACGTCTTCACGCAGGCCGGCGCTGGTGGCATGACGCGGGCCGTGGCGTTGGGCTTTTCCCGCTTGGTCGCGGAAGGCAAACTGGCCCGTTCCCCTAGAGTCCACTGCGTGCAACCGGAAGGAAACGACACCATCGCCACGCCGTTGCGGATGGGTTGGGACCAGGCCCGCGATGTCACCTGCACCAGCAACGTCAGCGGATTGCAAGTTCCCACGGTGATCGGCGGGCACGACGTTATACCGGCCTGCCGTGCCTGCGGCGGCACGGGTTACGTTGTCACGGACGATGCCGTTTTCGCCGCGCAACAGCGGCTGGCTCGCGAGGAAGGGGTCTTTGCCGAACCAGCCGGCGCTGCGGCACTAGCGGGCCTGCTAGCGGCTGTCTCCGCCGGTGAAGTGCAACCACACGAGCGAATCGTCTGTACCGTCACGGGTATAGGGTTCAAGGACGAAAAATCACTCGACCGCCAAGTAGCCAACTGCGATTCCCCCTGCCTGGAAACTGTCGAGGCCATGGACCAGTACGTAGGATCAACGCCAACAGACTGAACACCGACCACCGAACACTGAGTACCAACCCATGACCAAACTACGCATCGGCATCATCGGCCTCGGCGGCAACGCCCGCCTCCGGCACGTTCCCGGCTTTCGAGCCTGTGAAAACGTGGAAATCTCAGCGGTCTGCAATCGCCGCCGCGAATCGACCCTGGCGGCAGCCAAGGAATTCGGCATTCCGCGAACCTTTGACCGCTGGGAAGACCTGGTTGCCGATCCCGACATTGACGCCGTACAGATTGGCACATGGCCCTACTTGCATTGCCCCATTACGCTGGCGGCGTTGGCGGCCGGCAAGCATGTGCTGACCGAAGCCCGCATGGCCATGAACGCGGCCGAGGCGAGGCAAATGCTGGCCGCCAGCGAGGAACATCCCGAATTGATTTGCCAAATTGTCCCCAGTCCGCTGGGCTTTCGCGCGCATCGAGTGGTCGAGCGGCTCATGACGGAAAATTTCCTGGGTGATCTGCGCGAAGTTGTCGTGCTGGCTGCCGGTGGTCATCTGGCCGACGCCGAGACGCCGCTGGCCTGGCGGCAGATTGCCGGTTTGAGCGGTTTGAACATGCTCACCCTGGGCATTGTTCACGAAACGTTGATGCGGTGGGTGCCTGATCCCGTGCAAGTCTTTGCCCAAATGCAGGCGTTCACGCACGAACGGATCGACCCCGCCAGCGGCTTGCGGCGGCGCGTGGAAACCCCCGACAGCGTGCAAGTGTTGACCATGCTGGCCAACGGCGCTCGCGGGTTGTATCACGTCAGCGGCGTGGCCCGGCTTGGACCCGAGACGCAGATTCATCTGTATGGCAGCCAGGGAACGATCAAGTACGACATGTACCCCAATGATCGGTTGTGGGCGGGCCAGCGCGGAGAAAGTGAACTCAAGGAAATTTCCGTGCCGGCGGAACAAGCCCTCGACTGGCGCGTGGAGTCGGAGTTTGTCGGTGCCATTCGCGGGCAAGAGCCGATCGAATTCACCAGTTTCTCGGCGGGCCTGCGGTACATGGAGTTTACCGAGGCCGTCGCCCGCAGCTCGGCGGCCAATGCACCGGTGGAACTCCCTTTGGTGTCGGATGAAGAGTAAGGCCTGCCTCGCCGCGCTGCATGCCTATCCGTGCTAGCACGCGGCTCTATGCATCGGCTGGTTCGTCGGAAAATCCGAACAAGCACGTTGCCGACAACGGCCAGACTGGTTCCAATGGAGTACATGGATTTTTGGCGGCTGACCGATTCCACGGTCTTAAGGAGCGACGACCATGCTAAAGATTAATTTCCGCTTTCGGCAATTGCTGAATGTCGATAAACGAATTCCCAACAGTCTGCTGGCCAAGGTTGCCCGACACACGGGCCTGCATCAGCACCAGGTCCGCGACATGTTGTACGAGACCAAGAAGGGGATCAGTTTCGACAGCCTGGGCCGGATTATTGACTACCTGGTGACGGTCGAACAGATTCCACGTAACAGCGTATTGAGCCGGTTGTTTGTCACCACGGCCGAGGATTTTTGGTCGATGATCGCCAATCGCGACACCATCACCCTGTGTGCCGGTGCCCGCCAAGACCCCAACTACGGCGACCAGTACGTGGTGATCGCCTCCGACTCAGAGTTGCAAGCCCGGGTTGTTTCCAGCGTGAATGGCGTCCCTCGCGACCCGCAGCCGCCGGCGGACGCCAGCAGCGCCGAAGAGGCTTCTTCCTCGGCCTCATTGGCGCTGGCCATCAACGAGCAACTCGTGCCGGCTCCCCTCAAGAAGCCGGAACTAGACGACCAGGTGCGGGCCGTGGCCCACGAGGAATTTCGTGCTTTTCTGGATGGCCGCAAGAATCAGGCCTTGGTTTGCCTGGGCAGCGTCAAGAGTAATCCGGTTATTGAGGAGCTGTTTGCTTACTGTTTTCGCGATACGGCCCCCTTTGTATCGCAAGACGGGCTGGCCAACGCCGACGACCGCACGGTGCCGTTCATGTTTCGCTATCGCCCCTACCGCGATCCCCATCCCCCTTCGTGCTGCGGCGGCAAGCAGTTGGCGGAAGGTTCGCCCGACCAAGGTCCAGGCATTTACTACGCGGCGAGTCCCGAAACATGGGACTTCGTGCCCCACAATGAAGAGTCCGACGCAGCCATGGTGTTCTACCACCACGAGGTCGCCACGGGCCGGTTGTGCGTGGTGATGGGCGGGTTTTCGTCCCGCGGCACACGCGCCTTGGCGCATTTCATCCGCACGCGGGCGGGCGAATTATGGCCGCCATCGTTCGACAATGGCCGCTTGCAGGTGGGGCTGTTCATCTTGCGTTTCAGCTTCCGCCAGACCGAAGCCTCCGCGCCCAGCAATCCGCTGGCCTTCGTGCCACCTCACGAGCACGACATTATCGTCGAGTCTATTCCCGAGGAAGTTCTCCGCGATCGACTGCCACCCCGTTGGCTGGTCGCGGAAAAGCTGGAAGAGGATGAAAACGGCGATTTCCCGCCGGATGACAGCCGCGATGAATCGGCGAGCCAAAACCACAAGGGGCGATCACGGAAACAGGCCAGCTCAACGCGGCGGCGGTCGCGTTGATGGGCCTTCCGGCCGTAGCATGGCTCCCGCCATGTTTGCTGGAATCAAAATGGACGATCCATGCCGGGCAAGCGCAATTCGCGTGAAGCGACACTCGCGCATCAAGCCCGCAATGCGGGAGCCGTGCGGCTACGTTCGTCAGGCCCAGCCACCCGACTCTTCATCCTTCACCCTTTCTTCTCCTTCTCTACCGCCAACGCTTGTACCAGGGCGTGCCGGCTTCCGCCTGCGAAGGTGTTGTGTCGCCGGTATCGTTGGCGGAGCCTGATTTGGTGGGCCGCGGCGAGAATATCCCACGGCTCTGCCGCTCGCGTGTCACTTGCCGTTGTTGCTGATTGCCGGCCAGCCTGCCGTCGGCCTCTTCCTCTCCGGACTTGTCAGGCATGATCTTTTTAAAGCCCGAGGCCACGCTGTTCTTGAACTTTTCGTAGCCCGAAACTGTATCGGGCGGCGTTACCAGATTCTCATCACTATCGAAGTACTGGCCGTTCGACGGCCGATTTTGGCCGGTTGCTGTTTGGGTCGGCAATTCCACGTAGTCGCGCGAGGCCGAAATCGCATCGTCGCCAATGGGCTTGCTGCCGGCCGCCTGTTGAACCGTTGCGTCGGACTCCTTCTTTGCCGTCCCATCGTAGCCAATTTCCAATCCCAATCCGCCCGGCATGGTCCGAGTCGGCTGCGCGCTGCCGACCACGTTGGTCGCCGGCGTATCGACCGCTTCCGTGGCAGGCAAGTTTCGCATGGTAATCGTTTGCGGTTGCGCAGCGTGCGTATTGCGAATGACGATCGGCTTGGAATCGTCGAACTGGGAATCACTCGGCTGCCGTGCAACCGCCGGCTTAAAGGCCAGCTTGATCGACTGCGCCGACTTGCGCTCACTGGCCCGGTCGCTGGCCAACACGGAAGCGGGGTACTGCAAGGCGGCGGTGACATCAGACGCCATCCGCACTTGCTCGGACGGTTCCGTGGACGATGGTTCCTCGGAATCGACGGCTGCTGTTCGCGTACCCACGGGCGACGATGCCGTGCGGACCTTCACCACGGACCGGGCCGGCTGGACTGTCGCACGTTCTTCTTCCCGCGGGTGGTTGCTGGCAATGGTCGTACGGCCCTGCCCCTTGGCTCGCCAATCAAGTCCGCGGTCCGACAAGCCGCGCGATGTCTCGGCCCGCTGTACCGTTGCTTGGGGCAAGGCTTCATAATCGGGGCTGGTTTTCTGTTGGCTGCTGGAAACGTTCGGTTGGCTGGCAGCGGCCACCTTGGCAAGCTCCGCCGCGTCCAAGGCAAGCTGCCGTTCAATTTCGACCACCAACTCGGTCTCGCCGCGGGCGGCCAGGGCTTGTTTCCAGCTTTCGATGGCCGCCACGGTGTCGAGCGAGAGCCGCAAGCCCTTCCAAGTCCCCTCGACAATGCCCGATGCCTGCAAACGGCCCACCCGCTGCAATCCTTCGTTCCAGGTCTGGGAGAGTACCCCGGCGGGATGCTGGTCGGCCGCGACTTGTGCTTCGATCTCCTCGGCCCGCAGTTTCACCGGCAGATCAATCCGCTCGCAGGTGATGCGGCCATCGCAAGTCAGGCTCAAGCGTCCCCTGCTGACGGAGACGACGCCGCGCGCCGCGGAGGTCTGCAACAGGGCCGCCAGGTCAAAATCGGCCGCGCGGGCTAGCAATTTGTGCTGCCGCGATCCTTTGTGCAGATCCAGCCGCACGGTCATTTCGGCGGCGTGGGCCGGGGCGCTGACGACGATCGTTGTGGCCTTGGAAATCAGTTCGGGCTGGCTGCACACATTGGCGATTTCCAGAGTGGCGTCGGTGCCCAGATTCCACTCGCCCGGCAACCCGCTCGCCCGCAAGGTAACAATATCCACCACAGGCGCGGCTGGCTGGGGTGTGCAGCGGCTGTTCCGCATGGCGAAGAATCCGATTGGCGGTAGCGTTTCGTCACCGGCGGGCAGATCAGCGGTTGCAGTGGAGAATTCCTCCAGACGCGCGATGAGGTTCCGCAACCGGCCGGCGCTGGCCTCCAGCCCTTTCCAACCGCCGACATACCGCGACAAAGCCAGGCCGCTGTCATGGCTTGCCAGTACTTGCGGCTCATGCGCCGGCAGCGTGGCAAAGCCCGAGTATTTCAACGACTCGGGCCTGGCCTGCTCTTGGCGAGAAATGTCGCAGGCCAGATCGTCCAGCAGCAACTTGCTGACGTGCAGTTGCCCGCGCAATAAAGCGGCCGAGTCCAGGTTGGCGGTGACGTGCGCGGCGCGCAGGCGGTCGCGGTCCAGGTGTTCCGGATCGGCTAGCCGCAGACCGTGAATGTCAATCCGCCCTTCGGCCAGATGGAATTCAATGGAACTGGCCTCGGCTTCGGCCTCGTTGGCGGTGGCGATGCGCGACAGCAGGCGCGATCCCAACAACTCCGCCCCCTGGTAATGGTAAATGGCCCCCGCGGCGGCCACCATCGTCAGGACGGAAAAGCAGCGCAGCCGACCCGTTGCGCGGGGCACGGTAGCCGCTTGCAAGGCCCGCGCAGGACTACCGAAGATGAGCCAGCAAGCCAACCGCGACATGCCCTGCCAGGGCCGTGGCTGATCGAATGGCGGCATCGCGGCGATTTGCTTCAACTTGCGATGCAGACGACGCGCCGTATAAGCCGCTATCCAAGACAACGGCAGCGAAATGGCCGTGCCCAAAGCCAGGCCTCCCAGCAACGTGTAGCGGTCGATGTCGAACAGCACCACCGGCAAACTGGGGGCGGCACCAAACAGGCGCTGGCCAAATCCGGCCGTGTCCAGCAATTCGCGGCCAATTTGATACGAAATTGGTGTCAGCAGCCAGTTCAGGCTGAAACCAAGCAGCCAACCGTGGATCAGCGTCCGCGTGCGAACATTGGCCGCCAGTGCCAGCAGCAGCAGCACGGCAACGGTGGCATTCCAACCGGTGGCAAAGCCGCCCAGCACTCCCGCCACGACCGCCAGCCCGACATGCCACGGTTTGTGGCCGCCAGCGACGAAAGCCTGGAACGATTCGCTAATTCTTCGCATCGATCGGAATTGGCCCTGGCAAGCGAGGAACCGACATCGGGCGATGTAAGTTGCCTGGCCTGGCGCGGCACCGTTTGTGGGGCGGCCAGCTAGCTGCGCCCGCATTCCGCGCGGGTGCCAGCCGGTCCTAATGGTTCTATCGGACGTATCGGTTGTACCGGCTAGGCAACTTCAACCAGAGTGCCGCGAATCACCCAAACGTGGCGTGGCGGCATTGGCGGCAGTCACGGATGGGTGCATTCCGCATGTGGAGAACATACCCAACTTGCGGCAAAACCGTGCGACACCCGTTCCGCTTGTAGCGGGTTTTCAAGTTCTCTTGGGCCAAGAAAATGCGACTAATTGTCGTCAACCGTCAGCTAGTGATTTGCGCGAAGCAGCATCGCTGAACGGGCCGAAATGTTTACAGATCAACAGGCGGCGCTTCTTTGGCCCGTTCAGCGCAGAGCACGAACCGCACGAGACATTGTTAACCCAGGAGATACAACATGATCCGCATCGCATTACTCTTCGTTTCCGCCCTGCTGGCCTCGTACAGCGGAGGGTTCTCGACACCTGCTTTGGCGCGCGCGACAAATATGACCCGCGCAGAGATCCGCTCGATGCCGATCGAGGCTCGCCCCAGCCGCCCCGGCCACTTTTACGGCAACACCGTGCGGCGGCGGCACGGACGGTAAGACGCGGGAGCAATGGCATGTAGGAGGCGATTCCATCGCCGATGGACGCCCACCATGCCATTCGCAGCGGCGATGAAATCGCCTCCTACAGTCGCCGGACAGGTCGAAATTCTAGAAGAGTTCGCGAATTTCGTGGACACCGAAATCAACCAGCGGGAAAGGCCGCCCTTGAGGGCCGGGCAGCTTGGTTTCCAGGTTCAGACCCAAGCTGCGATAGATCGTGGCGACAATCTCGCCCGGATCGACCGGCCGCTCGGCCGGCACGCCGCCGATGGCGTCGCTGCGGCCCACCACGCGCCCCCCTTGAACACCGCCGCCGGCAAAATAGACCGTCCAGCATTGCGGCCAATGGTCGCGCCCGCCCGCCGGATTCACCCGTGGGGTGCGGCCAAATTCCGCCAGGTTACAGACCAGCGTGTTGCCCAGCAGCCCCCTCTGCGATAGGTCCTCCAACAGAGCGCTGTAGGCCTGGTCGTACATCGGTGCGACAATATCGCGCATGCCTTCAATCGATGTGAACGGCTTCGAGCCGTGGATGTCCCAGGTGATCTCATCGAACACCGTCAGGAACGTGTTGACGGTCACGAACCGCACGCCCGCCTCGATCAACCGCCTTGCTAGCAGGCAGCTTTGGCCGAACCGCGACATGCCGTAGCGCTCGCGAACGGCCGTCGGTTCCTTGGTCAGGTCGAACGCCTCGCGGGCTTGGGTGCTGGTCATCAGGCGAAAGGCCGCCTCGAAGTTGCTATCGAGCAGGCGGGCGTCGTCGGTGGCTTCAAAGTTCTTCACCGTTTCATCGACAATATTACGCAGCTTGCGGCGGCGTTCCAGGCGGACCTCGCCAATTTTTTGCGGCGGCAGCAAGTCGGGAACCTTGAAATCGGGCTGCGAGGGGTCGGCCATCAGGGCAAAGGGATCGTTGGCCTTGCCCAAGAAGCCGGCGTCTTGTCCATGCGGCAGATTGCCGCCGGTGCGGCCCATAGGCTCGGGTAGAACCACGTGTGCCGGCAGGTCCGACTTGCGCCCGCGAAGATAGGTCAGGGCGCAGCCGGCATGGGGCGTATTGACGCCGCCGGTAAACAGCCGCCCGGTCTGCATCATCTGATGGCCCGTATCGTGTACGGCGGCGGCGGTGTGAAAGCAGCTTCGGACCAGTGAGAACTTGTCGGCGTGCTGCGCATGCCGTGGAAAAATCTCGGAAATCTCGATTTCTGGCGAGGCCGTCGAGACGGGCTTAAACGGCCCCCGAATCTCGGCGGGCGCGTCGGGCTTCATGTCCCAGGTATCGACCTGGCTCGGCGCGCCCAGATTGAAGATCATAATCACGGAGCGGTCATCGTGCCCCTCGGCCACGGCCCCTTGTGACTTGAGGGCCATCAACTGCGGCAGCGACAATCCCACCGCGCCCAGTGCCCCGGCATGCAAAAAGTCACGCCGCGTCAGGCCGTCGCAGGTCTGGCTGGTTCCCTTGCCGGTCAATTCGAGCATGGCACGTCGCTCCCCGATTGAAAACAACCCAAAACAACAGCTTGCCTATCCTGCCTCTTCCGCGGTTTCAGCGTATCACGCCCGCGAAGTAAGAGCAAGAAAGGGAAAGGCGGACGGAAAGGCTGAAGGCCGAAGGAAACATTCTGAACACGGAAAACGCCGGCCAACCTTGCGGCCTGTATCAATTAAACTGTTCCGCCTGTAACGCCTGTACCGCCTCTGCCGCCGATTCCTGCAACAATCATCTTGGCGCTGTTGCCGGTTCGATGAATTGTATGTCCGGCAATGGCCCGACAAAGGTTGCTGTCTGACAACAAGTTAGAACGTTGCCCGCCGCGACACGGCCATTCCCTCGGTCGTGTGCGATGGCGGTTGGGGGGTGTCGCAGGACATCCCAGGGCGCCCGCCAAACAGGCGGAGAAAGCCCTACTCTTTCGGCAGCCCCGCGGAATTCCCTCACCGCGGGGCTGCTTGTTTTTGTGCGATCGAAATCGCCTCTATCGAGCCCGCGCGGAGTATCACCGTCGGAGAGCACTTCTTCCATTCGAATCAGCGAGGCTGGCAGGCGATTAACCCCACGGGCAGCCCCAGCGGCGTTGACGTTCCGGGCTGTTCTGACCAACAAACACGTCTGCGGGTTACCCCGGTTGGAACATCGACTCCGCTGCGCTTCTGGCCCCGGCACCCGCCGTTGTCGCCACGGGCAAGCTGCACATTGCCGCCGCCAGAAATGTGTCCTGCCTTGTACCCGCCGACATTCGTGCCGTGGCGAATTGTGGAACGCCGCGCCGGCGAGTAAACTGCTGGCGTTGTGCCCGAGGCGGCGGCGCGGCCAGCGGTAGTGGTGAATGTCCGAGAAAATCAGCGAGGAGTGGAGATGACTGAGATGGCCAAGGTAGTCGTTGGTGATCAAGAGGTCGAGTTTCCCGTGATCGAAGGATCCGAGGGAGAACGCGGCATCGACATCGGCGCGCTCCGTTCGCAGACCGGCTATATCACGCTGGATGAGGGCTACGTCACCACAGGTTCCACCACCAGCGCCATTACCTTCCTGGATGGCGACAAGGGTGTTCTGCGTTACCGCGGCTACTCGATAGAGGACTTGTGCGAGAAGAGCACCTTTTTGGAGGTCAGCTATTTGCTGATCAACGGCTCGCTCCCCACGAAGAGCGAGTTGGAGGAGTTTCAGAACCATCTGGAACGGCACTCCATGCTGCATGAGGACATGCGCAGCTTTTACAATGGGTTTCCCCGCGATGCCCACCCCATGGCCATCCTTAGTTCGGTGGTCAGCGGCCTCTCCACGTTCTACCAGGATTCCCTCAACCCGCGCGATCCCGACCAGGTGCGGATGTCGATCTACCGGCTGATGGCCAAGCTGCCGACCATCGCGGCGTACAGTTTCAAGAAGTCGATCGGGCAGCCGTTTGTGTACCCCCGCAACGACCTGTCTTACTGCCAGAACTTTCTGCGGATGATGTTCTCCGTGCCGACCGAAGAGTACCAGCACGACCCCGAATTTGTTGAGGCGTTGGAAAAATTGCTCATCGCCCACGCTGACCACGAGCAGAATTGCAGCACCTCGACCGTGCGAATGGTCGGCTCTAGCGACGCCAACCTGTTCGCTTCGATTTCGGCTGGCATGTGCGCCCTGTGGGGACCATTGCACGGCGGTGCCAACGAGGCTTGCGTGGAAATGCTGGAGACCATTCGGGCCGACGGCGGCAACGTGGCCAAGTATGTCGAACTGGCCAAGAAAAAAGGGAGCGGCTTCCGCTTGATGGGTTTTGGCCACCGCGTCTACAAGAACTACGACCCGCGGGCCACGATCATCAAGAAAATGTGCGACCGGCTGGTAGCCAAGATGAAGATCAAGGATCCCATCTTCGAGATCGCCCAGGAACTGGAGGACGTGGCCCTGCACGATCCGTACTTCATCGAACGGCGGCTTTACCCCAACGTCGATTTCTTCACGGGCATTATCTACCGGGCAATGGGCATACCCGTGCAGATGTTCACGGTGCTGTTCGCCATGGGGCGGCTGCCCGGCTGGATTGCCCACTGGAAGGAACTGCACGCTTCTCCCACCAAGAAGATTTGCCGCCCCCGGCAGATCTACACCGGGCCGACCCAGCGGCCCTTCGTGCCGATGGACAAGCGAAAGTAATGCAGCCGGCGGCTTACCCTGGCGGTTCCTCGCTGCCTACTAGGCCCTGGCCAGCGCGTGAAACCGTTCTTTCAGGTCGCGGGTGATCGGGCCGGGGGTGCCATCGCCAATGCGGCGGCTATCGACCTTGACCACCGGAATAACCTCGGCGGCGGTGCCGGTCAAGAAGACCTCGTCCGAGATGTAGACATCGTGCTTGGTTAGCGGGCATTCGCGAACTTCCAGGCCGGCCTGGCGGGCCAGTTCCATCACGGCCTCGCGGGTGATCCCCTCCAGAATGCCCGATTCCACCGAAGGGGTCCGCAAAGCGCCGTGCCGCACCAGAAAGATATTGTCACCCGTGCATTCGGCGACTTCGCCCTTTACGTTGAGCATCAGGGCTTCGATACAGCCGGCCTGCAATCCTTCAATCTTGGCCAGAATATTGTTCAAGTAGTTTAACGACTTGATCCGCGGGCTGAGCGCGGCCGAATGGTTGCGCATCACGCTGACCGTGACGATCTCCAAGCCCTTGGTGTAGAGTTCCTCGGGGTAGAGGGCGATCTTGTCCGCGATAATGATGACTTGCGGGTTGCTGGTGCGATTGGGGTCTAGCCCCAACGTACCCGCCCCCCGCGTCACCATCAGCCGGATATAGCCGTCTTGAATGTTGTTGGCTTGCAGCGTTTGCAAAATAGCCTGGGCCATTTCTTGCCGCGTGATGGGGATCTCCAGCCAGATGGCCTTGGCGGAATCCCACAGCCGGTCGAGATGCTGTTCCAGCCGAAAGACCTTGCCGCCGTAGCTGCGCAACCCCTCAAAGACTCCATCGCCGTACAGCAAGCCGTGGTCGTAGACGCTGATCTTGGCGTCTTCCTTGTCGTATAGCTTGCCGGAGATATGGATTTTAAGCGACATGGGCAATGCGGAGCGGCTTCTCGAAAGAAGGAGATGGAACCACGGATTTCGCGGATGTTTGGCAACACTCGCCACGCCGTGGAAAGTCAGAACAAGCGATTCGGGCGGCTCTTCATTCTAATCTCTGATTCCATACGTTCGCGGATATTATCGTTCACCTAAGACTAACGGCGGCCTCGCACGTTTATATCCGTGTGATCCGTGCTATCCGTGGTTATTCAAACCATGGTCCGTTGGAGTGAGACTTTTCGGTTGAGTGCGTCCATACGTCACAGCCCTGCAATTCGCCCCCGTACGACAACGCGTGCCGTGTACCTTGGCGCATTTGCGGCTTGGTGCCCCAAGGCTACGCGGCGGCTGTCTCGACCTGGCCTTGCACCAGCCGTACCACGCGGTCGGCCTGGCGGGCGATGGCCAAGTCGTGCGTGACCATGACTATAGTAAGAGCCTGCTGCTCGTTCAAGGTTCGCAAGATTCGCAAGATGTCGCCGCCCGTCTGGTGGTCCAGGTTTCCAGTCGGTTCATCGGCCAGCAGCACCTCCGGCCGCGATATCAAGGCCCGCGCAATGGCCGCGCGTTGCATCTCTCCGCCGGACATTTCGCGCGGGCGGTGTTTCAGCCGGTGTTCCAGCCCGACCAATTTGAGCAACTCCTTGGCACGCTCTACATGTTGCTTGCGGTGGCGGTGGTAGCTCCATGCGCCGTGCGAAATCATCAACGGCGTCAACACGTTCTCCAGGCAAGTCAGCTCTGGCAGCAGGTGGTAAAACTGAAAGATCATCCCCAACTGCCGGTTGCGGAAGGCATCGCGGCGGCGGGCGGAGAGATTATCGATCCGCTGCCCGGCAAACCGCACTTCGCCGCTGTCTGGCGCGTCGAGCGTGCCCAACAAGTGCAGCAGCGTGCTCTTGCCCGACCCGCTCTGGCCGATAATGGCCACGAACTCGCCGCGCTGCACCGATAGGTCTACCCCGCGCAGCACGGGTATCTCTACCTGCCCCTTGCGATAACGCTTTTTCAGCGCGACAGCTTGCATTTGAACGGGTGCCGTGCCCGTGTCTGGCGATGCCGAACCATTCGGCAGCGCATGCGGGCCGGCTTTGACGCGGGCGGTTGGCACCGCGGGGGCAATCATTCGAGTGGCTTCACTCATAGCGAAGGGCCTCCACGGGATGCAGCCGCGCAGCGCGGCGGGCAGGCAAGATGCTGGCCAACACGGCAATCAACATCGCTCCGACCACCACCCAGCCGACCGTAAAGGGCTGGACCACGGTGGGAATCTTAGAGAAATAATAAATCGAAGGGTCGAATACTTCGTGCCCGGTACACCAACTCAAAAAGTTGGCGATGTTGTTGATGTATGCCACAAACAACAGCCCCAAGGCCATGCCAGCCCCGGAACCAACCACCCCCAGCGACAAGCCATAGGTGAGAAAAATTCCCTGGATGCCGCGGCCCGAGGCCCCCAGTGATTTCAGCACGCCAATGTCGCGGGTCTTTTCGACGACGATCATGAAAAAGATGGCCAAAATGCCAAACCCGGCCACGGCGATAATCATGAACAGCAACAGGTTAAGGATGGCCGTTTCCATCTGCACGGCGGCCAGCAGCGGGCCTTGCTTCTCTTGCCAGGTGTTGCAGGCATAGACTTCCGCCGGAAAGACGCGGCGAATCTTGTTGGCGACTTCATCGCCATCCACGCCCGGCTTGAGTTTGATCTGGATCGACGAAACATAGGTCATGCCGGTCGAGGGCTCAATCATGCCCCGCAGCTCTTGCAGTTTGCGCAGTGGCACGAAGACCAGATTGCTGTCGTACTCGCTCATCTTGCTTTCGTAAAAGTCGACGATCGTAAACAGGTCATCGACTGCCTTGGGGGGCGTGCCAGCACTCGGAAAGGTAAGCTGGACGTCGTCGCCCGGCAGGAGCAAGAAATGTTCTTCCTTATCGACCGTGCGGTAGTTCGCCAGGGCAATGCCCATCACGATGCCGGAATGTTGGTCGCGTTCGGGATCGAACACGGCTTCTGGTTCTTCTTGCCGGGCGGCAAACGGATCAATGGGGCCGGCCGCGGCGGGCACTTCGTCTGGTGGCGGCTGGGTGGACTCGCGATAACGGCGGTGGTTCTGGGCTTTGCGGCGGCGGTAGTTCCAGCCGCCCATGGCCAGTTCGGGCCGCGAACCGATTCGGCCTTCTTCAATGTCCTCGCTAGTCCTGGAATCCCAGCCATCCTCGCGCAGTTCGAAGTTGAAATCGTCCCGGTTGACGGGATGCAATAGATACTTGCCAAAATCGCTGGTCGCGCTTTGCGTCTGGGGATCGATGCCGACAATTTGCACTTGCCGCAAGACGTTTTGGCCGCCGTATTGATAGGTGAGCATGGCCGGCACCTGTACGGTGGGCGTCATGCTCTCGATATCGTCGCCGGCTGTCTGGCGGATTTTCGCCATCACGCCTTCGGGATCGGCAAAGCCCGACATCGAGTGGCTGCGAAATTCCAAGTCCGAGAGAATGCCGTGGATTTTATCCCGCATCTCCACGGTGAACCCTTGCATCACGCTGTTGACCACGATCATCGTGGCCACTCCCAGCGTCACGCTAATGATCGACGCCAGGGCAATATACCGCGTGCGGAGGTACCGCCAGCAGAGCAGCAGTTTGTACATGGCCAATCCTTTGGCGGGAAGACATTTTTGATTTTGGATTTTCGATTTTGGATTGCAACCATCCAATCCGGCTGACCACCTTTTCAATTCAAAAATCGAAAATCGAAAATTCCCTCTATTCTGTTTGTCTCAACAATGGAAACAGCACGACGTCTCGAATCGTCTGGGCGTTGGTCAGCAGCATCACCAGGCGGTCGATGCCGATGCCCAAGCCGCCGGCCGGGGGCATGCCGTGGCGTAGCGCACGGATGAAGTCGTGGTCCATTTTGGCCATCGAGTCTTCTTCCTTCTGGCCGTCCAACTGGGTGCGAAACAACTGTTCTTGCAAGTCGGGGTCGTTCAACTCCGTGTAGGCGTTGGCGACTTCCATCCCTTCCACGAACAGTTCAAACCGCTCGGCCACGGCTGGGTTATCGCGCTTTCGCTTGGTCAAGGGGCAAATGCTGGCCGGGTAGTCCATGACGAAGATCGGCCCTTTCAGCCGGTCCTCCACCGATTCCTCAAAGACTTCGCTCTTGATCACGTCGGCATGCTTGCCGGCCGTCGCAAAGCCAATCTTCTGGGCCAACGCGGCTACGCCGGCCGCGTCGTCGGCGGCTACGCCCGTGCTTTCGGCGAAGAGTTCGTCATACGTCCGCCGAGCAAACGGCGGCGAAAAGTCGATCGTCTTGTCCCCCCAAGTCAATTTGCGGTCCTGACCGGTGGCGTCGATGGCGCTGACGATCAGCTTCTCCGTCAGGTCCATCATCGTGCGATAATCGCCATAGGCCTGGTACAGTTCCAGCATGGTGAATTCTGGATTGTGACGCGGGCTGATCCCCTCGTTGCGGTAGACGCGGCCTAGCTCGTAGACCCGTTCGATACCGCCGACCAGCAGCCGCTTGAGATGCAGCTCCAGCGCGATCCGCAGGAACAGTGGCATGCCCAAGGCGTTGTGGTGCGTCTTGAAGGGGCGGGCCGCCGCACCGCCGGCCATGGAATGTAGCGTTGGCCCTTCGACCTCCATGAAGCCTTCGCCGGCTAGTGTGTTGCGGATCGACTTGACGATTTGCGAGCGCTGCCGGAAGCGGTCGAGGACGCCGTCGGTATGGACTAGATCGACGTACCGCATCCTCTGCCGCAACTCCACATCGTGGATGCCGTGAAACTTGTCGGGCGGCGGCTCGATCGACTTTGTCAAAAAATGCAATTGATCCGCGAAGATAGTCAACTCGCCCAGCTTGGTGCGCTTCAACTCGCCATCCACGCCGACAAGATCGCCCAGGTCAAAGCACTCGGCGGTAGCCCAGCCGTCGTCGCCGACCTGGCTCTTGCCGATCAACACCTGAATGCGGCCGGTCCAATCCTTGATGTCCAAAAAAATCAGCTTGCCCGTCTTGCGCTGCAACACAATCCGCCCCGCCGCGCGCACGCGCGGGCCATGTTGTTCGCCGGGTGGCTGCGCGGCTAGCCAGGCCTTGAAGTCGGCCTCCCCCTCCAACGGCAAGGCAATGTCCTCACCCGCTTCGCTGCGATAAATGACGTGGCCAGACAGTTTGCGAATGGTGCCGATCGGCTGTTGATCGTCAAAGCGTTGCCCCCAGGGATCGATGCCGCGCTCTTGCAAGCGGCGCATTTTCTCCCGTCGGGCCGATTCGTGGACCGGTTCGCTGCCTGGTTGTTCGCCGCCTGAAGCTGGTTTGGCCATGAGCAATCTGTATAGGAGCCGTCACTGACGGCGATAAATCGGCCTGGCGGTGCTGACGACGCCACGATTCCGACGAAATCCGCCGTTGGGCAAGAACGTCGCTTAATTCTCGTAACTCCAAGAGAGACAGTATTTTAGTGTGATGGCGTGGATGGTCAATGTCAGTCCGGCGGAGCCGCCGGGCAACTTCTTCCATGAAATGCGACGCTACCTAAATTATAATCAGCAGGCGACTTACGGCAGACCGATGATGGTACTGGGGCCATCTTTACGACCACTCTTAACGATTGCTAGCAATGCTGGTCCATTCACGATCGCCGTAAGTCATCCCGATCTTGCAGATACCGCCATGTCGATCTCCGCTTCGACCACGCCCAGCCTGTTTAGCATGGAACTGCGCACCACGCGCTGGGCGCAGATGCTCCGCTGGTACTCCATCTCCTTGGGACTGCCCGTGTTGTTGCGGTCCGAGGAAGGTCAGTACGCCTTATTAGCGGCGGGCGAGACCAAGCTAACGCTGTTGGGACGCGACAAGGTCGATTTGCCCAGTGGTCGCTGGAGCCTGGCCTTTGAAGTCAGCAATTTGCCGCGGGTACTACAAGAGTTGATCAAGGCGGAGTCGAGACCAAGCCAGCCGCGAGTCGATCCCGAAGGCTACGCCGAGTTCACCGTTAAAGATCCTGACGGCAACCGAGTACGGGTGTTTCAGTGGGTCGATGAATAGGGTGGCCGCGCGCTGTAGGAGGCGATTCCATCGCCGATCGAATTACAGGAGCCCACTCCCGACATGAGAAGACCACGAATCGAACGAATCGAACGAATGGATCTCCCGAGTGGAAAAGCGCTTGGGGAATAGGGGGCTGGGCGGCGACTAGAAAAGCTCGTACCGTCGGTTCCTTATTCGTTCGATTCGTGGTTTTCACCTTGCCCCGGCTGGTTGGCGGTGCGCATTCAACGCGCAGGCAACGCATCTTTTTCAATAGTCTGCTTTCGACGGCGGCAATTTGCGTTCCATGTCGGTCCAGGGATAGAATGCGGCAAGCCGTGTTGTTGACCTGGCTACGCCCAAATTAGCGGCACACGGCGGAGTATCGCACCATGACCAATCGCTCGCAGTTGGTTGCGGAATGGCAAAGCCGGTTGGCTGAGTGCCGACAGGAGCTGCTCGACTCTCAACAAACAGGACGCGCAAGCCTCCTCGATTGGGGCCGCCGGGCGTATGTTCGCTTGCTGACGTTTCTGTTGTCGCAATATGGCGGGCCAACCGCCGATGAGCAGCCGCGGCCTGCCGCGCAATCGGACGACGAGGCCGCGGCAACTGTCCAGCCAACGTCGTCATCCGTGTTGGATCCCCCGATCGCTTCATGGACGCAAACGCCGCCCAAATCGGCCGACCGAATTCGCGCGAGTATCACTCGTATCCAAAGCCAGGCTCCTCCGATGGGGGCCGGACCACTGGCCGCGGGCTTGACGGACAGCGACCCCGTCGTCGCTGGCAGGGTTCGAAGAGAATGGCCCGACGTGCTGATTCAGGAACGGTTGTCCATCCATGGAATACGTGGCCGCATCTACGCAGACGGCGCGTGGTGGATCGTGCAGGTCCCCTATCGCGACGGAGAAGCGGCACGCCAGGTGCTGGAACATTTTCATGCCAAACCGACCGACGGCATCTACAAGGTCACTCTGTCGGACAAAATTGCAACGGCGCTCGCCCCGTTGGCGGTGCTTTTACTAATCATTTTGTGGATCGCGCTGATTGGGGCATTTATTTTCCACACTTGACCAACCGCCGACAGGTTGAACGAAACAACAAAGATCGCGTCCAGCGCCCTCGCGCCTTTTACGCCCACCCGTGCGAGGATCGCCTTGGCCGTGTGCGCTATGGCTGCGCTGCGCGGTAAGATGGCTGGCCGTTCTCTGGCCGAAAGTTCCAGGGCGTGTCTTGACTAGCTAATTGCGCGAGGCGGTTCCCATGGCGTCGTTGTTTGATCTTTCTGGCCGCGTGGCCGTGGTGTCGGGCGCGGCCAGTGGCATGGGGCGGGCGATGTCGCTGGCTTTGGCCGAGGCGGGAGCCGACCTGATGCTGGTCGATATCAACTCCGCGGGGTTGGAAAATACCACCGTCGAAGTCCGCAACTTGGGCCGCCGCGGCGTGCCGGCGGTGTGCGATATTTCGCAACCAGACGCAATCAGGCAGATGTTCGCCACGTTGGACCAGGAATTCGGCCAGATCGACTTCCTGGGAAATGTCGCCGGCGAGGGCCTGCTGGCCCGGCCCGAGGACATAACCTTGGAACAAGTGCAACAAGTCTGGCAGAGCCTGGTGCTGGGCCGCTTTTGCTGCTGCCAAGAAGCCGGCCGGCGGATGCTGGCCGCCGGAAGAGGGAGCATTGTCAACATCGGCTCGCTGGCCAGTATTACGGCGCTCGGCCGGGGTCACATTGCCTACAGCATGGCGATGGGGGCCGTGGCCCAAATGACCCGCGAGCTAAGCACCGAATGGAGCGGCCAAGGAGTGCGGGTCAACGCCATTCTACCAGCCCAAGTCGTCAATCCTGGACTAGAGAAGCGCATGGCGGCCGACCCAAACTTGAAACCGCGCTATCTCAACGGCATTCCGACTGGCCGCCTGGGCCGCCCCGACGACATCCGCGGCCTATCGGTCTTTTTGGCCTCCGATGCCTCAAGTTGGATCACTGGCGCGCTGATCCCCATGGACGGCGGCAATCTGGCCATGAACGCGGGCGGATCGGTGAGAAACGGATAAGGCAGCATCCTCGCCATCGCCTTTTCGGAGGCGATTCCATCTTTCTTGTAGGAGGCGAAGCCAGCGCCGATTCTGTGTGAGCCGTCTCAAATCCCTGTTCGTTCGAGTCATTCAAAGCGTGGTTCTCACGAACCCTTGGTAAGGTAGGGGTTCGCTTGAATTACCGCATTGCCTGATCCTCAAACACCTGGCCACACCCCAGACATTTAAAGATAATGCAACGATAGCGGGCCACCTCGTTGCCGTGGGCGGCACTTGGCTGTAGGAGCCGTCTCCGACGGCGACAATCGGCGTTCCATCCTGAAGGGCCGAGGCCGCCAAAAACGCCGCATACTCGGGCCGGATTGTGCATCGCGACCGAGAATGGCGGGATCGTACTGCCCCGCCAAGAGAAGAACCACGAATCAAACGAATCTAACGAATGAATGTCCTGAGTGGAAACTCGCTTGAGAAAAGGGGGGCGGGCAGCGACTAGAAGAACTCGCACCGTAGAGTACTTATTCGTTAGATTCGTTTGATTCGTGGTTCTCACCAAGCCTCGTATAATTGCCGGTGCGCATGCAACTCGCTGGCAATGCATTATCCTCAAATGCCTAGCCGCCCCCCGCTGGGTCTTTACAAGAGTTTTTGAAAAGCGCAGGATATAGGGATTGCGGTCCCCAGCTCTTGGGGGCCGCGTTCTTTTGCGCATCGTGGAGAATACATCATGGTGGACATGGTTCCCATGACCCAGGTCGGGTACGACAAGAAGCGGGCCGAACTGGAGCACCTGGAATCGGTCGAAATGCCCAAGGCTGCCCAACGCGTGGCAGACGCCCGCGGCGAGGGGGACTTGAGCGAAAACGCCGAATACCACGGTGCCCGAGAGACTCAGGGCATGTTGCAAGCCAAGATCCACATGCTGAAAGACTCTCTCAGCCGCGCCCAGATTGTCGACGTCAGCAAGCTCCCCAAGGGCGAAGTGGTGTTTGGAGTGACGGTGGTCGTCAAAGACCTTGACTTTGGCGACAATGAGGAATTCACGCTGGTGGGAGCCGGCGAGGAAGACTACGACACCGGTAAGATTCTGGTCACCAGCCCGCTGGGGCAAGGCCTGATTGGCCACAAAGTGGGGGATAAGGTCGAAATCGACGTTCCGGCCGGCAAGACACGATTCGAGATATTAGAGATTCGCCACGACGAGTAGCCGGTAAAGCCGTTTCCGCGGCCTTGCTGGCCCGCCGGGGGGCTTTTATACTGCCCTTCCCATAGAATAATCGCCATCGCCTGTTTCAGGCAAAACAACTCATACCGCAGAGCATAAGACCATGACATTGGACAAAAGCCTACGCTTTCGCCGCAGCGCCGCGGGCAGCCGCAGCGTACTCAGCCGTGGCGAACGGCTCACCCGGCTGAAAGAGGCTGACCGCTGGCAAGAAGGACAGTCCCCGCTGGGCCTGCCTAAAGTCCGCGTTTACAAGCTCAGCATGAAGAAGAAAAAGAAGAAGGTTGAGGAAGAGGGTGCCGCCGCGGCGCCAGCCGCTGCCGCCGACAAGAAGAAAAAGTAGCCGCCTCTCGCTTCGGCCCCGTTCCGCCCGGATGGTCCCATGCGCTTCAAGCTGGAGTACGGCCGGACAGGGTTGGAAGTTGACTTGCCCGACCGGCACATCGTGCGTTCATTGGGCTACAAGCCGGTCTCCCCCTTGGCGGACCCGGCCAAAGTGGTGCGGGAAAAGCTGGCCCAGCCCAATGGCACGCCCCCCTTGGCGGAACTGGCGCGCGGCCGTCTCGATGCCTGTATCGTTATTTGCGATATCACGCGGCCCGTCCCCAATGAGCTGCTGCTAACGCCGATGCTGGAAACGCTCGAAGCGTCGGGCATCCCACGCGAGCGGATCCAGATTCTCGTCGCGACCGGCCTGCACCGGCCTAACACAAAACCAGAACTGGTCGAAATGTTGGGCCAACGGATTGTTGATCGCTACCAAATCGGCAATCACGATGGCAAGGCCTTGTCCGAGCATACCCACTTGGGCAGTAGTCCCCGGGGCGTGCCGATCTGGATCGACAGCCGCTATGTCAACGCCGACTTGAAGATCACCACCGGCCTGATCGAACCGCACTTGATGGCCGGTTTTTCTGGCGGGCGCAAGTTGATCTGCCCAGGGCTCGCCGCGCTGGAGACGGTCAAGGTTTGGCATGGGCCGGAATTCTTGGAGCACCCCCGAGCCGACTGCGGATTTTTGGAGGGGAACCCGGTTCATGAGGAAAACACCTGGATTGGCCGCCGCGCTGGCTGCGATTTCATCGTCAACGTGGTGATCGATGACCGCCGCCAACCGCTGTGCATCGTGGCGGGCGACATGGAGGCCGCTTTTCTGGAGGGCGTGGACTTCGTGCGCGGCGTCGTCACGGACACGGTTCCGGCCGAGGTCGATATTGTGGTCACGTCGTCGGCCGGCTACCCCTTGGACACGACGTTCTACCAAACCGTCAAGGGGATGACCGGCGCTCTGCCGATCGTCAAGCAAGGGGGCACAATCGTGGTGGCTGCCAGCATGAGCGAGGGGATTGGCAGCGCCGAGTTTCAGCAGCTCTTTCGCGAGAATACCAGCCTGGAAACCTTCGTCGAGCGGATCCTGGGCAAAGACTACTTTGTGATGGACCAATGGCAATTGGAGGAAATGGCCAAGGTCCGCCGCAAGTGCAAGGTCAAAGTCGTCACCGATGGTTTGCCGTCGGATGTGATCAACGGCCTGTTCGTGGAGAGCGCGCCGAGTGTGGAACAGGCCGTGGCCGACTCCCTGGCCGAGTACGGCGGCCAGGCAACGCTGGCGGTCAT
Organism: Pirellulales bacterium; assembly: GCA_050247075.1. Lineage (GTDB taxonomy): Bacteria > Planctomycetota > Planctomycetia > Pirellulales > JBFWUW01 > JBFWUW01. Next base: position 37,711 of record JBFWUW010000040.1, on the reverse strand, counting down.
TCCCAAAGGCCCTTACGTCCTGGCGCAAGTGGGGTAACTTGCCTGGCCGCCGGATGAACCTATGGCTGTCGCCTCCTTCCATGCCGCGAATGAAGTGGAACGGCTGGCGGCATACCGGAATGTTCATGAAACCTGGGGCCGCGGAGCGCCTCTGGACGATTTTCTGGAACGCCGGCTGAAGTCGCCGGCGCACAACCGGGCGCGGTGGTGGGTGGCGACGGTGGACGGGTGCGTGGCGGCCTCGCTGGGCTGCCACCCGCTGCAATTCATCTGGCAGGGCCAGGCGCGGCCCGGCTTCGGCATCTGCGCGGTCCATACCGTGCCCGCCTATCGGCGGCAGGGGTTGGCCGATCAATTGTGTCGGACGGTCATCGCCGACTCCGAGGCAAGCAACGACTGGTTCGGCCTGCTGTTTTCCGACATTTCGCCGGCGTATTACGCGCGGATGGGTTTTCGAGAACTGCCGGCCAGGTCGTTTCGTTGCCAGCGATTGCCGGAACTAGCAGCCAGCGGCCCAGGCTGTGCTGTTACGCCATTGGAACCAGTGACGCTCCTGGGGTTTCTGGCCGACACATACAACGCCCACCATCGGCTGGACGAACTCTATCTGGCCCGCGATCTCCATTATTGGCGGTACGCTATTGAGCGCCACGCCGGCTCTTTGTTTTATCGCCTGAGCGATGCCGAGCAGGGTGATGTGGGCTATGCCTGGCTTAACCCGCTGCCGTCGGGCGATTGCTCCCTGGAACTGGCTCTGACAATATCCACGCCCCAAGTTGCCACGACTGCCCTGCGTGCCGTGGCACAAGCCGCGGCCGGCATGGGTGCCACGGCCCTGGCCGGCTGGCTGCCCCCCTGGTCCACCGTGCGGGAGTGGTTTCAAGAGACCACCCGCAGCCAGCAAATTCCCATGATCTTGCCGCTCAAAGCATCCAAGACCTGGCCAGGCACCCAACCGCCTTCGCATCACTTCTGGCACACCGACCATATCTAACACGAAAATCTTGCCTCGGGCGGCAATAAATTGTTGTAAAGGTTTATTTTCGGATTAGCCTGGAATTTGAAGCTGTTTTTCCGCGCATCCGAGGGAAGAGACCATGAACCGCACGATTGCCGCTGGCCTGTTGGGCCTGTGTATGTTGGCTGCCACTTCGTCTTCGGCATTGGCCCAGGCCGGCGGGCACCGCTTTTTTGGGCGCGGACCGGGGGCTGCAAGGCCCGGTGCCATCAACCGCGGGTTCGGCGGAGCGCAGTTCTTTGGCGGTCGGGCCGGTGCCTTCGGCGGCGGGCTGGGTGCCTACGGCGGCATTGGCTTCTTTGACCAGTCGCCTACGGCCTACTACGACCTCTTCTGGGAAGAGCGGGTTCCCTACTTCGCCATGCACCCGCCGGTCTATTACAGCGCCCCGATTCCGCGAACCTACGGCTACAGCCCCTTCGCCTACCCTGGCGAAGTGCCAACTCCCGAACTGAATTTTGGCCCTCCACCGGAGACGATTATCAATCCGCATGCGCAGCCAAGTGCTGAGCCGACATCGGCCCGCGACCAGACGGCGGGCGGCCCGCTGCGATTGCGCAATCCCTATGTAGAAGCCAACTTGGCCGAGACCCCCGGCGATGCCAGCAGTGAAGATCTGGCCCAATCTCCAACCGAGCGTGCCCGGTAAACACCCGTTAAGACAAGGCCGGCATTGCCACGATTGCTATCGAACAGCTTGTTTCGGCAACTGCTCTGGACACTCGCTCAAGATTCGCTAAGGTAGCCGCCCCTTGCAAACCGCTTCTGGCGGCAGCGGGGGCTATTGCCTGCTTGTCGGATGAATGCGTGTCATTTTCGTTGCCTGGTGGAAAGGAGTCTACCGATGCTTCGACTGCTATGCCTGCTGCTGGCGGTCCTGCTGGCGGTGGGCTGCAAGTCAGCGCCGAAGCCGAACCTGGACCCTGTCTTGGGCCGGGCCACGGTTCCGCCTCCCAAGCCGGGTGACGTCTTATCGCAACAGCCTAGTCAGTACTACGCGGCGACGCCTCCGCCCCCCGCCTCGGCCACCAATCGGCTGGCTCTGCCCGCCTCTGGACAATGGAGCACAACGCCTCCCCCCGTCGTCAATTCCACGGCCGTCGCACCCATTAGGCAGCAGTCGTATCAACAGCCCGTTGTCGCTCAGCCCGTGGCCGTCGCGCAGCCCGCGCCGATCACCATCGCGCAGCCCGTGGTCCAACAGCAGCCTATTCAAATTCTGCAACCGACCGCTCCTCAATATATCCAGCAGCCCAACTGCCGCCCCTGCCCTCAACCAGCGCGGGTGGTTTGTCCGGAAGAAGTCCCCCCTGGCACGCGGTCGGCACTGACGAGCGAACCGCGTTCCGCTTTGGTCACGCCGGCCAGCGATAGCGTGGCGGCTTTCCGCCGGGCAGGCTTGCCGGGCGAACCGACACCTGCCAATTCCGTAGAACCAGGGCGTTTGACCGTCGACAGCCAGGCCCGCAACATCATGGATATTCCGCCCGCCACGCGGCCCGGTTCGCCCACGCCGGCGGGCGGCGCGGTGCAACCGGCGTCCTTTACATCAGCGGGACCGAACAGCGGTATGCGTTCGGCATTGTCCAACACGCCGACCGCGGCGGCCACATCAACATCGACACCGACGTCCCCTTCGGCCACGATCCGCAGCCGGTACGGTTACGACGCCAACTACAACTGGCTCAAGGGCCAGTTGGAATACTCCAAAGCCGCCCGCCGTTGGAAGCTGCGCTACATTCCCTTGGATGGTGAAACCGACCCGCACGGCGGCAGCGTGGTGCTGGCCGATTCACCACTGCTGGCGAGCTTTGAACCGGGTGACTACGTGTTGGTCGATGGCCGCATCGACGGACGCAACGACCCCAGTGAAAAGACGTTCTCACCGCTGTATCAGGTCGCCCGGATTGACAAGGCGCGTCCGTAGGGGGCGGGTGGATCTGGAAGTTCGGCGTTGGAAACGCCTCCTATAAGCACCCTCGCTCCCTGTGAGAGGGAGCATCACCCGCACACTGGCGGAGACGTTGCATGACCACGATTCCGCGGGGCCTGAAAGCTCGGCTGGCGCGGGTTGTCGGCGGAGCGGTAGGGCGGCGTTTGGCCCGCTGGGCGCTGCTGTTGCCCGAAATTGAAGCCCTGGAACCGCGGGTCCATGCGCTGTCGGTCGAGGCACTGCGCAAGCATAGCCTGGCGTTGCGCTATCGGGCCAAAAGCGGCGAGCCGCTGGCGAAATTGCTGCCAGAGGCGTTTGCGCTGGTTCGCGAAGCCGCCGTGCGAACGCTGTCGATGCGGCACTTCGACGTGCAGTTGCTGGGGGGCATTGCCCTTTCCGAACGGTCCATCGTCGAGATGCAGACGGGCGAAGGCAAAACGCTGACCGCTACGCTGCCGTTGTATTTGCATGCGCTGACGGGTGCGGGTTCTCACCTGGTCACGGCCAACGATTATTTGGCCCACCGCGATGCCGAGTGGATGCGGCCGGTCTTTGAGGCCTTGGGTATGAGCGTGGGCGTGATCCAAGGGCCAATGAAACGGGGCGAACGCCGCGCGGCCTACGCATGCGATGTCACCTATGGCACGGCGTCGGAAATGGGGTTTGATTTTCTGCGCGACCGGTTGCTGTTGCGCAGCCAGCCGCAAGGCTCGGCCGCAATTTTCGCGTCGGGAGGGCCGGGGGAAAAGCCCGTGGCGCGCGATCCGCACTTTGCCCTGGTCGATGAAGCGGACAGCATTTTGATCGACGAGGCCCGCACGCCGCTGGTGATTAGCGCCGCGCCGACCGAGGCCCAACACATCCAGGCCGAGTGCTTTCGTTGGGCCGCGGCCCTGCGGGAAAAACTGCCGGAAACGGAACACTGGACCTACAACCACAAACAGCGCAGTGTGGAACTCAACGCCGCCGGGCGGCAGGCCGTGCGCACGGCGTCCAAACCCAAGGCAGCCGACCGCGTTCCGCTGGCCGATTTGTACGAGCATGTCGAGCGGGCCATCAAGGTCGAGCGCGACTTTCTGCTCGACCGGCATTACGTCATTCGCGACGGCGAGGTTTTGATTATCGACGAATGCACCGGCCGCCCGGCTGAAGGACGCAAATGGCGGGATGGCTTGCATCAGGCCATCGAAGCCAAGGAAAAAGTGGACATTACCTTTGCCACCGACCACGCCGCGCGGATCACGATTCAAGACTTGTTTGTCCGCTACCCGCACCTGGCGGGCATGACCGGCACGGCCAGCAACGCGGCGAGCGAACTGCACAAGATTTACGATACCCGTGTGATTCCCATTCCCACGCATCGGCCGCCGCGGCGGCAACGGCTGCCCGACCTGGTGTTTGGGACAGGCGAAGCCAAGTGGGCCGCGATTGTGGACGAGGTCCGCCAGGTCCACGCCAGCGGTCGTCCCGTGCTGATTGGCACTCGGTCGATCGACAAGTCGGAACTGGTTTCGCGATTGCTCCAAGAGGCGGGGATTGAGCACGCGGTCCTCAACGCGCGGCATATTGAGCGCGAAGCGGAGATCATTGCCGCCGCCGGCGAGCGCGGCCGGGTGACGGTGGCCACCAACATGGCGGGCCGCGGCACCGACATCAAGCTCTCGGAGGGGGTCTCGGAACTGGGGGGCCTGCATGTCTTGTGTACGGAACTGCACGACTCTTCGCGCATCGACCGTCAATTAATCGGCCGCTGCGGGCGGCAGGGGGATCCGGGCACCTGGCGGCAGTTCTTGGCGCTGGACGACGATGTACTGTTGTTGGGGCTGGGACCAGACAGCTCAGCCGCGCTCAAGGCGATTGGCCAGAAGCAGTCGGGTGGTTTGGAACGCCTGGCCCCCACGTTTCATAAGGCCCAACGGCGCATCGAACGGCGGCACTTTCGCGACCGCCGCTTGCTGCTGTACCAAGAGAAAGAGCGGCACAAGCTGCATTCGCAGATGGGCCAAGACGCCTACCTCGATTCGCCAAGTTAGGTACTCGCAGGTCAGTAAAGGGCGATTCCACCGCCGATCTGCCTGAAACACCGCCTCAACCGGCCAGATTGCCCAGCACTTTTTCGCCCATTTCAGAGGTGGAAAGCTGGCCTCCCAGGTCGGGCGTTTTGGCACCGGCGGCCAAGGTTTTCTCCACGGCCTGGCGAATGCTGTTGGCGGCGTCGGGCAGGCGCAGCCATTCCAACATCATGGCCGTACTGAGAATGGCCGCGATGGGATTGGAAATGCCCTGGCCCGCGATGTCGGGGGCGGAGCCGTGGACCGGTTCAAACATGGAGGGAAAATCTCGCTGCGGATTGGTGTTCGTGCTGGGGGCCAGGCCCAGTCCGCCGCCGATGATGCCCCCCAGGTCGGTCAACAAGTCGCCAAACAAGTTGGACGCCACCACCACGTCAAAGGTCTCGGGCCGGCGGACGAAATTCATGGCCGCGGCATCGGCATGCTGCTTATCCGCTGTCACATCGTCGTAGTCCGCGCGAACCTCCTCCAGCAGTTCATCCCATAAGGTGTAGGCGTACCGCTGGGCGTTGCTCTTGGTAATCATGGTCAAGCGGTGCCGCCGCTGGCGCGCCATGTCGAAGCCAAACCGCAAAATTCGCTCCACCCCGCGCCGCGTATGGATGGCCGTTTGCAGGGCAAACTCGTCGGGCTGGCCGACATGAAAACGGCTGCCGGAATCGACGTACTCCCCCTCGGAGTTTTCGCGGATGACGACAAAGTCGATCTCGTCAGGGCCTTTGCCGGCCAGCACGCTTCGCACGCCGGGGTACAGCTTGACCGGCCGAACGCAGGCGTACTGGTCAAACTTCTGCCGGATGCGGACCAGCGGAGCCAGGGTCACATGGTCGGGCACGCGGTCGGGCCAACCGACCGCCCCCAGCAGAATGGCATCGCACGGACGGACAATTTCCAAAAAATCGTCCGGCACGACTTTGCCGTGCTCTTCCCAGTAGTGATAGCCCCAAGGCAGTTCTTGCAGATCCAGCTCAAACTTGTAATGGCCGGCGACCGCCTGCAAGATACGCACCGCCTGCTCGATCACTTCCGGACCGATTCCATCACCGGGGTAAACCGCGACTTTCAGCTTTTGCATGAAGCGAATATTCCAAAATAGACAACATGACGGCACACGAATTCACCGCTAGTCCTTTGTTACAACCAAGGCAAGCGGCATATCTCATCGGGTGCCACTGGCCGGCTCGTCCGCCAGTGGCGCTACCACGCACTGGTCCACTGGCGGGCAAGCCGCCAGTGGCACCCAGATTTCTCAGCAGTCTGACGCAACGCGCACCCCTTGTCGAGCTAGACCTTACTCCGCCGGCACGGCGATCATGTCCAAGGTCAGCGCTCGGTCTCCCCGGCCCACGCCACGGACGGGTGCCTTGGAGGCCGCCGGCGGGCGCTGTGGGTCGTAATACTCTGGCCGCAACTTATTGAGTGCCGTGCTGACCGGCTCGTTGGCGACGTAGTACGTGGCCTTGGCGAGATGCTTCAGGCTGCTGCCCGCGGGCCGCAGCAGTTTGTCTAACTGGCCGAAAATATCGCGAACTTGCAACTCGGCGTCGTCGGCTTGGCCGCCGTACAAGCCGGAGACATAGATGGTCTGTTTGGCGGCCACCCGCGTAACGCGGGCAAAGACGGGCGAAGCGCTCATTCCGGGGGGCGTAATGTATTCCACGGCGGGCGGATTGGCGGGCAGCGTGCTGGCCGGTGCGAAGGCGATGAGCTCAATCTCAATCGGCGTTGTCTCGCTCGACTGCCATTCCACAAACACCAGCGGCGGAGCCTGGCCTTCCTCGAAGAACGACAGAATCTCGCGGCGGGCCGCTGCCGATTCGCCCATCGGCATGAGGAACGATTTGATCTGTACGACATGCGAGGCGTTGAGACCAAGATGATCGAGCGTCTTCAGCAAGCTCTGCATGGTGCCGCGGGTGGCAGCCGCCAAATCGCCCTGTTCGGCCTGCCCGGCGATATAGACTCGCCCGCCGGGAGGGAGCAGGGCCGCCGCCGCGGCATGTTCGCTAGCGGCCGATACCTTCACGTTGGGCGGTGCCTCCCGCGGCGAAGCGATCACGGCGTCGGCCGCCACGAACGCGTCGGGGTGGGGCAAGTCGGTGGTGACAAAGGCCATGGCGGGCTTATGTTCGCCGGAGAACTCCGCGGCCAACAAAGCCTGAATCGCCGCCCGATCCTCCGACTTCTTGAGATAAACGTTTAGTTTGACGCAACGGTCGAGCCCGGCACCGGCATCAAGGCCGGCCCGGTTCAGCCGCTGCAACACTCGCGGGAATTGCTCCGCCGCGTCCTTTCCCTCGATTTTGCCTTTGGAGTCGGCGGCCATCACTTGTTCCGTATGCACCAGACAGGTCGCACCGACCCTCACGGCCCCGCTGCTGCCGCTGGCGGAATCGGGCTGGACGTACAGCAAATCGTCGGCAGCCACGGCCGCCTGATACCCTATACCGCAGACTCCTAGTAGCAGTGCCAACCGTAGGGTTGTCCCTGATCGCATGCTGTTAAGCTCCATGTTGTTCAGACCGGCGAACTGTATGGGGTCATTGTCTTATCAGTGCAGCGCGCCTTCAATGGGTGTGGGCCGAAGCACGCGCATTCTCTCACTCCACAACACATGGCATTCGCATGGACCCTATTGTCATTGAACCTCTGGCTGGCCGCCGGGGCGAGTACGTGCTGCAAGCCACACAGTGGCTGCCGCGAGGCTTGGACGAGGTTTTTGCTTTCTTCGCGGATGCGTTTCAATTGGAGGCTATCACCCCACCGTGGCTGAGGTTTCGCGTGCTTACGCCCCAGCCGATTGCCATGCGGGCGGGCACGCTTATTGACTACAAGCTGCGGCTGCACGGCATCCCCATTCGCTGGCGGACGGAAATCAGCGATTGGTCTCCGCCAACGCGTTTCATCGACCGGCAACTCCGCGGCCCGTATTATCTCTGGCACCACGAGCATACGTTTCAGGCACAAGATGGCGGCACATTGATCGCCGATCGCGTGGAGTACCGGCCGCGCGGCGGTGCCTGGCTGCATCGAAAATTTATCCGGCCCGACCTGATGCGGATTTTTGCCTACCGTCGAAATTCGCTGCAACAGTTGTTGGGCACCCCCGACAAACAGAACCGCCGCTAATACGCCTTCTTCTCCGTGCCAGGTTGTCGCGGGACGGCGGAATCGTCCCGAGGTGGGTCGCCGATGTGAATGATCATGTCGAACCAGGGGCCGATCCGCTCGCCATCCAGTGTGACATCGAAAGCCGCCAACTGCAGCCCTGTTTCGGCCTCAGGGCGGGCGGACAGCCGAAACGTGTACTGCCGCGAGGACTCGGCCTCAATCGGCCCTTCCAAAAGCGCCGGTTCCGCCGTAAGCATTGGCGGCGTTTGAATGGTGATCTGGTGCCGTTGCGGACAGTCGCGAAAATTACGCACATGCAGCCGCACTTCGACCGACTCGCCCGGTTGAATGACCACGCGGTAAGGCTCTGCCCGCACCCAAAAAGGGTCGAACCCAAAGCGGTATTCTGGATCGGCGATCAGATCGCGAAAAGCCTGACGCAGGTCTAATGCACCTTGGCGGTAGCGCTCGATCAACGCTTGCGGCTGGTCCATGACCCATGAGTGGCCGCCGATCAGCAAGTCGGGCGACAGCCCGTGCAGATAGTTGGCCGCGTAGAGGTATCCTTCCTCCAGCATGCAACTGTTGCGGGCCACCACGGCTTCGTGCCCCGACTGCTGGGGATCAGTCGTGCTGGCGAAGATGTTGTCTCCGGTGAAGGCCACGCGGCGGCCGTCGATGGTGCCATGCAAGCAGAGAGCAAACTCCGTCTGGCCCGGCATCCAGTCGGACGTCAGAACGAAGTCCTCCCAATAGAAGGTCTCACCGTCGGCTAACACGCGGTCGAAACCGATGGAGTCGATCCCCTTTCCGTAGGTGTTGATCGGCGCGACATAATCGAACCGTTCGGGATGGAGGCACTTTTCGACGACACGGTCCATTGTCCAAAGCTCGGCTCCCCACTTGTCGCGAAGATGAGGCGCTTCTTGGCAGTGGTCGCCATGCATGTGTGTGACGATCACCGCGTCGATCTGCTTCAACCCCAGCCGCTGCCGCATGAGTTCAATGGCTTTATCCAGAAACGCGGGCTGAAACAGTCCGCAGTCGATCACCAGCCCGTGGCCGCTATCGGCCAGCAACAACGTGAAGTTGGGCCAAAAGTCTGGTCCCTTGAACTTGTACAGATGGGGCGTAATTTGCCACACATGCGGCACGGCAGTCGGCCGCGAGACCCGGTCTTGGGCCGCGCCGGCAAAGGTGAAGAGTTCGTAACCGCGCACATAATGCGTGGCAAGACGCCGCAGTTTTCCTTGAAATTGGGAAAGTTCCTCACCGGGCTGCTGCATGGCCGGGCCATGCGAGGGGCACAGCCAGGCCGGATCGTAGCTTTCCAGCAAACTGGCGCTGTTAAACAAGGCGTACAGGCCTTTGGCAAATCCGTAGTCCCATTCCGAGTCAAACCAGTTGTGCAGGCGGGCCCCCTTCAGCATGGCATCGCCGCTGAAGGCTACCAGGCCCTCTGGGCGCTGGAGCAAATACGACATGCCGCCCGGACTGTGGCCGCGCGTATCGACGCACCAAAACTCGTGCCCTCGCCAGGTAAAGTCGTCCATCTTCTGAAAGGTGCGATCGAGCACAAGCGGCGTCAGCGGCGGACGGACGAAGCTCGATCCGTAAACCGTGAATGGATCGGCCAGCGCGGGCCGCATTTTGCGAAAGTCGGTCGGCGTCTCAAAGAAGGCCCGCTCGGCGTCGGGCGCGGCCAATTGCGGCTTCCAGGCCGCCAGACGGCCGGCACCTTGGCATTGCTCGCGATGGTGGTGCGTAAACAACACCCATTCCACGCTCCGCACGCCGAGTTCCGCCAGATGGTCCAGCACGCTGCCATCGCCCAAGTCGATCAACAAGGCCGCATCGCCATCGCGGACCACGTAGACATTGCAGACATCGGTCCACAAAAAGACGTCGGGCACGATCTGCTTGAATGGCATGGGATTCACTCCGTGGCGGCAGCGCCGCGCATGATTGCCTAGTCTTGCTCTTCATCTTGCGTTAGCTCCCATCGTAACGTATGGCCAGCGTCGATATCGAATAGATCGGCGACTGGCACTCCTCCCGCATCCGCTGAGTTGGTGCACCGCCGCGAGTTTGCTAAACTCCCTCCACATTCGCGTTGCGGCCATTATTCGTCAACATTAACGCCGGAGTCGCTTTCCATGCGCTTGGTGGCTTATCAAAGTCCTAACGGTCCGCGAGTGGCGGGCGTTAAACAAGGCGGCTACGTCGATCTCAACCAGTCCGATCCTCAGGTGCCGTCGTGCATCAAGAAGCTGCTGGCGCTGGGACCGGCCGGCGTGACCATGGCCCAGGCCGCTTTGGACAGCGGCAAATTGATCGATCCGCAAAGCGTGAAACTGCTGGCGCCGGTGCCGCGCCCGCAAAAGGTGATTTGCGTCGGTTTGAACTACGCCGACCATGCCAAGGAGAGCGGTGCCCAACCGCCGCCAGAGCCGGTCTTGTTCAACAAGTTTCCCTCGGCAATCGCGGCGCATGGTGACTCCATCGTGCTGCCGCCCTGCAGCGAAGCGGTTGACTACGAAGCTGAATTGGTGGCGGTGATTGGCCAAGGGGGCAAGAATATCGCGGAAGAAAAAGCCCTGGAACATGTGGCGGGCTATTGCCCCGGACACGATGTTTCCGCCCGCGATTGGCAACTCAAAAAGCCGGGCGGGCAGTGGCTGCTGGGTAAATCGTTCGACACGTTTGCTCCCTTTGGCCCAGAACTGGTGACGGCGGACGAAGTCGGGGATGCCGGCAAGTTGCGGATTCAGTTCCGGCTAAATGGCCGCACGCTGCAAGATTCCAACACCGACCAGTTGATTTTTTCGATCGCCGCCGTGGTGGCCTATGTGTCGCGGATATGCACCCTGTTGCCTGGCGATGTGATCTTTACCGGCACGCCGGCGGGCGTGGGCTTTCCCCGCCAGCCGCCAATCTTGCTGCAACCGGGCGACGTGGCCGAAGTCGAAATCGAGAAGCTGGGCATCCTTCGCAATCCGGTCGTGGCACAGTCCGTTTAGGCAGCAGGAAGCAACCCATGGACTGGCGGCAACCGCGGCTCACGCTTCGTTACGTGCAATACGTGCTGTGGGAGTTCCGCTGGTCGATCGGCATTTTTTGGATGCTGGTCGGCGTGGGGGGAATTTTTCTGCAACTGACCTACCACTACAAGGAAAAGGTACTGACTTATCCCGAGGCGTGTTACGCCATCTTCTTGATGGTCTTCTTCGAACCCAATTTGGATTTTCCCGAAGAATGGTATCTGCAGATCGCCTTTTTTCTGGTCCCCGTGATCGGGCTGGGGACCGTGGCAGATTCGCTTGTTCGATTGGGTTTCTTGCTGTTCACCAAAAAGCGGCACCTACAGGAGTGGCAGCGCATGGCCGCCTCGATCCATCGAAACCACATTATCGTCGTCGGCGTGGGCAAGGTCGGTTTTCGCGTGATTACCGGGCTGCTGGAGTTGCAAATCCCGGTGGTGGCGGTCGAACGTAAGAACGACGGCCCCTTTATGGATGACGTGCTGGACCTGGAAATACCGGTCATTCAGGGAGATGCCCGCACCAAGAAGATTCTGGAGCAGGCAGGCGTGGCACACGCCCGGGCCATCATCTTGGCCACCAGCGACGATCTGGCCAACCTGGATGCCGCGCTGACCGCCCGCGACATCAACCCCAAGGTACAGGTGGTGCTGCGTCTGTTCGATGACACGCTGGCCGTCAAGTTCGCGGGTGCGTTCTTGATGCCGGCCATTTCCACATCGCAGGTAGCGGCCCCGGCGTTTATCGCGGCGGCCACCGGCCGCAAGGTCTACCAGCAGTTTCAGTTGGCCGGCGAGACCGTGCATCTGGTGGAAATCACCATTGTCGCCGGCGGCGCGTTGGTGGGCCGCTCGGTGGGAGACCTGCAAGACGACTGCAAGGTCAACATTGTCATGCACCACGGCACGCAAGGGGTCAACGTCAATCCGGGCCATGAACTAGTGCTGGCGGCGGGCGATGTCTTGCTGGCCATTGCCCCCATCGCCCAGTTGCTGCAACTGGAAGCCGCGAACGTGGCCCCCCACTAGCGAAACTTGTACTGCGGGTTCCGCGTGTCGAAGTCCAGATCGGTGAAGCCATTGTTGAGCTTCAAGTTGATATAGGTGTACTCCTCCGACAACTGCGGCTTGCCATCTTTTTCCGTCGGCCACTCGTAAGCCTCGTAGCGGATCGGCAAGTTCAACTCTTCATCGACGAAGATCCGCGCCAGGTGAAAGCGAAACTCCTTGCGCGGCACCGGGTGGATGAATTGCAGGCAGGTGCAAATCCGTCCGTTGACCTTGGCCCCCTTGAACGCCTTGTAGGTGCATTCGCCATATTGCGTGTCGTGCTGGCCAACTTCGACCAGTTTTTCGGTCAGGTTCAAGATGCCGGTTTCCATAATGGGGTAGCGCTGCCCCTTCATGGCGATGCGTCCCTTGGGATCGAGCGATATCGTCCCCACGATCGAATCGCGCAGACCCACCGTGTGGGCTTTGAGCTGGTTGTCGTTCTGGCCGTCCACGTAGATCACCTCTTGCCCCTTAATGCCGGTGGGGGACAAGAAATGCAGATAGACACTAAACGGCGCATGCCGCACTTTGCAGAAGATGTATTGATGCTCGCCCAGCACGCCGTCGATGCGCTCGCGCTTGACCATCGTGGCCGAATAGTCGCTGACTTGGCGCAGGTCTTCCAGGCCCGTCTTGGCCCAACGCAAGGCCGGCATCATGGGATGCTCGCCCGGCAGGGGCAAAAGTGGATCGGCAACGGCCACATTGGCCGGCGCGGCGGCTTCCGGGCCGGGGATGTTCACGGCGGAACTGGCGGCATTGACGCGGGCATCGGTTCGTTCGGCCACGCGATAGGCGGATGGCCGCCGCGGCTGCGCATCACGTACAGCTTGGCCCCAAGCATGGGGAACAGCCGACAACATGGCCGGCACAACCAGCAACAACGACCACGCTTGCCAAATCTTGAACCGGATGAGCATCGAACACACTCCTTGTCGCGAAGTCCCGCACCGAACCGTCGCTGGTGGCGGGGATCCACGATCGGATCCGGCGTCTGTCCACAGCGATAACGTGGAGCAGTATTCTAGCAACTCGCGTGCCGTTCTTGGTTACGCTCCTTCTGGTATAACGCGCTTTGTCCGCAAGCGCCAAGTGCAACAAGTTTTATCGAACCTGGACCGCCTGTTTCTCCAGTTCTTTTGCTAGCAAAGATTGCAAGGCATGGTCGCGGAGATAGGACAATTCTACAATCGGGGTGTCGTCAGCTTGGCGCATCAAGCCGCGCGACTGTTACAACAATCGGAGACCGCATGACATCCCTGGCTTGGAAGTTACAGACGATTCCATCGCTGCCGTTCGCGGAGAATACCTACGTTGCCCACCTGGAGGGGCGCACCGACTGCCTGGTCGTCGATCCAGGGACCGAGCCGCACAAGATCATCGACTATCTGCAAGAAGCCGGCCTCACGCCGGCGGCCATCCTCATCACCCACGGCCACGGAGATCACATCGCGGGCAACGCCGAACTTAAACAGCACTGGCCCGACTGCCCGCTGGTCATTGGCACGGGCGACGCCCCCTTGCTGACCGACCCTAAGTTGAACATGTCGGCCGGTTTTGGCTTTGATCTGATTAGTCCTCCCGCCGATGTCATGCTGAACGAAGGCGACATGTACGAAGCGGCCGGTTTTCGGCTGCTGGTGCTGAACACGCCCGGCCATTCGCCCGGACATGTGGTGTTTGTGTGGCAAGACCAAACCCCCGCGCAGGTCTTTGGCGGCGATGTCTTATTCGCCGGCAGCATTGGCCGCACCGACCTGCCGGGCCAGTCGGGCCAGCAACTGTTGCTGTCGATCCACGACAAGCTCTTCAAGCTGCCCGATGACACCGTGGTCTATCCTGGTCACGGCCCGCGGACGACCATCGGCAAAGAGAAGCGGACCAATCCCTTTGTTGGGCTGCCGGCGTCTCTGCGGCGGAGCCCCCAGGCATGAAACAGGTCGCACTCGTTACCGGCAGCGGAAAGCGGCGGATCGGCTGGCATGTGGCCCAGGCCCTGGCCGACCGGGGCTTTTCCCTGGCGATCCATTACCACCATTCCGCCGATGAGGCCGAACAGACCGTCGCGCAGTTGCAGGCCCGCGGAGTTTCGGCCGCGGCTTTTGCGGCTGATCTGGCTGACGAACAAGCGGTAAGCCGGTTGATGGCCCAAGTCTTGGCGAAGTTTGGCCAGCTCGACGTATTGGTGACATGCGCCGCCATCTGGCAGCGCAAGAAGCTGGAAGAGGTCACGGCGGAAGATGTGCGGCGGCATTTCGAGATCAACACGCTGGGAACTTTCTTATGTTGCCAACAGGCTGGCCTGGCGATGGCGGCGCAGCGGACGGGGGGCTGCATTGTGACCATCGGTGATTGGGCCACGGTGCGGCCCTACCTGGACTACGCCGCGTATTTCCCCTCCAAGGGTGCCATCCCCACGCTCACCCGCGACCTGGCGGTGGAACTGGGAACGCGCAATCCGGCGGTGCGGGTCAACTGCATTCAGCCAGGCCCGGTCATGCTGCCCGATGATCTGCCCCCCGAAGAGCGCCGGCAAGCCATCGACGCCACGCTGGTCCGTCGTGAGGGCAAGCCGGAGAACGTCGCCCTGGCCGTGTTGCATTTTATCGACAACGACTTCTTGACCGGCGTCTGCCTGCCCGTGGATGGAGGACGTTCCGTCTACGCGCCCGGTTGAATTGTGGCGTGCGGCAAGGCCGGCCGGCGATGGAATCGCCGACGACAGAATTCAACGCCGCCGCCCCTCTTGCGTGCTGCCCCCGCGCGGCCATACTTGGGGCTGCAACTTACCCCATCAGGAGTTCCGCATGGAAACCGCCTCGCTCGATTTTCTCAAGCGACTGCTGAATGCTCCCAGCCCGTCGGGCTACGAACGGCCCTGCCAGGATGTCGTGCGGGATTATGTGGCTTCGTTCGCCGAGGAAGTCCGCACCGACCTGCACGGCAACGTCATTGTCGGCCGCAATACCGCGGCCCCGTTGCGGTTGATGCTGGCCGGGCATTGCGACCAGATCGGCTTGCAGGTACAGCACATTGATGCCGACGGGTTCATCTACGTCCAGCCTATTGGCGGCTGGGATGTGCAAGTCTTGATCGGCCAGCGGTTGACGGCCTGGGGGGCCGGCGGCGCGGTCCCCGGCGTGATGGCCCGCAAGGCGATCCACTTGCTGACCGATGAGGAACGCAAACAGATCCCCAAGATGAAAGACCTGTGGCTCGACATTGGGGCACGCAACAAGGAAGAGGCCGAAAAGCTGATCGCGGTGGGAGACCCCGTAACATTGGAACTTGGCTACCACGCCTTGCAAAACGGCTTTGCCGCCGCGGCGGCCATGGACGACAAATGCGGCGTGTGGGTGGTCATTGAAGCCTTGCGCAGAACCGTGGGCAAACGCCTGAACTGTGCCTTGTTCGCGGTCTCCACCGTGCAAGAAGAGATCGGCCTGCGCGGCGCGCGGACCAGTGCCTATAGCATCGACCCGCAATTGGGAATTGCCGTGGATGTCACCCATGCCACCGACTGCCCCACGATCGACAAGAAGCAAGAGGGAGACATCCGGCTGGGGCTGGGGCCGGTCATTTACCGCGGGCCGAACATGAATCCGGTGATGGTCGATCGGCTGGTGGCGGCGGCCCAGGCCCGCGAACTGCCGTATCAAATGGGGGCCAATAATCGTGCCAGCGGCACCGACGCCAACACCATGCAAATCAGCCGCGGCGGCATGGCCACGGGGCTGGTCAGCATCCCCAACCGCTACATGCACAGCCCGGTCGAAATGATCTCGCTGGACGACATCGACCGTGCCGCCGACCTCCTCGCCGAGTTCGCCCTGCGCCTGACCGGCGACGAAGACTTTACGCCGTAGCGCCTGGCCACATTTCATCCTTCTTCCTTCATCCTTCTCTCCCCCTCGCCATGAAAACCAACCCCGTTAAGCGTAAACTCCGCGAAGGCCAGCCCTCGTTTGGCACCTGGCTGTCGCTGGGCGACCTGTATGCCACCCGCGTTCTGGCCCGCATGGGCTTTGACTGGCTGACCTTGGACATTGAACACTCGGCGATCGACTGGTCGCAGGCGGCGATGATTTTTGCCTGCATCGCCGATGCCGGCGGGGTGCCGCTGGCCCGCGTCCCTAAAGGAAATCACGACTACATCAAGCGCGTGCTGGATGCCGGCGCGTGGGGCATTGTCGTGCCGATGGTCGATACGGTCGAACAGGCCAAGATCGCCATCAACGCGGCCAAGTATCCGCCGACGGGCAATCGCAGCCTTGGCGGCGGCATGGCCTCGATGAACTTTGATGCCGGCGCGGCCGAGTACTTCCAAAGGGCTAACGACGAAATCCTGGTCATTCTGCAGACCGAAAGCCCCACGGGCGTGGCCAACGCCGAGCAGATCTACGCCTTGCCGGGGGTCGATGCCATTTTTGTCGGCCCGGTCGATCTGAGGGCCAACATGCGTTCGCCCGACGGCACCGATCCATCGCCCGATGAGTTTGAGAAGATGCTGGCCCGCGTGGTCGCTGCCGGAAAAAAGACTGGCACGCCCACCGGCATGCACACCATGGACACCACGGCCGCGCTGGCCCGTGCCCAGCAAGGGATGCAATTCATCGCCATCGGCAGCGAACTGCGGATGATGAGCCAGAAGGCGGAAGAGATTCTGAAGACGATCCAGCCAGAAGCCCAGCGTAAGGAAGCCGCCCGGTATTAATGCCGCGCAGGGGGCAACTCGCCGTGCCTTGCGCCGCTCACTGTGTTGTTCGCTATTATCACTCCCTCGTGCGTCTGGCAAACGCATCCTGCTCCACGTTACCTGTTCCATTTTTGCCGTGTTTCGGGGGGGTGTGGTGCGGGTACACGTTGCCGCAAAGCTCATGCTTTGCTGGCTTGATGCGTGAGTGGCTGCTGCTTCTTGCGCGGGGCTGATGGGCATGGGCCGTCGATGGCGTTGCTGCCCTCACCCCCCATCCCCTCTCCCGGAGTACCGGGAGAGGGGGGCGGATGTTGGGGTTGGCAGCTTCCTGCTCCACGTTACCCGCACCATTTCACGGTGTGGTGCAGGTAACAAACGGGCATTTCTCGGCGAAATCGCGGGGTTTTTGGTCCTCGCGGCCGCGCTACCTGTTCCAACAACGGAGGTGTGGTGCGGGTTGCGACTGCCCCGAATCGCCGTCGGAGACGGCTCCTACAGCGGCGCGCACCATCAGCGCCCCGCGTGACGACCGCGTTTCAAAAATATGGTCAGGCCCCGTGGCACGTACCGGTCGGTGGAGAGAGCGGCGAGAAAGTTGTCGCTCACACGTTGGCCGATCGGCCGGCAACGGTAGCCGAATTCAAGGACTCGCCCGATCGACCGCCACGGCCATGCTGTTCGAGCACGCGGCGGACGACGATGCTTGGGCGGTTTGGGGGCTTCACGCCCGTTGGACGTGCAAAGGCCACGTCGGCGCGCAAAGCCGGTCGCTGGCGATTGTACACGATATGATCTTTTTGTAAACTATTAAAATATATATTTATATGTATATTATCAGTGTCGGCTCAAGGGGTGTGTGGTGCGCGATGATGGGCTTGCCTGTCGCCTACGTGTCCTTCAGATCCCCCGTCGCACCCATCAACCATCGCTTATGGAATTGTCCTGCCGAGCGAACAGCACCGGCTCCACGGCGGCCTTGGTCTCCGCAGTAGTGGAGTTCATGCGGCAGAATTCGTAACATGCCTTTCAGCAATACGTTAGGTCGTCAACGCCACCGCGATGGTCCCACGCTCAAACTATGGGTGTCCCCCTGGCTGCCGTAATGAAGTAATCACCCATCGGTTCTTTCGGCCGGACAAGGAGTAGGAGCTGACATGGCGACAACACTTATACAGGACGATCTAGGCTTCGAAGCCAACTATGCCATTTGTGAAACATCGGCACAGCAATCAACCACGTTCCAACGATACATTTTTGGCTGGCAAAGATCAGAGGCAAGATCGGGCGAGCTACAGTTCGAGACACACACTGGCGAGCCTCTTGCTCTTGAAATCTACCCAGCAGTAGGCGAGCAGTGGGTTGGCATTTTTCGCAGCGGAGCTGGCGGATTAAATGGTGTCTTTGGTACCCCTTCGCCCGATATTGTCTGTGTGGTTAGCAACGGCCAGGGTTACTGGGTCACGGTTTCCGCACCCGGCGAATTCGTGGAAATCCAAAGCTCTCCATTGCTGCACGTCTTCGCCATCCCGAGGTGCAAACTGATCGGCTTCGTTGACTTCACGGAAATAGAAGCGTACGGTCCAGAAGGCCGACTCTGGATAACTGAGCGTTTGTCATGGGATGGTTTGCAAATAATCGAAGCCACAGAAAGTGGCATTCGTGGGCGTGCGTGGGATTCAACTGCGAACAAGCATGTTGAGTTTGTGGTTGACCCGCATGACGGCACACATGTCGGCGGCTCAAGCCCTGAGTCCTACATGGGCAAATCGCAAATCTGAGATTCAATCATTCAACTCCATTTCGACTCTCTCGACGCTAGGTATTCACTTCGAAGGCGGTCTGGGCCGGGTCGCCCCGGGCGATTGCTCGCCCAGGGCGACCCGGCCCCTGGCTGCCCGAGAGATTTTCGCTGTAAGCGTTTCCCAGCCCAGCCTAGGGCCGCGCGCGTGCGAGCGTACCCTGGGTAACTTGCCGCGAGGTACATGTCCTACCCTGCAAGGGTTGCACAGCGTTTGACTCGGCCCATGATATTCATCGCGGGAGAAGTGGTGTCGCCCTTCGTTTTGTAAAACCCCTTCGGGGTGTACGACGGTCTCTGTTCGATCTCGTACCCAGGGTGCGCTTGCTGTCGCTCGCGGCCCTGGGCTGGATTGTGAAACGCCTTCGGCGTAATGTCGCGGATGGCCTTCCTTCGTCCAGAGCAAAGAGCCGGCCCGCGAGCGGATACCCTCGATAAATCATGGTCATTTCGCGCAACGCGGGTTGCTCAAACTCCCACCGAGAACAGCGAGCTTTCAGCAACTATTTATCAGCCCAGGGCAACTCGGTGGGAACATCAACGTCGCTCTCGCCATGCGCTTCGCTGTCGGCCCGGCTGCCCGCTGGAGAGGAGTCCTACAGGGGCTCGGCGATGGAATCGCCTCCTACAGGGGCATTGGCGATTGAGACGCGTCCTACAGGGGTATCGGCGATGGAATCGCGTCCTACTACAGGTGTTTTCCGCACTTGCCCATTTGGGCTACGATGAGCGGCATGGCCTTACCGGAATCAGCAGCAACTAGCCCCTCCGTCCCACGTCAGAAGGGCTGGCGGCGTTGGCTCAAGATTGCCGCGGTGGGGCTGCTGGCGGGTTACTCGTTGATGCTGGTGTTGCTAATGCTGTTTGAGGAATACATGATCTTCTTCCCCCAGAGGCATCCGGTGGGAAGCTGGCGAACCGAGGGGATGGGCTTTCCGGTGGAGGATGCCAACTTTGCCGCCGCCGACGGAACCCAACTGCATGGCTGGTACGTGCCGCACGACCAACCGCGCGCGTACGTGCTGTTCTCGCATGGCAACGGCGGCAACCTGACCAACCGCTGGCAGATGCTGGGCCAACTGCACCAACTGGGACTGGCCGTACTGATCTACGACTATCGCGGCTACGGACGCAGCCAGAACAGCCCTCCCAATGAGGCCAGGATTCTGGCGGACGCCCGCGCCGCCCAGGCCTGGCTTTGCACCCGCGCGGGCATTTCCCCGAAGGATGTTGTGCATCTGGGCGAATCGTTGGGAGGGGGAGTGGCGGTTGATCTGGCGGCCAACGATGGAGCTCGCGGGCTGATCTTGCTGAGCACCTTTACCTCACTGCCCGAAATAGCGGCCCGGCACTACCCGTTTTTTCCGGTACGTTTTTTGATGCGCAACCGGTTGGACTCTTTGAGCAAGATCGGCCGGTACCAGGGACCGCTGTTGTCGGCGCACGGCGACACCGACGACCTGGTTCCCTATGAGTTTGGCCGACGGCTGTTTGATGCAGCGCCTGGCCGCAAGCAGTTTGTGACCATGTCTGGCTACGGCCACAACGAAGACCCGCCCGAGTTCTATCGGGCGGTCGATACGTTCATTGCGGAACTGGAAGCTGGCAGCGATGCGGCGGCCGCACCTTGAATTGCAAAGCCCTGTCGAGGGATGCGCAAAACCTGGCCTGAAAGGCCAAGGGATTCTAGCCCTGGGTCCAGCGACAAAGTCGCGCAGACCAAGGGAATGGATTGCCATATTTTCCCGTCGTTTGTCCCTGAAGGGGGACAGGGAACCGCAGCGTACTGTTACCGTGGCCCTTCAGGCCACACGACGAAATATGATGCGGTTGACCCTGGGTTTCGTGGCAATGCCACTCAACCCAGGGCTGGAATCCTGCAGCCCTTCAGGCTGTGAATTGGCAGTATAATTCGCATGGCCCGACTTCCGCGGGATAGAACCAGCATACTGCCCCCTATAACCGTTTGGCGAATTCGGCGCAAGGCTACTGTCTGCAGCCAGCTATGCCGATTGTTCGGCCAGGCCGGCGGCAAAGCCCAGTACGTCGCCCCGTTCGCGGCAGATTTCCATCATGCGGCCGTAGTTGCCGGTGGCCCGGGCCAGTTCATTGAGCGACGGCGCGAAACCGGACGTTTGCGTTCCCGCTGGCAGAAGTTGGGCCGCGGCTTCCAAGGCTTCCGCCGTGCGCCCCAGGCGGGCCAACAGAGCGATGTACACCTCGGCTGGTCCCGGCCCGTGCTCTTCCAGGGGCAGCGACTTGGCCTTGTCGCCAAAGTATTTCAGGGCTTGCTCAACCTGCTCGCCAAACTGGGCCTGAAAGAACAAGCCGTGCGCGGTCTGGGAATCGGCAAACGGCTCTTCACCCGGGTATTGATACTGGTTGCTCAGGCGGCGGCCGTATTCCGTCAGGTCGAATGCCAGCCGCAACGTCTCGGCATCGGTCACTTGCCGGGCGAACCGCACCACGGCATGCAAGTGGGAGGTATCGATATGGTAATTGTCCGAGGCAAACAGCCAATCCCGGTCGGCCACCAGCCCTTGAATGGTTTTTTCGGCGGGGGGTGTTCCTTCTTGGCGGGCGACCTCTGCTTGCAAATTACTCAATAAGTCTTTATGCAGACGATGGACTAACAGCCGGGCGACTTCCTCGCGCTGGGGCGGCGTATGCCGCTGCATGGCGGCCTCGCAAGTGGTGATGGCGTTACAGACGCCAAAGTGCGTCAGGACCAGTTCCAAGCCAAGTTTGGGATGGACACCCTCGTGCAGGGCGACTTCGATTAAATCTTGCACGTTTTCGTCATCGGGCGCGATCTTGGCCAGGCCCGCGGCAACGGCGGGCCGGTCCCCCACGGGCCGCAGATACATCCAGGCTTCGCGAACGTTGCCCGCGTCGAGCAACAGTCCGCCGACCTCGCGGCAAGCCTCGAGGTACGCGGACTCCACCTGGCTGCGTTGCGGCTCTGGCAGATCGTCCAGGCCCGAGGCCTGGGCCACGGGCAGGCCCAACTTGCGACGGGCCTGCATCAACCGGGTGTCGAATAGTTCGTGGAACTGGCCTTGCTCGCTAAGCCGGGCGGCCAGTTTTTGCAGGGCGGCATCGGCACCGCCGCTGGCGCATGCGGTGGTGAGTTCATCGAAGAGGGTCTCGGACATCGGGGCAGGCCTGTGCGATGGTGGATTTGCATGCGGTGGGATACTACTTCGATGGTAGCAAGTCATCGGGCCGTCTGCCACCTCTGCGCGCTGCCTACAGGGCGTTGGCCACGGCCGCTTTGGTTTTGGCCAAGCCCGTCTTGGCGACCTCCAGCGCGTCTTGCTTCCAGTAGTCGCGATTGAAGAGCTCCAGCGACAGCACGCAGCGCGAGCCGCCTCGAATCAGGTCCTGAAAAATCCGCGTTAAGGGAGCGGCGCCATCGCCGGGGTAAACGCGGTGGGCGTCGGTGATGGTGTCGCGGGGGGGATCGGCCGGGTAGTCGTTGACGTGAAACACATGCACGGCTGTCTGGCTCAGCAATTTCAAACCGTGGAAGTCTGAACCCCCTTTGTGAATGTGGTAGATGTCAGGCAGGATGCAGGCCTGGGGATGTCCGCTTTCGATCGCCACGAAGGCCGTTTCGCCCAAGCGGCTAAGGTTTTTGGAAAAGCCCCAGACTTCGGCCTGGGGCACCACTCCCATCTTGTCGCCCAATTCCAGCAGCTCGCCATATCTTTCGGCCGCGCGGAACAAATCGAGCTTGGGGAGATCGGTCGCGCCGACCGGTGGAGCCGCCAACCGCGTGCCGCCAATGGCGGCCACCAATTCCATGCTCCGCCGCGCTTCCTCCAGGCCTTTGCGGCGTTGCTCGTCGTCATCGACAATCCAGGTGGCAAAGCCGATGGCGCTTTCGACGGCCAGACCGGCATCGGCGATGCGCTTCCGCAAGTCGGGCAGGGAACCGCCAGCCTTGACGTACTCATCCAACTCGCGAATCCAAGGCTCGATACCTTGGTAGCCGGCGGCCGAGGCAATCTCTATTTCGCGGACGATTCCCAATTCTTGGCCGCGAATGGTGCTGGTATTCAAACAGTAGCGAAAGGGGTCGGCGCCCTCCGTCGCGGCTGACGGCGATGTCTGCAAGGCGGCGGCCGCTCCCACGGCCAGGGTGAGTCCGGCGGTCATGGCATCGCGGCGTGAAAGTGAGTTCGTCATGGCGTGCAACCTGGGCGAGATTGGCAATTTGTTCGGCGGCAGGCAGCCGGCGACAGGCCTGCAGAATGCGGGGCTGGCCTCTACTCCTGGCCGTCGCCCAGTTCAATGCCTTCGTCCCCCGGCTCATCGCTGAGGCCGTCTTCCTCGGTCAGATCGTCCTCGCTGCTCTCATGGAAGTCGATCACCTCTTGAGCGCGTGCCACATCGGTGGCGGCAACTTGCACCAGGACATCGACAATTCCCGACAATGACCCTTGATTGATGCCGGACACGCAAGCCCGGATTCCCTCGGCCTCCAGGAAATTCTTGACCATTTCAGCGCGCGTGACATCTTTGTCGGAGTAAACCGTAACCAGGTCATCGGCGTTCATGGTTGCCTCGTGGGTGGTGGCTAAGAAACTTGTGCGTTGAAAGTTGACTGGGCCAACATGGCCTTGGCATTTCCGATGGTATCGCGCGGCTCGTTCCGACGCTAGCAGCCGCCGCCAGGCAAATGGGCAAGAAGCCGACGGTGGCGCGCGGGTTTCGGCACACGATAGTATCTTATGTGGGCTAAAGCCCACACCACGGCCCTCGTTGATTGAACGAACGAGGTGCAATCGGCGATGGAATCGCCTTCTACAACCAGATTGCCGGCCTTGCTATCAAGCGGTTGCTAGCAGGCGTCCGCCGACCCGGCCGGAAATCGGCGTGGATTCATCCGCCCCGATGTGCGAAAACTTGGCCCCGTCGGCTGCCACCTGGTCCTGTCGGCGAGTTCGATTCCGCCGCCTTTCTTTCCGCGAGACACCGCCATGGAACTCCTCCCTCGTACTCGCGGCGATATCTTGTTGCCCGATGGAGAAATGACCGCTATTCGGCAGCGGTTGCGGACCATTGCCCATCGGCACGACCTGACGACGGTGATTGCCTACGCTTTCGATCACCGCACGCGGATCTTGCCCTTCATCTTTGCCGACTTGCGCATGGTCCCCGCCGGCGTGCGGGCGATTGGCGCGGCCATGATCGATTCGGGCTTTTCCAAGACTCGCGTCGTATTGCAACAGTGGAACAAGAACTTTCAGCCGTCCCGGATGCGGCTGGATGGGCGGATACCGGACATCTTCATGGTATCCAGCATGCATCTGCATTCCGAGGCCTGCGACCAGATGGTAGCCGATGCCTGCCGCATCGAACCTTCGCGCCGCCCGCTGATTATCGCCGGCGGACCGCGCAGCATTTACGAACCGTGGCTCTCCTTCAGCAACGACCCCGCCCGGCCCGCGGGGGCGGATGTGGTGGTGACGGGCGAGGAGTACGTGCTGCTGCAATTGTTGGAAACGCTGCTGGCGCTGAGGGCCAACGGAGAGTCGATGCGATCGGTGTTTTACCGGGCCCGCGACTGCGGCGCACTCGATGGAATTCCCGGGCTGGTCTACGGCAATTCCTCCACGCCCAACGGAGCGGTGGAAGAGTTGGTCGATACGGGCATTCAGCGGCTGTTGGGCGACCTGGACGAGCTTCCCTCGCCCGTGGCCGGCTACGCCATACTGGAGCCGCCGAGTTCCGGGACCATGCTGGGGGCCAATCCGCTGTCGGCCAAACGGGTCCGCAAGCATAGCATGATCTCATCCATTGTGATGACGGTGGGGTGCAAGTTTCGCTGCGCGTATTGCCCCATTCCGGCCTACAACCAGCGGCAGCACCGCGTGAAGAGCGGCGAGCGCGTAGCCGACGAGATCGAGCAGCTCTACAAGGCGTACCACATCACCAATTTCTTTGGCACCGACGATAACTTCTTCAACGATACCAAACGGACGATGGATATCTGCGAGCCGTTGGCACGGCGGGCTGTAGCCGGCCAAAAGCCGTTCAACCGCATTCGCTTTGGAACCGAGGCGACCGTCCACGACACGATTCGCATCCAAGAACATCTGCCCACGATCCGCCGCGCTGGCTTGTTCGCGGTTTGGATGGGCGTCGAGGACTTGACCGGAACGCTCGTCAAGAAGGGCCAAAACGAAAGCAAGACGCTCGAGTCGTTCCGTTTGTTGCGGGAAAACGGCATCTACCCAATTCCCATGATGATGCACCACGATACGCAGCCGCTGGTGACGCGCAAGGGCAACTACGGCTTGCTGAACCAACTGCGGGTGTTGCGCAAGGCCGGTGCCTTGTACACTCAGGTATTGATGCTGACGCCGTCACCCGGCTCGAAATGGTACGAAGATACCTATACGTCGGGCATGGTGTTCGACAGTGTCGATGGCCAGCCGCTCGACGCGCACCGCGGCGACGGCAACTACGTCATGGCCTCCAAGCATCCGCGGCCCTGGCTCAAGCAGCTCAACATGCTTGTGGGCTATACGTACTTCTTCAATCCCTTGCGGATGCTGATGGCGCTATTCGTGTCGAAGTCCAACATTCCGTTTGCCGACGCGGAGCGCCGCACCGAACAAGAAACGCGAGATTACTCTCCGTTTCGCAAGGTTCGCCGCAAGGCGTATCTCAAGACACGCGCCCACATCATCGACGCCTTGGTGCAAGCCGTGGCCATGGTGGGGCTGTTTCATACTTATCGCCGCACTTTGCGCTGGGCGTGGAAGCTGTTTCGTGGAAAGATCGAATATTCTACCCGCGGGCCTATCAGCCAAATTCCCATGCGAAGCGTAGGCGGGGGGACAGCCAGCCACGCCCTGCCCGACACGCCCGTTCATCGCCTGCCGCAAGTCACGGTGGAGTTGCCGGTTCTGCAAGATGACCAGCACTGCGGCAAGGCTGCCTGACGCGGGCTGTTCGAGGCGACGAATTTTTGTAGGAGGCGATTCCATCGCCGATGGTTGCGATTCTCGCCATTCCCATCGGCGATGGAATCGCCTCCTACAGTTGCCCTGTATAAACAGCGACGGGCCCGGTGCCGCCATTGGCAGCGCCGAGCCCGTCAGCAGATGCGCGAACTTGACCCCCACTTCCTTGTGAGGCGCGTGGGCTTGAACGTACCGCGCTTGTTGTAGTTCTAGAAATCCGCCTGATGATCCGCCGCTCGTGGGCTAAAGCGGATCCTAGGCACTCTTGGTTTTGGCCTCCGGCATCGGCAATAGCCGCTGGCGGCCCATGACGACATCCTCGGTAATGTTGTATTGGTGGCCGCGGCCTTTTTCCGGCAGCTCGAACATCACGTCCAGCATGATTTGCTCGACGATCGAACGCAGCCCGCGGGCGCCCGTGGCTTTCTGCAATGCCTTATCGGCAATACACCGCAGCGCACCATCGGTAAAATTCAATTCGGCTTCTTCCAGCTCGAACATTTTCTGGTACTGCCGCACCAGGGCGTTTCTAGGCTCGCGCAACACCCGCACCATGGAGTCGACATCGAGCGGCCGCAGGGCCGAGACAACCGGCAATCGGCCGATCAGCTCGGGAATCATGCCGTATTCCAGAATGTCGTCGGTCGTAATCTGGCCCAGCAGTTCGCTGACGCTAGCTTCGCCAGCGTGGGCGGCGTCTCCTTGGCCAAAGCCCATCCCTTTCTTGCCCAGGCGCTTGCCGACGATTTTGTCGATGCCGACAAACGTGCCGCCGCAGATGAACAGAATGTTGGTCGTGTCCATCTGAATGTACTGCTGCTCTGGGTGCTTGCGGCCCCCTTGCGGCGGCACGTTGGCCACGGTTCCTTCCAGCATCTTCAACAGGGCTTGTTGCACGCCCTCGCCACTGACATCGCGGGTGATCGAGACGTTGTGGCTGGTCTTGCCAATCTTGTCGATCTCGTCGATGTACAGCACGCCGCGTTGGGCCGCCTCCAGATCGAAATCGGCGGCGTGCAACAGCTTGAGCAGCAGATTCTCGACGTCTTCGCCCACGTAGCCGGCTTCGGTCAGCGTGGTGGCATCGCCAATGGCAAACGGCACATTAAGAATGCGGGCCAGCGTGCGGGCCAGCAATGTCTTGCCGCTGCCCGTGGGGCCGACGAGCAAGATGTTGGACTTGTCGATCTCCACGTCCGGGGAATCGGCCCCTAGCGACAGCCGCTTGTAGTGGCTATGCACGGCTACCGACAGCACCCGCTTGGCATGCTCTTGGCCGATCACGTAGCCATCGAGCTGCGTGGCGATTTCTCGCGGCGTGGGAATACGGTTGAAGAGTTGCTTGCCGGTGCCGCGGCGCTTCTTTTCTTGATCCAAAATCGACTGGCACAGCTCGATGCATTCCCCGCAGATGTAGACATCGCCTGGTCCCTCGACCAGCGGGCCAACATCGCGATAGCTCTTGCGGCAGAACGAGCAAAATGCGTTCTTCTTGGTCGTTCCACCCGCCCGGCGGCCTCCGTTCGTGTCCCTTGCCGACATGCCTTCTCCTTTTTTGTCCGTTACTTTTTGCCGGGCCGCTGGCTTCGATCAGCAGTCCGCCGAAAAGCGTTAACCAAGGTGCAGCTCGAGTAGCCGTGTTTCGCCCTCGGGGGCAGGGGGCCTCGGGAACGTCCTTGTTCGCACTCGCTTCGAGCAATCAAGCGATGATTCAATCGTTACTGTTTTCCGCGTTCTTGTCCGCTGGCCTGGCGGCCGATCCCTGTCGCCGGGCCAATTATTCTGGTTTTTTCTGATCCGCTGGCGGTTCCGCATCCGGGGCGCGGTCTTGCACATCATGCTGAAGACGATCCGCCAGCTTCGTCTTTATGTTTCGGTATTCCGCGTCGCTAAGCTGACCCTGGGAGTGGAGTTCTCGAAAACTCGTCAACATTTCGCTCGATGCAGGCCCACGACCGGTAAACCCTGCGCGAACCTTCTGGATGATATAGATTCCCACAACCACCAGTGATGCCAGCAACGCCAGCCAAACCGCCACTTGGGCGGTGCGTGTATTGAGGATTTGCCACATGGTCCGCCAGCAGCGCGCCAAACACGGAACTCAACCAGCCGTAACAAGATAGGTACAACTGCCGCATTATGCACTGTTGGCCCCCGCGTCGTCCAGCATTCTACGCCGCGGGTCGGCAATTGGTTGCCGCTAGCATTGCGATTTATCAAAAGATTTATTCACGGCCCAGCAGGCACCGGCCGCGGCGAATTCTGGGCGAAGGCCGTTGCCTCATTCTCAAACCAAGACAAAACCGTACAATAGCCTCAAGTTCTTAGCACAAACCGGCCCCATCGGCCGCGTTTGGGGACGTAGCTCAATTGGGAGAGCACCGGCTTTGCAAGCCGGGGGTTGAGGGTTCGATCCCCTTCGTCTCCACTTTCGTAAGCGCAAACCCCGCAAGAGATTGCGGGGGAACTGGGGAGTTGCCCGTGTCTTGTGTACCTTGTTCGGGGCGGTTCGGTCTTTGACACCCTCTTCGGTCCTTGGTTCCAGGGAGGCGTATCATGCCTTGTGTTCACCTGAAAGAACTGTACCAACTCTGTGCCCAGCACGATCTGAAGATTAGCGGCAGCGATTTGATTCGGGTGGTTTGCCAACAGTGCGGGGTGCAAGAAGTCTGCCCCTCCGTGATGACGGATGAATATGAAGCCCACGAGCGGCAAGCTGCGGCAGCTCCCCGTTCCGCCACGGAAAAACCGGAAGGAACTGGTCCGGAATAACTTCGTCATAAAACCCCTCTCCCACTGGGAGAGTGCAGGGTGCGGGAAAACAAAACGCCGAAGTTATTCCGGGCCAGTTGCGAAGCCGATTCTGGACCAAGATCCTAAGCGATGATCTCGCGAATGGGCTGTCCGAAGTCGATCTCCAGCCGCTTGCGGCCAGGGATTTCCAGCCGGCGGGGATCCAGCCCCAACTGATGCAGCACGGTGGCATGCACGTCGGTCACGTAGTGCCGGTTTTCGATCGCGTGAAAACCGATCTCGTCGGTCGCCCCATGCGCTACGCCCCCCTTGATGCCGCCACCCGCCATCCAGATCGAAAAGCCGTAAGGGTGATGGTCGCGCCCGTCGGAGTTTTGAGCGCCCGGCGTGCGGCCAAACTCGGTTGCCCACACGACCAGGGTTTCTTCGAACAGTCCCCGCTGCTTCAAATCGCGGATCAATCCAGCGATCGGCCGATCAACCTGCTGGCAGAGCGCGGTATGGCCGTTCTTGAGGTTGCCGTGCGCGTCCCATGCGCCGGCGCCGCCGTTGCTGCCGTGGAAAATTTGCACGAACCGCACGCCTCGCTCCACCAATCGCCGCGCGGCCAGGCATTGCTGGCCAAACGGTGCCGTCACGTTGTCCTCCAGCCCATACAATTGTTGCGTGGTGGCCGTCTCGTCGGCAAACCGCATAATTTCCGGCACCGCCGTCTGCATGCGGAAAGCCAACTCGTAAGACTTGATCCGCGCCCGCAACGTGGGATCGTCCGGGTATTGGGCGGTCGATAATTGGCTCAACCGTGAAAGCAGCTCAAACTCACCCGCCTGTTCCTCGCGAAAGACGCCCGGCTCTGGCAGGGCAAACGGCAGCGGGTTGGCCGGATCGGTCGCCAGTTGGACGCCGTCGTGTTCTGGTCCCAGGTAGTGAGCCCCGTGCGCGCCGATGCCGCCGCAGCAGTCGGCGATCGGCTGGCCCATCACCACGAACTGGGGCAAATCGTCGTTGAGCGTACCCAAGCCGTAATGGACCCACGATCCAATCGTGGGATAGCGACCCTCCAAGGCATGCCGCCCGGTATGAAACTGAAGCTGGGCCCCGTGGTCGTTGTCGGTGGTCCACATCGAACGGACCACGGAGATATCGTCGATGCAGCTACCAACATGCGGCCACCAGTCGCTGACTTCAATGCCCGACTGGCCGCGCTTGGAATAGCCAACTTGCAACTCGTACAACTTGGGCTGCACCGGGTGCAGGCCGGCCACGAACTCACGAATGTTCTTTTTGAGGTAGGGCGATTCCAGCGTATCGGCAAAGGGCGATTCGGCAATGGTCTTGCCGGCGTGTTTGGTTAGTTCCGGCTTGGGGTCGAAGCTCTCCATGTGGCTGGTTCCGCCCACCATGAACAGCCAGATGACATTCTTGGCCTTGGGGGCAAAGTGCGGCTGGCCAGTGGGGGGAGTAAACAGACCGTGCTCGTCGGCCCGCGTAATGCCATCGCGGTGCAGCATGGTCCCCAAAGCGAGACCGGTGATGCCCATGCCCATATCGGCCAGAAACGCGCGGCGGGGCACTGGTGCCTGGCTGGAACGGGTCGGGCGATGATCGGTGCGTCTTGGCATGGCCAATCTCCCGCGGGAAGGAATTGCAAACCGGTCCCATTCTAGCTTGCTGGCCAACGAGCTGCCATGCGCCGACCGCCTATTCTGGCATCACAAGAGATCGGTTCCGGCTGCCGAGTACGACTCGACGGATATTCGCTCGCGCGGCCGCCACGGCCGTAGTGTCTCCCGCGAATCGCAAGATTTTCATGTCGTCCCGCCTCCGCCGGAAGGACTTTTCGCGACGGCATCGCGGCACCGCCCGATGCCCTGTCAGGCGGGGCCGGTTTTCGCTAAAACGTAGACGAGAAATCGAGGGCTAACGAAGGGCCAGCGCCGCATTTCGCGGCGCTAGCAGGCGCGACCTTGTTTGAACCTATTGCCAGGTAAATTGCATGTCCACAACCTTGTCTCGTCCGCCTCAAGTCGAAAGCAGTATCCGCCGCGCGGCCATTTTGTTTGCCGGCGGGCCGGCACCCGCCGCCAACGCGGTGATCTCCACGGCGGCCTCTTCCTTCTTGCGGAACAACATCCAGGTGCTCGGTATTCTGCATGGCTACAGCAAGCTGGTGGGCTACTCGACCGAGACGCCGCTGCAACTGGGCCGCGACTATGTTCTGCTCGATCAGAACAGGCTGAAACGGACGCGCAACAGCCAGGGGATCATGATCGGCACGGCCCGCACCAACCCCGGCAAGCATATCGAGGCTCCGGCCCATCTGAGCGACCCGCAAAAGAACAAGCCGCTAAAGGCGGTGTACGAAGCGCTGTGCTCGCTGGAGGTTGATGCCTTGGTCTCGATTGGCGGCGACGACACGCTCAAAACGGCCAACAAGTTCAAGCTGTTTCAAGAGACGCTGCCCGCCGGATCGAAAAAGATTCCGGTGGTGCATTTGCCGAAGACGATCGACAACGATTACATGGGCATCGACTTCACCTTTGGCTATTTTACCGCGGTCGAAAATTTGGCGGCGGAGATCCGCAACCTGCTGGCCGATGCCGAGGCGATGGCCACTTACTTCCTGGTCGAGACCATGGGCCGCAGCGCCGGCTGGCTGGCCTATGGAGCAGCCATCGCCGGCGAGGCCAGCTTGGCAATCAGCGTCGAGGATATCACCGGCAAGTACGCCGACACGGAACAGGTTAAAAACGAGAAGACCGGAGAAACCAGCACGCGGCAGATCATGAATGTTGAACTGGTCGTGCAGCGGATCGTGAAGACCATGCGCGTGCGGGAAGAGTCCGAGGGCAAGCCTTATGGCGTGGTGGTGATGGCCGAGGGGCTGGCCGAGTTCCTGCCGCAAAAGTACCTCGAAGGCATCCCCCGCGACGAGCACGGCCATATCTCCATTTCGCACGTCAACCTGGGCCGGATGTTCGCCAAGCTGGTCTCTGACGAATACAAGAAGCAAACCAGCAAGTCTCGCAAAGTGACCGGCCTGGCGCTGGGATACGAGGTGCGCTGCGCGCGGCCGCACGCTTTCGACGTGATGCTGGGAAGCCAGCTAGGCGTGGGGGCTTACCGGGCCTTGGTCGAAAAGTGCCTGAACGGAGTGATGGTATCGGTGTCGGGCCAGCTTGAACTCAACTATGTGCCGTTTGAGAAACTGGTGAACCCCGACAACCTGGTAACGGTCGTCCGCTACATCCAAGCCGGCAGCGACTTCCATCGATTGGCGAGATTCTTGGAAACGTATGTGAATGAGTGAGAAGAAAGCCGTCAGCGGAGAAGCTGTCAGCCATCAGCAAACAGTTTTCAGTAGTCAGTTTTCAGTTCTCAGTGTTCGGTTTTCAGTGTTCGGTGTTCAGATGACGCCGGGCTCTTTACGACAACAAGAAGCTGATGGCTGACAGCTTCTCCGCTGACGGCTTTCTCGCTGACAGCTTCTCCGTTGACAGCTCTTTTTACCCCCTCGGGTGGAATTGCTTATGCACGCTTTTGAGCCGGCTAGCATCGACGTGTGTGTAGATTTGCGTCGTGGCGATGCTGGAGTGGCCTAGCATTTCTTGAACCTGCCGCAGATCGGCCCCGCCGGTCAGCATGTGCGTGGCAAAGCTGTGCCGCAGTGTGTGGGGGCTGACTTCGTCCGATGCGCCGATGCGGGCGGAGTACTCTTTGACCAGTTCCCAGATGCGTTCGCGCCGCAGACGCAAGGCATGCCGAGAAAGCAGCAGCCAGCGCGGTTCGCTCGGCACCAGTTTGCAGATCAGCGGGCGTTCGTGCTCCAGGTACTCGCGAATGGCCGCCACGGCCTTTTTGCCCAGCGGCACCATGCGTTGTTTGTCCCCCTTTCCCTGGCAGCGGCAATGTCCTTCGTCCAGGTGAACGTCGCGGCGTTCCAGATTGGTCACTTCCGAGGCACGGCAGCCGGTGGCATACAGCAGTTCCAACAGCGCCCGGTCTCGCCGCCACAGCGACCGCGGCGGGCGCGGGGCGGCCAGCAGCTTTTCCACCTCCACGGACGAAAGCACCTGCGGCACGCGCTGCCACAGCTTGGGCGAACCGATCAGTTCGGCGGGGCTCTCCGAGACAGCCCCCTCGATCTGCAAGTAGCGGAACATCATTTTCAACGAGACAATGTGCCGGGCCGCGCTGGCCGGTGCCAGGCTTTGCTCTCGCAGCCAGGCGGCATAATCGGAAAGATCGGAAATCTTCAGGTCGGCGACATGCCGGCCCGCCATCCATTGAAAGAACCGCCGGGCATCGCGGCGATAGGCCAAGGCCGTGTTCTCCGCCAGGTGGCACTCGTTCCTCAGATAGTCGAAGAAAGCGCCCACATACGGATGGTCGGGCCGCGGACCCGCGGCGGGCACAAGCGATTTACGCGGAGGCATGGCCGCACCTGGCAAAAAGAGCGAACGGCCGCCATCTCTCACGGCCCACCAAAATCCCATCGACCGGCCCGCCCCCCTACCATGACGCGCGTAACGGTCGTGACGACTACCACAGGCCAAGGCACCTCTTGCCTCCCACAATTGACCCGGCGCAACTTCGCTGACCAGAATAGGAGGGATAAATAGGAGTGTTCAGTGTTTGGTGTTCGGTGTTCGGTTGATGCCGAACTAGCTTCGCCAATGGCTGACAGCTTCTCCGCTGACAGCTTTTCTTCATCCTTCATCCTTCTGCCTTTAATGAAGTCCATGCCAATTGTTCCGTTGTGCGAACTGGCCAATGGCCAAGAGGCGGACCTGTTTGCGCTGTTGTCGCGGAAGGAGGAGTTGCAGACGCGCGACGGCAAGCCGTATTTCAAGGTTGGTTTTCGGGATGGCCTGCGCGAGGTGGTCTTTCCGTTGTGGGGTGACTCGCCGTTCGCGGTGGACTGCCGGGAAAGCTGGACGCCCGGCGATTGCTTCAAGATTAGGGCCATTTATCGCGAGACCAACTACGGCCCGCAGCTCGATATTCGCCGCATTCGCCCGGTCACGCCCGCCGATGCTACCGACGGGTTCGACCCCACGATGTTTTTGCCCCGGTCGCGGTTTGATCCGGCGATGATGTTCGCCGAACTGGCGGCGATGGCCGAACAATGGATCGACAACCCGGCGCTGCGGAAACTGGTGCTTGATCTGCTAGAGGGGAACCGCCAGGAACTGTTGACGCTGCCCGGGGCGTCGCGGGTCCACCATGCCTACGTCGGCGGCTGGCTGGAGCATGTGCTAAGCGTAACCCGCACGGCCGCTTTTTTGGCCGACAAGTACGACGACTATTACCCGCACTTGCAGCCGCGGCTGAATCGCGGGCTGGTGGTGGCTGGAGCCGTTTTGCACGACATCGGCAAGCTGCGAGAATTGGACGAGCAGCCGATGGGGACGATCTACACGCCGGCCGGAGAACTCATCGGGCACATCCTGCAAGGCCGCGACATGCTTCGCGAAGCGGCGGCCGGCCGCGATATCGACGCCGAGACCTTGCTGCGGCTGGAGCACATTATTGTTTCGCACCAGCGGCTGCCCGAGTGGGGCTCGCCTAAGCCGCCGATGACGCCCGAAGCGATGCTGGTCCACTACGCCGACGATCTCGACGCCAAATACAACATGGTGGTCGGCGTCTATCAAGAAGACACCACGCCTGGCCCGTTGACGTCCAAAAAGAACGTGCTGGGACAGAGGTTTTTTCGTGGTGAGGCCTAGCCGCCCGCCGTTCTACAACAACTCGTGGATCACGCTGCCGTGGTCGATGGCCGGAACCGGCCGGCCGGAGTGGTTGAGGAAGTTGATCGTGGGATCGACTCCCAACAAGTGGTAAACGGTAGCGTGGATGTCGAACGGAGTGATCGGCCGATCCTTGGGAGCGTCTCCCAATCGAGTGGTCGAGCCGACGATTTGGCCGCCGCGGACGCCGCCGCCACCCATCAGGCAGAACATCGAATTGCCCCAGTGGTCGCGGCCGGGGGTGCCCATGCTGCCAGCCGGGCCGCCGTTGCCGCCGTCGTTCATGCGGGGCGTGCGGCTGAACTCGCCACACAGCATGACCAGGGTGGTATCCAACAAGCCTCGATCCGACAGATCATTGAACAAGGCCGCCACGGCTTGATCGACTTGCGGCAGCACGCGCTCGTAACCTTCTTTCAGATCCCAGTGGTGGTCCCAGCCGCCGTAATGCACGGTGACAAAGGTCGAGCCGGCTTCCACCAGCCGCCGGGCCAGCAAGGTTGATTGGCCCCAGTTGGTGCGACCGTAGGTGTCTCGCAAACGGGGGTCTTCGGCGTTGATATCGAAAGCTCGCCGGGCCGGACCCGTCACCAGGTCGTACGCCTGGCGGTCGAAGCGGTCCATGGCGTCGAGGGTGCCTTTGTTGTCCGCATCGCGGCTGAGGTTATCGAAGTATTTGCGCAAGCCCGTGCGGTCTTCCAATCGCTCCAGCGTCAGATTGGCGTTGGTCCCCAGGTTCTGCACTTGGAAATACGGAGTGTTCGGGTCGCCTTCCACTTCAAACGGGTTGTGTTCGATGCCCAGATAGTTAGCGCCAAAATAGCCCGGCCGCAGGCCGATGCTGGAGGCATACGGCACGGCAATGTACGGCGGAATGCCCGGCTTGCGCGAGCCAACCACTTTGGTGGCGATGGAGCCAAACGAGGGATAACGGCCTGGCGTGCTTCCGCCCGACGCTCCGCCGCGTCCGGTTAGCATGTAGTGCCCGCCGGTGAAGTGGTCTCCCTGGTTGTGATGCAGCGACCGGACCATCGAAAACTTGTCGGCTACCTTGGCTTGCAACGGATAAAGCTCCGTCATCTCAAAGCCCGACACGTTGGTGCTGATGGGGTTCCACAGCCCGCGAAACTCTGCTGGAGCCTCGGGCTTCATGTCGTACATGTCCATGTGGCCCGGCCCGCCATCCAGCCAGATCAAGATCACGGATGTGTCTTTGGGCTGAATGCCAGCGCTGGCGGAAGCCGCTTTGGCCCGCAAAATGCCCGACAGGCCGGTAGTGGCCATACCGGCCACACCCAGTTGAACAAAACTGCGGCGGCTTAGACCATCGCAATAGCTGCCCGTCCGACCGGCGTTGATGCGCAACATGGGGCTAACTCCAAAAGGTGCAAACGACATTGTCTGAGGTATTGCATCAGTAATCTTTGATCGAACCTTAAGTGTAGCGAAATTGAGCAAATCAAGTCAAGTGGGCGAAAGTCCAAAGGAACTGGCCCGGAATGGCTGCCGTGGCTTTTCAACCTTTCCCGAATTACCGGGAAAGGGCGTTGGAAAAAGAAGCTATTTCGGGCCAGTTCCTTGGCCGGTGTTTGCTTGAAACTGGCCTATTGCCAGACTACGATGGAACTTGCTCATCGGCAATTTCCGGCTTGAGGCGGCTGTTGGCGGCTGCCACGTCGGGCTGTTTGGTGTTCTTGCCCCCGCTTTCAAGCCCGGTCGAACCTTTTTTCTTGGGAGAGATTGTATGCAACGCCTTGGTGTGGCCATCGTCACGGGAGGGCTCATCCTCACCGCGGTTTTGTTCGGCGATGCCGCCGCCCAAGATGCGGCCTTGTCGCAATTGTATGGCAATGGCGTGCATGCATTTTTCTCGGGTGAGAATCAGGAGGCCTTCGACACCTTTAGCGACGTGATCGAAGGGGGAACCAGCGACCCGCGGGTCTATTACTTCCGCGCGTTCACTTATATCAAGCTGGGCCGCCCGGAAGAGGCCGATGCCGACTTCGCCAAAGGGGCGGAGCTAGAAGCGGAAGATGCCAACGGGCTGTTCAATGTTGGCCGCTCCATCCAGCGGATTCAAGGCGCGCCGCGCGTGGCTTTGGAAAAACATCGTGTGAAGGCCCGCGTAGCCGCCGCAGAGCGCGTGCAGCAACAACGCCGCGAACGGTATGGCAAGATTCGCGCGGCCGAGCCGCGCGTGACCACCGACGCGGACGACCTGGAAGTGCCCGCCAAACCAGTGCCGGGCGCGCGTGCCAAACCAGCTACCCGCCCCGCCGATACCGACGATGGCGATCCGTTTGGCGAGGAGCCAGCCGACGAACCCGCGGATGACGCGGGTGACGATTTCGGCGATGAGCCGGCCGAAGACATGCCCGAGGAAGACACCGGCGATGACGAACCCGCTGACGAAGACGCGGTTACCGACGAACCGGCCGACGATGAAACGATGGAGGATGATGCGGACGAAGACGACGCGGACGCCGAGTCCGATCCGTTCGGCGAGTCGGATGATGAAGAGATGGCCGATGACGATGCGGACGCACCCGCGGACGATGCCGATGATGCCGACGCGGATTCGGACGACGAAGAAATGACGGAGGAAGATGCAGCGGACGCGCCCGCGGATGATGCGGATGATCCGTTTGGAGATACCAGCGAACCAGCCGACGATGCGGATGCCGACGCGGATTCCGACGAAGAAGAGATGCCCGCTGACGATGCCGAGGAATCGGCCGACAGCGATCCGTTCGGTGACGATGAAGATACTCCGGCCGAAGACGATGAGGAAATGGCCGACGATGAGGACGCCGCGGCAGATTCCGACGACGATGCCGATTCGGAAGAGGACGCGGACGATGAAGATGCCGAATCATCGGAAACCGACAGTGATCCGTTTGGCGATGACAGCGACGAAGAAGAGATGGAGGACGACGAAGACGCAGCCGTCGATTCCGATGACGATGCCGACTCGGAAGAGGACGCGGACGATGAAGATGCCGCGGTAGATGCGGATGACGATGCCGATGAAGAAATGGAAGACGATGAAGACGCCGCCGCGGACTCCGATGACGATGCTGACTCGGAAGAAGACGCGGACGACGATGATGCCGAGTCCTCGGAGACCGACAGCGATCCATTCGGAGACGATAGCGACGACGAAGAAATGGCCGACGATGAAGACGCGGCCGTTGATTCCGATGACGATGCTGACTCGGAAGAGGAAGCCGACGAAGAGGATGCCGAGTCTTCCGAGACTGACAGCGATCCATTCGCTGATGAGAGCGACACCGATGATGAAGAGATGGAGGACGACGAAGACGCCGCCGCGGACTCCGATGACGATGCCGAAGCGGAAGAAGACGCGGACGATGAAGATGCCGAGTCGGCCGAGACCGACAGCGATCCGTTCGCCGATGAAAGTGCCGAGGACGAGGAAGAAATGACCGACGACGAAGACGCCGCCGTTGACTCCGACGACGATGCCGACTCGGAAGAGGAAGCCG